>JBDHVE010000036.1:0-64640 GCA_039809485.1 Polyangiaceae bacterium | reverse complement strand
GGCAGCTGGCGCAGGCGGCGCTCGGCTGCGCGACGCGCGCGTGCGGCGCCTCGAACGAAGCGCCGTGGCACGTGACGCAGTCGATCCCGGCGGCTTCGCCGCGCGGCGCGTGGCATCCCGTGCAGAATGCGCGGTCCTTCGGCTCCTCGTGCGCGAGGCTCGCCTGGTAGGTCCGGTCCGTCGCCGAGGTGTGGTGGAACGAGCCGCTCCACTCCGCCGCGATCGCGGCGTGACACGTCCCGCACGCGTTCGTCGCCGGCGGGCTGGGCGTGGCGACCTTCTCCTCCCGCTTCCCGCAGCCGAGCGCGAGCACGAGGAGCGCGAACGCGGCGCGAGTCACTTCGCGACCGGGATCGTCCGGAGCGGCTCCGGATCTCCGCACACGACCTCGGGCCGGAGGCGGTCGGCCTTCGCCGCGAGCTCCGCCAGCTTCTTCGCCGTCTCGAGCGACGTCGCCTTCGCGCCGACGAACGTGCGATCGCCGGAGGTGAACTCGACGAGCGACACGTCGCCGAGCTCGGCGCGGCCCTTGAAGGCGGCCTGGAGGCGCGGCCAGTCGTCGGCCTTCTTCACCGCGTTGCTCCGCCGCGCGAGGACGACGAACGGGGTCGTGCACGCTGCCGTCGCGAGCGGCGGCCACGACTGGAAGCCCTGTCCGATGTTGACGTTGTTGTTCTCCGGGTCGGGCTCGTTGCAGCGAAGCGTCTCCTTCATCGGCTTCGTCCGGAGCATCATCGTGTGGAGCTCCTGCTCCTTCCACGCCGGGCCCTTCTCCCAGTACTTCGCGATGACGAGCACGTCGTCGGGACCGGCGGCGACGACCTGCTTCGCCTTCGGCGTCACGCCGGAGCCGGAGAACGGCGCCTTCGGGAGCGGCATCGGCTTCCAGGTCTCGCCGTCGCGCTTGTAGACCTTGCCGGACACACCGACGGCCCACGGCGCGCCGAGCTCGACGCCCGCGATCGAGAGGAGCGTCTCCGGCGTCGCGATCGTCGTCGCGCCGGCGGAGCTGACGCGCTGGAGCCCGAACGCCGGGCTCTCGCTCTTCTCGCCGTCGACGCGCGTCTCGACCCAGAGATCGTCCTTGCCCGCGCGATACATCGCGGAGACCGGCTTCGCGTCCTTCGTCTTGCCGACGAGGCGGAACGCGCTTCCGTCCCAGCGGACGATGTTCGGTCCTGCCGCGAGGTACACCTCGTCCGGCGCGGTCTCGAGGACGTCGGGCCAGTCCTCGCCGGGGAGCAGCTTGTCGAGGCGATGGGTCGTCACGCTCTTGCCCGGCGCCCAGTGCCGCGCGAGCAGGGGTCCGGTCGATCCGTTCTGGTCGGGGCGCGCGATCAGCATCACGTCGCCGGTCGGGAACGCCGCGATGCGCTTGAAGCCGACGAGGCCCGCCTCGAGCGCGGGCGGCGGCTTCGTCGTCGTGCCCTCGACCCACAGCTCGCCGTTGTGCGCGAACATGCTGAGCGTGCCGAGGATGCTGCCTTCGAGCCAGCGATGGAGGTTCGTCTGGTCCTTCGGGTACTTCTTCCAGGTCCCCTTCGAATAGCGATGGAGGACGGCGCCTTCGGAGGTGCGCGTGCCGGTGCTGTCGGCGATCCAGAACTCGTCGAGCGAGTCGCCGGCCACGCCGGTCGGCTGCGCGATCTCGGGATGACCGATCGACTCGAGCCGGTCGCCGCGGAGGCCTGCGAGCGAGGCCGGGCCCTGCCGGTTCGTCGCGTACATCGGCGAGGCGCCGCCGTAGTGGAGGACGAAGTCCTTCCCGACGCGCGTCGCGCCGAGCTCGGAGCAGATCCCGTCGAGCACGGCGTAGAAGCCGTTCTGCTCGGTCGGGACGGACCGCCAGCGCGCGGAGCCCTCCTTGATGATCTCGACCGCGCCGGCATCGGCCCGGGCTTCGACGACCGGCGCCGCATCCGCGATCGCGGCGACGGCGCCGCTGTCCATGCGCGACGGGTTCGGGGACGCCGAGGGCGGATCGGCGGAGGTGGGCACGCACGCGGCCGCGAAGAGCCCGAGGAGAGCGCGACGAGAGGTCATGGCGGGGACGATCCTATCGGAGAACGCCCGACCGGGCCGCGCTCGTCCCGCTCACGATAGACGCGCGTGGAGAGACGCGATCGCGTCGGCGATCGCGTCCGGCCGCTCGTACGTGAGCATGTGGCCGGCGCCGGCGAGCGTGCGAAGCTCCGCTCCCTCGACCCCGCGCGCGATCGCTTCCGCCCCGCTCGGCGGCGTGAGCCGATCCCGATCGCCGACGACCACGATCGTCGGTACCGCCATCGACGCGAGCGCTTCGCGACCGTCGTAGGACATCGCGGTCCGGAGGTCGGCCGCGAGCGTCTCGGGCCCGACCCTTCGGAGCACCTCGGTCGCGCGCGCCTTCAACTCCTCCGGCGCCTCCTTCGGGAAGACCGAGCGCGCGAAGCCGCGCGCGAACGCGTCGAAGTCGGCGGCGATCGCGTCGAAGGTCGCCTCCGGCACGCGGAAGAGCGGCGTCGTCGAGAGGAGGACGAGCCCGCCGACGCGCTCCGGAGCACGCACCGCCGCGCGCTGGCTGACGATCCCGCCCATGCTGTGCCCGACCCAGACGGCGCGGTCGATCCCGCGCGCGTCGAGCATCGCGAGGACCGCGTCGAGCATCGCGTCGACGTGCGCGACCGGAGCGCCGGCTCCGCGTCCCGGCAGGTCGAGCGCCTCGAGAGACGTGAGCCGCGCGACGTCGTCCCAGTGGTCGCGCGAGCCGCCGGCGCCGTGGAGCGCGATCGTCACCATCGCCGATGGCCCTACCACCGGATCGTTGCGCGTCACGAAACAAAGTGTCGCGATGGCGCCGACTACCGGCACGCGCCGTGCACCCCTACGTTCTCCTCATGCTCGTCGAAGGCAAGTGGACCCGAGAGTGGCACCCCGTCCAGGGGAAGGACGCGCAGGGCGGCTTCGTCCGTCAGACCTCGAGCTTCCGGAGCTGGGTCACGCCCGACGGGAAGCCCGGTCCGACGGGGCGCGGAGGCTTCGCCGCCGAGCTCGGCCGTTACGTGCTCTACGCGGCGCTCATCTGTCCGTGGGCCTCGCGCACGCTCGCCGCGCGGAAGCTGAAGAAGCTCGAGGACGCCGTCCGCGTCGTCATCGTGGAGCCCGAGCTGTCGGCCGAGGGCTGGCGTTTCGCGGAGCCGGATCCGGTCAACGGCGCGTCGTTCCTCCACGAGCTCTACACCGCCGCCGACCCGAGATACACCGGTCGCGCGACCGTGCCGGTCCTCTGGGACACGAAGGAGCGCACGATCGTGAACAACGAGTCGGCGGACATCGTCCGGATGCTCGACCACGGCTTCGGTGACCTCGCCGACGCGAAGGTGGACCTCTATCCCGAGCCGCTCCGCGCGCAGATCGACGAGCTCGAAGCGGACATGTACGCGCGCTTCAACAACGGCGTGTACCGCGCCGGCTTCGCGACGACGCAGGTCGCCCACGACGCGGCCGTCGCCGACGTCTTCGGCTTCCTCGATGCGCTCGAGAGGCGGCTCGCCGGGCGGAAGTTCCTCGTCGGGGCGGTCCTCACCGAAGCCGACGTGCGTGCATTCGTGACGCTCGTGCGCTTCGACGTCGCCTACCACGGCCTCTTCAAGTGCAACCTGCGCCGGATCGTCGACTACCCGAACGTGAGCACGTACATGCGTCGGCTTCTCGCGATCCCGGAGCTCGGGAGCACGGTCGACGTCGATCACATCAAGCGCGGCTACTACTCGATCAAGGCGCTCAACCCGTCGGGCATCGTCCCACGCGGTCCGCTCGACCCGTTCGGCCTCGCGCGGAGCTGACTACTTCGGCGGCAGCGCGAGCGTCGCGGCGATGCTGCACGTCGTGGTCAGGCCGCTCGGCATCGAGAACGTCGGCGTCGCGCCCTTCGGCTGGACCTTCGTGAAGATCGCGAGCGACTCGGTGCTGGTGACCGGCTCGAGCCCTTCCGGCGTCGGCCACGCGACGGGGCCCGGGGACGAGAAGCCGACGAGCAGCCTGCTCGCGATGCTCTGGACCATGACGGACGGCGCGTCCGCGGTGCCGGCCGGATTGACCTGCCCTCGGCTGTCGTCGAGCGGAACGCCCGGCGTGCCGCCGAGCGCGACGACGATCGCTTCGGCGGGCGAGTCGTTGCTGCTGCCGATCGACCACGACGTGGGATCGTCCGCGGCCGCGATCCGGTAACCGAAGTAGAGGTAGCCGGCCAGGCTCGGGCTGCCCCCGTCGGGAGCCGGGAGGCAGCCGCGCGTCTCGAGCAGCGGCTTGAACGTCCCGAAGAACATCGTGCCGAGCCAGCGGACGGCGATGAGGATGACGTCGCCGACCTGCGTCGCGGCGGGGCGGACGAGCGTGAGCGATCGCGTCGTGACCCGCGGCGTCTTCGAGAAGCCGCGCACGAAAATCCCCGACTCGATGCTCGCGTCGGGCACGGTGCCCGCATCGCTCGGCGCTGCGTCCTCGCCGGACGACGTCTCGATCGCCGCGTCGGGTGCGGACTCCTCTCCGCCCCCGGCCAGGTTCTCGCCGAGGAGGAGCGAGCAGCCGGTCGCGAGCGACGCCGCCAGGATCGCCGCGAGCCCCCTCGATCCGACGCGTTGCCCCACGAAGGAGATCCTAACAGACCCTCACGCGTAGGATGGAGCACATGACGCGCGCGCTCCGTCGGCCCTTCGCTCTCGTCCCCCTCGTCCTCGCTGGCCTCGTCGTCGGTTGCCGGACGACTCCTTCGGCCTCGGGCGTTCAACCCGAGCCGACCTCGGTCTCCTCGAAGGAAATGTCGTCCCCCACCCCTGCTCCGCCCAGCTCCGAACCCTCCGCCGCCGACCTCGCCGTGGACGCCCGTGGAGAGCGCGCGTTCGCCGCGAAGCTCCACGCCTCGCTCGCGAAGTCCACTCCCGGAAACCTGTTCGTGTCCCCGGCGAGCATCCGCTTCGCGTTCGCGATGCTGTCGGCCGGCGCGAAGGGGGAGACCGCGACCGAGCTCGGGACGCTCTTCGGCTTCACGCCCCGCACGCACGACGTCTCCGCGACGCTCGCCCGCGACTGGGCGAAGCTCGCGATCGAGCCGAAGGAGGAATGGCGGAAGGGGCAAGTCGTCACGATCTCGACCGCGAACCGTCTGTTCGCCGCGAAGGACGCGAAGCTCCTTCCCGACTACGTGGCGCTCACGCGCGATCGCTACGCCGCGCCGGTCGAGTCGGTCGACTTCGCCAAGGACGCGGAAGGCGCGCGGAAGACGATCAATGCCTTCGTCGCCGAGCGCACGAACGGCAAGATCAAGGACATCGTCGCGCCGGGCGTCCTCCCGCCCGCGACGAAGCTCGCCCTCGCGAACGCGATCTACTTCCGGGCCGCATGGTCGAACCCGTTCGACGATGCGCAGCCGGGCCCGTTCACGACGCCTTCGGGACCGGTCACGGCGAAGATGATGCAGAAGCTCGGACCAGGGAAGTACGGCGAGGTCTCCGACGCGTTCGTCGCCGATCTCCTCTACGGCAACGGGCAGGAGTTCGCGATGACGATCGTGCTCCCGAAGGCGAAGGACGGCCTCTCCGCGCTCGAGCAGTCGCTCGACGAGCAGAAGCTCTCCGTCTACGCCCACGCCGCCTCGCACGTGCCGAAGCTCCGCATCACGCTCCCGAAGTTCCGGGTCGAGAGCGCGATGTCGCTCGTCGACAGCTTGAAGGCGCTCGGTGCGCCCCGCGTCTTCGAGTACGGCAAGTCGGATCTCTCGGGGATCGACGGCACCCGCGATCTCTTCGTCGGCGCCGCGCTCCACAAGACGTTCGTGGCCGTCGACGAGAAAGGCACCGAAGCCGCCGCCGCGACCGTGCTCGGCGCCGTCGCCGGCGCCGCGCCGCGGAACGACGAGCCGATCGAGATGAAGATCGATCGGCCGTTCCTCTTCGCGATTCGCGACGTCCGCCACGATCGGATCGTGTTCCTCGGGCGCGTCGTCGATCCGACGAAGTGAGCTAGAGGACGCGCACCGCGCGGCGCTTCCGCGCGTGCGCGCCGATCCCAGCGGTGCGCGCGGCGAGCGTGAGGTCGCTCACGAGCTCCTCGCGCATGCGCTCCATCGAGCCGTCGGTCTTGTCGGCGCGGAGGATCGCCGAAGGGTGCCAGGTCGCGACCGCCTGGGCCGCGAACGGGGAAGCGTCGACGATCTGGCCCCGCTGCTGCGTGACCTTGAACGTCCGACCGAGGAGCGCCTGCGCGGCGGTCGCGCCGAGGCAGACGACGACCTCCGGCTGGATCAGCGCGAGCTCCGTCTCGAGCCATCCGCGGCACGCGTGGACCTCGACCGGGTTCGGCTTCGAGTGGAGGCGCCGCTTGCCGCGCTGCTCGAACTTGAAGTGCTTCACCGCGTTGGTGACGTAGACTTCGCGACGCGGGATCCCGGCGCGCTCGAGCGCTTCGTCGAGGACACGTCCCGCCGGTCCGACGAACGGATGACCTTGGATGTCCTCCTGGTCACCCGGCTGCTCGCCGACGAGCACGAGCGACGCCGACGTCGAGCCTTCTCCGAACACCGCCTGTGTGGCGCGAGCGTAGAGGTCACACGCGCGGCATGCCTGCGCGGCACGCGCGAGCTCGTCCCGATCAGCGTGAGGTGGGACGAAGGCGAGGGAGGGAGAGGTCTTCTTCGCGGCCATGGCTCTCGTTCTCTCGGGAGCGTCGCGGACCAGCTCCGCGACGACGGCCGTCTCGGGCATCTCCGCCCGGAAGCGCGACGGCACGTGCTTCTCGAAGAGCGCAAGGTTCGTGCGCGCGGGCGAGAAGATGGACGCGTAGTACGAGCGGAAGAGCTCTTCGAGCCCGTCGCCCTCCGGCGCTCGAACGCGCGGCGCGCCCGGTCCGACCTCGAGCGCGCGTCCGTCCCACGCGATCGACCGCCGCGAGGAGAGGATCGCCCAGCGCATGTTGGGATAGCGCCGCGCGAAGTGCTCTCCGCCGAGGGCGAGGACGTCGTGCTCCGGCTCGTACCAAGCGACGAAGGCCTCGCCGTCCTCGTCCTCCACCCGACGGAAGCGCACGAACGCGTGCATCCGGTGCTCGTCGCGACGAACGGCGGAGGCGAGCTCCGCGAGGCGGACGACGTCGGGATCGGCCGCGTCGTCGAGGAGACCCGGCTCGCCGTGGGTGAGGCGGAACGCGAGCCGGTAGAGGACGTCCCAGCGCGACGGATCGGAATGCAGCGCGGCGATCTCCGCGCGCGCGAGGAACGCGGCCGGGACGCGTGCAGTCGTCCGGCGTCCCGGCGCGCTCGGTACAGACGCGTCGAAGAGCGAAGGCTGCTGCCGTTCGCCGTCGTCCCACGTCACGAGCTCGGGACGGACGCCTTCGTCGAGCAGTGCGCGCGCCGCGTCGCGGAAGCTCGCGAACGTCGGCTCGATCGTGACGACGCGCATCAGAGCTGCCCCGTGCGCGCGGCGACGATCGCATCGAAGAGCCCGAGCTGCTCCGCCGGCTTCACGCGGGCAGCGAGGTCGGCGGCGTCGAGCATCCGCGCCGGCGCGGCGGCGCCGTCGGCGGTGACGAGGAACGGCGCGGCACGCCGGAGCGGGACCCGCATGCGCGCGAGGTCCGCGAGGCGGAGCGCGCGCTGGCGACGCGCGCCGAGGATCTTCTTCACGTTGCGGACGCCGAGCCCCGGGACGCGGAGGAGCTCCTCGCGCGACGCGAGGTTCACGTCGACGGGGAAGCGCTCGCGATGCCGGATCGCCCAGGCGAGCTTCGGGTCGATCTCGAGCGACAGATCCTGCTCGCCCTCCGCGAAGAGCTCCTCGGCCTCGAACCCGTAGTGGCGGACGAGCCAGTCCGCTTCGTAGAGCCGGTGCTCGCGGACGAGCGGCGGCGGCTTCGACGGCAGGAGCCGATCCCCGTGCACGATCGGGCTGAATGCGGAGAAGTAGACGCGCCGGAGCCCGTAGGCGTCGTAGAGGCGCGACGTCGTCGCGAGGATCGTGCGGTCCTTCGTGTCGCTCGCGCCGACGATGAGCTGCGTCGTCTGTCCGGCGGGGACGGACAGGCGACCGACGTCGCGCGCGTCGTCGATCTCGTCCTTCACGCCCTGCATCACGCCTTCGATCGCGGAGAACGTCTTCTCCGGCGCGAGCGACGCGAGGTCGGCTTCGGTCGGGAGCTCGGTGTTGACGCTGAGGCGGTCGGCGAGCCTGCCTGCCTTCGCGAGCAGCTCCTCACTCACGCCGGGCGGCGTCTTCAAGTGGATGTAGCCGCCGAATGCGTGCTCGTTCCGGAGGAGCTCCGCGACACGCACGAGCTGCTCCATCGTGTAGTCGGGGCTCTTCACGATCCCCGAGCTCAGGAAGAGCCCTTCGATGTAGTTCCGCTTGTAGAAGTCGATCGTGAGCTGCGCGACCTCTTCCGGCGTGAACGCGGCGCGCGGGGCGTTGCTCGAGAGGCGGCTCTCGCAGTACCGGCAGTCGTAGATGCAGCGGTTCGTGAGGAGGATCTTGAGGAGCGACACGCACCGGCCGTCCGGCGTGTAGCTGTGGCAGATCCCCGTGCGGCCCGCGTCACCGAGGCCGCCGTCGGGCGTCTTCCTCCGCGAGCCACCGCTCGCGCACGAGGCGTCGTGCTTCGCGGCGTCCGCGAGCACCTCGAGCTTGCGTTTCAGATTCATCCGGATCGGAGGACATGGGGCCTCCGATCGGGACAGGCAAGCGCGTCAGTGGAGGACGAGCCGGTACTTCAGCTTGTAGCCAGGGCCGCCGGCGGTGGTCCCCGCGCACGTCACCTCGCCGGTCCCGAGCGGCCAGCTCGACGGCGAGAAGCTTCCGGCGGGGGTGCTGAAGGTGCCGAGCGCGCAGTCGCCGACCGGGTCGTCGAACGCGACGTCGGCGTCTCCGACGGTGATGCGCAGCTTGCTCGTCGCGGACGGCGACTTGAACACCGACTCCGGCACGTTCGTGAGGAGCGGCGTCGAGAAAGTCGCCGCGCGCGAGTCGACCGGCGCCGTCAGCTTGTTCGTCCACCGTCCTTCGCCGGCCTCCGCCTGAGCGGTGACGACGAGGTCGGGCAGACCGCCGAACGCGTCCCACGCCGAGCCGCTCGCCGTCGTCGACGGTGCTTCGAGGTACGTGATGTAGAGGTCCCACGTCGGCTCGCCGGACGGCGAGGGCGGCGTCACGGGGCCCGGCGTGCCGCCGGACGACGAGCCACCGGACGACGAGCCACCGGACGACGAGCCACCGGACGACGAGCCGCCGCTCGACGAGCCACCGCTCGACGACAAGCCTTCGGCGCCGCCGGACGACGACGAGCCGCCGGCCGCGTCCGCGGCACCGACGAGCGCGCCGAGAAGACACTCGACGGCGTCCTTGTCGAGGCTCTCGGCGAGCTTCTTCGAGACGACGCCCTGCGCGCACGTCGCGAACGTCGCCGCGCAGGTGAGACCGGTCGTGCACTCGCTCTCGATCGCGCCTGCGACCGAGTCACCGAGCGGCATCAGCACCTTGCCGAGCGGGCTCGCCGGCGAGAGGAACGTCGACTCGCACGCCGCGCCCGAGACCGGGCTGCACGAGCTGCAGAATGCCTTCGCGAGCTTCGTCTGCGCGTCCGTCGGCTCGAGCGCGCCCGCCATCTTCGTGAGGCACGAGAGCGGGGCGGCATCGCACGACGCTTCGGCGACGCACGACGAGGCCGCGTCGACGAGCTTCGGGTTCAGGAGGCCGACGAAGCCATCACACGTCGAGGCGAGCTTCGTGACACACGCGCCCGCCGAAGAAGCGCTCTCGCTGCAGCGCTCGGGGAGCTTCGTCATCTCCGTGCACAGGCCGGCGGCCTGCTTCGTCCCGTTCACGTCGTTCTCGCCGCCGAGCGCGTTGCCGCTCGCATAGGGCTCGTCGCTGCACGCAGCGAGGAGGGCGAAGCTGCCGACGAGACCGAGGGCGGTGACGAAGAGGCGGGGCGACATGGTCCCATCCCCTCGCATGTTGTGCGCCAGACACGCTCGGCGACGTCTCTACGTGATTCCGCGTAGTTGGGCGTGAAAACCTGGATCGGTGGGCTTCGATTCAGCGTCCATCGCGATCCACCGCGAGGGCGGCTTCGGCGAGGGCTGTGTACGTCGGGCCGCTCGAGGAGAGCTCGCTCCGATAGAGCGTGAGGCCGGTCGCGGCGCCTTCCGCGCGGACATGGGCGGCCTCGACGACGTCGCGGAGGTCTCTTCCTTCGCGGATGCGAGCGAGCGTGAGATGAGGGACGTAGGGGCGCGTCTCGCGTTCGAGGCCGAGCGACGCGAGCTCGTCGTCGAGCTCCTTCGCGATCGCGGCCGATTGTCCGTCGTCTTCGAGCGGTACGACGAGGACGTGCGCGCGGCGGGGATTCGGGAACGCGCCGAGCGTCGTCGCGCGGAGCGTGAAGCGCGGATGACGCGCGGAGAGGGCTCGGACCTTCTCGCCGAGGGCGGGCACGAGCGCTTCGTCGGTCTCGCCGAGGAACCGCATCGTCACGTGCATCCGCGAAGGCTGGACCCAGCTCGCGCGGAGCCGGCTACACGGACCAGCGCGCGCCTTCTCGGCCAGACGCCCGGCGGCTTCGATCAGCGCGGGCTCGACCTCGAGGGCGATGAACGCGCGGATCACGGACGCACGCTCATGCGGCTAACGCGCCAGAATCGCAGCGTTCGTCGCCGGGGCAGGGACGGGGGCGGGGCGCGGTCCGAGCGAGAGCTTCATCCCGTTTCGGACTAGCACACATGTAGGACATCGCCACCCATGACCGTACAGGGACGCGATCGAGACGTCCGGCGCGCCGATCGCGGGCTGGCACACCTCGCGTCGCTGCGGACTCGAGATCGTCGCGACGATTCCGCGCCCTCCGTGATCGACGCCCACGGCACATCGGTTGCGTACGCTCGGCGCATGGCACACGTCGCGCTCGTCGGGCCGGAGATCGAAGAGAACCTCAGTCTCCGCTACATCGCGTCGTCGCTCGCCGCCCGCGGGCACACCGCCGACATCGTCCCGTTCAACGGCGCGCACGACTTCGGGCCGGCGCTCGAGCGCGTGCTCGCGTCGAACGCGAGCGTCGTCGGCGTGTCGCTCGCCTTCCAGTGGCGGGCGAACGACTTCCTCGCCTTCGTCGTCGCGCTCCGCGAGCGCGGCTACCGCGGGCACGTCACGGCCGGAGGCCACTTCGGGACGTTCGCGGCGAAGGAGATCATGACCGACTTCCCCGAGCTCGACTCCGTCTGCGTGCAGGAGGCGGAGCACACGTTCGCGTCGCTCGTCGATCGCGTCGCGGAAGGGGCTGCGCTCGGATCGATCCCCGGGCTCTGGCTCCGGAGCGACGACGCCGTCCTCTTCACCGGCCATCCCGCGCTGCCCGACCTCGCGACGCTCCCCCGTCCCGATCGGCGCGGCGAGCCCGCCGCGTGCTTCGGCCACGGGATCGCGCCGCTCGTCTCGAGCCGCGGGTGCTACGCGAACTGCTCGTTCTGCTGCATCGCTGCGTGGCACGAGCAGAGCCTGCCGGGAAAGCGCTATCGCCTCCGCAACGTCGAAGACGTCGCCGACGAGATGGTCGCGATGCAGAAGGAGCGCGGCGTCGACATCTTCGTCTTCCACGACGACAACTTCTTCGTCCCCGGGCACCGGAAGAACATCGATCGGTTCAACGCGCTCGCCGATGCGCTCGAGCGGAAGGGGATCGGTCCCTTCGCGACGGTCGTGAAAGCGCGTCCGACCGACGTGACGCGCCCCGTGTTCGAGGTGCTGAAGAACCGTCTCCACTGCATCCGCTGCTACATCGGGATCGAGACGGACGCCGACCAGGGCCTCTCGACGCTCCAGCGCTGGAGCCAGTCGAAGCAGAACCATCGCGCGATCGAGGTCGCTCGCGAGCTCGATCTCTACGCTTGCTTCAACATGCTCCTCTTCGATCCCGACACGACGATCGAGAGCCTCGAGACGAACATCGCGTTCATGCGCTTCGCGTCCGAGTTCCCGTCGAACTTCGGCCGGGTCGAGCTCTACGCGGGCACGCCGCTCCTCGCGCGGATGCAGGCGGAGGGGAAGTGTCGCGGCGACTACCTGAGCTGGGACTACACGCTCACGGATCCGGCGGCGGAGCGCGTCTTCCAGCTCTCGATGCGCTGCTTCGAGGAGCGGAACTTCGGCGTCGACGCCCTCGCGAACCGGATCATGGGCACGCGCTTCGACGTGGAAGTGTTCCGCCGCTTCCACCCCGAGCTGTTCCGCGCGGAGTGGCTCGAGGAGGGCAAGGCGCTCTCGCGGATCATGTCCCTCTCCGCCGCCGACTCGCTCGCGCGCATCGTCGCGTTCGTCGCGCGCGGCGAGCCGACGAGCGCCGACGTCGCGCTCGTGGCGGAGGAGGCCGCGAAGCTCCGCGCAGACGAGGAGTCGGTCCGAGGGCGCGCGCGCGATCTCGCGCGCGATCTGCTCGGCGTGGTGAAGCGGGGCAAGCCGCTCACGTGGATTGGTGATCGGGTCGCAACGCCCCTCCAGAAGGCACGAGAGGTCGCATGAGCACGAAACGGAAGCTCGAGATGATGCCCGAGGTCCTGCCCGCGCCGGTGAAGCGGAGCGGCGAGGCGAGCTCGGTCCGGAGCCGGACGCTCGCGCGGCTCAAGGTGCTCGCCGCGCTCTCGGCGACGGGCATCGCCGCGAGCTGCGGAGGGAAGTCGGACGACGACGGCACGAGCAGCGGCGGCCCGATGCTGCCCGACGGCGGTTACCGCACCGACGGCGATCCCTACGGCGTCGTCGATCCACTGCCTCCGCCGAGCTGCTTCTCCGACGTGAGGGCGAAGGTCTCGGCGGCGTACGTCGCGGGCCCGGACGTGCTCGATGCGGGCGTGCTCGACGCGGCAGCGCTCGACGGCGGCGCGTCCGACGCCGGCGATGCGGGCGGCGCCGACCGCTACGTCCGGCTCGACATCGACTTCAACCAGGAGCAGGTCGTCATCTCCGACGTTCGCTCCGGCGAGATCGTGCTCGTCTCGCAGTCGGTCTCCGACCGCGGGGGGAGCTTCGTCTTCCGCGTTCCGTTCGGCACGACCCGGGCGACCGTCACGTTCCGTACCTCGTGCGTCGCCGGGATGGCGAACGACACGGTGACGATGAACTTCCAGGCGGACCGCGTCGCGGCAAACGTCGTCCGCTGACGCCGAGTCCGGGTTCGCGGTACTCTGGCCCCCTTCGTCTTCGAAGGGGGCGCCAGAGAATGAGGCTTCACGTCACGGATCGTGGAAGAGGAGAGGCGGTCGTCTTCCTGCACGGGAGCGTGCCGGATCCGCCGGCGTTCGATCCGATCGCCGACGTGCTCGTCGCGTCGCGGCGCGTTCTCTGTCCGTGGGTGCCGGGGCACGGCGCTTCGACGTGGACGGGGCCGTTCACGCTCGACGAGCTCGCAGACGCGATCACGGCCGATTTGCGTGAGCTCGGCGTCACGCGCTGCGCGCTCGTCGGCTACTCGTTCGGCGGCTGGCTCGCGCTCGCGCTCGCGTCGGCAGGCGACCTCGACGTCACGCGTGTCGTCACCCTCGGCGGATTCGCTTCCCACGAGCCCGCGGGGCGCGAGCGCTTGCGCGGCTTCGCGCAGGCGATCCGCGCCGGCATCGACGTGACCGGGCCGGGCGCGCTGTCGTTCTACTCCCCGTCGTTCGCGGCCGCGCACCCCGAGGTCGTCGAGCGCACCCGGCTCGCGCTCGCCGGCTTCTCACCGGAGGCGGTCGCGGCCGAGTGCGATGCGGCCGCCGACGCGCCGGACCTCCGCCCGCGCCTCGGCGCGATCCGAGCGCCGGTCGTCGTACGGGTCGGCGAGCTCGACGGCGCGACGCCGCCGAGCCGGAGCGAGGAGATCGTGCGCCTCGTCCCGCACGGGACGTTGCAGGTCGTGAAGGGCGCCGGCCACGCGCTCCTCGACGAGGACCTCGAAGGCACGACCCGCGCGATCGTCGAAGCGCTCGGCTGAGCGGCGCAGACGGGGGAGTCCTTCATCGGCCCCCCCGTGAATACGTTCGGCGCGCGCGCGATCTTCCTCCGGTTCTCGCTGCGGCCGCGGTCTCGTACCGCGCGTGGCTCGCGCGGCGCGCGTGATACCCTTACCCTCGCTTGCGCTCGTCGTTTGCCATGAAGTCGGAGGCGGCGCTGAAGCCCGGGGCAGTGCTCGCCGGCAAGTACCGCATCGAGCGCGTGCTCGGTCGCGGCGGGATGGGCATCGTCGCGGCGGCATGGGACGTCGCGCTCGAGCGCGACGTCGCGGTGAAGGTGCTCCGGCCGGAGGGCGCGGACGGCGAGGCGCTCGAGCGCTTCGCGCGCGAGGCGCGCGCGATCTCGAAGCTGCGGAGCGAGCACATCGTGCGCGTCCACGACGTCGGCAAGCTCGAGGACGGGCAGCCTTTCCTCGTGATGGAGCACCTCGTCGGCGAGGACCTCCAGACGCTCGCGTCGTTCCGTGCGCTGGCGCAGGAAGAAGCGGTCTCGTACGTGCTCCAGGCGTGCGAGGGGCTCGCCGAAGCGCACGCCCACAAGATCGTGCACCGCGACATGAAGCCCGCGAACATGTTCGTGACGCGGAGGCCGGACGGGTCGCCGCTCGTGAAGGTGCTCGACTTCGGCGTCGCGAAGCAGGTCGATCGCAAGTCGCTCTCGGAGATCACGGCGCCGCTCGTCGCGGTCGGCTCCGCGCTCTACATGAGCCCGGAGCAGGCGCGCGCGACGAGCGAGATCACGGCGGCGTCCGACGTGTGGTCGCTCGGCGTGTGCCTCTACGAGCTGCTCACGCGCGCGATGCCGTTCGACGCCGACTCGACGTTCGACATCATCGCCAACATCCTGAAGGAGACGCCGATCCCGCCCGACGAGCTCGTCCCGACGATGCCGAAGGAGCTCTCCGACGTCGTCATGCGATGCCTGGAGAAGGATCCGCGCCATCGTTTCCCCGACGTCGCGGCGCTCGCCGAAGCGCTCGAGCCGTTCGCCGGGCCGAGCTGCGCAGGCGCGGCGGAGCGGACGCGGCTCGTCCTCGCGACGACGGCGGGGACGGCGCTCGTGCCTTCGCAGCGGCAGCTGCCGGTCGTCGCGCGGGCGGACACGTCGCGCGAGACGCTCCCGGAGCAGGACCTCGGGCGGTCGGGCGAAGGGACGCGGACGACGTTCGACGACGTTCCGAAGCAGCCGCCGCTGCCGGTCGAGCCGCGTCGGGTCGCGAAGCGCGCCGCGCTCGTCGCGGCGGCGATCGTCCTCGCGCTCGGCGCGTGGGGGATCCGCCGTGGGCGCGAGGTGCCCGAGCCGGTCGCGGCCGCGGCGACGCCGACCGCCGCCGAGGAGAAGCCGCCGCCGCCCCCCGAGGTGATCGCGACGGAGGCACCCGTCGTCGTCGCTTCGGTCGTGCGCGCGCCGGAGGCGAAGCCCGCGCACGGGAAGAAGGGGCACGCATCGAGGACGCATGCCGTCGAGGCGCCCGCGGCGCCGCCTCCTGCGCCGGAGCCGCTCCCGGCGCCGCCGCCCCCTGTCGACACGTCCGTGCATCCTGCATCGAATGCAGCGCCTCCCACGCCTCCCGCGCCGAGCTACACGGCCGCGACGGCGCGGGTGATGATCGGCGTCGCGACGAACACCTTCGGGACGACGGCGGCGAACGTGAACCGGATGGTGTCGGCGCAGGCCGGGAAGATCACCGCCTGCTACCGCGAGGCGCTCCCGGCGATGACCGGCGGCGTCGACGGCACGGGCACCCTCCACCTCGAGACCGACGAAGACGGGCTCGTCGTCGCAGCGCGCGTCGTCGGTCCCGTGACGGCGCCCGGCCGCTGCATCGCGGCGGCGGTCACCGGACGGAAGGTCGCGAACGTCGACACCGGACGCGCGAGCGCCGACGTCCCGCTCACGTTCGTCGCGCGATGAGTCACTCGACGCGGATCACGCCCTTCATCGTCTCGCGATGCGGGCGACAGACGTACGGGAAGCTGCCGGCGGCCGTGAACGTGTGCGTGTACGTCGCGCCGGAGTCGGACGTCGGCGCGCTCGCGCAGCTCTGGTCGAAAGGTGAACAGAACGTGCCGTCCTCGCTCGTGACGGTGTGGCCCGACTGCTGCCACGTCCAGCGCACGCTGTCTCCGACGCGGATCGTGAGCGCGGCCGGGCGGAAGACGTGCTCGCCCTCGGGCGCGACGAGGACCTCGAAGGTCTGCGGAGCGGGCGCGGCGTCGGCGGCGGCACCGCCCTCGGCGCTGCTCGCATCGGCCGGCACGCCCGCGTCCGCCGCGGCGGCGCGGAGCGGCCCGACCTCGGGCTCGATCGACGAGCAGGCCGCGCACGCGAGGAGGACGAAGACCCGGCGCATCACGCGAAAGCGTGACACGACCGGCGCGCGGCTGCGACGGGATCTTGGCAGGTCGAAGGCGTGGTGGTTCGCTACGTGAGCGTGCGAGCTCTCCTCGGAGCGGTTCTCGTCGTGATCGTCGCGGCGGCGTGCTCGGGGGCACGTCGCGAGGGCGCGGCTCCGCCCGGGCTTCCGGCGGAGCTCCGTCCGAACTGGGATCTCTTCGCGCGTCGTTGCTCGAAGTGCCATTCGCTCGCGCGGCCGCTCGACAGCGGGATCGACGACGACGAGCACTGGCGCGCGTACGTGCGGAGGATGCGGCTCACGCCCGGGAGCGGGATCTCGCTCGCCGACGAGGCGCAGATCCTGGAGTTTCTCCGGTACTACGCGGCGGAGCAGCGGAGGAAGAAGGGGAAGGAGATCGACGCGGGCGCGGAGGTACCGTCGGGCACGGGCACGGAGAAGGATGGAGGGGCACCATGAGATGGCTCCTCCGGCTCGCGATCCTCGTCGCGGTGGTATGGGCGGTCGTCGGGGCCGACCCCGCCTTCGCGCTCGACCGGAACTTCGCGGGCTCGGCGCAGGTCGACTACCACTTCGTCCCGACGGCGCCGGGGGCGAACGCGCGGCGTGAGGGGTTCGACGGCGTCACGATCGAGGCCGCGCTCAAGGTCGCGGTCGACTTCTCGGATCACTTCTCCGCGAACGTGAAGGTCTGCTTCGGATGCCACGGCTTCGAGACGGACATGGCCTACTTCGACTACCGCGTGGCGGACGAGCTCGCGGTGCGCTTCGGGCGCTTCAGTCCGAGCTTCGGAGCCTTCAACCTGCGTCACGATCCGGCGAACCACCGGCTCAGCGACAAGCCGCTGCCCTACGACATGGGCCGGATGCTGCGCCTCCGCAGCTGGAACATGGGCGTCCTGCCGAGCCCGTTCCCGGACAACGGTGTCGAGGTGAGCGGCAAGCTCGCTCTCGGCGAGGGCGCGTGGCTCGACTACGCCGCGCATGCGGTCTCGGGCTTCAAGGGCGATCGCCTCGCGGGCGATCTCGACTGGCGCGCCTCGCGTGACGGAAGCCTCTACTACGTCGACAACAATGCACGGCCGGCGGTGGGAGGACGCGTCGCGTTCACCGCCGACCTCGGGACGCAGACGGACGTGACGATCGGGTCGAGCGTGATGCACGGCACGTTCGATCCCGACAACGACCACGCGTACACGATCGCGGGCGCCGATGCCTCGCTGCGGATCCATCGCACGTACGTACGGCTCGAGTACCTCGCGCGGCGGCAGGACGTCGACGTCTCCGATCCGCTCCGATTCCGCTACGCGGTCGTGCCGAACGGCGACTTCACGATGAAGCACGGCGCCTACGCGGAGGTCGAGCAGGCGCTCTCGAGCACGGTCGACCTCATCGTGCGCGCCGACGGGATGATGCGCGTCGGCAACGTGCTCGCGCTGCCTGCCGGCACGCCGATCCCGGCCGAAGGCGAGCTGTCGAGTCGGAGCCTCGTCGGACGGCTCACGCTCGGCGCGGCGTTCTCGATCGAGCGGAGCCTCCGCGTGAAGGTGTCGAGCGAGCTCTGGGAGTTCAGCGACCGCAACGCGGACGGGCAGCTCACGGCGGTGAGCTTCCACCTCGGCGCGGTCGGCACGTTCTAGCGCTTCACTCGACGGCGGCGTGGACCGAGCCGGGCTTCGCCTCGTGGCCGTTCGGCGCGGGCTCGCGACGCGCGCGCGGTGCGCGGCGCTCCACGGGCGCGTTCGGATCGGCGAGCTTGCTCTCGTCGACGGCGATGCCGCCGGACTGGTCCCCCGGCATCCACGACGCGTCGGGGACGAACTCCGCCGAGGTGACGGCGGTCTGCGCGGGGGCGGCGGGACGAGACGCGCAGCCGGTGGCGAGCGAGAGGGCGACGAGGGAGACGACGGAACCGAAGACGAGACCGAGCTTCATGAGAGTGATGCCAGAAGGGCGCAGAGTGCGCGGTTGGGAGGGATAAGAGAGCCCGCGACGAAGGTGGCGGGCCGCTGCGAAGGTACGTGTGACGGGGGTCGGTTCTTCCCGATGCAGCCGAAATCCGGCCACCAGGCGGCGCCCTGCTAGGCTGCCGGAATCGTGATGGTCTTCAGCGCCACCTACGGCTGCGGGGCGTGCGGCCTGCGGTTTCCCCGGAGGACGACGTGCCCGTCGTGCGGCACCGAGGCCGTGCATCTCGGCGATCGACGCGGGCTCGCTCGGTTCCGGAAGGCGGCGAAGGCGGCGAGGACCGCCCCGGCGATGGCGCGGTGGGCGCCGCTCGCGGAGTGGGCGCCGCGGCGGCCGGGGATCGTGTCGTTCGTCGCGATCCTGATCATGGTGCCGGCGCTCTACGCCCTCTTGTTCGCGCCGACGATGCTGCTGAAGACGTGGATCGACACCGAGACGCTCCGGTTCACGCACGAGGGGCTCTCGGAGAGCGGCCTCGAGATCCTCGGGATCGGTCTCCTCGGTCTCCTCCTCTTCGTGTTCACGATCGCGACGACGATCCTCGCGAAGCGTCTCGAAGGAGCGGCGAAGGTCGCGCGGCCGGTGCGGGTGCTCGCGCGCGAGGGCGGAGTGGACGGAGATCGGGTGAGGCTCGAGGGCATCGCGCGCCTCGGGTCGGTCGAGATCGCGTCGCCGATGACCGAGGAATCGTGTCTCCTCTTCGGGCTCCACGGCAGGATCGGCGACTTCGAGATCGACGACGCGGACGGTGGCGACTTCGACGTCGAGCTGCCGACGGGAGAGCGCGTGTCGATCTCGCTCGAGCATGCCGCGCTCGTCGGGAAGGGGACGCGGCGCGAGGTCGTGCTCTCCGAAGAGCACGTCGCGCCCGGCGACGAGGATGCGGTCGCCGAACGTGCGGGCGCGCTCGCGTCGTTCTTCGAGCCGCGCGGCGTCTCGGTCGGCGACGTCGTCGCCCTCGAGGAACTGCTCGTCCGCGACGGCGATCGCGTCGCCGTCACCGGCACGATGCTCGGCGGGAAGCTGATCGCGTTCAAGCCCGGCACCGCGTCGGGGCGCGTGCTCGCAGGCACCGAGGACGCGCCGCTCGTCGTCGAGGTGCTCTAGCGGAGGAGGAAGGTCCGAAGCACCCACGCCGAGGCGATGAACGTCGTCGCGGCGAAGAGAAAGGCGAGGACGTGCAGACCGGAGCGCTTCGGGAAGATGCGCCGCGCGACCAGCACGATGCCGGCGCACCACGGTACGCAGCCCGCGAAGAGGTAGAAGGCGGTCGTGATCTTCGCGGTCGCGCGCTTCGAGCGTTCGGTGAGCGGGAGACCGGTGATCTCCTGGTTCGCGTCGAAGAATCGTGGCGCACTCCCGCTCTTCTCGCGGAAGCGCTGCTCGACATCGGGGAGGCGCTGCTGCGCGTCGTCGTCGTCGGCCGCCTCCGTGTCGAGCAGGACGAGCTCGTCGTTCACGTCGCGGGCGAGCACCCATCCGCCGGCCGGGCTCGACACCTGCGCCCAGCATCCGAACCAGCGGCGCGGGAGCTCGGGACGTCGTTCGATGCAGAGGCAGTTCTTCCCCGGAAAGCCGGTGCACTCGTCGCCGTGGGCTCGGAGGAGCAAGGTCGTCTCCGTCAGCTCGTATTCGACGCGCGACTCGGCGAACCCCGCCGTCGCGTGCGCGGGGCGGGGCATCGCGAGGACCGCGAGGAAGAAGAGGAGAGCCGTCCCCGCGTGCGCTACCGAAGAAGGCTCTTCGTCCAAGCGACCACCTTCTCGTCGTTCGGTACGGAGGTGACGGTCTTCGCGACGAGGGTGTCCGCGCAGCCCTTGTCTTCGTAGGGGAAGAGCCGTCGGGCGACCGTCTTCCCCGTCCGGCGGTCGTAGACGGTGAGATCGTACGACTCGCCGTTGTGCGCGACGGTGACCTTCGTCTTCGACGTCGTCCCTTCGTAGACGCCGCAGCTCGGAAGCGCCTTCTGGATCACCGTCGCGACGCCGACGAGATCGATGTCGCGCACCTTCGCCGGCGTGCCGACGACCCGGAAGAAGAGCCCGGCGTCCTTCCGGACGAGGACCGCGCTCTTCGGCGTCGTCGCCGGCGTCGCGGCCTCGCCGGGGAGAGGGAGCCCCGCCTCCGCGACCCGACGCAGGATCGGTGTGAGCAACGTCGTCGCCGTGCCCTCGAGCGCGATCTCGCCGGTGTCGATCCCCTGGGTCACCTTGAACGGCGCCTTCACGTCGGAGATCCCGGTGAGGCCGGCGAGCGGCGCGTTCGCGATGACGCTGATCGCGTCGAGCGCGACGGGGAACGAGTCGCCCTTGACGACGATCTTCTGCGCCCCGGCCTCGACGACGCATCCATCGCAGTTCTTCATCTCGACGTAGAGCTTCCGGTCCGCGCCGAAGGGGAAGCCCGTCCCCCAGCAGAGCCGGCCGCTGCAGGGGAGCTTCTGCGGTGCAGTCTTCGTGTCGTCGCCCGAGAGGTGGAGCTCGGGTGTCGTCGGCGTGCGATCGAACGTGAACGTCCCGTCGGCGCTCACCTTGCGCGCGAGGCCCTTTCCCTTTCCTTCGAAGTGCATCGCGACGGTGTTCTTCCCGGCGGGGATGCCGGGGACCTTGACCGTGACGACGAGCGGCTCGCCCATCACGACCGGCTGCGGTCCGAGCTTCTCGAACGCGGGGAGGCCTTTGAAGGTCATCGTCCCGCTCGCGGCCGGGACGACGTTCACCTTCACGTCGACGCCCGCGCCGGTCTGCTTCGCCTCCGTCTCGAGCCGCGCCTTCGTGCTGCACGCCACGAGCAACACGCCCCCCAAGAGCATCGCCCCTCTGTTCACGATCACGAGCCTACGAGGGAGACGAAGCCGACGCCATGGACGTCGTCAGTGCAGGTCGAGCTTCTCGGCCTTCACGTCGAACACCGTCTTGCACGGGTGGCCGACGTCGAACGTGACGGTCCCTTCGACGTGGGTGTCGTCGGTGTAGGTCATCTTCATCGTGCCGCGTCCGATCCACCCTCCGCCGCCGTTGATCTTCATCGGGCCGCAGTTCACGGTCTCGACGCTGCAGGTCGCCCAGGTGACGACCCCGCAGAAGTCGTCGACATAGGGAAACTGCACGGAGTCTTCGAGGAGGCGGATGATCTCCGCGTCCTTCGGCTTCGGGTCCTTCCACCACGGACACGTGGTGGAGAGCACGAGGTCGGCCATGAACATGCCGGTCGCAGGCTTCGTGCAGCTCGGCGCGGGGGTGGCGTCGGCGCCGCCGTCCGAGGGCGTCGTCGGCGCGGTGGACGTGTCGGGCGACGACGGCTCGGCGGAGCAGGCCGTGAGGGCGGCGAGAGCGAGGAAGGCGAAGGAGAAGTGGTGACGCATGGCGCCAGCAACATGGGCGCGCTGTCTCCTTCGCGCCGCTGACACGGGCTGACACGCCGGTGGCCGTCGGTTCGATGCGTCGTCGTGGGGCGCGCCACCCTGCCTCGGATCGCCGCCTGGGTGGAGCCTCTCCGTGCGGAATGGAACGAGCTGCACCGATTTTTGGTGCACCTCGTTCCATTCCCTGGGAGAGCACCGCCCCCGGGTGCCGCTCCGGAGGGCTCCCCTCACTCGATCCGCACCCGGCGCGGCTTCGCCATCGCGACGGCGTCGCCCCAGTCGGACGGCTGCCAGTCGCCCCAGCAGAACAGGCCTTCGCTGCGCGTGAGCGCGCACGCCCACTGTGCGCCGACGAAGACGTCCATCGCAGAGGAGACCCCGGGCACGACCCGCATGTCGTAGGTGAAGTGATCGGGATCGACCTGCGAGCCGAGCTGGCCGGCGAACTCGCTCCCCCAGCACGCGACGCGGCCGTCGCCGAGGAGCGCGCACGCGAAGCCCCCTCCGATGCTCACCTTCTTCGCGCGGCCGGGCAGCTTCACGACCCGCGGCCCGCGCTCCTTGTCCGCGTTCCGGTCGGCTTCGGGATCGCTCGAAGGCGGCCGTCCCCAGCAGACGACCTCGCCGGCGCGGATCCCGCACATCGCGGCGTCGCCGCCTGCGAGCGCGTCGAGGTCGTCGGCGCCGGGCACGTGCGCGGCGACCTCGTTCCCACGCGTCCCGCGTGGCTCGTGGAGTGGCTCGCCCCAGCAGAACGTCTTCTTCGCGCGCGTGAGCGCGCAGGATGCCGTCACCGTCGTCGCGATTTGGACCGCGCCTTCGACGCCCTTCACGCGGATGGGCTTCACGAGCTCGCGGACGCGGCCGTCGTAGACGACGTCATCGCCGGTCTGGCCGTGATCGTTCTGTCCCCAGCACGCGACGCCGCCGTCGGCGAGGACGACGCAGGCGTGGTGGTCGTTCGACGACAGCGCGACGGCACCGGTGATGCCGAGGACCTGGACCGGGCTCTCCCGCACGTCGTCGCGCAGCCCGGCGCCGAGCTCGCCGGCGAAATTGCCGCCCCAGCAGTGGACGGTGCCGGCGCGCGTGAGCGCGCAGCCGAACGTGGAGCTCCGGCCGGAGATGCGGACGGGCGCTTCGAGGTCGGGCACGCGCGCGAAGGCGGTGAGGTCGGTCCAGTCGTGCAGGTCGCGGTCGGCGCAGCGGACGGTCTCGTGGTGGAGGAAGCACGCGCCGCTTCCTCCGGGCACGAGCTGGAAGCTCGGAGGCGGGCCGGACGTCGATTCGGGCGACGGCAGCGACGCGCGCGTCCGCGCGGGTGTCACGACGACGGTGTCCGGCGTGCGCGGCGTCGTGCACGCGGCGAGCACGACGAGGGCGAGCGCGCGCTTCACGGGAGGATCACCGTCGCGCGCTGGAGCGGCGATCTCCGCCCGCTCTCGTCGACGACGGCCCAGCCGACGCTGAGAGGGCCGCGGGGCGGGAGGGCGAAGGGTGCCTGTCCGCACTGGTCGCGATCGGTGATCGTGATCGACGGCGCCGTCGCGCCGTAGGCGACGGGCGGCTTCGTCTCGTCGATCCGACCGCTGGCGTCGCCGCGCCAGAAGGCGACGAGGAGGGTCGCTTCGGGGCGACCGGGATCGGACGCAGCGAGCCCTTCGAGGACGAGCCGCTTCGGTCGCTCGGCACAGGAGTCGACCGGCGTCGCGGGAAGCGGGAAGGCGAGGAGCTTGCCGGGCTGATCGAGCTTCGGCGCGGCCTTGTCGGTCTCCGGCGTGCTCGCGGTCACGAAGGTGGCGAACACGCTGAGCGAAGGATGCCGCTTCGGGTCGCGTATCCCGACTTCGTACCGGGTGGAGGGGGCGAGCGGCGCGAGGGGCCGGAGGTCGAAGAGGCGAACCGGGTCGTCGGCCGTGTTCGTCGTGAGCGTCGTCGTGACGGCGACGTCCGCGCCGCGATAGGCGCGGAGGACGAGCGAGCCGCCCTCGTGCTTCGCACCCATCCGGACGCGGACATGCGCGTCGACGAGCGCAGGGTGCTCGGACGACGGCGACATCATCTCCGGGCGGAGCACGCAGATGCACGTGACGTCCGACGCGGCCGCGTGCGAGGCGATCCCGCACACGGCGACGACGACGAACGCTCCCCCGAGCCGCATTCTC
This sequence comes from Polyangiaceae bacterium, assembly GCA_039809485.1. GTDB lineage: Bacteria > Myxococcota_A > Polyangia > Polyangiales > Polyangiaceae > Labilithrix. The sequence continues at coordinate 40,781 of JBDHVE010000036.1, read as the reverse complement.
CGAGCTTATCGCGTCGCGCAGCCGTGAGCCGCTCAGTTCGAGAGCGCGACGTCGTCGAAGTTCACCGCGATGTCGAACGACGCTTCGCGCGACGGCGCCGGCGAGGACATGCACGTGCGCGACGCGACGATCTCGTAGGGGAGGAGGACGTCGACGCGCGAGCTCGGCGCGCTCGGCGAAAGCTCGAAGGTGCGGCCGTCGCTCGAGCGGATCGTGACGCGGCTGCAGCTGTTGCCGTTCGTGAAGTTGTTCAGAAAGCGCGCCTTCGCGGTGACGGTCGCGTGGAAGCCGGGGAGGTCACCGCCGACCCAACCGAGGCTCTTCTCGGTCTCGTCCTGGCCGAACGTCGCGTAGAAGGGCGCGCGCTCGGTCGGCGAGCGCGGCGTCGCGCGGATGACGAGGCCGGTGAGCGTGAGCGACTGGTGCGTCCCGCACTCGTTCTTGAACACGATCGGGCTCTGGAGCTGCTCGTAGCGCTGCCCGGCGGCGCGCACGGTGTAACGCGTGTTCGTCCCGTCCGTGATGACGATGCAGCCGTCGTGCGCTGCCGAGAACGACATCTGACCGGACCAGAGCGTCCACCACTCCTTGTCCTTCACGCCGAACTGCCAGGCGTAGTAGGCGGGGATCTCGACCTTGCGCGATTGCATGACGAGGTCACCGGGCTGCGAGGGCGGCGGGGGCGGCGCGGGCGGGGTGTTGCAGACCTGGTTCGTCATCACCTGCTGCTCGGTGACGACCTCGGTCCAGCTCGCGCCGCCGTTCTTGCCGCGGCAGGTGACGTCGAAGTTGCCGTCGGCGCGGCGGGTCATCGCCGCGACGTCGCTGATCAGGTCGGAGCTGCCTTCCGCGACGGCGTCCTCCTGCGGTGCGGCGCAAGCAGTGACGGTAGAGAGAGAGACGAAGAGAGCGGCGAGCGCGGGACGAACGTGGTTCACGACAAGACCTCCGGGTCAGCTGGTGCCCGGTGGTACGGACGACGCCTTCGATCTTCCCTGACGTTTCGTGTCCGCAGATCCCTGCGAAGACGCGAGTCTGCAGGTAACGTGATCGGCGATGAGCTCGCCGTCACCGGGCTTCCAGCCTCCGCCCGTGCCTCCGTCGCTGCAGCCGACGCGGCCGCCGGCGCCGAGCACGTACGCGAACGAAGCGCTCGCCGCCGCCGCCGTCGCGTGGCTCTTGCCGATCGTGTTCCGTCGCAGCCCGCTCGTGCGCGACACGGCGCTCTTCGCGTGCGGGTTCGTCGCGAGCGTCGTCGCGCTCTGGGTGATCCGTCGCGCGAATCGCCTCCACCTCGGGCTCCAGCCGGTGGCGCTCCTCGCGCTCAGCGTGGCGCTCTTCGCGGTGGTGAAGGGGTTCGTCGGCGCGTTCGGGATCGCGTTCGGCGGGTAGCGCTCGGGCTAGTGCTGCGACTGGCAGACGAGGCAGCTCGCGCCTTCGCTCGTGCAGCCGTCCTTCGCGACGCAGGTGCCGAGCTTGCCGGGAGAGAATTCGCAGGTGTCGCCGACCTTTGCACATGCGGCCGGCGAGCTCTTCCCGCCCTTGTCGCGATCGGCCGGCGGGCATCCGAGGAGGAGAATCGCGAGCACGAAGGCGGTTCGGCGCATATGCTCCTTGTACGTGAGCGACGAGAAGCGCACCTACAAACGATACGACCTCCTCTTCCCCGTGACGCTCAGCGCGAACGAGGCGGAGGTCGTCGGCGTCTGCCGTCAGGCGGGCGCGGGCGGCGCGCTCATCTCGGCGTCGGCGCCGGTCGAGCCCGGCGCGGAGGTCGTGGTGCGCTTCCGTCTGAGCGCGGACCTCCGCGACGAGCGAACGGTGAAGGCGAGCGTCGTCCGTCAGGAGCTGACGGAGGGCGAGCTCGCGCTGGCGTTCCCGTACTGCATCGCGGTGGAGTTCGCGGAGCCCGATCCCGATCTGCTCGACGACCTCGGCGCGCATTCGACGCGGATGCCGGCCGCGAAGCCGAGCGACGAGTGATCAGCGCTTCCGTGACTTGAAGCAGTCCCGCGTGTGGTCGTCGACGACGCCGACGGCCTGGAGGAACGCGTAGACGATCGTCGGCCCGACGAACTTGAAGCCGCGGCGGAGGAGATCCTTCGAGATGGTCTCCGCGAGCGGTGTCTTCGCCGGGACCTCGCCGAGGCTCTTCGGCGCGTTCGTGATCGGCTTCCCGTCGACGAACCCCCAGAGGTAGGCGTCGAACGAGCCGTGCTCGCGCTGGACGGCGAGGAACGCCTTCGCGTTGCCGATCGCGGACGCGATCTTCGCCTTGTTGCGGACGATGCCTTCGTCGGCGAGGAGGCGCGTTTCGTCCTTCGCCGTGAAGCGCGCAACCTTGGCCGGATCGAAGCCCTTGAACGCCTTCCGGTAGGAGTCGCGCTTGCGGAGGATCGTGATCCAGGAGAGGCCCGCCTGTGCGCCTTCGAGGATCAACATCTCGAAGAGGTGCCGGTCGTCGTGGACGGGCACACCCCACTCCTCGTCGTGGTAGCGGACGTAGAGCGGGTCGGTGCCGGCCCAGGCGCAGCGGGTGCGTTCGCGAGGCATGACCCGCTCTCTAGTCGATCGCGAAGCAATAGAGGCGGCCTTCGCCGTTCGCAGCCAGCATCGCTTGAGCAGTGCACGCGACGTTGTGCGCCGCATTCCAGCGATCGTTCTGGTTGTTGCCGGTCTGATCGCTGTCGGTGTGGCCCACGGCAGCGTTGTTGTTCCCGGCGTTGCTCGTCCAGTTCGCGCAGTTCGCGTTGTTCACCGCCATGCCGGCCTGGTTCGAGCCGGTGAGGACGTCGTGGCGGTTCACGGGGACGGCGGCGCCTTTCTCGTCGAGGATGTTCGCCTGCACGACGTTGAAGTTCTGCGCGTGCAGGTCGGCCACGCTGGTCGCGATGACGGTGCCTGCCTTGTTCCTCCACGGACCGGTCCCGATCCGGTCGCGCGCGTTCACGGCACCCTGTCCTGTCGTGCTGAGATAGGCACGCCAGGTGTGGTCGCCGCCGCCGGCAGCCTGCGCGAGCGCCTGACACTTTGCGTCTGCGCCCATGAGGCCGCCGAGGTTGCCGCCGTCGCCGCCGGCCGCGCTCGTCGCGAAGAAGGTCATCGTCGACTTCGCGCCGCCCGCTTCGGCGTCGTTCTGGCCGCCGTCCGTCACGCCGCCGGAGCTCGACGACGACGACGAGCTCGAGGAGGTCGAGGGCGGCGGCGACGTCGTGGTCGGTGCGGGCCCGGGTGTGCCGCCCCCGGCGTCGCTCTCGATCGGGGTCGCGTCCCCTTCACCGGAGCAACCTTGCACCAGGGTGAACGTCGTCGCGAGACCGAGCAGAGAGAGAGAAAGGGCGACACGCATCGTGGATCCTCCAGGAAAGAGCCACGACGAGCGAGCAACGCGCGTGCCCGGCGGCCTCGCGGGCGCGTGACGGACTCCGCATCGGGATCTGGCGGGTGAGGCGAGCCCCCCGTCGTCTCCGGGCCGCGGTCTCCAGGCAACCAGGGAAAAATCGCCGCCGCTCTGCACGGTGGGCGGAACGCCCGGTGCTCTTCGGAGAGACCCATGAAACACGTCATCCTTGGTCTCGGTTCCCTCCTCCTCGCCCTCGGGGCATGCGCGTCGCCGGAGGACGCGTCGTCCGACGAGCAGGGCAGCGCGGTCCGGAGCAGCAGCGTGCTCCGCGTCGGCGTGAGCTCGGAGGCGACCGCGATCGACCCGCACTACTCCTTCCTCGATCCGAACATCGCGGTCGGGAGCATGATCTTCGAGAGCCTCTACTTCTACGGACCGAACAAGGAGCTCGTGCCGGTGCTCGTCACGCGCGGCGCGCCGACGCCGGATCCGAAGGTCTGGTCCTTCGCCCTGAAGAAGGACGTCCGCTTCCACTCCGGCAAGCCCTTCACGAAGGAGGACGTCCTCTGCAACATGCGGCGGATCCTCTCCTACGAGCTCCACGCCGGCGGCTACAAGGGGCAGCTCGCGAACGTCGATCTCGCGCAGACCGAGGCGCTGAACGCGGCGAGCAGCGATCCGCTCGAGCTGAAGGTCGCGACGAAGGCGCCGTCGCCGTTCCTCGCTTCGGACCTCGCGAGCGTGTTCCTCACGTCGTGCGACGCGGCGAAGAAGGCCTCCGCGATCGAGACCGAGGACCCGGCGCGCGACAAGAAGGAGACGAGCGCGAAGATCCTCGCCGCGTTCGCGTCCGGTGAGCTCGCCGACGGAACGGGGCCTTACGTGTTCCAGTCGTTCGCCCCGCTCTCGGCGGGCGCCGACAAGGCGAAGGCGGTCTTGCGCGCGAATCCGAAGTACCACGGAAACAATCCGCAGTTCGCCCGAATCGAGATGATCCCGATTCCCGACGACAATGCCCGCGTCGATCGCCTCCTCCGTGGCGACGTCCAGCTCGTGAACGGGATCCCCTCCGCGCGGATGGAGGAGGTCGAGGCCGCGGGCTTCGACGTCGCGAAAGCGCGCGGCCTCCGCGTGATGCACATGTGGATGTACCAGAAGGACGACGGCCGTCAGGCGCAGGCCGTCCACGTCCCGGTGAAGGACGAGGCGGGGAACGCGTATCCGAGCCCGTTCACCTCGCGGTCGTTCCGGAAGGCGTTCGCGCTCGCGGTCGACAAGAAGAAGCTCGTCGACGTCGTCGACGGCGCGGGCCTCGTGACGAGCCAGATGCTGCCGGAGGGCCGCGTCGGCCACCTCGCCGGGCGCGCCGACGACACCTTCGATCTCGAGGCGGCCCGCCGTGCGTTCGCCGCCGCGAGCGCGGAGCTCGGGTACCTGCGCGGCAAGAAGCTCACGATGACGATCCACGGCCCGAACGATCGCTATCCCGGCGACGCGAAGGTCCTCGCCGCGCTCGCGGCGCAGTGGACGGCCGCGTTCGGCGACTTCACGGTGGACGGCGTCCACTACGCGCTGACGGTGAACGCGGCGGCGGAGCCGAAGGCCGCGTACTTCGCGAACTCGAAGAACTACCTCACCGGCTTCCTCGGGGGTGGGATCGCGAACGGGCACGCGCAGAGCGCGCTCCAGCTGTATCTCGTGCCGGGCTCCGCGCTGAACTACGGCAACTACGCGAACGACGCCGTGACCGCGAAGTTCCGCGCGGGCTCGAGCGACGTCGACACCGCGAAGAGCGATGCGGCCTTGACCGAGGCGCTCCGGACCGCGCTCGACGACTACGGCGTCCTTCCACTCTACAACCCGATCGCAACGTGGGCGATGGCGAAGACGGTGACGTACACGCCGCGCGTCGACGACCTCACCTTGCCGCAGGACGTGAAGAAGGCGCGCTGAGCACGCCCTCCCCGAAGACCACCCATGGCGGAAGGACTCCGAGGAGCTCTACGTCAGGCTCGGCGGCAAGCTCCCGGTCTCTGATCACTGAGTCGCATTGGCGAGCTTCGAGTGGTGCCGGCCGTAGGCCGCGTAGATCACGAGCCCGATCGCGAGCCAGCCGCCGAGCCGCGCCCAGTTCGGCCAGCCGAGGCCGAAGATCATCGCGCCGCAGAGGAGCGCGCCGAGGGTCGAGACGACCGGGACGGCGGGCACGCGGAAGGGCCGCGCGAGCTCGGGCTCCTTCACGCGCATGATCCACGTGCCGATCGACACGAGGATGAACGCGAACAGCGTCCCGATGCTCGTCATGTCGCCGACGATGTCGCCGGGGACGAACGCGGCGAAGACGCCGACGAACGCGAGGAAGAGGAGGTTCGACTTGTACGGCGTCTGGAATCGAGGGTGGAGCTCGGAGAAGACCTTCGGGACGAGCCCGTCGTAGCTCATCGAGAAGAACACGCGCGACTGCCCGAGGAGCATGACGAGGATGACGGACGAGAAGCCGCCGAGGATCGCGACCGTGACGAGGTTCGAGAGCCAGGTGTAGCCCGGCATCGCGCGGTCGATCGCCTGCGCGACCGAGGCCTCGCTGCCGGTCGTGCGGAAGAACTCGACCGGGACGAGGCCGGTGAGGACGTGGGCGAAGAGCACGTAGAGGACGGTGCAGACGACGAGCGAGCCGAGGATGCCGATCGGCATGTCGCGCTTCGGGTTCTTCGCCTCCTGCGCGGCGGTCGAGACGGCGTCGAAGCCGATGAACGCGAAGAAGACGATGCCGGCTGCCCCGAGGACGCCCATCGCGCCGCCGTAGGCGTGGGTGACGCCCTGCTTGTCGGTGTACTCGGAGGGCGGCGGGATGTAGGGCGTGTGGTTGGCGGGATCGATGAACCGCCAGCCGAGCGCGATGATGAGGACGACGATCGTGATCTTCACGAACACGATGACGGCGTTCACGACCGCCGACTCGTGGATGCCTCGGATGAGCAAGAGCGTGAGGACGACGAGGATCCCGAGCGCGGGGATGTTCAGGATCCCGTGCGCGCCCGTGACGTGGTCGACCTCGAACGGTGAGTGACACAGCGCATACGGGATGTGCATCCCGAAGATGCCGAGGAGCTTGTTCAAGTACTCGCTCCAGGCGATCGCGACCGTCGCCGCGCCGAGCGCGTACTCGAGGGTGAGGTCCCAGCCGATGATCCACGCGACGAGCTCGCCCATCGTCGCGTACGTGTACGTGTACGCGCTGCCGGCGATCGGGAGCGTCGAGGCGAGCTCCGCGTAGCAGAGCCCCGCGAACGCGCATCCGACGGCGGCGATGACGAAGCCGAGGGTGACGGACGGACCCGCGCTCGTCGCCGCCGCCGCGGCGGTGCGGACGAAGAGGCCGGCGCCGATGATCGCGCCGACCCCGAGGGCGACGAGGGATCCGGCGCCGAGCGTCCGTTTCAGCTGCGTGCCGGCTGCTTCCGTGTGGAGGTGCGCGATCGGCTTGCGTGCCCAGAGGTTCGACATGCGACGAGCAGTCCTACCATCGGACGCGCTCGGAGGGCACGAAGACACGCCTTCCGGCGCGCGCTCAGGGGACGACGACGTCGCGGGTGTCGCTCTGCGTCGCGCCGTCGACCGGGTGCGCGTAGGTGACGGTCACTTCGTACGAGCCCGGGAGCACGTCGAGGCCGACGCCGGTCGAGACGTCCTCGGCGACGACCAACCCCGAGCCCTTCTTCGTCACCGACCAGGTGCCGCGCACCTCGCGCTTGCTCCCGTCGGGCATCGTGACCTCGACGTCGGCGGTCTCGATCCAGCCGAGCCGGACGTCGGTGGTCGTTCCCGGCGCGCCGGGGGTGAAGGTCTCGCCGCGGAACTTCACGGCGTACGGCGTGTCGAGGCGGAGGAGCAAGGGCTCGGGGCTGTTCAGCGTCGGCCACGGCATCTTCGGTTCGTACGCACCGAACGAGAAGAGGAACGAGTCGTCCATCGCCTGCGGGAGCGTTCCGCGATGCGGGACGAAGCGGAGACCTCGCTTCGTCTCGTTGTAGGTCGAGAGGTCGACGGTGCGGTCCTGCCCTTCCGCGATCGTGAAGGCGAACTCCTCGATCACGTCCCGCTTGCCGAAGTTGCGCTCGTTCTCGTCCTCGAAGCTCCACGTCGGGTAGAGCGCGCGGTAGCCGTGCGTCCCCGCCGGAAGGACGACGCGGCTCCGCGCGGCTAGCACCGGCGAGGGGTAGGGCTCACCGTCGATCGAGAGCAGGTAGTCGTTCCGGCTCCGCGTGAGGAGGAGGCTGCCGAGCGTGTAGGTGACGAGCTTGTTCGAGCCGACGACGATGGTGCAGTCCTCGGCGACCGGCTGCCGGTCGAGCGCGACGTACACGCACTGCTTGCCCGGGCTCACCGCGAGCGGGGTGCCGTAGGTCACGCGTCGTGCCTTGTTCGTGTTCGCGCGCCCCTGCGCGTCGCGCGGCGCGACGAAGACTTCGCCCGAGCCGCCGGCCGGAGGCGCGAGGACGACGAGCTTGGCGGAGCCGGCCGTCGGCGTGACCGTGTAGTCCTGCTCCGAGCTTCCGACGTCGTCGGTCGCGGTACACGCTGCGGTCGAGACGAGCGTGAGCGCGAAGACGGCGAACGACTGAGAGTGGCGCATGGCGAACGAACCTCCGTAGGAAGGCCGCGCTACCACGCACCGACGACGAGCGCGAACTGCCAAATCCCGCAACATGGGGAACGCAGGTTGCTTGGCGACACCGTTGTGCGCACGCGAGCGCCGTGGTTCATGGCGCGCCATGGACGGCGGCCTTCGCGGGCTATCCCTACGGGCGCCTCCTCGTCCGCACGCCGCGCGGGCCGGGGTGGCTCGTCGTCGACGCGCAGGTGCCGGGACCGCCCGGTGGCGAGGAGCCGCCTCCACTTCCGCGCGATCGTGGCGCGCCGGGGGCGCCGTCGCGTGCATCCGAAGGTCATCGCGTGCATGTTGCATGTGTACGAAGCGATGATCTACCCCAAGCCGCAGGGCGGCACCGTCACGGTCGTCTACCCGGTCCAATTCAGCCCCGGCGACTGAGGCGCGCGCTGCGGCGCAGAGCGGCGGTCCGCTGACCGTTGCGTTCGCGAGGACGGGGATCGATCCTCGCGCGCGACGCAGCAAGATCCCGTGGAGGACGACATGCCGACGATGAAGGCAGTGCAGGTGACGAAGCCGAACGCGCCGTTCGAGGTCGTCGATCGCGAGATCCCGGAGCCGGGACCGCGCCAGGTGCGGATCAAGGTCGAGGCGTGCGGGATGTGCCATAGCGACGTGTTCGTGAAGTCGGGCGGCTATCCCGGCCTCACGCTGCCGCGCATCCCCGGCCACGAGATCGCGGGACGGATCGACAAGGTCGGGCCGGAGGTGACGGCGTGGAAGGCGGGGGACCGCGTCGGCGTCGGCTGGCACGGCGGGCACTGCTTCGTGTGCGACGCGTGTCGGCGTGGCCACTTCCTCCTCTGCGTGAACGGGAAGGTCACCGGCATCACGTTCGACGGCGGCTATGCGGAGTACGCGGTCGTGCCGAGCGAGGCGGTCGCGCGCTTGCCGGAGAAGCTCGATGCGAAGGAGGCCGGCCCGCTCCTCTGCGCGGGCGTCACCACCTTCAACGCGCTCCGGAACAGCGGCGCGCGTCCGGGCGACACGGTGGCGGTGCAGGGCATCGGCGGTCTCGGCCACCTCGGGATCCAGTACGCGCGGCAGATGGGGTTCCATGTCGTCGCGCTCTCGAGCGGATCGGACAAGGAGGAGCTCGCGCGGAAGCTCGGCGCGCACGACTACGTCGACACGGGGAAGACGCCGGCGGCGGACGGTCTCCAGAAGCTCGGCGGCGCGGACCTCGTGCTCGCGACGGCGCCCCATGCGTCGGCGATCGCGTCGACCGTCGGAGGGCTCAAGGCGCGCGGGAAGCTGCTCATCGTCGCGGCGCCGTTCGAGCCGATCCAGGTCTCGGCGATGGCGCTCCTCAGCGGGAAGTCGGTCGCGGGCTGGCCGAGCGGCAGCTCGATCGACTCGGAGGACACGCTCGCCTTCAGCGCGCTCACGGGCGTGCGTCCGCGGATCGAGACCTTTCGCTTCGAGCAGGCCGACGAGGCCTACGCGCGGATGATGGAGAACAAGGTCCGCTTCCGCGCGGTGCTGGTGCCCTGAGCGGGCCCGCAGTCGCCTGGGCGTTCAGCGCGCCCAGAGCACGGCGAGATCGAGCTCGATCGCGTCGAACGGCTCGATGCGCGGCTTCGCCTGCTCGGCGTGCACGCCGACGAGCCGATAACTGTCGCCGTCGAGGCGGAGCACTTCGAGCGTCTTCGTGAGCGGGTTCACGAGCCAGAGGTGCGTGACGCGCTCGCGCGCATAGATGGGCAGCTTGATCGCGCGGTCGACGACCTCCGTCGACGGCGAGATCACCTCACAGGCCCAGTCCGGCGCGAGGGTGAAGGCGGGCGCGTGAGGCATCTCGGGCATGCGCTCGCGACGCCACCCGGCGAGGTCGGGCACGAGCACGTCTTCGACGAGGTGGAGCTCCGGCTCGACGAGGATCATCCAACCGCCGGGACCTCCGCGTCCTCGCTTGAAGGGCGGACCGAGCTCCTCGATGAGCCCACTCGAAGCCGCCGCGTGCGGGGAGGCCGGTCGTGGATGGGTGTAGAGGACGCCACCCAAGATCTCGCCGACGACGTTCTCGGGAAGCGCTTCGATGTCGGAGTAGCGAGCGGGTCGCGACGGGCGTTCCATGCCCTCCAGCGTACCGCCCGGCGCGTGAAGTGCGAGCGAGGCCATGGGCCGGGCGCGTGCCACGCGTGCGAGATGCGATTCACGCAGGTTCTCGACGGTGCGGAATGGCCTCGGCCGTTTCGGAGGTGGCCCAGGCCAGGCGCACGCATTGTGGAAATCCCGCATGCGGGCGCGGTGATTGCGCCGTGGAAGAAACTGGGCAACCCTGCGCGCCTCGCGGCCGAAGGGGGGCCGACGCGCGCGCGATGTCCAAGGACGATCTCCTCGACCTACCGCCCGGAGCGCCGCTCCGGGGCACCGCGTATCGCGTGCTCAAGCGCCTCGGCGCGGGCGGCATGGGCGCCGTCTTCGAGGGCGAGCACGTCCGGCTGAAGCGACGCGTCTGCATCAAGGTGATCCACCCGGGCCTCCGTGGGAGGAGCGACTTCCTCGCGCGGATGGAGATCGAGGCGCAGACGCTCGCGCGACTCGACCACCCCGGGATCGTGAAGGTCTTCGACCTCGGCGTGACGGACGACGGGATCCCGTACTTCGTGATGGAACGCCTCGAGGGCAAGGATCTGCGGAAGCTCCTCGCGTCGCGCCGCTTCCTCTCGCTGAACGACGCGCTCGCGATCGTCGAGGACGTCCTCGAAGCCGTCGCGCACGCGCATCGCGAGGGCGTCGTGCATCGGGATCTCAAGCCCGAGAACGTCTTTCTCGCGCTGAGCGGCGCAGAGACGGTGACGAAGGTCCTCGACTTCGGGATCGCCCACGTCGCCGACGATCGGCGTGGCCTCACCGGCGAGCGCTTCGTCGGGACCTGTCAGTACGCGGCGCCCGAGCAGCTCCAGGGACATCCGCCGACCGAGAAGACGGACATCTATGCCGTCGGCTGCATCCTCTACGAGCTCGTCGTCGGGCGGCGCCCGTTCGCCGGCCCGAAGGTCACCGACTACGTGAGGCAGCACCTCGAGGTCGTTCCGCCGCGGCTCTCTGCGGTCGCGCCGGTGCCGAAGGCGCTCGACGACCTCGTCGCGAGCGCGCTCGAGAAGGACCCGGCGAAACGCCCGGCGACGGCGCTCTGGTTCGCGGCGCAGATCCATCAGATCCAACAGGTCGCGCACGACGTCGAGCTCGCGACGGCGAACACGACGGAGGAGATGCTGCTCACCGCGATCACGGAGGGCGCGGACTCCTCCGAGCGCCTGCCGGTGGCGCCGCCGGTGAACGACACCGTTCGTGACCACGCGCTCCAGGGTGCGCTCGGCGCGACGACGCCGGTGCAGACGTCCACGGTGCCGATGGCGCCTGCCTTCGATCCGCGGAGGGCTCCGACGCGCACGTCGTCGGATGCACCCATCCTGCCCGTGCCGACCGAGCAGATCCCGTCGCGGATCTCGGACGACCTCGCCGCCGTCGTGCGCACCCAGTCGAGCGGCGGTGAGCGCGTCTCGTCGTTCTCGCCGTCGGTTCGGACGGGCACGACGGCTTCGCGCGAGGGCCGGCATCCCGCGTTCTGGCCGGTCACGGTGATCCTCGGCACTGCGCTCGTGATCGCGGGCGCGATCCTCGCGTTCGGCGACTCGCTCGCGCGCGATCGTACGCGCAACGAGGGCGCGGCGCGCGCGTCGGCTCCGGTCGAGACCGCAAGCGCCCGTCCTTCGAGCCCTGCGCCGAGCGCACCCGTCGCGAGCACGACCGACGCGCCGGTGAGCGCGCCCTCGGTCGCGACGGCGCCGCCACGTGACGTTGCGCGGTCGCTCGCGAAGCCGCGCGCGGCCGCGCCGGCCGACATGCCTCTCGCTCCGTCGACCGCGAGCGCGGCGCCTCCGGCTCCTCCCGCGCCGAGCGCAGCGCCCGCTCCGCCGCCTGCATCGGCGCCGCCTCCCGCGCCTCCGGCTGCGATCAACCCCGACCTGATTCGGACCCTGTGATGCGGCACGTGGACCGAGCATCTTTGTTGTGTCGACCGAGCTTGGGGCTACCCTGGCCGGCGCTCTTCGGGCGGTGCCGACGATGACGCGCGCAAACGACACCGACAAGACCTGGCCGAATCCGCCCGATCCGGCGAAGACGGAGCCCGACACGGTCCCGACGGCGACTGCCGTGCGCGACGCGACCGATCCGGACGGTCCGCCGACGATGTCGACGATGGACGAGGGCACCGGTGAGCACGGCGCCGATCTCCTCGCAGGGCTTCGGCGTCAGAGGCCGCCGCCGAAGGTGGCGCCTCGCACGCTCGCTGCGAGCGACGGTGATGCTGCCGCCGCGTATTACGCGTCGCCGCGCGACGTCGCTCCGCGCGTGAAGACAATGCCGCCCGCGCCCGCCGTCGAGATCGCCGAGACGCGATCTCCGCCGATGCCGCCGGTGCAAGTCGCGAACGTCGTCAATGACGAGTCGCGGAGCCTGCCCACGGTCGTGGCGCGTCCCCGGGGGCGTGAGCGCATCGTTGCGTGGGCGTCGCTCGGGATCATCGCCGTGGCGGCCGTGGTGGCGCTCGTGATCGTGCGCGAGGGTGGGGTCGTTCCGGAGCCTCCGCCGACGCCATCGACGAGGGGGAGCGAGATGGTCGCGACCCCACCCGTCGCGTCGAGCGCGCCCGCTCCGATCGTGCAGCCGGCTCCGACCGCGCCGGCCGTGGTCACGAGCGCGGCGGCGCCGCCGCCTACGCCCTCGAGCGAGCCGGTGACGAACGCCGCGCGGCCGAGCGCGACGTCGAAGCCCGCGGCGGCTGCCGCGAGCGCGCCGGTTCGCGTCGCTCCGCCGTCGACCGTGCCTGCCGCTCCTTCTCCCCCTCCTCCTGTTCCGTCCGCGAACGTTCCCCCTCCTCGCGACGACTCTGCCCGGGTGCTCTGACGTGATGCTCGCTCTCCCACTCCGACGTCTCTCGTTCTCGCTCGCGTGTGCCTCGGCGCTCCTCGTCTGGGGAGGGGCGGCGTCGGCGCAGGAGGATCCGCGCAAGGCGCAGGCCGAGCCGCTCTTCCAGGAGGGGCTCGCGCTCCACGACCGCGGCCGCGAGGAAGAGGCGCTCGCCAAGTTCAAGGAGGCGCACGCCGCGTTTCCTTCGCCGAACGTGCTCTACCAGATCGCGCGGAGCGAGCAGCTCCTTGGCCGCTTCCTGATCGCGATTCGCCACTACCGCGAAGCGCTCGCGAGCCCGCTCCTCCATCCCAAGAACGCGCAGCTCGCGAAGGGGTTCGTCGCCGAGCTCGAGGCGAAGCTCGCGCGCCTCACGATCACGGGACCTGCCGGCGCGAAGATCGAGGTCGCGGGCGCGACGGTGACGCTGCCGCTCGCCGGGCCGCTCGACGTCGAGCCGGGCGAGGTCGTGGTGTACGGCACGAACGGGGGCGCACGTTTGTCCGGCAAGGCGATCGTGCGCGAAGGAACGACGGGCACGATCGCGCTGACGTCGACCGGCGGCGCGACCGAGCCGGTGACGACGACGGACCCTCCGACGACTTCCGATGCCGCTCCCTCCAATGCGCGCTGGCTCGTACCGGCTGGTCTCGGTGCCGTCGCCGTGACCGGGCTCGTGCTCGGCCTCGTGTACGCGAACGGTCACGACACGCTCGTCGACGAGGCGAACGGCCTTCGCTGCGCGAGCCTCGACAGTGAGGAGTGTCGCACGCGGCAGGACAAGCTCTCCGACGCGGAGTCGAAGGCGACCATCTCGAAGGTGGCGTACGGCGTCGCGATCGTCGGCGCGGCGGGCGCGATCGGGACGGCGGTCTGGTTCCTGACGCATCCGCGTTCCTCCTCGAGCACGTCGGCGACGCTCGTGCCGAGCTTCGACGGACGCAGCGCGGGTCTTTCTCTCTTCAAGAGCTTCTAGAGGATTCGGTCATGAACAAGTTCGTCGTTGCATCCTGCATGTTCGTCGGCGGTCTGGGATTGGTCGCATGTCCGGGCGAGACGCCCGGGCTCTGCGACGACGGCGCGTGTGCGACCGCGGACGGTGGCGGCGACGACGACGGGGCGGGCGGCACGGACGGCGGACCGGTGAAGCCGCCGCCGGACTGCAATCCGAACGCGGAGCCGAAGGACGCGCCGGCGTGCGTGGTGGACAGCTACGGCATCTTCGTCGACGGAACGGCGGGCTCCGATGCGAATCCGGGGACGAAGGCCTCGCCGAAGAAGACGCTCGGTGCGGCGCTCGAGGTCGCGGGCGCGAAGCCTCGCGTGTACGTGTGCGAGGGGACGTATGCGGAGCACGTGAAGCTGACGAAGGCGGTGAGCCTGTTCGGTGGATTCGCGTGCGGAACGTGGACGTACACGGGGACGAAGGCGAAGGTCGCGCCGAGCGATGCGGGCTACGCGCTCGAGGTGAGCGTTGCGGGCGGCGCCGTGACGATCGCGGACGCGTCGTTCGAAGCGGTGGCGGGGACGAAAGAGGTTCCGTCGAGCATCGCGGCGTTCGTGCACGGCGGCGGAGAGGTGAGGTTCGTGCGGGTGGAGCTCGCGGCGGGCGCGGGAGCGAACGGCGAAAAGGGCGCCGACGGCGTGAAGGGAACGCCGGACAAGGCGCTGGATGGGGAGCCGGCGAATGGGACGACGCCGGGGCCGCTTCGGAGCTGCACGTGTTCGACGGGAGGCATGACCTCCGGCGGCGGCGGTGGCGCTGCGGCCGGCGGAGGTCAGGACGGAGCGCCCGCGCTTCCTGAAAATCCGGCTGGTCTGATTCCGCCTCAGGACGGGAAGGGAGGCACGGCTGGGGGGACTTGCACGACGGGCCTCGGTCATACGGGCGCAAACGCGGCGGCGGCAACGCGTGCCGCTGCGGCGACCAACGCAGGCGCTCTCGATGTGGCGGGCTGGACCGCGGCGCGGGGCGGCGACGCCGCCGCTGGTGGCCCTGGACAAGGTGGAGGCGGTGGCGCTGGTCGCACCGGAGCGGGCGGCGGCGGCGCGTGCGGCGGGTGTGGCGGCTCGGGCGGGAAGGGCGGGACCGGCGGCGGCGCGAGCATCGCGCTGCTGGTCCTTGAGACGACCGTGAAAATCGACGATGCGACGTTGCGCGCCGCAAACGCCGGGGCGGGAGGCGCAGGTGGTGCCGTGGGAGAAGGCGTCGCCGGCGGGCTGGGTGGGAATGGCGCCGGAACGGGCTGCCCCGGCGGCGACGGTGGCCGCGGCGGCAACGGCGGCGCGGGCGGCGGCGGTGCCGGCGGCACTTCCGCCGGGATCCTCCACAAGGGCTCCGCGCCGACGACCACGCGCGTGAGTTTCCAGATCGGCAAGGCCGGCACGCCCGGCACCGGCGGCGCTGCCGGCGAGAACGACGGCGCTGCCGGTCTCGAGGGCAACGTCGTCGCGGCGCCCTGACGCCTTCACATCTTCCGCATAAGGGTGCAGTTTGCACCCTTCACGCAGGTCGAACTTTCGACGCCGAGCTCGCGGATCAGGTCCCGGGCAGTCGGCGCCGTCTCCGGCGCGCTGCTGCCGTGCGGCGGCTCGGTGCGCACGGGCGTCGGCCCGCGCTCGGGGCACGCGCACGGCCGGCACAGACACGCCGCGACGCCCGCACCGCTGACGAGGACCGACACGCACGCGAGACGAAGGAGCCGCATGCGGGCCCTTCGACCACGATCCGCGACAGTTGCGGCGACGTTTCTCCCGGCCTTCGTCCCTCCGCGGGCAGGCGCGGAGGTGGCCCCGTTCGACCACCCGAGCGGCGGACCGTGCTACACGCCGCTCATGCGGAGCTCGCTCGTCGCTCTCGTCCTCCTCGCCGCGTGCGGTGGTGCCGCGCAAGAGCCCCGGATGCTCGAGACTGCCTGCGACGCGCAGCGCGCGACGCGCTCCTTCGACCGCGGTTGCGGGGCGAAGGTGATGGCCGACGGGCGGCGTCGCGCGGAGGCCTGCGGCAAGGCCGCCGGCGTCTCCGGAAAAGGGCACGTGAGGGTCGTCTGGGCGCCCGACGGCTCCGTCGAGCGCGTGGTCCTCGACGAGAACCCCTTCCAGAACCCCGACGTCGAGCGCTGCATCGTCGCGAGCTTCGAGAAGGAGCGGATGCCGCCCGTCACCCAAGAGAAGCCGATCTCGATCGGCATCGACGTCACGCTCGAGTGAGGAGGAACCGCCATGTCCCATCACCACGCCACGATCGCCTGGAAGCGAACCACGCCCGACTTCGCCTACGACACCTACGGACGAGACCACGTCGTCACGTTCGCCGGCGGCGCGCGTCTCGAATCGTCGGCCGCGCCCGACTACCGTGGTGACGCGAACAAACCGAACCCCGAGGAGCAGCTCGTCGCCGCGCTCTCGAGCTGTCACATGCTCACGTTCCTCGCGATCTGCGCGCGGAAGGGGCTCGTCGTCGACGCCTACGACGACGAGGCCGAAGGCGTCCTCGAGAAGAACGCCGAAGGTCGCCTCGCGGTCACGCGCGTCAGGCTCCGTCCGCAGGTGAAGTTCGCGGAAGGAACGGTCGTCGACGCGGAGAAGCTCACGCAGCTCCACGACTCCGCGCACCGCGGCTGCTTCATCGCGAGCTCGGTGAAGACGACGGTGACGGTCGAAGCGCGATGACGCTTCAGTGCTCGGGCGTCGCGTCCGTCGGCGGCGACACGATCGCCGTCACGTGGAGGAGCGTCGTCCCGACCATGATCGTCTCGCCGCCCTGGAGCCGCGCCCCGGCGGTGCGCACGCCGTCGACGAGCGTGCCGTTCGCCGACCCGAGGTCGACCACCTGCAGGGTCTCGCCGGTCCAGACGAGCTCCGCGTGTCGTCGCGAGACGAGCTGATCGCGAAGACGGATCGCGCACTCCGGCGCGCGGCCGATGAAGATCCGCACCGGCTCGCCGCGCTCGAGCACGGCGCGCACGCCCCGCTCGCGTCCCACCGCGGCGACGACCGCGAAGCCCTCGCGCACGAGCCGCGGCCTGGTCAGCGCGACCTTGACCGTCGACGGCTCGCCGGGCGTTACGGGACTACTCACAGCCCCGACTCTAGCAAAGATCCCGGCAACCTCTGCCATGTAGAGCGCAGCCGTTGGTGGTCCAACCATGCGGACGACCTCGTGGCCGCACGTCCGCCGATAGCTGCCGCGGAGTGGGACCCGCGTTCACTCCGTCCGGGGTACGTACCCCCGATTACGGGAATCCACGATACGAAATGCGGCGAATCCGGCAAACGGGGAGATCCTGTCAGCGCGCCGCGAGCACAGTCACGCCTCCGTAATGGTTCACGACCGCGATGTCGGCCTTCCCGTCACCTGTCGCGTCGAAGAGGCCGACGGCCTGGGCGAGCCCTCCGCCGAGGAGGCTCTGACCGGACCACTCGAACGACCCGTCCGCCTTCCCGCGGTAGAGGGCGATCGTCGCGCCGCCGATCACGAGGTCCTCGATCCCGTCGCCACTCCAGTCGGCGCGGACCACGAACGAGCCACCCGGTCCGGCCGCGACCTTGTCGGTCGTGCCCGCGGCGGTCTCGGCGAGATCATGGAGGCCGTCGGCGCCGACGACGAGCCAGCGCCGCGGGAGCGCGCCCATCTTCATCGGGACGACCGCGCCGACGGTGAGGCTCGGTCCGAGTGATGCCGGCGTCGCGAACGATCCGCCGCCGAGCCCGCGCCCCACTGCGAGCCCTCCGGCGAAGAGGCCCGACACGACGACGTCGAGCTTGCCGTCGCCGTCGACGTCGGTGAGCGCGCGGAGCATCGGCCAGCCGGTCTCGGTCACCGTCTTCGCCGGCTCGCCGAAGAACGCGCCGGGCTGGCGTGAGAAGGCGCGGACGCCGCCGGGGGCGGAGACGAGGAGCTCGTCGCCGGCGACGCCGTCGATGTCGCCGAGCGCATGGCCGAAGGCGTCGGGCGGGCCGTAGAAGCCGGCGCCCGCGGTGAAGTGGCCGGCGCCGTCGCCGGTCAGCACGAGGATGCGCGAGTACGACGTGCGGACGACGACGTCGAGCTTGCCGTCGCCGGTGAGATCGCTGAACGAGAAGCCGTAGGCACGGTCGCTGATCGTGACGCGGTCGCTCTTCGTGAAGCCGCCTCCCGCCCTCCCGAGATGGACGTCGACGTAGGACTGGTTCGGGATCGAGTCGACCGCGACGAGCACGTCCTTCCGGCCGTCGCCGTTCACGTCCGCAAACGCGCCGCCGGCGAAGGGGCGCGCGTCGAGCGCGATCGTCTCCGGCGCGACGAAGGTGCCCGCGCCGGTGTTGGGGAGCACGTCGAAGGTGACCGGGCTTCCGCCGTTCAGCCAGGCGAGATCGGGCCGCGCGTCGCCGTTCACGTCGACGAGCTTCACGCGCGTGGGGAGCCAGTTCGCGCGGATCGACTGCCGTACCGTCCACGCGTTGCCCGCATGCGCGAGCACGTCGATCACGCCGCCTCCGAGGTGCGCGGCGGCGAGCTCGATCGTGCCGTCGGCGTCGATGTCGGCCGCCGCGACGGAGCCGAAGCTCGTCCCCGCGCCGATCGCGACCGGCGCACCGAGGGTGCCGTTCGCGGCGAGGGGGATGACCGAGAGCGTGCCGGCGCCGGCGAGGACGGCGATCGAGGTCGCGCTGGATTCACGAAACGGAACGAGATCGAAGCTGCTCGCCGGGAGCGCGACGGGCGCGGTCGCGGTGAAGGCGCCGGTCCCGTCGTTGAGAAGGACGCGGAGCGTGGCGCTGTTCCGGTCGAGCGCGAGGAGGTCCTTGCCCTTCTGGCCGTCGACGTCGAAGGCGACGAGGCGGTAAGGGTTGCCGAGCGCGGTGAGCGTCCCGGTCGCCGTGAGCGACGTCCCGGTGTTCCGTCCGATCCGGACGGTGCCGTTCTGGCCGCCGATCGCGACGTCGGGCTTGCCGTCGCCGTCGAAGTCGGCGGTCGCGCACGAGACGAGGTAGTCGGCGCTCCCGAACGCGAACGTCGCGAAGTCGCCTTCGGGCGCGACGCCGCCAGGCGCGGTGGCCGATCCGCGAAAGACGCGGAGGCCGTTGTTGCCGAAGCAGCCGACGAGGTCGTCCTTGCCGTCGCCGTCGAAGTCGGCGGCAGCAGTGAGATCGAAGGGGCCCGTGCCCTGGAGATAGGCGGCGGTCTTCTGGAAGTTGCCGTCGCCGGTTCCGAACGCGGTCACGAACGAGCCGAGCTTCGCGGCGACGTCGCGCTTGCCGTCGCCGTTCAGGTCGGCGAGCTGCCAGTCGCCGGCGGTGGGGTCGCCGAGGAGGGTGCTCGTCCCGGCGAGGAAGGCGCCGGTGCCGACGGGGAGGGGGCCGCCGTCGGGGCCCTGCGCGTCGGGGCCGGCGTCATCACGCGGGCCCAGATTTCCGGGCGTTCCGGGGTCGCTTGCGTCATCGGGCGCGGCGGCGTCGGCCGTGCTCGGGTCGATCGGCGACGCAGTCTCCGCGGTCTCGGAGCCGCAGTGCACTGTGAGGAGGAGGAAGAACGCGGCGACCGGAACGTAAGAGGAGCGCATGACTCGACCGATGGAGCCGGCGTCGCGCCGCCGGTCGCAGCCTTTTTGCGCGGACGTTGCGCGCTCCGAAAGGCGTGGCATAGCCGACGCCCGCATGGCGCTTCGCTCGTGCTTCGCCGCTTCGCTCCTCGCGCTCGCCGCCGTCGCCTCGGGTTGTGCGGCCGAGCCGTCGGAGGACACGGCGACCGCCGACAGCGAGCTCACGCAGCGGCAGATCACGAGCTTCTACCGGCAGTGGGAGAACCGCCGTGCGTCGGTCGTCGCGGCCGTCGTCCGTGCCCACGGCAAGCCGGTCGAGGAGATGAACGACGCGCAGTACGCCGCGTTCCTCGCGACGGTCGATCTCGCGAAGGACGACGGGCTCATGACGTGGGCCGCCGCAACCGGCATGTCCGTCGTCGCGCTCACGAAGGACAGCAACTTCTTCTACTACGACGCGCATCTCCTCCAGCCGAGCGTCGGCGCGACGCTCGGGTACAAGGACTACTCGTCGATGACACGGTCGTTCGACGAAGCGACGCGCACGTTCTCGTTCACGTCGGCGACGGGCGCACCGCTCGCGACGCGCACCCTGAAGGCCGACGCGATCCGGCGGACGGAGTCCGCGTCCGGCCTCTCCTACAACGCCGGCTTCGGCGAGGACCGCCTCCATCTCGACACGCTGATGCCGCATCTCGCCCCGCTCTCGGCGGTGCCGAACCGCGCCGACATCGCGGAGTCGATCCGCTCGATGCCGCTCTTCATGGTGAAGACGCTGCGCGGCAAGGGCCTCTTCCTCTCGACGGAGCGCGGACGCAGCTACGCGGTCACGACGCCGATCTCGAACGACATCTACAGCGGCTTCGCCGGCCTCGTGCCGGGCGCGTTCTTCGAAGCGAACTCGCCGATGCAGACGCGCGAGACGCTCGTCCACGAGCTCTGTCACGTGCTCGACCACACCGTGCTGTCGGATCGCTACGGGAGCGTCCTCTACCCGTACCGCTATCCGGCGCTCGTCCCGTTCGAGGCGGAGCGCGATGCGCTCTTCGAGCCGCGTCCGGCCGATACGAGCCGCGGCTTCATCTCGGCGTACGCGAAGACGAACGCGCAGGAGGACTTCGCCGAGCACTGCCGGGCGTACGTGCGGATCCGGCCCGCGTTCGCGGCGCAGGCCGCGACGGAAGCGGCGGCGGGAAGCGATCTCCTCTCGCGGAAGCTCGCGTTCATGGAGAAGGTGTTCGCGGCGTCGCCGGCGTTCGAGCGGCTCTCGCCGGCGATCGTCGCGTCGCTCGGGACGTCGACCCCCGGCGGCGGCGGCAGCGGCAGCACGACGACGTGCAACGGGGACGCGGCGTGCCAGGAGAAGGCGTGCCTCGCGGACCTCGTCGCCGTGAAGGACGTCGAGGCGCGCATCTCGGAGGCGGCGACCGTCACCGCGAGCTGCGAGGTCGTCTCGCAACCGCAGCAGGTGCCGCTCGGCGACGGCGGGCACTACTACGTCGGCGACGTGCGCTGCACGTTCGCGAGCGACGTGCCGGCGGCCGCGCAGAGCGCCTTCGTCGCGCGGATGGAGGCGAAGAGCTACTACGGGTATCGGCTCGAGCCGGCCGGCAGCGGCGTCGTCGCGGTGGGGCAGACCTCGACGCGGGCGTGCGCGTCGTACTGACGTTCGAGCACCCGACCTGCTCGATGTCATCACCGGGACACGCACGATCCATCCTCGGCGAGGCAACACGGTTCCGCCGTCGCGGTCGTTCGTCGGCGCGGGCGCGGACTCGAAGCACGTGGTCCCGTGGGGGCGCGATGCTAGCCGAAATGCATGCCTCGACGTCCACCTTCGCGCTCTGGTCGCATGCTCCGCCCTCTCGCCTGTGCCGTCATGTGCGCCTCGGTCGCGTGCGGGCCGTCGAGCGCGCCCGACGCGGCCGTCGCCAGTTCGGTCGACGAGCAGAACGGTGACGAGACGTTCGTTCCGCACGTCGCACGCGTGCAAGGCACGACGGGAGCGCCGTGGAGCACTGCCTTCAACGTCGACACGTCGAGAGGCATCGTGTTCTCGAGCGGCGCGCGTCGTTACGAGGCGTTCGTCGGCGAGTACGCGACGAAGCGGCGCATCGCGCTCCTCGATCTCCAGACGCGCACGGCGCACGACGCGACCGCGCTCGCGCCGATCGTGCCGGACCGTGGCGCGTGGCGCACGCCGTGGTGGTCGGAGAGCCCGGACGGGAAGTGGCGTGCGATCGAGCGCGCGGACGGCCTCTACCGAGCCCCCGTCCTCGGACCGACCGCGACGAGAATCGGCCAGCCGGTCTGGCATCGGTGGGCGGGACGCGACGTCGTCGTGACCGGCGACGCCACCACGTTGCGAGGGATCGACGCCTCGAACGGGGCGGAGCGGTTCGTCGTGACGGTCGCCTCCGGCGACGTCGTCGCCGCGCCCAACACGGACCACATACTCGTCGTGCACGCTGCCGGCGCGAGCGTCGTCCGCATCGCGGACGGACGCGTCCAGCCCGTCACCGCTTGGCCCCTCGCCGCGGGGGCACGGCCGGAGTGGATCGATGCGTCCCCCGTGGGGGACGGCTTCGCGCTCGTCACGTCGCGCACGGACGGCGTGCTGTTCACCGTCGGCGTCGACGGTACCGTGACGCGGATCGGGGCTGCCGTCGAGGCGGCGTACTCGCCGAAGGGCGATCTCGCGTACGACCGCCACGCAGGCCCGGCTGAGGACCCGAAGTCGCGCGTCGCCGTGCTCGTCCGCACCCACGACGGCGCTACGATCGACCTCGGCCAGCGCCCGTCGAGCGCCCTCTCGAAGGGCCGCCTGTGGTTCGCGGCGGACAACGACCGCGTGCTCCGGTCCGGCGAGCACTTCGCGTTCGTCGCAGAAGGGGAGGCGATGCGACCGCTCCTGCCGGCGGGCGTGCCCGAGCCGTACGCCACGGCGGAGATCGTGGCGGTGGCACCCGCGTACGACGTCGCGCTGGTCCGACACGCCCGGAGCGCGAGCTGGGTCCACGCCGGGTTCGACAAGCTGCTGCGGCTCGACCTCCGGACGGGGCTCGCGACCGAGGTCTTCCAGCCCACGGACAGCGCGAGCAGGGTGGCGGTCGATCCGGACGATCTCGGCGCGTTCGCCGTGCTCACGAACGCCGGCACGAAGATCGCGCTCCTGAACGATCGAGGCCAGGTGCTGAAGACGCTTCCGGAGCCGAGCGACGCGCTCGGGTGGCGTCGCGGCTTCTTCTACTACGCCGTCCGCGAACCGGCGGGCGGGTTCCGCCTTCGCGGCGTATCGCGTGACGGGACCGTCGATGCGCCGATCGGCGACGTCGCGATCGAGGCGATCGTCGCGGAGCCCGCGGAGGACGACCAGCAGGTCGCCCGCCTCGATCGCGTCGTCTTCGCGACGAAGTCGGACGTCTTCGTGTTCACGCCGCCGACCTACGTCGCTGGCGGCCCCGGCTCCTCGTCGGATGCCGGCGCGGGCCGCGACGGAGCGCCGAACGGTCCCCCGCCGAGCGCGTCGACGGGGACGGAAGAAGGCTCACGCGCGTCGGAGACGCCGCCGCACGCCGGAGCGGGGTACGTCGAGCCTCCCGAGAGCACGACGAGCGCACCGTCCGCCGACGCGGGCGGGTGTGCGGTCGGCGGCGCGCCACGTCGCGGGACCGGGCTCGGGCTGCTGCTCGCCGGAGCATGCGCGCTCGCGTCCGTCCGGCGGCGCACGACGAAGCGTCCGCCGCGCGCGTGAGCGTGGGGGCAGCGAGAGATCGACGCGCTCGCGCGGAGGAAGATCCGCACCTTCCCTCCGTATATGCGGCCATGCTCACGGCCCGATTCCTGGTTGCTTGCGTGGTCCTCGGTAGCTCGGCGGCGATCGTCGCATGCGGTGATGCCGAGCCGACGGACGCCACCGGTGGTGACGAAGCGGAGCTCCGCGGCCTCACGTCCGGCGAGCTCGCCGGGACGATCGCGTGCGGCGAGACGAAGCGCGTCCACCACCCGGGCAAGCCGACGTACCGCGCGCTCGCGATCGCCGCGACGAAGGGCCAGCCGCTCGACGTGACGGTGTCCGCCCAGGGCCACGACGCCGTCGCGTGGCTCACCACCGCCTCGAACCGCACGCTCGCCACCAACGACGACGCGAGCGCCGGCGGCCGCGACGCGAACATCGTCTACACGCCGAAGTCGACTGCGACGCATCACATCGTCTTCCGCGAAGCGAGCTACGAGCCGGACGTCGACTTCGACGTCACCCTTCGCTGCGCCGGCGCGGCGAGCGACGCGGGCGCGCCGGTCGACAGCGGTGTCGACGCCGGCCCCGCGCCGAGCGACCCGTTCGACCCGGCGTCCTGCACCGGCACGCCGATGACCCACGCCGATGCCGTCGCGCTCCTCGGCGGCGGCCAGACGTCCCGCCAGATCGCGCCGACGACGGCGCTCCTCGCGCGCACCCGCTCGTGCAACGCCGTCACCGGCTGCTCGGCGTGGAGCGCCGCGGGCCCGGCGACGGAGAGCGTCTACATGGCCTGGGGCGGCGACAACTACCCGCGCGACCGCGCCTTCGACGTGGGCCTCTTCCTCCAGGTCTCCGGCAATGCGATCAAGGCGGTCGTCGAGGAAGCGTCGTCCTTCGCGCACTGCGCGGGGTGCACGCGGAGCGGCATCGGCTACGACGTCACGAACGCGAACGTCGACGGCTCGAGCAGCCTCGGCGTCGGGCTCGCCTACTACTACCCGCGCTGGACGCACACGAGCTCGGGCTTCCAGCTCCTCGACACGTGGGCGTACGAGCAGCTGGGCACGGCGGCGACGACGTCGTTCGTGATCACGAACCACTGCGCGCGCGTCGTCGTGGGCTCGGACGTCGCGAACGCGACGCGCGAGGTCGGGGTGCTGTACCGGTTCTGACCGCAAACCGTCGCCGGCCGTGTACCCTCGGCCCATGAAGAACGTGACGGGGTTGGGGCTTGCCGCGGTCGTCGGCATCGTGGTCGTTCTCTTCGGCACGGCCGCCTGCGGAGGGAAGGGCGCCTGCGTGCAGACCTTCGACGACGGCAAGACGTTCACCTGCGCCGAGCTCACGCAGTCGGTCTGCACGCAGGGCAAGGGCGACAAGTGGGTCGGCGGCACGTGCAAGGAGGCCGGCTACACGAAGAAGATCGCCGGCACCGAGAACGGCTGGGAGAAGTAGCCCCGCGCGCACGATTTCGTGCGACTCGGGTAGACTGGAGCGCTCAGCGTTCCAGATGACAGAGGCGTCGTGGCGATCCGGATGAGGGACGTCGCGGCCGTGGTCGCCCTGCTCTCGCCGGTCGGCTGCGTGCTGCTCGTGAGCCCCATTTCGGGCGGCGACCACTGCGCGTTCGAGGGGAGCGGCGCGTGCGCGGCGTGCATCCGGGCGAGCTGCCAGGCGAACGTCGACGCCTGCTGTCGCGACGAGGACTGCCGGACCGCGCGCGGCTCGTCCGCGCTCCTCCCCGCGATGGACGCCTGCGGGAAGGGCGATGCGAAGGCGTGCGCGTCGGCGCTCACGAGCCAGCGGAGCGGAACGGTCGACGAAGCGCTCCGCGCCTGCGTCGTCGGGACCTGCGGGGAGGCGTGCTCGGCCGGCGGCGACGCGGGCCCTGGGCTCCAGAAGCCGAAGCCCGACTGGTCGTGCGAGATGCCGCAGACGTCGGCGGAGCCGTGTGCATCATGCATCTACACGAGCTGCGGGACGGCGCTCGACACGTGCTGCGAGGGGACCAGCTGCTCGCGGGATGCGAGCCTCGTCGCGGACCTCACCCGCTGCATGAACGGAGACCAGCCGGGCTGCGCGTACATCTTCGACCGCGACACGTCCGGCCAGGCCGGCGTCGTCCGCGCGTGCATCAAGGACAAGTGTGGCGAGACGTGCATGGGCGAGGGCCGCACGCACCAGAAGTGCTCGCTCTACGCCGGCGGTACGTACTGCTCGTGCTCGGATGCGGAGACGTCGAGCGGCGACGAGTGCTCGAAGGCGACCGTCGGCGGCCACTGCATCCTCGGGAAGAAGGGCTGCAGCTGCGGGGAGTACGCCTGCACGAAGACGTTTTCCTTCCTCTGCACGTGCGCGTTCGGGAGCACGTCGAACGAGCTCTCGTCGTGCAGCCCGGCGACGTTCGGCGGGCGAGGGACGTGCTGCGTGAAGGTCGGCGACAAGTCGACGACGTGCAGCTGCGGCGAGAACACGTACACGTGCCAGGACGACGAGTACCCGATCGCGACCTGCAGCGAGGCGGACATGCTCGACAAGACGCGGAACATCCTCGTCGATCGGTGCTCGCTCTGAGCGGAAGCCGCGGCTCGCATTTTTCATGAGACACACGCCGGTTCGGCCTGTCCGAGGGGCATGAACCACGCACTCATGCCCTCTCTCGGTCTCACCGTGCTCGTCCTGGCTGCCGTCTCCACATCCGCGCCCGCGCGGGCGGACGGGCCGAGCCCGAGCTACAGCCCGCAGTACGCCGAGCAGGTGAAGGGGCGCTGCACGGTCCAGGGAAAGACGAGTGCGCTCTGCGTCGAGTTCTACCTCGACACCGTCGTCGGGCCGAACAAGCTCGGCGTCGACCGCCGGATCGAGGACGACCTCCGGAGCTGCTTCGCGGATGCGAAGCGCGACGCGGAGTCGGGCGCGGGCTCGTCCTCGGGGCACTACGCCGAGAAGCTCCTCCGCGCGCGGGAGGCGGGCGACCCCGCCGCGAGCCACAAGGTGGTGGAGGAGTGCCTTCGCGTGACGGCGGAGGTGCTCGGCGAGGAATGGCGTACGAGCGCGATGATGGCCGCGTTCAAGGACAAGGTCGCGCGCGCGCTCCGCGACGACTTCGAGAAGAAGTGTGGCGCCGGCGCCCGCGCGGCCGTCGACAAGAACGCCGAGGTCCTCACCGTCGTCGCCTACGCGAAGTCGACGAGCAAGACGGTGGCGTTCCAGGGCACGGACCCGAGCGGCGGGAGCGTCTCGGTCTTGTGCAGCGGCGAGGTCGTCGGCAAGACGAAGGACGGGAAGGCCTTCCGGCGCACGCCACGGATGGCTGACGACGTCCGGAACGCGCAGAACCGCGCGTGCCTGGCGAGCTGCCGCTCGTCGCCGTCGAACGCGGCGTGCGTCGAGGGCTACCGGCGCGGGAAGACGACGCCGTACTGCGAGTCGGTCTGCAAGGATCGCTGCCGCTGACACGAGCAGCGCCCGCGCTCCCGCATCGTTCTGCCCGTCTCGTGCGGGTGATCCGTGGGCTCCGCTCTTCGCGTCCGGCGTGATCCGCCCGCGCCCTGACGGCATCCGACCACCTTCTCTCCTCGCGCCCGTGACCCCGGGCGCGCCTCGGCGTTCGCGGATCGAACGCGATCCGGATCGCGCGGGCCGATGCGAGGAAACCTCGCTTTTTGCGCCGGCACGCCCTCTGCTGCACGTCGTCCTCATGGGGACGGGAAGACTCCTCGCGATGTGCCTCCTCCTGACCGGGACCGCCGTCGCCTGCTCCCTGCCGAGCGCGACGATGTCGAGCGAGGATGGTGCGGACGACGAGGACGAGGAGCCCGACGCGCCGCGGCGCCCGAAGAAGGACGACAGCGACCCAGGCGAAGAAGAGACCGACGAGACCGGCACCCGGCTCGGGAGCGCGCTCGTCGTCGATCTCGGGGAGGCGTCCGCCGGCAAGACGGTGAAGCTCGACGTGCCGGCAAACGCGCTCGGCTTTCATCTCGTCGCCACGTCCGCGAGCGGCGGCGAGCTCGGGATCGAGCGGCTGACGAGCCCGTCGGGCGTCGTCGTCTTCGACGCGTTCATGCCGAAGAACGGAAGCTTCCCGATCGGCGACAGCGTCGACGGCACGGCGAGCGTCCAGGTGCCGGCGAACGATCTGCCGGAGACGATGCCGCTCGCGAAGGGCACCTGGTCCGCGACGCTCGGCGGCTCGGGCACGGGACGCGTCGAAGCGCGGATCCAGACCAGCGCGGGCGGCACCTTCACCGGCGGGATCCTCGATCTCCATCTCTGGATCCCGAGCGGCCTCCAGATGTCCGACCCGTCCGCCGTCCACACCGTCGATGCAACGCGCGCCGCGAGCGACCCGGACATCGCGCTCCGCGTGAGCACGTTCTTCAGCCTCCTCCAGTCGACGTTCGGGATCGGACGCGGCAACGTCTCGTTCCACCCCGCGCCGGCGAGCCTCCGTCTCCTCTCGACCGACGCGCTCACGGCGCAGGCCGCGAAGATCCCCGCGCAGGAGGAGGACGCCCAGGCGCTCCACCTCGTCCTCACGAACGACATCCTGAAGGGCGAGCTCCTCGGGCTCTCGCCGGGCTATCCCGGCGCGGTCACGCACACGCGGACGTCGATGTCGGCGATCATGGCCGCGCACTACGAGGACGGACAGCCGACCGACGCGACTGTCGAGGCGCTCACCTGGCTCCACGAGATGGGGCACTTCGTCGGCCTCCAGCACACGACCGAGGCGAGCGGAAAGGAGTTCGACGCGCTCTCCGACACGCCGCGCTGCCCGAACCGAACCGCGCAGACGCGCTGTCCGGACGAGGGGAACTTGATGTTCACGGGCGAGATCCCGAACCCGCCGCGCGTCTCGACCGGGCAGCGCACCGTCGTCCGGAGCTCGCCCTTGTATCGCGCGGCGTCGAGCGCGGGAGCCTGGGGGCGAACGGGGGTGGCATCGGCTGTGACCACGATCGCGCCGCCGCGGCTGACGCGCTCGGGGCGCGGGCTCCGACCGCTCGAGCGGATGCTGTTCGGGACGATGTGCGGCGCGTCGCGGGCCGAACTGCCGAAGGTCGACGCGCAGGAGCTCCGCGCCGTCGCGGACGACGAGGACGTCGTCGGGATCCTCCGGACCAAGGCGACCCGGATGCTGGAGCGACTCGGGGAGCGCTGAAGCGACCGCGGTCCTTGCCCCACGGTCCGCGGGGTGAAACGATCCGTTCGTGACCTCCTCGCGACGCACGGAAGACGTGGACGAGGCGCTCGAGCTCGATGATCTCGAGGAGATCGTCGCGCCGCCGCCGCCGTCGAGCCGGTCACTCGTGATCGCGACGCGTCCGGTGCACTCGGCGCCGCCGCCGCTGCCGCGACCTCCGGCAGGGTCGGCGCCGTTCCTCGAGAAGAACGCGACGTCGCGGAGCTCGTTCGCGAACCTGGTCGCGGCGTCACCGGCGCGGTCGCGCGCCGACATCGTCGCGGACTCGCTCGCGGCGAACCCCGCGATGTGGATCGAGCAGCTGTGGCGGAGCGCGGACGACGAGCGCTTCGCGGAGCGCGCGCCGCTCGTCGAGCCCGCGGTGCGCATCCTCGGCGAGCGAGGGGAGACGAGCTGCCTCTGGCCGATCGCGTGCGCGCTCTACCGCGCAGCGAGTGACGGAGGCGATCGACGCGCGATGACGCGCGCCGGGACGGCGAACGCGATCCTGCGGGTGTTCGGGGATCCGAAGCTGCTCGCGTCGGTGGCGCAGCACGTGTTGAACGACAGTGCGCCGTCGGAGGAGGCGAAGCGGTTGCTCGTCCAGGCGGGCGTCGCCGGAGCGCATGCACTCTACACGGCGAGGCTGCGGGCGACGCCGCGACCGGAAGTGCGCACTGCGTTCCCGCGTGCCCTCAGCGCGTTCGGGACGAAGGCATGGCCGGTGATCGAGGCCGCGCTCGACAAGCTCCACAAGACGATCCGCGATCCGCGCGCGCGGGAGCTCGCCGAGGAGCTGCTCCTCGCGGCGCCCGCGTCGGTCGCGCCCGCGAACCAGAATGCGGCGGGGCAGCTCTTCGGGCGGTTCGTGCGCGTCGACTCCGTCCCGGTCGCGAAGGCGGGGGCGCTCGCGCTGGCGCGGGTCTGGGGCGAGCGCGCGCAGCCGGTCCTCCTCGGGCTCCTCGACGGGAAGGACGACGCCGGACGGATCGCCGCGCTCGCTGCGCTCCGGCAGACCGGTCAGATCGACGAGCACGTCGTCCCGCGCTTGTCCGGGTTCCTCCTCCAGCGGGTGCCGGCGCAGAAGGACGTCCGCGTCGGCGCGGCGTTCGCGCTCGCCGACGTCACGGCGCCGGCGCGCGCGGTCGCGATCCACGCGCTCGAGCAAGCCGTGCTCGCACCGGTCGCGCCGGGGCGCGTCGATGCGGGGCAGGACGACGTCGTCCTCGCGGCCGCGCACACGCTCGTGCAGCTGCGGGCGCCGGATGCGGGCGAAGTGCTGGCGGAGCGTGCGCGGCGAAGTGGGCCGGCGCTCAGGGCGAAGCTGGAGCAGATGTTGTTCCGGCGGTGAGCCGCTGCGGGCGCGCCCGTGTCCCGTCAGCGGGCGGCCGAGAAGACGTCGTCCTCCGTCGTCGCGGTCGCCGCGGCGCGGACCCATCGCTCGAGGAGCTCCGGTTCGGAGCTGGCTTCGACGAGCTCCCGGATGCGGTCCGAAGGGCCGAGGTGCCGCTCTTCGAGGATTGCGAGGAGAAGGCTGCGTGCCGCCAGAACGCGTCCTTCCTCGCGTCCCTCGACGAGCCCCGCCACGCGTCCCTCCACGCGACCTTCTTCGCGGCCCTGTGCGACGTACTTCTTCGCGAAGTCGCTCTTGTACTCGTAGTTGGTGAGCGGCATGAGGGCCTCCAGGACGGCGCGAGGGATGTCTCCGAGCGAGCTGTAGACGAGGTCAAGGTAGCTCCGGGCGGTGCGATCGTCGAGCCGAGCCAGGGCGTGGAGGGTGGCCTCGAGGAGCGGCCGAGGGCCGGGCTCGTCACCGTGCACGAGCGCGCTGAGGACGCACAGCTCGGGCATTCGCTCGGCGTCGTCGCGTGACGTGATGCGCGGGATCTCGTCGGGCCCGAGCACAAGAGGACGGAACGGTGCGTCCGGAACGGCGGCGCCGAACGTCGTGATCGGCCGACGGGCCCATGCTGCAACCGCGGCATCCGGTGTGATGACGACGAGCGACGTCGCGCAACGGAGGCGCGCGTGGAGGGACGCGAGGTAGAGCGGCCAGCTGAAGGCCTTCTCCGGATCGATCGCGAGCTGCACCTCGACGACGAAAGCGTGGGTCGTGTCGCCCTGCTGCTCGACCGTGACGACTGCATCGGCACGGCGTTCGAGCGGAACGGCTTGCGTGAACTCTGCGCTCGCGAGCACGACGCGCGCATCTGCGGGCAGCTCGAGGCCGAGGAGCGAGACGAGTAGGTCCGGGCGCTCCCCGAGGAGGAGGAGCGGGCCTTCGTGTCGGATCGACGTCGGCACCGAGGGCGACGAGAGCAGCGCGCGTGCCATTCGAGCGGTGACGCGATCTCGCGACGATTCGTGCGCAAGGGTCTGGCCTAGGCCTGGCCGAGCCCTGCCGCGGCCAGGTCCGGGCGCAACCCTCAGTCGTCGTCGTGCCGATGGACGGGGTAGAAGTCGACGTCGACGGCGAGCCCCAGTGCTCGCGAGCTGCCGAACGACCGAGGTCGTTGCGGGGGAACGACCGCAACGGTGAACCCTTTCTCCATGACAACGGCACCTGCCAGTCGCGATCGGCGTATGAATGCCGGAGCCGCAGCGTAGAACTCCACTCCGGCGGTACGGAGACGCGGGATTCGTCCGCAACGGCCCCGCCGTGAAGCGGCGCCGGCGCGGGCACGTCGGCTGCACTACGGCCTCTCGTCGTCGGACGACGCGCCTCGCGCCGAGGCTGCCCCGACGCCGTCGTGGAGGTTCCTCATGCGAAGCTCGCTCGTCCTCGCAGCGTTCGGCATCTCGCTCCTGGCATGCGCCGCGGATGCGGCGAAGACGGCGGATTCCGAATGGCAGTGCGCGCCGACGCCCGTCCGCAACGGGGAGACCGTGACGTGCACGACGACGGCGAAGGTCACGCGGCCGGCGCAGCCGACCGCGACCCCGGCGCCGACCGGCGGCGAGGTCACCGTGCGCACGTTCGGCGTCGAAGGCGACGCCTCGGACACGGGCTCGAGTGGCGCGGCCCCCGCGCCGAGCGGTTCGGACGAGAGCCCGGAGAGCGTCGCGGACCACGCGTCGACGGCATCGCCTCCCGACGCGCCGGCGCCGGACGAGTACGACTGCTCGTCGGGGAAGAGCGGCGCGAGCTGCCCGCCGGCGGCGAGCGCGCCGAGCGGCTCCTCCGACGACGCCTACGCGGGCGCGACCGACTATCGGTGCAAGACCGGGAGCGACGGGACGACGTGCACGCGAAAGACGATCGAGTGCAAGGAAGGCACGATGCAGGCGGGGGACGAGTGCATCGCGCCCGGCGAGGCACCGGCCCCGGCGGCAGCGCCGACCGGGACGACGGCGCCGGCCGCTTCGCTCGGCTGCACGCTGACCCAGGGCTACTGGAAGACGCATCCGACGAAGTGGCCGACGCAGGTGCTCACCATCGGCGGCGTCGCGTACAGCCAGGCGGAGCTCCTCTCGATCCTGAACACGCCGCCGACCGGCGATGCGAGCTTGATCCTCGCGCACCAGCTGATCGCTTCGATGCTGAGCGTCGCGTCGGGCGCGGACGCGTCGCAGGTCGGTAGCTCGATCCAGGCGGCGCAGACGTGGATGGCGGCGAACAAGGACGCCGACGGACGCCTCCCGTACGGCGTCGCGTCGACGAGCGCGGCCGGCAGCGCCGGCGTCGGCATCTCGTCGACGCTCGACAGCTACAACAACGGCAAGCTGAACGTGCCCCACTGCAACTGAGGCACGGCGGGCTCGGCGGCCCAGCGATCAGTTGCCGAGGTCGAGCGCCGGAAGGTTCTCACCCATGGCTTCCGGATCGCTCGGCTCTCGGCTCACGAGGTCCCCGAGCCCGAGCTGCCCGATGTTGTACGAGCCGTAACACTTCGCGCGGCCTCCCTCGACGAGCGCGCACGTGTGCGAGTTCGCGGCCGCGTGATGCATCGAGACCGTTCGGACGCGCGCGGCGAGGTCGGGCCCGGGCTTCCACGACAAGACTCCCCGGCTGAGATAGCCGTTCCAGATCTCGCCGTCCGGCGTCACGGCGCTCACGTCTCCCTGTCCCGGGGATGCGATGTCGACGAACGCCGTCGCCGGGAGTGTCGTCGTCGCGTGGGTCCAACGGTGGCTCGAGTTCAGGAAGAAGTCGTTGAGGTGCACGGCGCTGTCCGTGAGGATCCCGTACTCGTAGCCTCCCGCGTAGGCACCGCGCACGTGCTCGCCAGGCGCGAGCGGGACGGAGGTCGGGACGGGGGTGCTCGTCGCGCGCAGCGGAGCGCACGCGACCTCGTCACCGTCGAGCACGACGCACGCGACGGCTTCGGACGCCGTGACGGAGAGGACCTTCCGGCCCGGCCAGCTCCACGCGTCGGAGGTGACCAGCCGGTAACTGCCGGTCGCCGTCGGTTCGTGCGCCCAGCACTGCACCTTCTCGTCCTCGAGCAGCGCGCACGAGCCGCGAACCGTCCGTTTCGCTCGTCCCGCGAGAGGCAGGCGTACGGGGGCCGCGTCATCGACCCAGGCGGCGACCGTTCCGTCCTCGAGCAAGGCAGCGGCCTTGGCGAGGGCACCGACGCCGATCATCGTGACGTCCTCGGCCTTCGCCGGCAGGGCGATCGTCGGCGTTGCGTTGCCCATGCTCGCGAGCGTCGCGCCCGGACGTTGATCCGGCGCGGGGACCTGGTTGTTCCCCCAGCTGAAGCCCCAGCACTTCAGCTTCCCGTTCGCGAGCACCGCGCAGGCACGGTAGTTCGCGGACGCGACGCTCTTGATCCCGGTCGTCTCGTGCCGGCGCGTGACCGTGCTCGCCACGGAGTAGGCGACTTCGGCTTCGGCGTCCGGCGCGCCGATCGCGAGGAAGTGGTACCCGGTGTGATCAATCGCCAAGTCGAGCGGCCCGTTCGACGTCGCGACGTGGAACGTGTCGTTCTGCTGCGGAGGCCACTGCGTCCCCGGCGTGAAGTCGGGGTGATTGATCGAAACGGTCCGGTACACCGTGAGCTCCGCCGGACCGGAGACGTCGAGGTGGAAGGTCTCGCCGGCGTTCGCCCAGAAGGAGAACGTCGCGAACTTCGCCGTCCCGGTCAGCGGCGCGGCGCCCGGATGGAGAGGGCCTCGCTGCGCGCTGCGCAGCAGCGTCGACGTGATCTGCGTGAGCGCGCTCGAGTCCGTTGCGGGCGCGGGTTCGGCTGCGGGCCCACACGCGACGAGCGCGAGGAGAGAACTGGCCGCGGCGAGCTTGCTGACGTGGGTACGCATGTGGGGGCGCGTACCACACGATCTTTCTCGGTCAATCCGCGCGATCGCGAAAGAGAAACGCGCACGTCTTCTTCATGTTGCTCGTGGGACCACGGGCGTGGGCGTGAACGCGTCGGCGCGCGGCGCGACCTCGGAGACGCGAGTAGCCGCGCCGCGTGGCGGCCTTTCCTCTCGACATCGCAGAGGAAGGAGCGCGAGCAGCCCACGAGGAGGTCGCGGGCTAGAGAGGTGACCATGTCGATTGGACGCCGGATGTTCCTCGTCGCGATGCTCGCGATCCCCTTCGCGACCGCAGGCTGCTTCACAGGGTCGAAGGCGGAGTGCGAGGCGGAGGCTCACCGAGGGTCGGAGGTCCGCGGCGGCCTCGTCGGCGTGGAGTCGGAGGCACGCGCGGCCGAGATGCCCGACTACCCGCGGCGACGCACGATCACGACGAACGACGTCGTGCGCGAAGTACGCGCGTCCTTCGACGGCGTCGGGTTCGACGGCGAGAAGATCACGCTCGACTTCGGCGGAGTCCGGCTCTCGTTCCGCAAGCCGATCGCGCCAGGCGCCACCACGCTCGCCGTGCTCGGCGGCGAGGTCTGCGAATGGGCAGGCCGGTCGGAGCAGGCGTGCGGAGTCGTCGACGGAGCCGTCGAGGTCGTCGCGATCGCGGAGCCCTGCACGAAGGACGCGTGCGCCTACTTCGACATCCGGCTCCACGTTCCGACCTTCGAGACGCCGCCGGCCGGCGCGTTCGTCCAGGGCGACGCACGCGTCCTCCACCGGGAGTGGGAGGAGGCCGCGTGCGTGCACGTCTCGAACGAGGACGACTGCCTCTTCGACAACTGCTTCCTCGGCGTGGAGCTCTGAGATGCGCGTCGTCGTCCCCATCGCGCTCGCATTCGGCCTCGCCACGCTCGCCGGATGCACCGTCGGCGAAGACTGCGTCGATCAGGTCGAGACCACCCAGGTGACCGACCTCGGCTTCGTCCGCACCGCGCGCTGCGGCATCGGCCACTGTCTCTCGTTCACCCGCCTTCCTTCGAAGGACGTCTTCCGGATGCACTTCCCGATGCAGCCCGGCACCTTCTCGCTCGAGGAGGTCGACGCCGAGCTCTGCTCCGGCGACGACGACGAGGACTGCGTCCCCGTCACGGGAACGATCGTCGCGCGCGAAGTCCACCGGCCGGAACGGGGCAGGCCCGTCGGCCGCCTCGACGCCGACCTGAGACTGGAGCACGCCTCGCTGCCGGCGGAGGCGCGCCTCGACTACCGCGAAGAGCTCGTCGAGCGGTGCAGCGACAAGAGGTGGCCGGACCTCGGCGGCTCGCGGATGTTCGGGCCGTGAGGGGCCGCGCCGAATCAGCCAGCGGCGACGAACACGTCGTCTTCGTGGCTCGCGGTCGCGGCGGCGCGGACCCAGCGTTCGAGGACGTCGGGGTCCGAGGTCGCCGCGACGAGCTCCTTGGCGCGATCCGATGGGCCGAGCTTTCGATCATCACGAGGAGGAGGCTGCGCGCAGCGAGGACGCGTCCCTCCACGCGACCCTGCGCGACGTACTTCTTCGCGAAGTCGCTCTTGTACTCGTAGTTGGTGAGCGGCATGAGGGCCTCCCTCCGAGCGGGCTATAGACGAGGTCAAGGTAGCTCCGGGCGGTGCGATCGTCGAGCCGAGCCAGGGCATGAAGGGTGGCCTCGAGGAGCGGCCGAGGGCCCGGCTCGTCGCCGTGCACGAGCGCGCTGAGGACGCACAGCTCGGGCATTCGCTCGGCGTCGTCGCGTGACGTGATGCGCGGGATCTCGTCGGGGCCGAGCACGAGAGGACGGAACGACGCCTCCGGCACGACGGCGCCGAATGTCGCGATCGGCCGACAGGCCCATGCTGCAACGGCGGGATCCGGCGTTAGGACGACGAGCGACGTCGCGCAGCGGACGCGCGCGTGCAGCGAGGCGACGTAGAGCGGCCAGCTGAAGGCCTTCTCCGGATCGATCGCGAGCTGCACCTCGACGACGAAGGCGTGCGTCGTGTCGCCCTCTTGCTCGATCGTGACGACTGCATCCGCACGGCGTTCGAGCGGAACGGCTTGCGTGAACTCTGCGCTGGCGAGCACGACGCGCGCATCCGCGGGCAGCTCGAGCCCGAGGAGCGAGACGAGCAAGTCAGGGCGCTCGCCGAGGAGGAGGAGCGGTCCTTCGTGTCGGATCGACGTCGGCACCGTCGGCGCGGAGAGCAGCGCGCGTGGCCTGCGCGACGCGACGTACGGTTCGGGGGCCGAGTCCCCGAGTGTCGGGGCGCGCCTCCCGGATCGGAGCTGACCCCTTCCGCGCGGACCTGGCGGAACGACGGCGATTTCGTCGCCTCGGCGCGCGCGACGCAGCGTCGGGGAGACGCGCGGCGGAGGCATGGCGCTTGCGTCGGGACGGCCCATGCGCGGATCGCCGATGGCCTGGCTCGGGGGCATTGCCGCCGTCGTGTTCGTCGCCTGCACCGCGGGCGAAGGTGCGAGCGGCACGAACGCGAGACCGTTGCCGCCCGGAGAGTCCTCGCCCGCGACCGGGGACGGCGACGACGTGAAGGCGGGCGGCACCCTCGACGACGGCCGCCCCCCTCACGACGACGACGCGGGCACCGCGATCGACGCCGCGCCGCCGCCCAAGGACAAGTGTCCGGCGCTGCCGATTCCCGCGACGTGCAACGGACGCTCGGTCGTGTACCGCGAGTTCGGTCCGAACGCGAAAGGGGACGGAACGTACTTCGCCGACCAGGCGCCGTGGCGGCTCGGGTTCAACCGTATCCAGGGCAACACCTGGATCGTGAAGTTCAGGACCGAGAACGACACGTACAGCGGCCGCATCTCGGCGTACGGCGACAACACCGGCGGCGTCGCGTTCATCTCGGACAAACCATGTGACGCCACCTTCGCGATCGCCAACAGGACCGTCACCTACGGCAACACGGGCGGCGGCATGCTCCTCTTCAAGGTCGCCCGCAACGCGGCCGATGCGCAGACCCTGAAGTCCGACCCGAAATTCTACAACCCGAGCATCCTCGAAGCGGACCACTGCTACTACGCCGTGTTCCAGAACACCGGGCAACCGCCTTCGAGCGCCGTCGATCTCACGTTCATCAACACGGCCCCCGAGCAGTGCGGGAACGAGCTCGGCTGCTACTACCTCGCCTTCGACATGGGGCACCGTCTCCACGACTTCTCCGGCAGGACGGTCGCCGGCAACGTCATCCCGGGGCTCACCGTCGGCCCCTGAGGCCGCCGCGGCGCGCGCCGCCCCCGCTGCTCGTGGACCGTCAGTGCACGTCGGCGAGCACGTTGTCGATCGCGACGCGGAACGGCTCGGCGTCCGCCTCGGGAGCGAAGTGGCACCCGAGCGAGACGCGCATGGTGTCGAACGTCGTCGGCGTCGCGCTGCTCACCGGCACCGTTGCGGTCGCGAACGGAGCGCCGTCGATCGAGAGCGTGGCGGTCCACCCCGTCGACGTGCGCTCGACGCCGACGCGCGCCCGCATCCACACGCCGGGCGCGAGCGGTGCGGCGTGGGCCTCGTCGAGGGCAGCGGCGCCGGAGCTCGAGACCTCGACGACGGAGAGGCTCGTGCGTGCAGCACCGAGCTCCAGGGACACCGCGCCGAGCGTCTGGCGCCTGGAGAAGAGGACGAGCGAGAACACTTGCTCGGCGGACGGCGCGTGCGCGTCCACACGGACGTCGACCTCGAGCGCGCCCTTCGTCGCGCCAGCCGGCGCGCCGATGTCCCGCAGGAGCGACTTCGACGTGTCGGCGAGCTGGGTGAGGAGGACGGCGTTCGGTGCGGAGCGTCCGTCCGCGATGATGGACGCGTTGCCGATCGCGAGCACGTCGGCCGCGCCGGTGAAGCCCTCGGTCGGATTGCTTCCGTCGAAGTCCGCGCAGAACGCGTGCGCCGTAGCCGACGCGCACCAGCGCGGAGCGGCGGGCGCAGCAGCATCCGACGAAGGCGTGTCGCTCGCGCCGGCCGGGCGCGGCTCACGTTGTTCATCGCCGGTCGCCGGCGCACCGATCGGCGGCGCCGTGGGCGCGGTCTCGGTCGCCGGTGCGGCCTCGCTACCACACGCGAGGATCAGGAGGGGAAGAGCGAAGAGGACGCTCGCGCGTCCGGGGCGGAAGAGGGGTCGCATGGAGCCGCCGCTCGAGCAGGGCTCGTGCCGTCACGCAATCCTTCGTGTGCGCGCGAGATGAGGCGCGTCGCCGGCGCCTCCGAGCGAGACGCCGGCGTCATGCCGGTCGGCGCGGTGGCACATCCGTGCGGAGCGCAGGCCGCGGGTTGCTCGCTGCGCGCGCACGGGGCGTGCAACGGCATGTCGGACTGCCACCGTCGCTGGGACGTCGCGCTGCGGCTCACGGTGACGTACGGCGAGGCGGCGCTCTCGGCCGGCATCCTCACGCTCCTCGCGCAGGGCGGCGTCGGCCGTGGTCGTCCGCTCCTCGACGCGAACGTGACCTTCGTACCGATGCTGACGCCGACGTTTCGCGGCGCCTCCGCCGGCGTCGCGTTCCGATCAGGCGTCGACGAACATCTCCGCGCCGCCTTTCGTCTCGAGCTGCGGGCCGCGTAGCCCTCGCGCGAGGGGCTCGGCCTCGATGAACATCCGAGCGACCTTCGGATGCGCGCGCCGAACGGCGTCCTCGATCCGCGCCGCGGCGAGCGCGAGCTCGTCTCCGGACAGCCCCGCGCGGAACTGTACGGCGATGTTGACGAGCACCTGGTCCGGCCCGAGGTGCATCGTGAGCGGATCACCGGAGCGCATGACCGCCGGATCCTTCTCCACGAGGTCCTTGACGTGCCGGGCGTCGTCGAGCGCGATGCTCTCACCGACGAGGAGCCCCTTGCTCTCGTACGCGAGGAAGACGGCGGTGAACGCCAGCACGGCGCCGATCACGAGGGAAGCGACGCCGTCGAGGATCGGCATCTTCAGCGTGTGACCGAGGAAGACACCCAAGAACGCGACGACGAGACCGATGACGGCCGCGGTGTCCTCCGCGAGGACGGTGAAGAGGGAGGGGTCCTTGCTCTGCCGTACGGCACGCCAGAGGCTGCCGTCGCCCTTCGTCTTGGAGAGCTCCCTCAGCGCGAGCGTCCAGGCCGTCGCCTCGACGGGGATCGCGACACCGAGCACGATGTAGCTCCACATCGGATCCCCGAGCTCCTTCGGGTGGCGGATGTGCTGCACGCCCTCGTAGAGCGAGACGCCGCCGCCGATCCCGAACAGCAGCATCGCGACGATGAGGCCCCAGAAGAAGATCTCCTTGCCATGGCCATAGGGGTGCATCGCGTCGGCAGGCCTCTTGCTCCGTCGGATACCGAGGAGCAGAAGGGCCTGATTTCCGGTGTCGACGAGCGAGTGAACGCCCTCCGACAGCATGGCCGAGCTCCCGGAGATCGCGGCGACGGTGAACTTGACGACGGCGATCGTCAGGTTGGCGGCGAGGGCGGCGTAGACGACGAGGGGGCTCTTCTTCCCGGAGGCGGCGGACATCGGCATCCAACGCTGCAATCGACATGCGCGAGCTGCGCCGAGCTCGCAGCTGAGCGTTCGCGCCGCGCATGGGCTCGCGGTCTCTCTTCTCGCGAGCACGCCGCATCACGCGGCGTGACGCTTGCACTTGGCACGCGTGGAGGCGTCCCCGTGATCTCACCTCTCTTGGCGCGTACGGCGAACGCCGTCCTCGGATTCTGGCTCTTCCTCTCGGCGGTGCTGCTCCCGCGCTCGCTCGAGCGCATGGTGCACGTCGGGTTCGCCGGCACCGTCATCGTCGGTGCCGCGCTCGCGGCCTTCTACACGGAGCGCGCGCGCTACGTGAGCGTACTCGCGGCGCTCTGGGTAGCCGTCTCGACGCTGGTGCTCGCTCGTGGGGGGGCTCGCTGGACGACCCTGCACGACCTCGCCGTCGCCGGCTTCGTGCTGATCTTCGGCGTCGTCGCCGGCCAGCACGTTCCCTCGTCGGCGAGGACGCGTCCTTCTTCGCGTCCCTGGGGGGGACGGAGTGGAAGATGACGACGAGCGGTCCGCCGGCTGCCTCCTCGATCATCGCCCGGTGCTGGTCGATGATCTCGAGCAGGCGCTGCTGGTCTCGCGCTTCATGGGAGGACTTCGTGAGAGCTTCTGAGCCAGCTCGGCGGCGGAGCCGGGCGAACAAGGACGCGGTCAGCGGGCGGCCGAGAAGACGTCATCCTCTGTCGTCGCGGTCGCGGCGGCGCGGACCCATCGCTCGAGGACGTCGGGGGCCGAGGTCGCCGCGACGAGCTCCTTGGCGTGGTCCGATGGACCGAGCTTTCGATCCTCGAGGATCACGAGGAGCAGGCTGCGCGCAGCGAGGACGCGTCCCTCCACACGACCTTCTTCGCGACCTTCTTCGCGACCCTGTGCGACGTACTTCTTCGCGAAGTCGCTCTTGTACTCGTAGTTGGTGAGCGGCATGAGGGCCTCCAGGACGGCGCGAGGGATGTCTCCGAGCGAGCTGTAGACCAGGTCAAGGTAGCCCCGGGCGGTGCGATCGTCGAGCCGAGCCAGGGCGTGAAGCGTCGCCTCGAGGAGCGGCCGAGGGCCGGGCCCGTCGCCGTGCACGAGCGCGCTCAGGACGCAGAGCTCGGGCATTCGCTCGGCATCGTCGCGTGACGTGACGCGCGGGATCTCGTCAGGGCCGAGCACGAGAGGCCGGAACCACGCTTCAGGGAGGACGGCGCCGAATGTCGTGATCGGTCGACGGGCCCATGCTGCAACCGCAGGATCAGGCGTGAGGACCACGAGCGACGTCGCGCAGCGGACGCGCGCGTGGAGGGATGCGAGGTAGAGCGGCCAGCTGAACGTCTTCTCCGGATCGATCGCGAGCTGCACCTCGACGACGAAGGCGTGCGTCGTGTCGCCATGCTGCTCGATCGTGACGACGGCATCTGCACGGCGTTCGAGCGGAACGGCTTGCGTGAACTCCGCGCTCGCGAGCACGACGCGCGCATCCGCGGGCAGCTCGAGCCCGAGGAGCGAGACGAGCAAGTCAGGGCGCTCGCCGAGGAGGAGGAGCGGTCCTTCGTGTCGGATCGACGTCGGCACCGTCGGCGCGGAGAGCAGCGCGCGTGCCACCACGCCGGTGGCGCGAT
>JBDHVE010000035.1:0-65859 GCA_039809485.1 Polyangiaceae bacterium | reverse complement strand
GCGGCGTCGGCGGTTACGGGATGGGTGGCGTTCCGTACGGACAGACCGGGCAGAGCTCGGGTCGTCGCGTCGGCGAAGAAGGGCTCACCCGCCCCGAGCAGGGCTGGGGCGAGCGCATCGGCGGTCGCGAGCTCGGCTTCGACTTCGACCAGCGCCAGGGCTACGGCGGTACGCGCGGCTTCGGTCAGGGCGGCTACGGACAGGCCAGCATGGGCCAGGGCGGCTACGGCCAGAGCGGGTACGGACAGGGCAGCCAGGGCGGCTACGGCTTCGGCAACTACGGTCAGCAGCAGCTGCGAGGCCCGCACTACGGCAAGGGACCGAAGGGCTACAAGCGCTCGGACGACCGCATCCGCGAAGACGTCTGCGAGACGATCTCCCGGCAGGGCGAGATCGACGCGAGCGACGTCGAGATCAAGGTCGACGGAGGCGTCGTCACCCTGACCGGCACCGTCGGCGAGCGTCTCGACAAGCGGCGCCTCGAGCAGCTCGTCGAGCAGTGCCACGGCGTCGACGACGTCCGGAACGAGCTCCGCGTGAAGCGCGAGCAGCGGAACGTCGGGCAGCAGGGGATCGGTCAGCAGAACGTCGGCCAGCAGGGCGTCGTCCAGCAGTCCGGTACGTCGGGCCCGGCATCGCAGCAGGGCCAGAACGGCCGCAACGTCCGTATGTGAGAGCGTCGAGGCGCGGCGCGCTCGCCGCGCGAGGAGAAGCATGGATACGAACGACTCCGTCTGGGCGGTCTCCGCCACGAAGCCCACGTACGTGCCGCTCGATCGCGACCTCGAGGTCGACGTCGCGATCATCGGCGGTGGCATCACGGGCCTGACGGCAGCCGTCCTGCTCTCCCGCGCCGGCGGACGCGTCGCGCTCCTCGAAGCGCGCCGCCTCGGCAGCGGCGTGTCCGATCGCTCGACGACCCACATGCCCGCCGGAGGCGGCGTCGCTCGCGGACATCGCTCCCGGTGAGGGCAAGACCGTGCGCGTGCGCGGCGAGCGGCTCGCCGTCTACCGCGATCCGAAGGGCGACCTGCACGCGGTCTCGTCCGTGTGCACGCACCTCGGCTGCACCGTGCGCTTCAACCACGCCGAGACGACCTGGGACTGCCCATGCCATGGCTCGCGCTTCGCGATCGACGGTAGGGTCCTCGACGGTCCCGCGACGCGAGCGCTCGCGGTTCGCGACGTCTCGGGTCGGCACGCCTCTGGCGTGTTCGCGGGTGGCGAGGCCGCGGACACACCCGTTCAGAGCGAGCGTGCCGCGCGTAACGAAGCGGAGTAGCGCCGTGGCGAAGAAGAAGAAGCACAAGAAGAACAAGCGGAATGGCGGGACGAAGGGGCGTGAGCGTGCGACGCAGGCGCTCGTGAGCTTGCTCACGGTCGCCGCCCGCGATGCGCTGGACGAGCTCGTG
This sequence comes from Polyangiaceae bacterium, assembly GCA_039809485.1. GTDB lineage: Bacteria > Myxococcota_A > Polyangia > Polyangiales > Polyangiaceae > Labilithrix. Next base: position 64,447 of record JBDHVE010000035.1, on the reverse strand, counting down.
AAGTACGCGGCGAAGCGTTACGACGACTACCGCTCGAAGCGGCTCGAGCAGCACGGCAGGACGGCGGAGGCGACATGAGCCGCCGGTTCGTCGCCGTCGTTCTCTCTGCCGCAGGTTGGCTCGCGATCGCGTCCGGCGCGCTCCCGGGGTGTCGCCAGGACCAGCCGGCGAACGACCCGCGCCCCGAGCCGAACTCGCCGATCCCGCGCATCCAGCGCCCGGACGAGAGCGGGCGGACGAGCTCGCCCAATGGCAGCTCGGCCGACGAGGAGTCGAAGACGAAGACGACGGCGAGCGACGCAGGCAAGTGACCGGGCTGGCCTCGTCCTTGCGAGCCTCGAGCGCGGGGGTGTGATCATGGGGCTCCTCGCGTTCGTCGTCTTCGGTCTCCTGGTCGGCCTCGTCGCGCGCGCGCTCATGCCGGGGATGCAGCGCATGGGCATCGTCGCGACGGTCGTGCTCGGCATCGTCGGCTCGCTCGTCGGCGGCTTGCTCGCGAGCCTCGTCTACGGAGGGCATCCGCTCGACCTCCACGCGGCCGGCATCGTCGGCAGCGTGCTCGGTGCGATGCTCGTGATGTTCCTGATCGCGCTCGGCCCGCGAGGCCGCGCAGCGGTGTGACCCGAGGAGGATGAATGACGGATGCGATCCTGGCGCTCTTCACGCTCACCTTGATGGAGGTGGCACTCGGGATCGACAACGTCGTGTTCCTTTCGCTGCTCGTCGGCAGCCTGCCGCCGGAAAGACAGCGTCTCGTGCGCTTCGTGGGGCTCGGCCTCGCGCTCGGCGCGCGTGTGCTGCTCCTCCTCGGCGTTCGTTTCGTCATGGGGCTCGACACGGCGCTCTTCCACCTCTCCGGAATCGGCGTTCCGGCGGGCTGGGTGAAGTCGTGGGCGGTCGACGCCGTGACGGGGCACGATCTCGTGATGGTCGGCGGCGGCATGTTCCTCCTCGCGAAGAGCGTGCGCGAGATCCACAAGTCGACCGAGGGCGACGACGAGAGCCCCGAGCTCGCGAAGCCGCGTTACGCGTCGACGCCGCTCGTCATCGCGCAGGTCGTCGTCCTCGACGTCGTCTTCTCGCTCGACTCGGTCATCTCCGCGGTCGGGATGGCGCGCGATCTCTGGGTCATGATCACGGCGATGACGATCGCGATCGCGGTGATGGCGTTCTTCTCCGGGAAGGTGACCGGCTTCCTCGAAGAGCACCCGACGATGAAGATGCTCGCGCTCTCGTTCCTCGTGCTCGTCGGGATCATGCTCGTCGCCGAGGGTCTCGGGACGCACATCAGCCGCGGGTACATCTACGCCGCGATGGTGTTCTCGCTCGGCGTCGAGCTCCTCAACATGCGCGCCGCAGCGCGGAAGCGCGCCCGTCGCGTGCGCCCGGCACCCGCGTTGCAGGGCTTCGGGCCGAACGCAAGGAGAGCGAGATGAGCAATCAGGGACCGTTCGTGAAGGACATCGAGGGGATTCGTCGCCGGGCGCGTGAGCACCTCGAGAAGGGGGCGCTCACGAACAACTACGGCGCCGACCTCGAGACCGCGATCAAGCTCCTGAACGAGGCGGTCGCGACGGAGATCGTCTGCACGCTGCGCTACAAGTACCACGCGGTCATGGCGACCGGCATCGCGAGCGAGAGCGTCAAGGCCGAGTTCGCGCAGCACGCGCGTGAGGAGACGGAGCACGCCGACTGGCTTGCGGAGCGCATCAACCAGCTCGGCGGCAAGCCGAACATGAACCCGGACGGTCTCCTGTCGCGGTCGACCGCCGAGTACGTCGAGGGCGAGTCCCTCGTCGACATGATCCGCGAGAACCTCGTCGCCGAGCGCATCGCGATCGAGACGTATCGCGACATGGTGCGGTGGTTCGGCGACAAGGATCCGACGACCCGCATCCTCCTCGAGCGCATCCTCGAGAAGGAGGAGGAGCATGCCAACGACATGCACGACCTCCTCGAAGCGCACGACGAGGACCTCAGGCGCGAGCGCATGAGCCAGGGCAGCGGCCTCGCCGCGGGGCAGTCCGTGCCGCAGACGAGCGCGCCGGTCGGCGCCTCGGGCACGGGCGTTCGTCAGGTCCCGGCTGGTCCGGTCAGCGGCCGTGCCGGCGGCGTGGCGACGAACGGGAACGGTCCGCAGTCGAGGCACTGACGCTACGCGTTCCGGTCTTCTGCCGTCCTGCGTCTGTCGCGTCCTCTCGTCAGGGAGGAGGCGGCAGCGCGGACGGAAGACGGAAGACGAGCGTCAGAGCGAGCCGCGCAGCTCGATGCGGTCGCCCATCTCGCCGTCCGCCGTCCGCGTCGTGCGCACGGTGACGTCGAACCGTGCAGCGGCGTCCGAGTCGTAAGCGCCCTGGATGCGGAGCTCCTTGTCGGTCGCATGGCGGAACGCGGTGACCTCGCCGACGCCGCCGATCCCGAGGTCGAACACCTTCGGGTCGTAGTCCGTCGTGTAGACCACGAGGAACAGGTGGGAGCCGACGTTCTCGACGTACGCCGAGAGGAGGACCGCCTGGTAGGAGCCGGCGGCCGTCTCCATCGCGTGCACCTTCGCGAGGAAGGTGACGCTCGGATCGGTCGCGGCGGACTTCGTGGCCGCGGGGCGGTCGCCCGGCACCTCCACCGTGAGCGCGTCGCCGGGAGCCGAGAGATCGCCGTCCCACGAGACGAGGATGGTCTGGTCCGGCGCGTCGACGACGTGCATGTCGGCGTCGAAACGCTGCTTCGTCACGACCACGCGGAGCTGGTTCGCGTCGAGGGCGGTGACGGACTTCACGCCGGCGATCATGTCGTCGAGCTGCCAGACCTTGTCGCCGAACACGACGGCCGCCCGGTACGCGTTGATCTCGCCCCCGCCGACGGTCTCGACGACGCGCCCGTTCTCGCGCATCACCGGCGAGCCGTCGGGGTTCGTCGGCTCGACGATCCGGTTCACGCCTGCGAGCGCGCGGAGCTCGTCACGCGTCGCCGCGGCGATGCTCCGTCCGCTCGACTGCGCGCCGGAGGTCGCGCCTGTCTCGTCCTCGGCGGACGGCTGCGCGCACGCGCCGAGCGCGAACACGAGGGAGAGGGCGCACGCGGCGGCGAGCCGATGCGAGAACGTGAGATTCGATGCGGAGCGGATCTTCGTGCGGAGCATGAACGGAGATGGTGCAGCCAGCGTGCCCTCGTCTCGCGCCGTGTTCCGCGCGGACACGACTGCGCGGCCGGCGACGGCGGGCTGGAGGGAGCATGTGGCCCCTCGCGCAACGAACGGGGACGAGGTTGCGAGGCATGGACCGGAGTCGCCGCAGACTCGACTCCGCCCTGTCGTCCGTGGCGACGACACGCTGATTCGTCGTGTCTCGTCGCGAGGACGCCGGTGTCCGATCGAGAGGACGCCGGCTCGCGCCGAGCCCAGATCGTGGCCCGATCCGCCGTGTTTCTCGGAGTCATCGTCCGGCACGCGGGCTGCTCCGCATCCCGTTCGAAAGGACGATTCCCATGAACCACTTCACAGCTTCGCTCGCCCTCGTCGGATTCCTCGTCTCGAGCGCCGTCGGGTGCGCAGCACGCCCGAGCGAGGACGCTGCCTCGGGAGATCAGGCGTTCTCCGACAGCCAAGGCTCGTACGAGAGCGCGGGCGGCGGCCTCACCGCGACCGCCTGCGAGGCCGCCGGAGGCGAGCTCCTCGGCGACATGGGCAACGGCGCGATCCATCGAGCGGATTACCGCTGCCCCGACACGGGCAAGAAGGCGGTCGGCATCGTCCGGTCCGGCCTCGAAGCGGCCGCGTGTTGTCTCCCGCCCGCCGCGAGGATGTCGGCGAGCGCCTGCGAGGGTCTCGGCGCAGAGATCGTCGCGGACATCGGCGACGGCGCCACGCACCGTTCCGACTACCGGTGCCCGGGGAGCGGGGACCCGCCGATCGCCTCGATCGCGGCCGCCCCGATGGAGCTCGAAGGCGGCGTCTGCTGCAAGTGAGCTCGGACGTCACCGCCTGGAGCAGCAGTCGACGTCGACCTCGCAGCGCGGAGGCGGCAGCGCGGAGCTGAAGACGGAAGACGGAAGACTCTCGTCAGGGCTTCTTCCCCGCCGCCGGCGGCCCCGCCTTCGCGGCCGCCGTCACCGGGTTCCCATAGAAGTCTCGCTCTTCGATCGGTCCGAGCTTCAGCGTCTCGAGCTCCGGCGCGAGCTTCGCCTTGTCCCCGACGACGATGACCGTCATCGCGTCCGGGCCGAGGAGCTGCGTCGCGATCCGTTTCACGTCGGCGGCGGTGACGGCTTCGACGCGCGCGCGCCGCTTGTCGTAGTCGTCGAGCGGGAGATCGTGGACGAGGAGCTCGGCGAAGGCGTTCGCCACGTCGGACGTCGTCTCGAAGCGGCCCGGCATCGCGAGGAGCCACGACTCCTTCGCGAGCGCGAGCTCGTCCTCGGTGGGGCCGTCGCGGCGGAGCGCTTCGAGCTCGGAGAGGACCTCCTTGATCGCGGGCACCGTCTTGTCGGCGTGGACGGCAGCGCCGACGCTGAACGGGCCTGCGCCGTGGCGCATCGTGAAGTGCGAGCGCGCCCCGTACGTGTAGCCGTGCTTCTCGCGGAGGTTCATGTTCACGCGGCTCGAGAACATCCCGCCGAGGATCGCGTTCGTGACGATGATCGCCTCGCGGTCCTTCCCTGCGTACGGGACGCCGACGCGTGCGAGCTGGATCTGCGACTGCGCTCCCGCGCGGTCGACCACGACGAGGCGGGAGCTTCCTTTCTGCGTCGGAGCGGCCGGCGACTTGCGCGCTGCCGCGCCCGGCTTCGCCTTCCACTTGCCGAACGTGGCCTCCAGCTTCGGGAGGAGGACGTCCTTCGTGACGTCGCCGGCGACGACGAGCGCGGCGTTCTTCGGCGACCACACGCGGTCGTAGATCTTCACGAGCTCGTCGCGCGTGAGCTTCTCGGTGTCCGTCTCCTCCCCCGAGAGCGAGTGGCCGTACGGGTGCGCGCGCCCGAAGACCGCCGCCGCGAGCGCGTTCTGCGCAACCGTGCCGGGGCTGCTCTTCTCGGAGCGGATGCTCGCGATCCGACGCGCGCGAAGGCGATCGATCTCCGCCTGCGGGAACGTCGGCGAGAGCGCGACGTCGCTCATGATCTCGAGCGCGGGGTCGAGCTTGTCGGCGAGCGACTTGATGCTGACGCCGCCGGAGTCCCAGTCGAACCACGACCCGTGCTGCACACCGAGCGCTTCGTAGTCGTCGCTGATCTGCAGCGCGGTGCGCTTCTGCGTGCCCTGCTCGACCATCGCACCGAGGAACGACACCGCGCCCGGGCGTGCGTTCGGGACGTCACCGGCGCCCCCCGTGATCACGAGACGGACCGCGACGACCGGCAGCGCGTGCTGCTCGACGAGGAGCACCCGCACGCCGTTCGAGAGCGTCATCTCGACGGGCTTCGGCGCGACGAACGCGATCGTGCCGTCGGCGGCCGGCGGCTTCGCGCGGAACGGCGCATCGGGGGTCTCGCGCACGGGCGGCGGCGCCTCGACCTTCGGCGGCGGCGCGACGACGGGCTTCGCCGCGACCTTCGGCGGCGGCGGCGCCTCTCCACCGCAGGCAGCGGCGGCGAGGGCGAGCGTGACGACGGAGACGATGCGGGCGTTCACTTGCCACCTCGCGTGATGCGGACGACGCGACCTGCGATGGGCGTCCTCTCCTTCGGCGTCACGACCGTCACGACGCGTCCTTTCTCCGGCAAGAACCGCTTCGCGGCGTCGCTCACCGAGGTCCTCGTCGCGCTCGTCGTGCGCGCGACGTCCTTCGTGAAGTAGTCGGGGTTCCCGACGTAGTGGGCATAGGTGTTGAGGCGGTTCGCCCGCGAGGAGCTGCGCTCCACGTCGAACGTCATGTCGGCGACGATCGACGTCTTCGCCCGCGCGAGCTCGTCGTCCTTCACGCCGCCGTCGCGGAGCTTCACGAGCTCCTCGTCGATCGCCTTCAGGAGCTCGTCGGTCGTGTGGCCCGGGCGCGCCGTCGCGGAGATCTCGAAGACGCTCGCGAGCTCCATCGACTGCTGCGACGCGTTCACCGCCTGCGCGATCTGGAGATCGTAGACGAGCCGCTTGTAGAGCCGGCTCGTCTTGCCGCCGGTCAGCACGTGACCGACGAGGTCGAGCTCGGCGTCTCCCGGCTGGAAGAACGGCGGCGTGACCCAGCTGATCGTCACGCGGGGGAGCTCGACGCCCGCTTCCATGTCGATCCGGCTCTCGACGTCGCGCTGGACGGGCGCGGGCGCCTTGCGCGGGACCGCGGTGCCGCGCGGGATCGGCCCGAAGTACTTCTCGACGAGCGCCATCGCCTTCTTCGGCTCGATGTCGCCGGAGAGGACGAGGGTGGCGTTGTTCGGGACGTAGTTCCTGCGGAAGAAGGCGCGCACGTCCTCGAGCGACGCGGCGTCGAGGTCCTCCGGCGTGCCGATCGTGAGGAGGTGGTACGGGTGCTCCTTCGGGAACAGCTCCTCGCGGGTCGCGGCGAGCGAGAGCCCGTAGGGCGCGTTCTCGTAGTTCTGGCGGCGCTCGTTCTTCACGACGTCGCGCTGGCTCTTGAACGTCGCTTCGTCGGCGTGATCGAGGAGGAAGCCCATCCGGTCGCTCTCGAGCCACAGCGCGAGCTCGAGCTGGTTCGCGGGCACCGTCTCGAAGTAGTTCGTGCGGTCGCTGTTCGTCGTGCCGTTGATCGACGTCGCGCCGGCCTTCTCGAGGAACCGGAAGTAGGTGTCCTCGGGCACGTGCTTGCTGCCCTGGAACATCACGTGCTCGAAGAGGTGCGCGAAGCCGTTCCGGCCGGCGGCTTCGTCCTTCGAGCCGACGTGGTACCAGAGGTTCACCGTCACGACCGGCGTGCGGTGGTCGACGTCGAGCACCACGTCGAGGCCGTTCGGGAGCGTCGTGCGCGTCAGCGCGAACGTCGCCGCCGACGAAGGTGAGGGCGACGCGGGGACCGGCGGGGCGCCGAGCGCCGTCGACGCGACGAGCAGTCCGAGGAGGGGGAACCAACGCATGGCGCGCGATTATGGTCGGGGCCACCGGCCAGACCAAGCGCGACACCGCGAACCGTGATCTCGAATTGCGCAGCGCGGCGCCCTTTCCCCGGTGAACTGCCGAAGAAATGCGAGCCACACCGCTGGCGCAGCGCATGCTTCCCTACATGTCGACATGCGTTTTCCTCGGCTCGCGCTCGGTCTGCTCGCCAGCGTCGTCTTCCTGGCGTGCGACGGCGGCTTCGACCCCGGCTTCGTCGCGGACGAGCCCCAGCCGGTCACCGAGGCGAAGGAGTCGGCGGCGACCGCCGCGCCGAAGTGCACCGAGGGCGCGACGGCCGCGCCGATCACGATGCTCGCGAGCGCGCCCCTCGGCATCAGCGAAGCCCACCTCGGTCGGCCCGTCGACGCGAGCTTCGAATCGTTCGCGGGCGAGGCAGGCGCGACGCTCTTCCCGAAGGGCACCGTCCGCAAGCAGGGCCTCCACCGGATGGAGCACGGCGTCGTCGCGATGGAATCGAAGCGGACGACGGACGCGAACATCGGCATCTCGGCGAAGTCGTGGGGCCTCGGAGCCGATACGGGCAAAGGGTCGGCGTCCCGCTTCGCCAGCTACCGCGCCTCTCAGCTCGTGGAGGCCCGGGAGATCGACGACACGACCGAGGTACGGACGCCGCCTCCCGGCGCGGTCTGGTACATCGCGCGCATCTACTACGGCCGCTCGTACGAGCTCGTGTTCCACGGCACGCACTCCACCTTCCACGCGGGCGTGAAGGCTCGCCTCTTCTTCGCGAAGGGCGGGGTGAAGACGTTCGCGGAGCAGAACGGGCTGTCGATCTTCGCGCAGGGACGGGGGCTCGAGCCCGTCAACGGGCAGGCAATCTTCGCGCAGGGCGAGGAGGAGATCTCGAAGGCCTACCAGCAGAGCGGCGATCCGGTGCCGATCATGGTCGAGTACCGCAGCATCCCGCGCACGTGCGTGCCGGACGACGAAGCCGTCGAGTGGGTCGAGCCTTACCGAGCGCGCGTCACCTTCGACGCGATCGACGTCTACCGCCACTGCATGGACACGTGGAGCCTCGAGGCGAAGTGCTCCGTGAACGATCGCCCGGTCGTGCTGGAGCAGCCGACGATCTGGAAGGACCGCACGGGCGTCTCCTCGCAGTGCATGCGCGGCGAGCCGGGGCCGCAAGGCAACCCCGACTATTGCCCCTACCAGCTCTACTTCGGCGCGAACATCGAGCTCGTCGAGGGCGATCGCGTCCGCTGCGGCGTCACGGGGACGATCGGCACCGGGGCGGGCGCGAAGGCGATCGTTCCGTCCGAGTTCTCCGAGATCGTCACGAAGAGCGGGACGCAGGCGAAGACCACCTTCGGCGACGGCGACGCCAACGTCGAGTACCGGGTCCACTACAAGGTGACGCCCGGCGGGTGATGCTGCCTGCCCGGCTCGATGATGTCCCATTCATGGATCTTTCCGCTGCCAGTGCGAACTCCACCTACCGGGTAGATCACCGATGGATCACGAGGGTACCGGGCCGGAGATCACTGGTCCGCGGAATGCATCTCCGCGCGCGTGGCGTCGAACGGCGCCGGAGGCCTGCCGTTGGACGACGCGCTCATCCTCGGGTTGCTGAACACGCTGGAGCGTGAGCTCCTCCCGTCCATCGAGCGCGGCGACGCTCGTGCCTGGGGCCGCGCGAACCGCATCGCGGATGCGGTCCTCGCCCTCCTGCCCGAGAGCGAGGTCGACTCCGCGTCGTTGCCTCTCCAGCGTGTCGGCGCGCTCCAGGCGCTCTACGTCGTCGCGCGCGAGACGCGCGCCGACGCCGCTGCGCGTGCGTGCGCGATCCACACGTTCGTGACCCGCGCGAAGGACGCGATCGGCCCGCGCCGCAGCCGCCCTCCGTCGCTCCGCGTGCCGCGCCACAGCGTGCTGCCGCCGCCGCCGGCGTCGCACGAGATGCCCTCGTGGGTCCCGGAGAGCCGCGTCGTCGGAGGTTTCCGGCTCGTGCGGCCGATGGCGAGCGGAGGGCTCGGCTCGATCTTCCGCGCCCAGCGCGTGGAGGACGAAGGCGATCCGCTCGCGCCCGAGGTCGTCGTGAAGGTCCCTCACGAGCCGGGCGCGCTCGCGGTGCACGTGCCCGCCGAGGAGCTCCTCGCGGCCTTCCGTGCCGAAGCTTCGGCGCTCGCCGCGATCCCGCTCCATCCGAACATCGCCCGCATCCTCGCGTTCGACGTCGCCGCGCATCCCAAGCCGTATCTCGTGATGGAGCTCGTCGAAGGGCGCACCCTCGAGGAGGAGCTCGCGTCCGGCGCGATGACGATGGGGCACGCGTTCGACATCCTCGACGGTGTGCTCGCCGGGCTCGACGCGATGCACGGCGCCGGTGTCGGCCATCTCGACGTGAAGCCGGACAACGTCGTCCTCCGACGGCAGACCGGGCAGGCGACGCTGGTGGACTTCGGCCTCTCGGGGCGCACCGTACGGAAGAAGTGCGGTAACCCAGCTTACGCCGCGCCGGAGGTCTGGAACGACGAGCGCGAGCCCGAGAGCGCCTTCGCCGCCGACGCGTATTCGTTTGCGTGCCTCGCGTTCGAGACGCTGACGGGCGTTCCGCTCTTCGACGCGGACGACTTGTTCACGATGATCCGGCAGCACCTCGGCCACGACGGTTGGCCGGCGCCGCTCGCCGGTCTCCGCACCTCGCCGGAGCTCTGCAAGCTCGCCGAGATCCTCTCGCGTGCGCTCCGGGCGAATCCTCACCAGCGCACGCGCGTCCGGATGATGCGCACCGAGCTCCGTCGGCTCGCGCCCGCGATCCGCGACGTCCCGTGGCCGCTCGTCACGCCCGAGCGCTGGGCGAGCACGCGCTACCTCACCGGCGGCGAGGACGTCGACGACACGCTGCTCGCGGTGTCGAGCTCCGCGCTCCCGCCGTGAGGTCGCCTCTCAGGGCTTGCGGCAGTAGCCCTGGTTGTTGCAGACGCCGTTGAACGGCGCGACGCACACCGTAGCGGCGTTCGCCTGCGTGCAAGGCAGCGAGCAATACGAGCCCTGGTTGCCCATGAAGCAGGCGTTGCTCTCGCAGTCCTCGTTCTTCGTGCACGTTTCCGCGAGGCCCTTCTTGCCGCCGTCCTGACCTCCGGAGCTCGACGTACTGCCACCGTCGGTCGAGGCGCTCGCGTCCGTGCCGCCCGAGCTCGACGTGCTCGACGACGAGGTCGTCGTGCCGCTCGAGCTCGACGCGCTGCTCGAGCCGGAGCTCGAGGACGGTGCGCCGTCGTCGCTGCTGCACGCGGTGAGGACGGTGAGGACGGCCGATGCGAAGGTGACGGCCGAAGAGGCCAGTGTTCCCTTGGAGAGTTTCACAGCCCGAATCCTAACCGTCCGAGGACGCGGCGACGAAGGTTGCAAGGAAGAGGGTTTCGTCTTTCAATCCGCGGCGCTCACCGAGAATGGAGGTCGACGTGCGCCGTCCCTTGCTGGTTGTTACCGCCGTGTGTCTTTCCGTCGTGGGTTGTGACAAGAGAGCGACAGATTCGGCCGGTGCGCCGACGTCATCCGCCTCCGCGACGCCGTCGGCGAGCGCCGCGTCGGCGAGCGCCACGGCCGCGAGCGCCGTCGACGCGGGGTCGCCCGCCGCCGAGGCGGCGGGCGACGCCGGGACCGGCAAGCACCGGGACATGGCACACTGCCCGACGTCGGCACAGGGCGCCCTCGTCGCGATCAAGGACGTGCCGGGAGGGGTCGAGGTCACCGTGACGGGCAAGGAGGAGTCGGTCACGGCCGACATCCGCGCGCGCACGAAGAAGCTCGTCGAGGCGGACAAGAACGAGGCCGCGTCGGGCGTGAAGCACACGGGCCACGGCGAAGGCGGTGGCCGCTACGGGCGTTGCACCATCGTCATGCGCAACACGCAGCTCGAGACGGCGGAGGTGCCAGGTGGCGTCAAGGCCACGGTCAAGGCGAAGGAAGCGTCGGAGATCGACTGGCTCCGGCGCGAGACGCGCGAGCGCGACAAGGAATCGAAGGCACCGGGCGCCGAGGCTGCAGGTGCCCAGCGCATGTCCCACTGTCCGAGCTCCGTCCCCGGCGCGAAGACCGAGGTGAAGGACGCGAAGGACGGAGTCGTGCTCACCGTCACCGGGCCGAGCGACGCGGTGGACGAGATCCGCAAGCGGGCGGCCCACACCGCCGAGGTGGCCAAGATGCCGGAGCCGAAGCGGGCCCAGCACAACGGCGCGGGGCAGGGGGGCGGCGGCCTCGGCCGATGCCCCGTCGTCGTCGAGGGCGACGCGGCCGTGAGCGTGAAGGAGGTCCCTGGCGGGGCGGAGATCACGGTCACGACGAAGAAGGACGTCGCCGCGCTCCAGAAGGAGGCGAGGTCGCGGGTCACGTCGCTCCGTCCGTGAGAGCGCCTTCGGGCGCGCGTGCGGAGCCGCGGGGCGTGTCACACGGATGTCGCAATGTCACGCGCGTGTGAGGCCGGCGGGCCTCTCGCATGCGGTAGGATGAAGCGTGGCGCACGGAGCCTCGCACGACGGCGCCGACCGTAGGATCGAACCGCGCCTCCGCGTGGTCTACCTCGTCGCGATCGCGTTCGCCGTGTTCCTCGTGCGGGACGCGCGCGTGATCGCGGCGCTCGCCGTGGCGCACGCCGCCGCCTGGATCGCGCTGGGCGAAGGCGCCCGCGCGCTCGCGCGGCAGCTCGTGAAGCTCGGTGCCTTCGCCGCCTTCGTGGTCGCCTCGTACGGGCTCACCTCCGAGGAGCCCGGCGTCGACCGGTGGACCGCGCTCGACCTCGGCGTCGCGCGCTTGCCCGTCAACGTCGGCGGCGCGCTCGTCGGGCTGGTGATGGTCGCGCGCGTCGCGACCGTCGTGCTCGCGTCGCGCGTCGCGCGCTCGGGCGACGCGCGGGCGATCGCCGAGGGGCTCCGCCGGCTGGGGGCGCCCGCCGTGATCGCCTCCTCGATGGACGCGGTGCTCGCGCTGCTCGGCGATGGCGCGCGCGGCGGTGGTGGTGGCGGTGGTGGCGGTGGGGGGCGCGGACGCCATCGCGTGGAGGGCCCGAGCGAGGGGTTCCTCGCAGGCGTGCGGCGCCTCGCGCGCGGTGACGTCGGCTTCCTCGTCGACCGGATCGAGCGTCAGATCGGTCGCGCCGAGGGCTACGTCGAGCACGCCTCGGCGGAGGCGGGGCGCGCACCCGACGGCGGTCGTCGCGCACGCGATGTCGCCGTCATCGCCGGCCTGTCGCTCACGATGCTCGGCATCAAGGCGCTCAAGCTCCTCCCGAGCATCCCGTTCGCGCCAGGCCACAAGCTCGTCATCTTGTCGCCGCTCTACGTCGTGGCGGCGCTGAAGACCCGCTCGCGCCTCGGCGCGACCCTCACCGGGCTCGTGATGGGCTCGGTCGCGTTCCTGATGGGCGACGGCCGCTATGGCGTCTTCGAGATCCTGAAGCACGTCGCCCCCGGAGTCGTGTGCGACCTCCTCGTCCCCGCCCTGACGCGCGACCGCCGCTCGCCGGGGACGCTCGCCTGGACGATGCTCGGCGGGCTCATGGGGTTCGGCCGCTTCGCCACGATCTTCGCCGTGACCTTCGCCGTGCAGGCGCCCGCGGTCGCGTGGGCCTTCCTCGTGCCCGGCGCGCTGATCCACACCACCTTCGGTGTGCTCTCGGGCCTCGTCAGCGCCTCGCTCGTCGAGCGCGTGCGCCAGCGCGAGGACGAGGACGCGTACCACGCCGAGGCGGAGCCGACCCCGACTTCCGAACCCAGGCAACTCGCCCCCGTGGAGAACGAACGATCATGAGCAAGCTCGTCACCGACGATGGCCGGACCCACATCGAATCGCCTCTCATGCGCGAGTCGCTCGTCGACCGTCGCGTCATCGCGACGACGGATTCCGAGCGCGAGCTCGCCATCCTGCCGGGCACGGTGCTGGTCGGCATCGGCGGCCAGTCCATCTTCGACCGCGGAAGATCCGCGGTCATGCCCCTCGTCGAGGAGCTCTCGAAGCTACGTGAGGCGAAGAAGCACAAGATGGTGCTCGGCGTCGGCGGCGGCACCCGCGTCCGCCACACGCTCTCGATCGCGCTCGACCTCGGGATCCCGACGGGCGGCGTCGCGCAGCTCGTCGGCGCGATGGAGGAGGCGAACGCGGTCTTCCTGAATGCGCTCCTCGCACGGCACGGCTCGATCGTGATGCAGCGCGAGCACTTCTGGGAGCTGCCGCTCTACTTGGAGAGCGGGATGCTCCCGATCGTCATCTCGATCCCGCCCTACCACTTCTGGGAGCCGCCGCCCGAGGACGGTCCGCTGCCCGCGCACGGCTCCGACTTCGGCCTCTTCATCCACGCCGAGGTGCTCGGCATGAGCAAGATCGTGTTCGTGAAGGACGAGGACGGCCTCTTCGATCGCGACCCGAAGCGTCACGCCGACGCGAAGCACATCCCGCGCATCTCGCTCGAGGAGCTCTCGGCGAGCATGCCCGACGAGCTCATCCTCGACCGGCAGCTGTTCGAGTCGTGGAAGCGCGGCCGACACGTCGAAGAAATCCAGATCGTGAACGGCCTCGTCCCGGGGCAGCTCACGCGCGCCCTCGCGGGCGAGCCCGTCGGGACCGTCATCACGCGCACCAAGCACTGAGGAAGAGGAAGCGCCCATGAACACCAAGAACGATCCCCGCGAGCGTCGTCGTCTCGGCAGCGCCCTCTCCGATGCGACCCTCACCACGGGCAAGGGGGCCGAGAGCATCGACTACCGCCCGATGGCCATGATGCCGGACGTGAGGGTCCTCAAGATCGGCGGCCAGTCGATCATGGACCGCGGGCGCAAGGCCCTCATGCCCATCCTCGACGAGGTCATCGCCGCCAAGGACACGCACAAGCTGCTGCTCTGCTGCGGCGGCGGCACGCGCGCGCGCCACATCTACGCCGTCGCGAGCGACCTCGAGCTGCCGACCGGGCTCCTCGCCGCGCTCGGTGGCTACGTCCCGCGGCAGAACGCGCGCATGCTCCAGATGCTGCTCGCGAATCACGGCGGCCTCTTCATGCTGCACGACGACTTCGAGAAGCTGCCGCTCTACTTCCGCCTCGGCTGCATCCCCGTCATGACCGGCATGCCGCCCTTCGGCTACTGGGAGAAGCCGACGCGCGGCGGGCGCATCCCCGAGCACCGCACGGACTCCGGCGTGTTCCTCACGGCCGAGGTCCTCGGCGTGAAGCGCGCGATCTTCGTGAAGGACGAAGACGGCCTCTTCACCGACGATCCGAAGAAGAACCCGAAGGCCGAGCACATCGCGCGCATCACGGCCGAGGAGCTCATCGCGCGCGATCTGCCGGACCTCGTCGTCGAGCGCGTCGTGCTCGAGTACCTCCAGCGGTCGCGTTTCTGTACCGAGCTGCAGATCGTCAACGGGCTCGTCCCGGGTATGCTGACGCGCGCGCTCGCGGGTGAGGACGTGGGCACCATCATCACGCGCGAGTGATCTCGAAGACCACCAGGGAGACGACGAAGGTTGCCATGACCGCCTTTCGCAGCTCGACGGCCACGCTCGCGACGCTCGCTCTCGCTGCGAGCGCCGGCGTGGCCGCGTGCGGCCGCGGCGGAGGGAAGGGCGACCACAGCGGCCAGCCGCTGCGTGTCGCGGCCGCCGCCGATCTCGCGCTCGCTTTCGAGGAGCTCGGCAAGCAGTTCGAGCGCGAGACCGGCCGTCGTGTCGACTTCACTTTCGGCTCGACGGGCTTGCTCGAGCGCCAGATCGAGGAGGGGGCCCCGTTCGACGTCTTCGCGGCAGCGAACGTGTCCTTCGCCGACGATGCTGTCAGGGCGGGCGTATGCGACGGTGAGACGAAGCGGATCTACGGGGAGGGTCGCATCGTCGTCTGGGCGCGGGACGCCGCCTCGCTCCCACGAGGCGTCGACGCGCTCGCCTCGTCGCGGTTCCAGAAGGTCGCGATCGCGAACCCGGAGCACGCTCCCTATGGCAAGGCTGCCGAGCAGGCCCTCGCGAATGCCGGCGTCTGGAGCACGGTGAAGCCGCGGACGGTGTTCGGCGACAACGTCCAGCAGACGCTCGTGTTCGCGCAGACCGGGAACGTCGACGTGGCGATCGTCGCGCTGTCGCTCGCCGTGAAGGCCGGCGGGGCGTACGTGCCCATCGATCCGTCGCTCCATGCGCCGATCGAGCAGGCGATGGTCGTATGCGGAAAGGGCCGCGCCGGCGCGAAGGCGCGCGAGGGGCGGGCGTTCGTCGACTTCGTGAGCTCGCCCACCGGGCGTGACACGATGCGCAGGTACGGCTTCCTGCTGCCCGGGGAGTCTCTCTGAAGCCTCGTTCCGGTGCGCCGTGAGCCCGCTCGCTCTCTCCTTCCAGGTCGCCGTCCTCGCCACGCTGTTCGCCGCGCTGGTCGGGCTCTCCGTCGCGGCGCTCCTGGCGACGGTGCGCTTCCCCGGGCGCGATCTCGTCGACGTGCTCTTCACCGCCCCCCTCGTGATGCCGCCCACCGTGCTCGGCTACTACGTGCTCGTCGCGCTCGGGCAGCGCAGCGTGCTCGGGAGCGCCTTCGAGGCGGTCACGGGTACGACGATCGTGTTCAGCAAGGTGGGCGCAGTGCTCGCTGCCACGATCGGCGCGGTGCCGATCGTGGTGAAGAGCGGCCGCGCCGCGATCGAGGGCGTCGACCCGACCCTCGTGCTCGCGGCGCGCACGCTCGGCGCGACGCGTCTCCGAGCGCTCTTCACGATCCAGCTGCCGCTCGCCACTCGCGGGATCGTCGCCGCGCTCATGGTGGCCTTCGCACGCGCGCTCGGAGAGTTCGGCGTGACGCTCATGGTGGCGGGCAACATCCCCGGCGAGACCCGGACCGAGGCGCTCGCCATCTACGACGCGCTCCAGGCGCACCGCGACGACGACGCGAAGGCCGGCGTCGTCGTCCTCACCGTTTCCGTCGTCGCGCTGCTCTACGCCGTGGGCAAGATGACGGCCCACCGGCCCGCGCCGCCGTGAGGTCGGCGGGGCCCGCGAAGCTCGCTCTCCAGCGGCGGCCGGTGCTACCCTGTCGCTCGTGAAGCAGCGGGTCCTCCATCTCGGCGTCGTGCTCCTGGCCGGGACCGGGATCGCGTACGGCATCCTCGCAGGTTGCGGGGACGTTCCCGGGACCACGTTCGGCAACCCGAACACGCTCGACCGCCGCAACCTGCCCGGCGAAGGCGGCGTCGAGGCGCTCGTCTGCTCGCCGGACGCCGGCCGCTACGACGGCGGCGCGTGCCCGTCGTTCGCCGCCGACATCTTCCCGTACTTCCAGGCGCAGGGGGCCTGGCAGTGCGCGGCCGCCACCTGCCACGGGGGCGCCAGCGCGCCGCCCGTCGCCGGCAACACGGCGGCTGCGTGCCTTACGTCGCTGAAGGCGATCACGGTCGGCGGTCAGCCGTACATCGCCGACGGCGGCGCCGCGTCGTCGCTCCTCTGCAACCTGCAGGGGACGTGTGGGAGCAAGATGCCGAAGGCTCCCGCCAAGGATCCGACCGAAGCGGAGCTGTGCAAGGTGCAGCAGTGGCTCGACTGCGGCTCTCCCCCTTAACGAAACCCGGCCTGCGACATATCCTCGCCCAAGAAGGGCCGCCTCTAGTACCGTAGGCGCGTGACTTCGCGTCGGCCGCGACTCTTCGGTGCCGCCCGAGGCGTCCTCTTCGCTTTCCTCGTGCTCTTCCTGATGTCGGCGCCCGCGCGCCGCGCATGGGGCGGCGATCGCGAGAGCGCCCAGGTGGTGGCCTCCGTCGACAAGATTCTCGAGCGCGAAGTCGCGAACGCCAACTTCGGCGAGGCCCGGAAGAAGCTCAACGCGCTGCTCGCGGGGTGCAACAAGAAGCCCTCGACCTGCAGCGGCGCGGCCGTGGCCAGGGTGCACGTCGCGCTCGGCATGATCTCGGCGCAGATCGGCCAAGCAGACGCCGCGAAGTCCGCCTGGTTCGACGCCTTCGCGGCGGATCCGGACGCGGCGCTCCCGCAGAGCACCTCGCCCGAGGTGAAGACGAAGTTCGAGGAAGCGAAGAAGGCCTGGCTCGTCGCCAACCCCCAGCCGGACGACGCGCAGAAGGCAGGGTGGGTCAACAAGGCAGCGTTCGACCTCTCGAAGCAGGCCATCGCAGCCGAGCAGGCCGGAAACTTCCCCGAGTGCATCGCGCGCCAGACCGAAGCCCTCGCCCTCGAGGAGAACATGCGCGCGCGCATGCACCTCGCCCTCTGCGAGGCCAAGGCCGGCAAGATCGTCGCGGCCCTCCGCGACAACTCCAAGGCGCTCGACGCCGCCCGCACGAAGAACGACTCGGTCGCCGTCAAGGCCATCCAAGAGCGCGTGACCGAGCTCCTGCCGCGGCTCGCACGCGTGAAGTTCGAGCTGCCCAAGGAGGTCGAAGGGGTCAAGGTCGTCTTCGACGACCGACCGATTCCGCCGAACCGACTTGCCGAGAGCTTCACGATCGATCCCGGGCCGCACAGCGTGAACGCCGAGGGCGTGCTGCGCGGCGTCCGGGTCTCCTACGCCGACAAGGTCGAGGCGAAGGACGGCGAGACCGTCGTCGTCAAGGTGACGATGAAGCCCGCCGCGCTCACGGAGGGCCAGCTCAAGTGCATGGTCGAGGCGAAGACGCAGGAGGAGATCCTCGCGTGCCTTCCCTCCGAGAAGAAGCCGCTCGTCATCCGTGCCGGGCTCGACGTGAGCGGTTACACGGACACGACGTCGGTGCACGTCCTCACGCCGAGCGTCCGCGGCTCCGTGACGTCGCCGACGGCTGGCTGGAACGTGGGCGCGAGCTACCTCGTGGACATGGTCACCGCCGCGTCTCCCGACGTGGTCGCGACCGCGTCGCGCCGCTTCTACGACGTACGCCACGCGGTGACGGCCACCGGGGGCTACAAGCCCGGCGCCGTCGGCGGCCAGCTCTACGGCTCGTACTCCGAGGAGCGCGACTACATCTCGCGCACCGTCGGCGGCTCCCTCAGCGTCGACACGAGGGAGAAGCTCGTCGTGCCGACGCTCGGGTACTCGTTCACGTGGGACACGATCGGCCGCACGGGGACGCCCTACGACATCTTCGGCAAGCCCTTCAACACGCACGAGATCGCGGCGGGGTCGACCTTCATCGTGTCGCCGGCGTCGCTGATCGTCCTCGGAGGCACGGTCGCGCTGGAGAGCGGCGATCAGTCGAAGCCCTACCGTCACGTCCCGATCTTCGCTCCGGGGATCTCCGTGCCGGTCGGAGCCTCCGTCGACGAGGTCAATGGCGCGCGCCTCGTCGCCAAACCCCTCGAGCAGCTCCCGCTCGACCGGCAGCGCTTCTCGCTCGGCGCGCGCTACATCGTCCGCGTCCGCGGCAGTGCCTCTCTGCGCCTCGAGGAGCGCGTCTATCGTGACACGTGGGCAATCACGGCGTCGACGACCGACGTACGCTACATGATGGACATGAGCCGGCGGTTGCGTCTGTGGCCGCACCTTCATGTCCACGCGCAGTCCGGCGCGAGCTTCTACAACCGGATCTACGGCGCGACGCTGAACTCGGACGGCTCGGCGACGGTCCCGCGGTTCCGCACGAGCGACCGCGAGCTCAGCCCGATGGTGGGCGTGACCCTCGGGGGAGGCGCGCGCTTCGAGCTGACTGCTCCCGAGTCGAAGCTCAAGCTCGCCCTCCTCACGACTGCAGACGCGCTCTACAATCGTTACATCAACGCGCTCTACATCACGGACCGACTCGCCGTGTACGGCACCGTGGGTCTCGAAGCGGAATTCGAATGAAGCGCCTCTGTCTCCTCTTCCTGGGAGTCTCGAGCGTCGCGATCTCCGCGTCGTGCAGCGACCCCGTGCTGGACGACGCGATCGCGGCGCAGGGCAACGAGACCTCGGGCGTCCCGAAGGGGGCGCTCCACCGCGCGGGGAGCCAGTGTGTCGTCTGCCATCAAGAGGGCGGCACGGCGGCGGACTCGCCGTTCACGATCGCCGGCACCGTGTTCGCCCAGCCTGCGCGTCAGATCGGCGTGGACGCGGCCGAGGTACGGATGACGGACGCGGACGGCACCAAGTTCACCGCGAAGACGAACTGCGTCGGCAACTTCTTCGTGACGGCGAGCGAGTGGCAGCCGAAGTTCCCGGTGCTCGTCGAGGTCGCGAAGGGCAACCTGCGCCGCGCGATGCGGAGCCCGATCGGCCGCGCACCGTCGTGCGCGAGCTGCCACGTCCCGGACCTGCCCGTGAACGATCCGTTCTCGCAGCTCGGCCACATCTATCTGTTCTCGTCGGACGAGCCGGGCAGCCCCGAAGGAGCCGTCGACTGCGCCGTGGACCCCAAGCGCCCGGGGTCACCGTGAAGAGCGCCCTCCGCGTCGCGGTGGCGGTCTCCTCGGCGGCATGGCTCGTCGCGTCGCTCGTGTCGTGCAGCGGCGAGCCCAAGGGCGAGTTCGAGCGAAAGGTCGCGTCGACGCGCGGCGCGCCCGGCTCGTTCCGCACGAACGGCGTGAGCCGCGTCTTCGAGAAGCGCTGCGGCTCGCTCGATTGCCACGGGAGCACCGCCCGCAACATGCGCATCTACTCGAGCGCCGGGCTGCGGCTCCCGAACGACGCGGGGACCGGGCCGGGGGGCGGAGACACGACACTCGACGAGATCACCGCGAACTACCAGTCCATCATGACGCTCGAGCCCGAGGCGACGAACGAGGTCACCGTCAACAACGGCGACCCGTACAGCCTTCTCATCGTGAAGAAGCCGCTCGAGATCGAGCGACACAAGGGCGGTCAATCAATCCGGCGTGGCGACGACGCCGAGCGCTGCATCGTGTCCTGGTTGAAGGAAGACCTCGTCAACCCGATCGATGTCGGAGCGTGCAGCCGCGCCGCGGTCTTCCCGAGGGAGTGACCGCGGCGCGCGTGCGTCACGAGTCAGGAGCTCGCGAGCGCTCACTGTGCAGCGGCGTCGAGCAGCCCGGCGTCCGGCGCGGTGACGCCCTGGCAGCGGTTCGCCTGCATGTTCGACAGGGTCTCGAGCACGAACGACGAGAGGTTCGTCGCGAGCTCCGTCGACAGCGAGAAGCGCGGGTGCGCATTCGCCTGCAGCTGCTGCGCCTCCGTCCCTTTCTCGATGATGCGTCGAGAGGGCTCGATGCCGTCGAACGCGCCCGGCACGGCCTTGCCGTTCGTGTCCGTGACGACGCGCCCGATCACGAGCCGCTGCACGTACGGGAACGACTTCATCTTGGTGAAGGTGAGGGCGTTGTTCGGCTCGTCCTGCGGGTTGTCGGTCCCGCCGTTCATCCACAAACTGCCCGCGCCGTAGTTGTGACACGAGCGGCACTGCCCCGCGTTGCCGTCGGTCGTCGTGACCGCGATGGTGTGGAGCTTGAGCTCCTTCCAGCGCCCGTAGTCCATGCAGTCCCCGAACGCCTTGAACGCGGCACGCAAGTTCTTGGGCACGCCCGGATCGGAGCCGAGGTTGCGCTCCTGGACCTCGAGCTTCAGCCACTGCGTGATGAGGTCCGCCTGGGTCGACGTGAGCGCCGGGCCGCTGTGCGGCCCCTTCTGCACGAGCGGCGAGAGGCTCGGGGCCGAGATGAGGCCTGGAAAGCCCTCGACGGCCGTGTAGGACGACTTCGCGTCGGGCGAGAGGAACACCGGCGAGCCACGCAGGCCCGTCGCGTGGCACTTCGAGCACGTTTCGGTGAGCGGCTGGTGCACCTTCTCGACGAAGAAGGCCTTCGCGCCGGAGGCGGCGCCCTCCGCGTTCGATTCGTCGGACGAGCCGCACGCGAGCGCCGCGGCGTTCGCGGCGCCGATGACGGCGAGGAAGGCGAGCCCACGCTTGTCGAAGAGCTTCATGGTCAGCCTCCGCCGGCGTCCTTCGGGCCAGCGTCCACGTTCGTCGGCACGACGATGCCGGAGTTGCAGGTATCGGTCGCGAGGTTCTGGATGGTGGAGTCGACGAAGCCGCGGATCGCGTTCGAGACCTCCGGGGGCAGGCCGTAGCGCGGGTGGCACGACGTGCTCTCCGCAGGGCATGGCTCGTTCGACTTGATGATGAGGCGGTTCGACGGCTCGAGCGACTCGAAGCTCCCGCTGCCGCCGAGCTTCGCGACGACGAGCTTCTGGATGTACGGGAAGGTCTTCATCTTGTCGAAGGTCTCGCGTGAGCCGGCGCTGAGGAACGCGCTCCCCTGGCCCGTGCTGTGGCACCCGAGGCACGGGCCCTCGGTGTCGGTCTGGCTGAACGCGACGTCGCCCATCCGGTAGTAGCTCCAGACGTCGAAGTTCATGCAGCTCGCGAACTGCTCGTACGCCTCGGTGACCGTCTTCGGTTTGTCCACGGCGCCCGCGAGGCCACGCGCGGTCGCCTCGAGACTGAGCCACTGCGTAACGATGCTCCGCTGCTCGGGCGAGATCACCGTGTCCGGGCTGCGGTGAATGTACTGGACGAGCGGGCTGTTCTTCGGCGCCGCGATGAGGCCGACGGTGCGCTCCAGCGCGTCGTACGACGCCTCCGCGTCGGCGGCCATGAACTGGGGACCCTGGCCGCCAGAGTGGCACGCCACGCACGTGTCCACGCGTGGATGCACGCGCGTCACGTAGAAGCTGCGGGCTTGCGCGCGCTCCTTCTCCTTCTCGGCCGCCGCGTCGTCCTCTGCCTTCGAGCTGCTGCAGGAAGTCGTCGCGCCGAGGAGCGACACGACGACCATCGTGGTGGCAGTAAGGAAGGTGCGAATGCGCATGGTTCAGATGTTATCGACGACGACGGCGGCGGGAAAGCGCGAGGCCGAGCGCGCCGAGCCCCGCGAGCGCACCTGCGGTGCCGACGGGCGCCTGGCCCGGAGTCGCGCAACCGCAGCCGCCGCTCGCGTCGACGGCCGCCGGAGCGTCGGTCGTCGTCGTCGGGTCCGCGATCGGATCCTCGCCGGCCGGGAGCGCGTTCTGCGGGACGAGTCGCTTGTCGACCGCGCCGGGCACGAGCGACATGAAGAGCGAGTTCTTGTAATTGCCCGGCACGCGGCCGTGCGCGGCGGCGACGAAGAACGACTTCACGTTCTTCATGTAGCCGTTCGGCTTGCCGTAGCCGGGGTTCGGGACGTCGCCGATGCAGTTGATGAAGTCCCGCCCCTGGCGCATCGGGTTCGCGCCGTAGTGGTTCGAGAGCATGCCCGATCCGCCGTAGTAGGAGACCGGCCAGAGGTCGAGCTTCTCGTCGAAGGTGAACTGCTTGGCGCCGTTGTCGAAGCCGAGCACCGCCATCATGTTGCGGCCGACGTCGCGCGCGGGGCCGGTGTAGACGCCCGCGCCGCGCTCGCCCTTGTCGCCGTACCCGCCGACGCAGAGCGAAGCGTGGTTCTGGTAGCCGGCGACGCCGACCTTCTCGCTGACGATGTTCACGGCGTCGCCGTTGACGTCGAGCATGTAGACGTGGCTCGTGCTGCGGCCCTTGTTGTTCGTGCCCTTGCCGCCGCCGTCCGACTCCCAGTCGACGAGCACGACGCGCTTGTCGTTCGGGTCGGCCGCGTTGTAGCGGGCCATCTGCGGCGCGTTGAAGTACTGCATCTTCCCGGGGTCGCCCTTCGAGACGTAGTTCTTCCACACGGTCTTGCCCGTGTTCGTGTCGATCATCGCGAGCTCGACGTTGTGCGCGGGGCGGTTGCCGCCCTGCGCCGCCGCGACGAGGGCGCGGTCCGGCCCGACGACCTCGACCGTCGGCCGCATGATGGCGCCGTTCATGAGTGTCCCCTCGATCCACGTGCGCTTCAGCGTGGGGAGGAGACCCGTCTGCTCGATCTGGAGGCCCATCGTGACGGTGTAGTCGCCGCCCGGGTTCGGGAACGCCGGTTCACCGTTGCCGTCGGAGTAGTACGCGCCGACGAACTTGCCGCCGCCCACGTACTTCACGTCGAACGCGCCGTCGTTCGCGTCGCGCGGGATGCTCACCATCTGCGGCGAGGCGAGGTGCTCGCACTTGTGGTTGATGATGCCGGCGTACGTGTTGGGCCGGTTGTTGTTGTAGTCGGAGCCGTAGCCCCAGACGATGTTGCCGTTCTCGTCGGCCGCCATCTTGGGGTGGTTGCACGTCCGCTGCTGGCCCGACGGATAGTCGGTGAGTCGCTTCAGCGGCGTCCGCAGGACCGGGCCTGTCTCGGTGAGCTCGTAGGAGGTGCAGCTGCACTGGACCGGCGCCTTTCCGCGCTCGTTCACGGCCTCCATCGTGATCATCACGATGTGGTTGTTGACGAAGGCGAGCGCCGTCTGCTCGACGCCCGGGTAGCGGAACTTCATGTCGCCGTCGAGGCGGCCGAAGTCGGTGGTCGTGACGCGGAGAACCTGCGCGGCGCCGCTCTCGAGCCCCGCGGAGTCACCCACCGGCACGTTGACGTCTGCGAAGGCGGGAGCCGTCGCGGCGATGAGCGTGAAAGCAAGTCCGGTGCCGAGCGCGTGGCGTGTCCTCATGAGCCTCTCCTCAGGTTCTCTGCTTGTCGCAGGCGAATCACTCGTCGCCGTCGCCGGAGCCGCCGCCGCTGCCGGCACGCTCTCCTGACGGCTTCTGCGCCTCGGGCGCATCGTCGATCGTCGTGAGCTTCCGTGACGGCGGGGTCGCCTTCACGAAGAACTGGATGGCGCTGACGCGCGCCTCGCGCGAGCCTACATCGGTCGGCAGGCCCACCATCGCGTGACCGCGGTTGTGGCGGGGGACGTCGAAGGTGACGTCTGCCGTCTTCGCCGCAGGCAGGCGCGCGATCACGTCGTCGCCGGCGACGACGTCGACTGCCTTGGCCTTCGCGGGGTCGATGCCGAGCTTCTTCGCGTAGAGGGCGAGCGAGAACTTCGAGGTCTCGCCGCCCTCGAGGCCGCCGCCCGCGAGCAGATCGTTCGTGAGCCGCTTTCGCTTCACGGTGTCGACGAGCGCGCCGTCGACGTAGACGCGCGTGCCCGTGCCCTGCTCGGGGTTCGTGTACGCGAGGTTCTCGCCGATGTCGGTGCCGTCGGGCATCCGCAGCGTCACGCCGTCGTCGTCGAGGTGCGGAGGCTCCTTCTCGACGTAGAAGGCGACCGCCGAGAGCATGTCGATCAGCGTGCTGACGTTCAGCTTCTTCGACGGCCACTGCATCTGGGGCTTGCCGCCGTCGTCGCGCGTGAACGAGAACGCGAGGTCCTTGCCCACCCGCGCGAACTCCGCGTTCGAGACGATCGACGTCCGCGCGCCGCCGTGGAAGTGCACCGCGCGCACCTTCGCGAGGTCGACGCCGATCGCCCTGGCGTACTCCGCCCAGTACCAGCGTCGGATCGGCTCGCCGCCTTGCGTCTCGTCGTGTGCCTTGAAGGAAGGCGGCAGCTCCTGCATCCGGAGGATGCCCTTCTGGACGCCGTCGACGTAGACCGCCGTTTCCCGGGGACGCGCACGACGCTCCTCGACCGTGGCGACGGGGGCGGGCGCGGCGGGCCTCACGACCTTCGTCGGCGCCCCCGCAGTCGTACGCTTCGCGCAGGCGCTCGAGGCCGTGGCGACCGCGGTGACCCCGGCGAGGAGCACGACGGTGAGGGGCGTGGAGCGCATTGCGGTCCCCAGTAAGCATCTCACGTGCCTGCGAGCTCGAGCTTGAAAAACCGGTTGTCTCGGGAGCTCCGGGCCGCGGGTTTGCGGGCGCGGAACACCGGCCGCCTTTGTTGCACGGAGGTGACACCGGAATCGCGGGAACGAGGGTCGATGCCCCCAACGCTGTGGGGAAGCGCCCCCGCGGTCTCCCGATGGCTCACCCGCGTTCGCGCGAGCGACTCCGACATGTGGAACCTGGTCGCCAGACCGTCGATTTGCGGGCTGCGGGTCACAGTTGTTCCAGGCAGGCGACACGCCCGGCCCTCCGTCGCTATTCTCGTAGAGCGCGGGCCCGGCGCTTGCTGATGGTCCGGACCTTCGGGAGGCTTTGAATGAGAGCTGCCAACGGCAAGCGCGTGATCCTCGTGACGATGGCGGTCGGCGCGTTCACCGCACTGACCTATGCGTGCACCGTCGAGGACGAGAACCCGGCGACGGCACGCAGCCGCTCGGCCGACGCTTCCGCCGACGGCACTACCGCGACGGGGGACGCGACGACCGAAGGGCAGGGGGGCATCCCCGTCTGCGACAAGTACGGCGGCTACGCCGGCGCGAAGCGCATCGCGGCGTCGATCGTCGCGAACGTCGCCCAGGACTGCCGCATCAGCGCGCCGTTCGCGAACATGGACGCGAAAGACACGCGCCACTTCGCCGAGTGCTTCGAGATCCTCATCGGGGGCGCTTTCCTCTGCCCCGGCGTCGCGTACGAGGGCGGCAAGACGAAGGACTCGCAGAACCAGGTCTGCCGCACGATGACGGAGGCCCACAAGGGGATGAACCTTCGCAAAGCGGATTTCGACGCGATGTCCGAGGTGATCGCGGCGACGCTCGCGAAGGAGGGCGTCACCCCCGAGGACGTGCGCGCGCTCGCGCCCGCCATCGAGGGGTACCGCAGCGGCGTCGTGCAGACGAACAACCAGCCCGATCGCAACACGTATTGCGCGTGCCCGAACGGGCAGTACCAGAACAAGCCGTGCACGGTCGTCGTCGACGCGGGGATCCAGGACGCTGGCAACAAGGACGCCTCGACCGACGGCGGAGACGGGGGCCTGTGAGGAGCGACTCCCGCCGGCGGATCGCGATCCTCGGTGGCGCCCTCGCGCTCGCCGTCGCGCTCGTCGGCGGGACGCACACGAAGGCGGGGCGGGCGATGCTCGGCCTCGGTGGGTGCCCGTTCGATCCTTCCGCGAAGCCGGCGAGCGCGGAAGACCTCGAGGCGTTCCGCAAGAAGAGCCTCGCGTCTCTCCGCGCCGGCGGCAAGGCTCCTCTGAGACCGGCCCTCGGCTTCGTCCTCGGGAGCTCCGCGAAGGCGGAGGTCGCCGCGTGGGGGAAGGCCAGCGGCCTCGCCTGCTCGGAGGAGCTAGGCGGCGCCGCGCTCCGCTGCGCGGGGAGGCTCGCGCGCGGCAGCGACGCCTCCGTGCAGGATGCCTTCTTCCGATTCGCGCCCGACGGAGCGCTCGTCGGTGTGGACCTCGTGCACGACGGGGCGACGCCCGAAGCCGCGCTCGCGACGGCGCGACGCCTCGCGGCCGAGGTCGGCGCAAAGCTCGGGGCCGAGCCGCGCGTCGTGGGCGAGCCCTCCCCTGCCGCGCTCGCGGCGGGGCGCTCGAGCCGCGTCGGCTTCGAGCTGCGCTTCGACGACTTCGCCGTCGACGTGAGCGCCACGAACCTCTCCGCTCTGGAAGTCGCCGCCGAGCGCGCGATCGTCGTCCGCGAGCAGTACCGCCTGCTCTCCGAGCTGCCCGTACGTTGAGCGTCGTCCGATGAAGAGCGAACCGAAGCCACGCCCCATGCTCGCCCAGCCGAAGACCGTCCCGCTCGTCCCGTCGAGCCAGCCGATCGTGGCGCCCAGCGCACCCGCTCCGTCCGCCAGCGTATCGGGACCGCACCGCGCCCAGCTCTCGTCGGAGCGCGCCGTCACGGTGCCGAAGACGGCCCCCCGACCGATGCGCTCGAGCAGCATCGCGCTCGCCATCATGGGCATGGCTGCTCTCGCCGCAGCGGGGGGCGCGTACGCGCTCAAGGCGAAGCAGGGGCACGCGCCCGTCGCGCACGCGTCGCCGGCGGCGCCTCCGCCGGTCGCCGAGCCCACGACCGAGACCGTGACCCTCGCGGTCGGCGCGCGGCCCCCGGCCGCCGCGACCGCTCCGGCCGAAGGCGCCCCGTCCACGTCGGCTTCGGCCGAGGCGAAGGCCGCGCCGGAGAGCAAGCCGCCGACGGAGCAGCCGCCTGCCGAGAAGACGGCCGAAAGGAAGCCCGAGGTCGAGGCGAAGCCGCCGCCCACGGCCGTCGCCGCGGCGCCGGAGCCGCCGGCGAAGCCGCACGTCGCGAAGGTGGAGCCGAAGCCCGCCGTGCCTCCGCCGGCCGCTGCCGAGCCCGCGCCGAAGAAGCCCGCCGTCGCCGCCGCGCCTCCGCCGCCTGCCGCGCCGCCGAAGGCGACCGCGAGCGTGGCGAAGGCCGAGCCGAAGCCGCCCGCACCGGCGACGACGCCGGCGAGCGTCGACGCACTGCTGAAGCAACAGCTGAACAGCGCCATCCCCTGAGCGAGGGTCTCTCCGCGTGAGCCCCGAGTCGAACGCGCCCCCCTCGTCGCCACCCACGGTCCTCGTGGTCGACGACGAGGAGGACCTACGGCGTCTCGTTTCCTTCAACCTCCGCGAGGCCGGGTTCCACGTCGAGTCTGCCGAGACCGGGGCCGACGGCCTCGTCGCTGCGTCGCGGGTCCGGCCATCCGTCGTCGTCCTCGATCTCATGCTGCCCGACATCTCGGGCATGGAGGTCTGCCGTCGGCTGCGCGCCGATCCGGAGCTCGGCGACGCGGCGATCCTCATGCTCACCGCGCGTGGCGACGAGTACGACCGCGTGCTCGGGTTCGAGGTGGGCGCCGACGACTACGTCGTGAAGCCCTTCAGCGTGCGAGAGCTCACGATGCGCGTGCGCGGCCTCGCGACGCGCGCGGCGGAGCGGCGCAAGGCGCGCGGAGCGGGAGACGAGGGCAAGCGCCTCTCCTGGCGCGGCCTGTCGATCGATCCCGTGCGCCACCGCGTCCTCGCCGACGGGGTCGAGCTCCAGCTTCGGCCGCTCGAGTACAAGCTGCTCGCGGTGTTCGTCGAGCATCCCGGACGGGTGTTCTCGCGCACCGACCTCCTCCAGGAGGTCTGGGGCATCAGCCCCGACACCAACACGCGGACCGTCGACACGCACGTCAGGCGCCTGCGCGAGCGCCTCGGACCTTTCAGCGAGGCGATCGAGACCGTGCACGGCTTCGGCTACCGCCTGCGCGATCCCTCGTAGGCGACATCGTGGCCTTCCGGACGAAGCTCCTCGGGAGCCACATCGGGCTCGTCGCGGTGGTCGGGGCCATCGCGCTCGTGTCGCTCGAGCGCGGGCTCTCGAGCGACCTCGCGAAGCAGCTCGATCAGCGCCTCGAGGAGCAGGCCCGCGGCGCCGTGGAGTGGGCGCACGACGGCGGGCGCCGCCACCCCGAGAAGGTCGCCAAGCGCATCGCGAGCATCGTCGACGCCGAAGTCACGCTCTTCGACGCCGAGGGCGCGGTGCTCGGCGCCTCGAGCGTGGACGCGCGGGCCGACGTGGGCGAGGAGGTCGCCGCCGCGCGCAAGGAAGGCATCGGGCGTTCTTCGCGTCGGCGCGCCGGGAGTGAAGTGCATCACGTCGCGGTGCGCAGCCCGGACGGCGTCGTTCTCCGACTCGGCGCGCCGCTCTCCGAGATCGAGGGCACCGTCGCAGCCATGCGCCGCCGCATCCTCGTCGCATCGTCCGTTGCGATCGCGATCGCCGTCGTGCTCGGGGTGCTGGCGTCGCGCCTCGCGTCGCGCCCGCTCTCGGCGATGACGCGGACCGCGGCGCGGCTCGCCGAGGGCGACTTCGACGTGGCGATCCCCGTCGGCGAGCGCGACGAGTTCGGCGTCCTCTGGCGTTCGCTGGCATCGCTCGCACAGCAGCTCAAGGCGCGCATCGGCGAGCTCGTCGCGGAGCGCGACCGCCTCTCGGCGATCCTCGCCGGAATGGCGGAGGCCGTGCTCGTCGTGGGCGCCGACCAGCGCGTCGTGCTCGCGAACGAGGCGATGCAGCGCCTCGCGCGTGCAGGTGGCTCGCTCGTCGGGCGTTCGCTCGACGAAGTCCTCCGGAACGCCGAGGCCCGCGAGCTCGTCGCGCGCTGCTCGAAGGGGGACGTCGAAGAGGTCGCGCTCGAGGTCGCCGAGCACGAAGGCGAGTCGCTGTCGGTCTACGTGCGGCCGCTCTCGAGCGGCCGCGAGGGTCGCGTCGTCGTCGCGGTGCTGCGCGACCTCACGACGCTGAAGAAGCTCGCTTCGATGCGCCGGGATTTCGTCGCCAACGTCTCCCACGAGCTCCGCACCCCCGTTGCTGCGATCCAGGGCTACGCGGAGACCCTGCTCTCCGGGAGCGCGGATGCGGAGACGTCGCGCCAGTTCCTCGAGATCGTGCACCGGCAGGCGGCGCGCATCGGGTCGCTCGTCGAGCAGTTGCTCGCGCTCTCCGCCCTCGAGGAACGGGACCGCTTGCTCGCGCGCGAGCCCGTGTCGGTGCTCGACGTCGCGGAGAGAGTGGTCGAGGCGGTGCGCGGGCGCGCGAAGGATGCGTTGGTCGAGGTCGAGGTCGCTAGCGACCTCGTCGTGGTCGGCGACCAGGAGGCCGTCGAGCGGGCGTTGCTCAACGTCGTCGAGAACGCCGTGAAGTACGGACGTGAGGGCGGGCGCGTCGCGATCGAGGCCGCGCGCGATGGCGACGTCGTCGCGATCACGGTCTCCGACGACGGCCCCGGCATCGCGCCCGAGCACCTCCCGCGCTTGTTCGAGCGCTTCTATCGGGTCGACGTGGGCCGGAGCCGCAAAGAAGGCGGCGCGGGCCTCGGGCTCGCGATCGTGAAGCACCTCGTCGAGTCGATGGGAGGCACGGTGACCGTGCGGAGCGTGGTCGGCGAAGGCACGTCGTTCGTCATCGCCCTGCCTGGGGGGTGAGCGATGGCGGCGCTCGCCTCACGCCTCGTAGCGGAGCGTCCTCGGACTCGACGGCGCCGTACCCCGGAGCCGCGCAGTCGCGACGGGGCGTGAGCAGGTCGTCATGGTGCGGTGGCGGAGCGCGGTGTGTGCCGAAGGGCGCGGCGTCGAATTCATGAGGGAATCTGCAGACGGTCTGAGCCATGGGCGATCACGATCGGGCCCCGGCCGTCCCGGCCCGTGCGGTCACGGTCGTGTAACAAGCTGTCACCAAAGGATGGCGCTCGCCCCGTGGCGGGGCGTGCGATCGTCTGTGCATGCAAGGAGAGGGAAGGCGCATGTCGCTCGCGATTGCGCTCGTCGCGGCGTTCGTCGCGCTCCCGTCGGCGGTGCGCGCGGCGCCGTGCGATGCGCTCGCCGGGGACGCGCAGAGCGACGCGATACCCGTCCTCTGGGTGGAGAACGGAGACACCCAGGAGCCCCTTCTGAAGCGCCTGGGGAAGAAGCTGATGCAGACGGCCGGGGCGAAGCTCCGGATCGTCTACCGGAACCGCCCCACCTGCGAGCTCGCCGACAACTTCTACGGCGCACGCACCCTCGCAGCAGTCGCGAACCGTCCGATCCGCTACATCCCGGAGGACGCGGCGTGGGACCCGACCTCCGCGGCGGCGCCGACGTGCGACGCCCCGGCGGCGCCGCCGGCCGTGGACCTGGCCATCGGCGCGACGTTCCTCTCGAGCTGCCCCACGTTGCCCGCGAAGCCTCAGGGCATCGCGGTCGTCGACGGGCCGAACCAGGCCTACGGCTTCATCGTCCACAAGGGCAGCTCGCAGATCGCCATCACCGCGGAGGAGGGCTACCTCGCCTTCGGCTTCCCCGGCGGCACCGGTCAGGCGCCGCCGTGGCTCGATCAGAACCTGCGCTTCGTCCGCGGGCTCACGGCGAGCACGACCCTCACGATGGCGGCCGCCATCGGGCTCACCGCGGCACAGATGAAGGCGACGACCCCGTCGCAGACGTCGCTCCTGCTCCTCAACTCCGTGGCGACGGCCGCGGACGCCGAGGCCGCCATCGGCATCCTCGGGACCGAGCTGTACGACCAGAACCGAGGCCAGGTGAAGCTGCTCGCGTTCCGGACGTTCCAGCAGCGCTACGCCTACTTCCCGGACTCGACCTCGACGTCGTTCGAAAAGAAGAACGTGCGCGACGGTCACTATCTGCCGTGGTCGCCGACGCCGTACCTGTTCGAAGCGGGGGCCGGCGGCGTCCCCGCGAAGGCATCCGTCGCGCGCGTGCTCGACCTGCTCAGCGGCAGGAAGCAGGAGGCGGACGTCGACGGGCTCGAGTCCGTCGTCGCGAGCGGCCTCATCCCGCAGTGCGCGATGAGGGTGAAGCGCGATTTCGACGGCGGACAGCTCTCGCTGTTCGACCCGCCCGAGCCCTGCGGTTGCTTCTTCGACAAGAGCGTGCCGGGCGGCGCGACGACGTGCGCCGCGTGCGCGAGCGACGCCGCATGCGGCGCAGGCAAGTGCCGTCACGGCTACTGCGAGGCGAAGTGATGCGTCGCGCGGCCGTGTTCCTCGCGCTCGCCTTCGCCGTGCCAGGGGCTCTCGTGACGGTGGCTTGTGACGAGAGCGCAGCGATCAAGGACGTCCCGCCCGACGCGGCGAGGGGCCCGATCGGCACGACCACGCCGCCCGTGCTGAACCCGGACGCGGGGCCCGACGCGCCGACGGACTGCTACTTGAACCCGACGACGCACATCGAGATCATCAACGCGTGCACGACGGCGACGAAGATTGCGAAGTCCCCCGTGCTCGTGAAGCTCCATCCTGACGGCGGGCTGCCCCCGCTCCCGTGACGAGCGAGCCCATGCGCAGGTCGGCTGCCTTCGTCCTCGGGATCACGCTCCTGGTCGCGAGCGAGGTCGCGCGCGCCGACGACCCTGCGCCGGGTCCGTCGCGCCGGCCGGTCGTGGTCTCGGGGTTCGTGCATGCGGACTGGACGGTCTTCCGGCAGTCCTCCCAGGACGAAGTGAACCCGGACGGTCAGCCGCTCAACGAGGATCGGTTCCTCCTCCGCCGCGCCCGCCTGCGCGCGACGGCCGAGCACGGCATCACGCACGCGGCCCTCGAGATGGAGGCGAACACGGTCGCGGGCCCCGAGGTGAGGCCGGTCAACGCAGAGGCGTCGCTCAAGTGGCCCGCCGATCGTCCGGCCTACGATCCGACGCTCGACCAGCGCGGCGTGAGGAGCGCGCCGTGGATCATGGTCACGGCCGGCCTCATCCCCGCGCCGTTCGGCTTCGAAGCGGGCGAGGGAGCGGTGCGAAGACCCTTCCTCGAGACCGCGTCGATGTCCCAGGCCTTCTTCCCCGGGCTGTTCGATCTCGGCGCGCGGGTGCTCGGCGGCTACTCCTTCATGACGTGGGCCCTCGGCATCATGAACGGCGAGCCCATCGGGCAGCGCGCGTTCGCGGCGCGCGATCCGAACAAGAACAAGGACCTCCTCTTCCGGGTGGGCGGAGCGGGGGACGTCGCCGACGGCGTACGCCTCGAGGTCGGCGTGTCGGGCCTCACGGGCCGAGGTTTCCGCCGCGGCCGTCCGGCGACGACGGATCAGGTCGCGTGGCGCGACGTGAACGAGGACGGCGTCGTCGATCCGATCGAGCTCCAGGCCGCTCCAGGCTCGCCTGCGGAGCCGTCGGCGAGCTTCAAGCGGTTCGCGTTGGGCGCCGATGCGCGCCTCTACGCGCAGCTGCCCGTCCTCGGCGAGCTCGCCCTGCGCGCCGAGATCGTCCGCGCGTCGAACCTCGACCGTGGGCTCTTCGTCGCCGATCCCGTGGCGGCGGGCTACGACGTTCGCGAGCTCGGCTGGTACGTGGGCGCGGCCCAGGAGGTGACGCGCTTCGCGCAGGTAGGGGCGCGCTACGACCGGTACGATCCCGATGCGGACGCGACCGAGCGTCTCCCGTTCCAGCTCGTACCGCGCGATCGATCCCTCTCCACCTGGTCGTTCTTCGTCGCAGCGCGCGCGCCGTTCGGTCGCCTCGTGGCCCAGCTCGATCTCCGCTCGAATGCGCTCGGGCGCGACCCGTCCGGGGCTCCCACGACCCTCGCCGACGACTCGCTCACGATTCGCGCGGAGGCGCGCTTCTGATGCGCCGCACGTTCGCGCTCGTCGCGAGCGCCGTCTTCGCGCTGTTCGCCTGCGAGCGCGGGGAGGATGCCGACGTCGGCGCAGACGCGACGCTCCAGGTCGAGCGCGCGCAGTTCTTCCGGCGCGCGATGCCCGAGGAGGCCGGCGGTCCCCAGGTCCGCTCCGTCACGGTCGCTCCGAGCCATCCGGCCGGCGTCGTGGGCAAGACCTGCGCGGGGGAGCTCGAGCGGACCGCCACGGCCGTCGCGCTCGGCATCGCGGGCGACCTCGGGTACTGGGTGCTGCCCGCGGGCCTGCCGAGCGCCTCGGCGCTCGACGCGCCCACCTTCGAGGCGACGTTCGGGATCGCCCGCCGCGCGCGTCCTGGACCACGCCAGCTCGTAATCCGCGCGGTGGACGGCGACGGGCGCTTCGGACCCTCGCTCGTGCGCCCGCTGACCATCCGGCCACGCGGCGTCGCCGAGGGCGAGCTCGTCTTCGCGCTCACCTGGGACAACCGCGCGAACCTCGACCTCCATGTGGTCGATCCGAGCGGCGTCGAAGTGTTCAAGCGCAACGTGTCCTCGGCAGAGCCGCCTCCGCCCGGCTCGCCGCCGGATCCCCCGGGGACGGTGCGGGACGGAGGCGTGCTCGACCTCGACTCCAACGCCGACTGTCGGCAGGACGGTGCCGGTGCGGAGAACGTCGTCTGGACGGCCGCACCCCCGCGCGGGCGCTACCAGGTTCGCGTCGATACGTTCTCCTTGTGCGGTGAGCCCGCGGCGCACTGGCGGGTGGAGGCGTGGTTGCGCAGTGCGCGCGTCGGGGCCGCGGAGGGGATCTCCACGGAGGTCGACACGCGCTTTTCGCACGATCGTGGCGCGGGCGTGCTGGCGCTCGAGGTCGACGTGCCTTGAGCCGGCGCGGGCGCGCTCGAACCGCGCACTTCTTCGTCGGCCTGCTCGCAGTGGTCGCCGTCACCCTCCATCCGCCGCGCGCGCGCGCGCAGCAGACCGGGAGCGACGTCGGCGGGCAGCCCGCGCGCCGGAAGATCACGAAGGTGCCGCGCCTCGTGCGCTTCGTCGAGGCTCCGTACCCCGAGGCGCGCCGCGCTCGCGGAGAGCAGGCCTCCGTCGTCCTCGTGATCGAGATCGCGACCACCGGACAGGTCGCGGGTGTGACCGTCGCCGAGGGGGCAGGGAGCGACTGGGACGCTGCAGCGGTCGAGGCCGCGCGGCAGTTCGTATTCGAGCCCGCGGAGGTCGACGACCGACCTGCGCCCGCGAAGATCACCTACCGCTACGACTTCGTGTTGCGTGAGCAGCCTGTCCCGCCGCCCGCGCCGGCTCCTGCGCCCGTCCCGCCGCCCGAGCCCACACCCTCGCCGCGCCCGGCCGAGCCCGCACCCGCAGCGCCGGAGCAGGAGGTCACGGTGCGCTCCGTCCCGCGCGCGAAGCGCGAGGCGATCGAGACGCGCGTGCGCGCCGAGCAGGCGAGGCTCGTCCCGGGGACGCAAGGCGACGTGCTCAAGGTGGTGCAGAACCTCCCCGGCGTGTCGCGCCCGCCGCTCGCGTCGGGGCAGATCGTCGTGTGGGGCGCGGCGCCGAAGGACACGCGCGTGCTCGTCGACGGCGTGGAGATCCCCGCGCTCTACCACGGGAGCGGCCTCCGGGGGACGATCGGCTCCGACCTCGTCGCGTCGATCGATCTCGTGCCGGGCGCGTTCTCCTCCGAGTACGGTCGTGGGCTCGGAGGCCTCGTGCGGGTGACGACGCGCCCGCTCCCGCGCGGCCGGCACCTCGTCGTCGCCGCCGATACGCTGGACGGGTCGGCCCTCGCGTCGGCGGAGATCGGCGAGCGCGTGCGCGTCGCTGCGGGGCTTCGTTATGGCTGGCTCGATCGCGTCCTCGCCGCGACGAGCGCGCGGGACGTCGGCGACTTCTTCCCCGTGCCCCGTTACGCCGACGCGCAGCTCAAGGCCGTCGTCGACCTGAGGCCGGGCGAGACGCTCGAGCCCACGGTGCTCGTCTCGACCGACGCGCTCGATCGCACGGTGGCGTCCGCCGACCCGGCTGCGAAGCGCGTCGAGGCGACCGCCTCGCGCTTCTATCGCCTCTACGCGCGCTACACGCGCCGGCTCGGGGACGGTGAGGCGGTCGAGGTCGTGCCGTTCTTCGGCCAGGACGCCTCGCGCCTCGCCCAGCGCTTCGGCGGAAACCCGTCCCGGCTCGACGTCGACACCGATCGCTACGGCGTGCGCGGCTCGCTCCGCGCGCGCGTCGCGAAGTCGCTCGTCCTGACGACGGGCCTCGACGCGCTCGGCAGCTCCGCCCGCCTCGAGCGCGAGGGCTCGCTGACGCTGCCGGCCCGCGAGGGCGACGTCGCGGTCTTCGGCCAGCCCCCCGGGGACGACGTCGCCGCCGACACGTGGTCGACCCACGTGCTCGACGTCGCGCCCTTCGTGCACGCGGACCTCGCGCTCGGACCCCTCACGCTGTCGCCCGGCGTGCGGGCGGACGCATACCTCCTCGAAGTGAGCCGGAGCACCCCTCGCGTCGGGGGTACGCCGCCCATCGGGAGCTCGCGCCTCGAGACTGCCGTCGCGCCTCGCGCGTCTGCCCGCCTCGACGTGACGCCGCGCCTCGCGCTCACGGCGGCCTTCGGCACCTATCACCAGGCGCCCGAGCCGGAGGATCTCTCCGCGGTCTTCGGAACGCCGGCGCTCGCGCTCTCCCGGGCGACGCACATGACCGCCGGCGAGTCGCTCCGCATCACGCGAGGAACGACCCTCGAGGTGACGGGCTTCCGGAAGACGATGCGCGACCTCGTCGTGCGGAGCCGTCTCGAGAACCCGCTCCTCGCGCGCGCGCTCACCCAGAGCGGGGAGGGACGGAGCTTCGGTGTGCAGTTTCTCCTGCGCCAGGAGATGTGGCGCGGCTTCTTCGGCTGGGTGTCGTACGCGATCAGCAGGAGCGAGCGACGCTTCGAAGGCGACGAGTCGTGGCGCCCGTTCGACTTCGATCAGGCCCACGTGCTCTCCGTCGTCGGAAGTCAGGAGATCGGCCCGTTCACCGTGGGCGCGCGCTTCCGCTACGCGAGCGGCAACCCGCGCACACCGGTCGTCGGCAGCGTGTACGACGCGCGCGCGGACCGCTACGACCCCGTCTTCGGTCCTCAGAACACGATCCGGATCCCTGCCTTCTGGCAGCTCGACCTCCGGATCGAGCGCGCCTTCCGGCTCGGGCCGGCGGCTCGCTTGCTGCTCTACGCAGACGTCCAGAACGTCACCGCGCGGGAGAACGCGGAGGAGCTCGTCTACTCCCCGAGCTTCCGCGAGCGCGGCGTCATCCGCGGGCTGCCGACGCTCGCGGTCGTCGGAGGGAGGATCGAGCTATGAGAAGGCGGCTGCTCGCGCTCCTCCTGGCGGTCGCGCCGGCGTGCATCCCGGAGCTCGACGAGCGCGAGTCGCTCGTGACGCGCACGCGCGTTCTGGCCGTGCGAAGCGAGCCGCCGGAGGCGCTGCCGGGCGAGCCGGTGACTTACGACCTGCTCGTCGCGACGGAGGCCGGGCCGGTCGCCGTGCCGGCCGCCGCGTTCGCGTTCTGCGCGTCGCCGAAGCGGCTCACGGAGAACGGGGCCGTGAGCGCGGAGTGCCTGCGCGACGCGGGGGTGCGCTCGCTCGCGGTCGGGGTAGCGTCGGTCACCGCCGCGGTGCCGGCGGACGCGTGCTTTCTCTTCGGGCCGGCGGTGACGTCGCCGGAGCTGAGACCTCGCGACCCTGACGCGACGGGCGGCTTCTACCAGCCCGTCCGGGTGATCGTCCCGGAGGCGGAGGCGCCTGCGTTCGGCGCGACGCGCGTACGGTGTACGCTCGCCAGCGCGGGAGCCGAGGTCGCGGCCGAGCTCGCGCGCCGCTACGTCGCGAACGCGAACCCGTCGCTGCTCCCGCTGGAGGCGAAGGTCGCGGGGGCGCCGGCGACGTTCGACGCGATCCCGCGCGGTGCTCGCGTCGCCCTCCGCGCGTCGTGGCCTCCGTCCGACGCGGAGAGCTTCGTTTCCGTCGACGTCGCGTCGCAGCGTGTCGTGCCGAGGCGCGAGGCGATGCGCGTCTCGTGGTTCGCGACGGGAGGACGGTTCGACGAGGATCGGACAGGGCGCGGCGAGGAAGAGGCGGACGCCTTCACGGAGACCACGTGGACCGCGCCGTCGACGCCCTCCGAGGTCCACCTGCACGCCGTCCTCCGCGACAGTCGAGGCGGGGGCGCGCACGCGACCGTCCGCGCCCTCGTGAGGTGAGCGGGCACGAGGGCCAGACGGGTCACGCCACGCGGGCGTGCGCCGGCTCGCGGCCGCGGTGCACGACCTGGGATTCCGTGAGGCGGCGCGAAGGCAGGATGCTCGCCGCGCGCACCATCGCGGCCCGGCGTTCGAGCTCCGGCCCCGCGCACCAGCTGACCCACGCGGCCACGCGCTCGCGCGGTGCGAGCCGCGACGCGCGTGCGATGTCGTCGGCCATCTGCTTCGCAGATCGAGGGCGCGCCTCGGGGGCGCGGGAGAGTCCGCGGAGCACCACCTGGTCGAGCGACACCGGCCTGCCGACGACGGCGCTCGGCGCCTGGACGCGGGCGCGGAGGACACCCTCCCAGATGTCGGTTGCGGACGTGCCGCGGAACAGTCGGCGCGCGCACAGCGCCTCCCAGAGCACGACCGCGGCCGCGTAGACGTCCGTGAGCGGCGTTGCGTCGGCGCCCTCGAGGACTTCGGGCGCGATGTACGGCGCCTTGCCCTTCAGCTCACCGAGCGCGGTCTGGTTGGCGGAGTCGCGTCCCTTCGCGATGCCGAAGTCGATGAGCCGCGAGACTCCCTCGGACGCGACGATGAGGTTCTGCGGGGAGACGTCGCGGTGGACCAGATGAAGAGGCCGGCCGCGCAGGTCACGTGCCCGGTGGGTCGCGTCGAGCCCGAGCAAGAGATCGTGCACGAGCCGTGCGGCGATCTCGACGGGGACGGTCACGCCGCGCTCGATGCAGATTCGGAGGAGCGCCGCGAGGGTGACCCCGTGCACGTAGGGCATCACCAGGAACACCTCCGTCCCCGTCGAGACCACGTCCACCGTGGAGATCACGTTGGCGTGGACGACGAGGCTCGACAGACGGGCCTCCTCGCGGAGCGCGTTCTGGAGCCCAGGCTCCTCGACCGACGGCCCGAGCAGCGATTTCACCGCGACACAGGCGCCACCCTCGCGGGCGCGACCGAGCCAGACGATGCCGCTGCCGCCCCTGCCGAGCTCCGCATGGATCTCGTATTGCCCGATCACGCGCGGCCTGCTCATCACGGGCATGGCTGGTGCGAAGGCCGTGCCGGGCGCGAAATCCCTGAATCCGAGGCAGAAGTCGCTGCGCCAGCCGAGTGACGACTCGAATCGAGATCTCGATGGCGCCGCGAAGGTGTTCAGAACGAGACGGCGACGCCGTTCGGCGTGAGCGCCGCGCCGGTCCGGACCGGCTTCGGCGACGAGAGTAGGTACACCGCGATCGCGGCGACGCCTGCGCCGATGCCGATCGCGCCGGAGACGCGCGCGATCGTCAGCGAGGGCCGCACCTCGTCGATCTGCTCCTGCGTGCAATACGGCGAGCACGTCGCGCGGAGATCTCCGACCTGGTCCATGCCCTTCGCCCAGAACACGCCGAAGCCGACGCCGCCGGCGACCGCCACCCCGCCGAGCACCCACGACAGCGCCGGAACGCGCTTCTCGGTGCGAACAACCTCGCCCGGTGCACGGAGGACGACGGGTACGACGCGTTCGCGTTCGCGCTCGCGCAGCACGAACGTCTCGCGGACCGCTTCATGGCCGGGCATCTCGGCTGTGACGGTGTGCGTGCCGGGATCGAGCGGGATCGCGCGGCCGGTGCGCGACGGGTCGACGGGCTCGCCGTCGAGGACGAGGCGCGCGCCGGCGAGGTCCTTCCCGTGTCCGTCGCGCGGCGCGACGACGACGGTGGGGATCCGCGCCTCCACGTCCTCGAGCCAGCGGACGCACTCGCGGCGGACGACGGTAGGGCACGCCTCGGCTCCGCAGACGACCAGCTCGGCGCGGCTCGCGCGGAGCTTGCCCTCGTCGCGGAGGAGCTGTCCTCGATCCGCGGCCGCGACGCACTTCTCGGCCGGCTTCTCCGGCTCCGCGGACGCCGGAGCGCTCGTCGCGGACGCGGCGAGGAGGACGACGACGGCGATCCCGCCCCTCACGGGCACCTCATGAGGTCGCGCTTCGCATCGCACTTCGTCGACGACGGCGGCGGCGGGAGCGCAGCACCGGACCGCGCGGGGCCGGCCGCGAACACCGCGGCGGCCGACAGCGCGTCGCACGGAGCAGCGGCGGGCGCCGCGACGGCGCGGGTGACGTCCTGCGAAGCGCACACGTCGTCTCGCGCGCTCAGGAAGATCTCCGCGTTGCAGAACGACGAGCCGGCGATCTGGACCGTGCCGAGCAGCTCGAGCAGGCTCGCGGCGCCGAGCCGACCGGCGATCACGCCGTTCTCGAGCCGGAAGAGGCGCTTTTCGGGATCCGTCGGCGGACGCGTGGGGTCGCGCGGCGCGAGCTTCGTGTCGAGCGGGACGATCTTCCCGGTGAGCACCGGCGACGACATGAAGAATTCGCGCTCCTCGTTGAACGGCAGGAGCACGTCCTTGCCCTCGAACGTGACGACGAGCTGGAAGTCCCGGACCCATCCGTTGCCCATCGTCGCGGCGATCGCGCTGCCGCTCCCGGTGACCACGGCGCTGTTCTGGAGCACCGCCCACTTGTCCTCTCCGCAGTTGCCGGGCGTCCACGTGCCGGCGTCGGTGAGCTGCGAAGTGGGGCAGCCTTGCTCGCGGATGCCGAGGCTGAAGATGGCGCCGACGGCGACGTCGGTGTCGTTCGCGAGGCCGTTGTACTTCGAGATCGTGAGGAGCAGGTTCCTCCTCCCCGCCGCGACGGTCGCGTTGACGATCGTCGCCAGGTTGCGTCCGGCGAGCCGCTCCTCCTGCACGCGCGCGATGACGTTGTCGGCGCCTTCGGGACCGTCGCAGTCGTCACGAGCCGCATCGGGACGGAGGCAGCTCGAGGCGCCGCCGCGTGCTGCGCCCGGTCGCGTGTCGCACGTGCAGACCCCGTCGAGGTCGAACCCTGCATCGGACGTGATGTCCGCGCTCGTGAGCGCGAGCTCGAACTGCGGGAGGTCCGGTCCCTCGTCGGACTTCGAGGGCGGCCCCGGCGGCGCCGCGTGCAGACACGGATCGGGGATCGAGGGTTCCGATGCATCCGGCGTCGTCGGGCGCTGTCCGCCGCTGCCGAGCGAGTCGAGATCGACGCAGCTGAGGACGAGCACGACGAGCGACGACGCGGCGGCCGAGACGCCGGCGAGCCGCGCTGCATGAGTCGTTCGCGTCATCCGCTCTCCGACGAGCCGCGTCCGCTCAGCGCGGTCCGGTGCGCGGCCGAGGGATGTCGAGGTCGATCATCCACGTCTGGAGCGTGCGTCGCGAGATGCCGAGGAGCTCGGCGGCGCGGGTCTGGTTCCAGACCGTCTTCTCCAGCGCATCGAGCACCTTCTGGCGGCGTTCTGCACGCTCCGGGCTGAGCTCGCGCGCGGGAGGCGGTACGTTCGCGGTCCCGGACGCGCTCGCCTGCGACGCCGCGGGGCGCGCTGCCGGCGGGGTGCCCATCGGGTCGAGCCGGAGGTCCGCGACCGAGATCTCGCCGCCCTTGCTGAAGAGCACCGTGCGCTGCATGACGTTGCGGAGCTCGCGGACGTTGCCGCTCCAGCCGTGCGCTTCGAGGCGCTTCTTCGCATCCGGCGACAGCACGGGAGCGGGACGGCCCTCCGCCGCCGCGAACGCGGCGACGAACGATTCGGCGAGCGGCACGATCTCCTCGACGCGCTCGCGGAGCGGCGGGATCCGGATCGACACGCCGTCGAGACGGAAGAAGAGGTCCTCACGGAAGCGGCCCTCCGCGACGAGCTGACGGAGGTCGCGATGCGTGGCCGCGACGAAACGCACGTCGACCGCGCGCGGCTTGAGCGCGCCGACGCGCGTGACCTCGCCGCTCTCGAGCACGCGGAGCAGCTTCGCCTGCGTCGAGAGCGCGAGCTCGCCGACCTCGTCGAGGAACAGCGTGCCGCCCGAAGCCGCTTCGAGCAGACCGGGCTTCACCTGCGTCGCGCCGGTGAACGCGCCGCGCTCGTAACCGAAGAGCTCGGCCTCGAGGAGGGACTCGACGAACGCCGCGCAGTTCACACGCACGAGCGGCCCCGACGCGCGGCTCGAGAGCTCGTGGACGCGACGCGCGAGCACTTCCTTGCCGACGCCGGTTTCGCCGAGGAGGAGCACGCTGAGCCGGCTTCCGGCTGCGACGCGGACCGTCTCGAGGACCTCCTTCATCGCCGCCGACGCGACGACCATGTTCGCGGTCTCGCGCGCGACCTGGTCCTCGCTCGGCTCGCGCACGGTGAGGAGCACGGAGCCGAGCTCGAGGACGATCCCGGGGACGAGCGCAGCGCGCTCGCCTTGTGCGAGACGGCGGCCTCCGACGACGGTGCCGTTCGCGCTGCCGAGGTCCTCGACGCGGATGGCGTCGCTGCACTCGAGCGCGGCGTGCTTGCGCGAGATCGACGGATGGTCGAGGACGATGTCCGCCTCGCTGCTCCGGCCGATCACCACCGTGCCGCTCTGCGGCAGGTCGAACATCATCAACGAGCCGTCTGCGTTCGCGACGAGACGGCGCCCGCTCGAGCTCACCACCGAGACGAGCTCGGTCTTCTGGTCACCGGTGGACACGTGGCGAGGGTATCACGCCGCACGGCCGCGTTTCACGCCAGTTTCCCGAGGGGCGCGGTCAGTGTTTGTCGTCGTCGGGCTCGTCGAACGACGGAGGCGCCTGCTGGATCGTCTCGAGGTCCCAGTCCCCGTGCTGCGCCGGCGGGGTAGGCCGCGAAGGGGCCGGCCGCTGCGCCGAGACCGCCGGCGGTGCCGGCTGCGCGCGGTCGTTCGGCTTCGCGATCGTCCGCGTCGGCGCGGTGAGAGGGCCTTGCGCGGCGGTTGCGTGGAGCGACGCGAGGAACGCGCCCGCACGCGGCGGGCGCCGCTCTCGTTCGGTCGCGAGGGCGCCGTCGATCGCGCGCGCGAGCGGGATCGGGACGTGGGGCGCCGCGGTGAGGAGCCCCGGCGCCTTCTGGTACGCGATCGAGTTCAGCCGCGCGGGCATCGCGAAGCCCTCGAACGGCCTCGTGCCGGAGAGCATCTCGTAGAGGACGACGGCGGCCGAGTAGACGTCCGTACGTGCGTCGAAGTCGCGCACGCCGCGGAGCTGCTCGGGCGACATGTACTCCGCCGTCCCGATGACGAAACCCGTTCGCGTGAGCGGAACGCTGTCGATCGACTCGGACTGCCCGGCGACCTGCGCGGAGCCGAAGTCGAGGAGCTTCACGACGAAGCGGCCAGGGCTCGTCTCGGCGAGGAAGATGTTGCTCGGCTTCACGTCGCGGTGCACGACGCCGAGCGCGTGTGCCGCGTCGAGACCGGCGAGGAGCTGGTCGGCGATCTCGAGGGCGAGAGGGATCGGCAGGACGCGGCCGCGGACGAACCGCTCCGAGAGCGTCTCGCCGACGAGAAGCTCCATCACGAGGAACGGCGTCCCGTCCGGGAGGGTCGCGACGTCGGTGACGGCGCACACGTTCGGATGGCTGATCGAGCCGGTGATGCGCGCTTCGCGTTCGAGGCGATGGCGCGCTTCGGCGTCGTTGCCGTCGAGGAGCTTCACCGCGACAGGGCGCCCGAGCTTGACGTCCTCGGCCTGGAAGATGCGCGCGAAACCGCCGGACGCGAGGGGCGCCCTCAACGCGTAACGCTGCGCGAGGAGCGCGCCGGACATCTCGACGGATCCTATCGCCCTGCGGGGCTCAGGTCACCTCTCCGAGACGCATTCGATCTTGAAGTGCTTCCGCCCGGCCTCGTCGACGTAGAACGGCGGGTCGCACGGGTCGGCGCCCGGGCGCGGCGCCGGCGGCGTGGTGGCCGTCGCGGTCGTGGCCGTGGTCGGCGGTCGCCGGCCTCCGCTCGGGCGGCGCCCGGCGGTCGCGACGACGGAGGACGCGACCGTCGGCGTCGTCGCCGCCGGCGCTCCGACGCCCGAATCCTCGATCGCGACGACGGCTGCCACGGTCGCGCTCGCGCTCGCGCTCGCGCTCGTCGGGGCGGGCTCCGAGGGCGCCGCCGAGGCCGAGGCCGTCGTCGTGGGGGCCTGCTGGCGTGCGCGCCAGCGCTGGAGGCCGAACGCGGCGCCCGACAGGAGCACGAGCGTGACGGTCGCGGCGGTCGCGAACGCGACGCCGCGTCCGCGCCCCGGCGGCGCGCCCGGCGCAGCCGTCGGAGACGGCGTGAGCGATGCTGGGTTCCGCTGCGGTGGAGGTCCGAACGCGCCCGGGGCGAAGGACCCGGTGACGATCGGCGGCGCCGTCTCGACCGCGCGCAGCATCGCGCTCCGCGCTTCGAGCGGCTCGCGCGCGAGGGTCGCGACCCACGTCGCGACGTCGGTGGGGGACGCGAGCCGCGCCGTGCGCTCGATGTCCTGCGCCATCTCGAGCGCGCTCGCGTACCGCTGCGCCGGATCGCGCGCGAGCCCGC
Organism: Polyangiaceae bacterium; assembly: GCA_039809485.1. Classification (GTDB taxonomy): domain Bacteria; phylum Myxococcota_A; class Polyangia; order Polyangiales; family Polyangiaceae; genus Labilithrix. The sequence goes on along the minus strand of JBDHVE010000035.1, from coordinate 21,050 downwards.
GCATCACGACGTCGTCGAGCGCGACCGGCTCGCCGAGGACGGCGCTCGGCTTCCGGATCTCGGCGGAGAGGACCTGGCCCCAGACCTCGAGGTCGGAGCCGCCGCGGAACAGGCGCTGCGCGCAGAGCGTCTCCCAGAGCACCACCGCGAGCGAGTAGACGTCGGTCTGATGCGTCGCGGGCTGGAACTGCAGCTGCTCGGGGGCCATGTACGGCACCTTCCCGCGCACGTGGCCTTCGCGGGTCGTGCTCATGCTGCCGACGGCCTTCGCGATGCCGAAGTCGAGCAGGCGCCCGCGCCCGTCGGCGCCGACGAGGACGTTCTGGGGCGAGATGTCTCGGTGCACGACGTGGAGCGGGCGACCGTGCGCGTCCTGCGTCCGGTACGCCGCGTCGAGGCCGAGCAGCACGTCGTGGGCGATCGCCGCCGCGATCGCGGGGGGGCAGGGGGAGCCGCGCTCGGCGCACGCGCGGAGGAGCTTCGCGAGCGTCTCTCCGTGCACGTACTCCATGACGAGGAGGAGCTCGCCCTGCTCGGCGACGACGTCGAGCGTCGTGACGACGTTCGGGTGCCGGATCCGCTCCGACAGCCGCGCTTCTTCGAGGAGGGCGGAGACGAACTCCGGGTCGTCCGCGTAATGCGCGTGCAAGCGCTTCACCGCGACGGGCTTGGAGAAGCCCTGGGCGCCTCGGAGGCGACCCATGTGCACGAGGGCCATTCCACCCGACGCGATCACGCCGTGGACCTCGTACCGTCCGATCAGGCGCGGGCCGGTCTCCCCGGACATACCACCACGATACCATCGACCGGCGATTTCGGGGCGTCCTGCCCTTGCCCCCCGCCCACGCCGGCCCCAGCTGTGTGGGTGGTTCCAGACTGGTAGGTGCTCTCGTGCTCGGCTACGCGCTCGTCGACGGCTTCTCGGAAGCGGCCTCTTCCGAGGTCCTCCTGCGCCTGAAGCATGCTGCGCTCGCGGTCGGCGGCACGATCGTCGACTTCGCCTTCTATGCGCACGAGGCCGTCCGCCTCAGCATCGAGCTCCCCGCCGGGGCGCTGCCCGAGCTGCGCGACGCGCTCGAGGCCGAGGACGTGCACCTCTTCGACCAGACGCTCGCCGCGATCGAGACGATGGATCTCGCGCACCCGCAGAAGCCGCTCCTCGCGATGGTGCACGTCGCGCTGCTCGGCGCGGAGCCGCACGTCGCCCCGTCCGCCCTTCCGCCGTAGACGACGTGGAGCGTAGGCTCGTCCGCCGTGACGGACGCTGTCTACGAGATGTTCTGGGACTGCAGGTACTGCGGTCAGAAGAAGCTGCTCGGGCTCACGCACCGCTTCTGCGCGAAGTGCGGAGCGCCGCAGGACCCGAACGCGCGCTACTTCCCGCCGGAGGACGAGAAGGTCGCCGTCCACGACCACGTGTTCGTGGGGGCCGACGTCACGTGTCCCGCGTGCAGGCACCCGATGAGTCGCGCCGCGACGTGCTGCACGAACTGCGGGAGCCCGCTGACGCGAGGAACCGAGGTGCAGCTCCGCGACCCGAATGCGCCTCCTGTACCCCGCGCGTTCCACGCGCCGCCGCCGGTCGCGCCGACGTCGTCGCGACCGAGCAAGACGAAGATGGTCGTCGGGATCGTCGTCGCCCTCGTCTCCACCCTCGTCGTGTTCCTCCTCGTCGCCGTCCTCTGGAAGAAGGAGGCGAGCGTCGTCGTCTCGGGCCACAGGTGGGTCCGCTCGATCGACGTCCAGACCTACGGCCCCGTCCGGAAGTCGGACTGGTGCGACTCGCTTCCGTTCGGCGCTCGCGAGCTGTCGCGCCACCGAGAGCAGCGGAGCACGAAGCAGATCCGCGACGGCGAGACGTGCACCACGCGGAAGAAGGACAACGGCGACGGCACGTATCGCGAGGTGCGCGAGTGCTCTCCGAAGTACCGGAGCGAGCCTGTCTACGCCGATCGATGCGACTACGAGATCAACGAGTGGCGGACGACGCGCACGGCGACCGAGCGCGGGAGCAGCGTCGAGGACCGACCACGCTGGCCCGTGGTCACGCTCGCGCGCTCGGGGACGTGCATCGGCTGCGAGCGCGAAGGTGCGCGCTCCGAGACGTACACCGTGCTCGTCGAGGACACGAAGGAGAAGAAGACGACCGAGTGCACCTATCCCGAGGCGAAGTGGGCGTCGCTCGCGAACGGCACGCGCCGGAAGGCGAAGGTCTACGTCATGACCGGCAAGGTCGACTGTAGCGAGCTCTGACGCGGCCCGGACCCTGCTTCCACCCCGACGTGACCGAAATCCTCGGCTGGTTCAGCTCCGCCGTCCTCGTCCTCACGATCGCGCGGCAGGTCTACAGGCAGTGGCGCACCGGTACGAGCCGCGGTGTGTCGATCTGGCTCTTCATCGGCCAGGCGACCGCATCGGCCGGCTTCACCGTCTACAGCGCCCTGCTCGGCAACGCGGTGTTCGCGGTGACGAACGCGGTCTGCCTCGCCGGCGCGCTCGCCGGCCTGGTCATCGTCGTCCGCCATCGCCGCGAGGAGCGCAGCACCGCCCTCACGCCGAGCGACGCTGCTCCGGATCGAGGTCGCGCACCGGGCGCTCGAGCACACGCGTGAGCGAGCGCTCGTCGATCGGCTTCACGATGTAGTCGTCGAAGCCCGCGTCGAGGGCGCGCGCGCGATCCTCGGGGCGGCCATAGCCGGTGACGGCGACGAGGAAGATCTCCCCGCAACCTTCCGCCGCGCGGATGTTCTTCGCGACCTCGAAGCCGTCGAGGACGGGGAGGCCGATGTCGACGAACGCGACGTCGGGCTTCACGCTCATCGCGAGCTCGAGACCAGCGCGTCCGTCGGCAGCGGCGTGCACCGTGTGTCCGAGCATCCCGAGCCACGTCTCGAGGAGCTCGAGGGTGTCCGGGTTGTCCTCGACGACGAGGATGCGGAGCCCCTTCGACTCCGCTTCGCCCAGCGAGGCCTCGGAGCCCGCAGCAGGGGCGGCCGCGCCGGCGACCGGGAGCTCGATCACGAACTCGGCGCCGCGGCCGGGGCCGTCGCTCGACGCCTTCGCCCGACCGCCGTGGAGCTCGACGAGGCTCTTCACCATCGTGAGGCCGATCCCGAGCCCGCCGAGCGATCGCGCGAGCGACTGATCGACCTGCACGAACGGCTCGAAGATGGCGTCGAGCATCGACGGCGGGATGCCGACGCCGGCGTCCCTCACGGAGAGACGCGCGACCTTGGAATCCCCCGAGACGGCGAGCTTCACGTCGATCTCCGTCCCGGGCTCGGAGTATTTGGACGCGTTGCCGATCAGGTTCATCACCACCTGCTCGAGCCGCAGGTCGTCGCCGTCGAGCAGCACGGGCGAGCTCGGGAGGGACACCTTCACCGTCTGCTTGCGGCCGTCGAGCAGCGGCTGGCTGCCCTGCACCGCTTGGCGGACGACTTGCGCGAGGTCGACGCCCTGCTTCCGGATCTGGATCTTGCCGCGCGTGATGCGGGAGACCTCGAGGAGGTCGTCGACCATCCGTGCGAGGTTGCGTGTCTGGCGGCTGATCACGTTCCGGAGGCGCACCGAGGAGTCGTCGTGCGGGCCGAGCCGGTCGAGGATGACGTTCGCTGCGCTGATCGCGTTCAGCGGGTTGCGGAGCTCGTGCGCGAGCATGCCGAGGAACTCGTCCTTCCGGCGCGCGGCTTCGGAGAGCTCCTCGGCGCGGCGCTTGTGCTCTTCGGCGAGACGCTTGCCGTCCGTCACGTCGGTGAGCACGACGACGGTACCCTCCGAGGCGCCGTCCTCGCTCTCGATCGGGTCGACGCTGACGCGGAGCCAGCGCCCGCCCTCGGTGACCTCCACCTCGTGGCGTCCTCCGCGCGCGTTGCGGAGGAGGGAAGCGAGCGCGTTCGGATCGACCGCGCGCGCGAGCGCTTCGTTCGCGGTCCGTCCGACGAGCTCGCCGCCGCCCACGAGGCGCGACGCGCTCTCGTTCGCGTGGACGATCGTCCCGGTCGGGTCGACGATGAGCACGGCGTCGCGCATCGCGTCGAACGTGCGCTGCAGCTTGCGACCGGTGCGACGCTCGGACGTCTCGGCCTTCCGCGTGCGGAGCATCGCGCGGATCGTGGCGAGGAGCTCGACCGACTCGATCGGCTGCGCGAGGTACGCGTCGGCGCCGCTGTCGAGGCCCTCGATCCGCCGATCGAGCGAGGCGAACGTCGCCGACGTCTGGACGACGAGGATCGTCGCCGTGTGCGGATCCGACTTGATCCGGCGGCAGACCTCGAGCCCGCTCAGGTCCGGTAGGCGGACGTCGAGCAGGACGAGGTCGGGGCGCTCGCGGCCGACGAGGCGGAGCGCGGTCTCGCCGTTGGCGGCCTCGAGCACCCGGTACCCGCCGCGCCGCAGGATGTTCGAGTAGAGGTAGCGGGTCGCCTCGTCGTCGTTGACGTTGAGGACGAGCGCGTCTCCGTGCTCGTTCATTCCTTTCCTCCGTGCCGGCCGTGGATCCCCGCCTTCTCCAGGGCCTCTCTGATGCGCCCGATCGCGACTTCACGCGAGAGCGACTGCTTGTGGACGATTGCCGATGCCTCCGCCTCCAGCCTTCGCCGCTCTTCGACGGCGAGGTCCTTCGACGTGTGGATGATGACCGGAATGTTGCGGGTCGCCGGATCCTTCTTGAGCTCGTCGAGGACGTCGAACGCGCTCATCTCGGGGAGGACGAAATCGAGGAAGATGACGTTCGGACGGCGCTCGCGTGCAAGGCGCACGCCTTCGAGACCGGCCGCGGCCTCGAGCACTTCGTAGGGCAGCCCTTCGAGGTGCTTGCGAACGAGGTAACGGGACACCTGGTCGTCGTCGATCACGAGCACGCGCTCGACCGCGCCGAGCCGCGCGAGGGCACGGAGCTTCAGGACGAGCCACTCGCGATCGAGCGGCTTCAAGTGGAACTCGTCGGCGCCGAGCGCGCGCGCCATCGCCTCGCCGCTCGTCGTCACGGTCACGACGAGCGTCGGGATCTCGCGGGTCTCCGGGTTGTTCTTCAGGTCGCGGAGGAACTGCCAGGACGTCTCGCCGTCGAGCATGACGTCGAGCACGATCGCCGCCGGGTTGATCTTCCGCAGCGCCGCGCGCGCGTCGTCCACGGTGCGAGCCGGCACGACGTTGAAGCCCGCACCGCGTAGGTACTTCTCGTAGAGGAAGAGCGTCTGGCGATCGTCCTCGACGACGAGGATCGGCGCGAGACCGGCCGGCGCCTCGTCGCTCCGACGTTCGAGCTCGTGCATCTCGCGCGCTTCGGGGTGCACGATCGGAATCCGGAAACGGAACGTCGACCCGATGCCTTCGCGGCTCTCGACCGTGAGCGACCCGCCGAGGCGATCGGCGAGGCGACGCGACAGCGTGAGGCCGAGACCGGTCCCCTTCACGCGCTTCTGGACGGGTGAGTCGACTTGGTAGAACTCGTCGAAGATGCGGTCCTGCTCGGGAAGCGGGATGCCGATCCCCGTGTCGGCCACGCTCAAGACGACGTGATCCCCCTCGGCGGTCGCCGTGACCCGCACCGAACCGCGCTCCGTGAACTTGAGCGCGTTCGCGACGAGGTTCCGGAGCACCTGGGAAATCTTCGCCTCGTCCTGCTCGAGCTCGATGTTCGGCGCCTGCTCGAAGATGAGATCGACGTTCGGAGACGCGGCGAGCGGCTTCAGCATGCCGCGCATCGACGCGACGAGGCCCGGGAGCGGGAACTTCGCCGTGCGGAGGAGGATGCGGCCCGCCTCGACGCGGGACAGCTCGAGCATGTCGTCGACGAGCGCGTTCAGCGACTCCGCCGACTGCTTCACGAAGCCGAGCTGCTTCTCCTGCTCGGAGTTCAGCTCCCCGTCGCTGCGCTCGAGGAGCAGCTTCGTCAGGCCGAGGATCGAGTTGATCGGCGTCCGCAGCTCGTGGCTCACGTTCGCGACGAGACGCGTCTTCACCTCGTTCGCGCGACGGAGCGACGAGTCCTTGTCCCCGAGCTCCGCGTGGAGCGCCACGACGCCGCGCGTGCTCTCGTCGAGATCGCGGTGGACGCGGACGAGCTCTTCGTGACGGCGCAGCAGCTCGCGCTGCTGGCGATCCGACTCCCGGTGGAGCGACGTCATCTCCGACAGCGTGGTGCTCACCTGCGAGAGCGCCTGCGCGTACGCCTCGGGGACGGTGCTGCCGAGGACGGCGAGGGAGCCGTCCTCGAGCATCGCCGCGTGGAGCGCGAGGACGCGCGGCGCGCCGTCGATGACGACGACGACCTCCCACGGGTCCTTGCAGCCCTCCGGAGAGCGCGCCGTGGTGGAGAGCCGATCGAGCTTCTCCGCGCCGCCCGGGGCGCACGCCTCGCGGAGCGACGCGCCTTCGTCGAGGTGGAGGACGCGCTTCGCGCGCTCGTCGAGCCAGCGGATGCGCCACTCGGCGTCGACGACGAAGCAGATCTCGCGACTGAGGCGCTCGAAGACGGCCCCCATGCGGTCGGGGGTCAGCATCCGAGCTTCTCCTTGCAGCGGACGACGAGGTGCTCCGCGTTGCTGCCGAGGATGCAGAGCCCGAGGCGGTCGGCGATCTCGGGCGACTCCTCGACGACGTGGCCGCCGACGAGGATCGTCGGTGCGGGATCGAGGGCCGCGCGGATCGCCTCGACCGTCGCCTCGAGCTCGGGGATGTTGAACGTCATCGCGACGGAGAGTCCGACGACGTCCGGGCTCGTCTCGACGACGAGGGCGACGAGGCTCTCGCGCGGGACGTTGGCCCCGAGGAAGCGGACGTCGAACCCCTCCATCTCGAGGAAGTCGGCGCCCATCCGCGCGCCGAGCTCGTGGTGCTCGCCTTCGATGCACGCGACCACGGCGCGGCGGCCGTTTCCGGCGCTGCGCGGAAGGTGCGGGTAGAGGCGTGCGAGCACGAGCTGGCTGATGCTCGTCGCGAGGTGCTCGCCCGCGACGCTGATCGCGTTCTCCTGCCAGAGGCGACCCACCTCGCGCTGCGCCGGCTCGATGACCGAGAGATGCAGCTCGCGGACACTGGTGCCCGCGGCCAACGCCTCTTCGATCAACCGAACGGCCTCTCGTCGGTCGCCGGCGAGCTGCGCACGAAGGTAGTCACGCGCCATCTCGTGAGCGCTGACGAGATGCGAAGCGCTCGTCGACATTCCCTGCGTTATAGCGCACGAAGGCGCTGCTTCGTGCCCGTGGACGCTGGAAATTCGCTGCGACGCGCCGTCGCGCGATGGCTTCGCTGCTCTCACTTTTCCGTGGCGAGCAGCGCTCACGCTCCGGCTCCGCCGAGAGCGGAGCCGGAGCTCTCGCGTGCACGGTCAACGGTTCTCGCCGTGACCGCTCTCGTGGCTGCTCGCGGCGTGACCGTGCCCGCCGTGCGCGGCACCACCATCGCCGTTCGGACGGCGGCGAACACCACCACGACGGACGTGCGGAGCCATTCCGCCCTTCCGGCCCGCCACGCGCGCTTCGTCGCTCGTGAACTGGTGGGCCGTCCCGGCAGCGTGTGCCGCCTTGCCGCCCTTGCTCGCGATCTCGCGAACACGGTCGCGGTCCATCGCGGCAAAGCCGCGACGACGCGGACGACGCTCCTCCGTCTCGTTGTTCCCCTCGGTCCTGGGCGTGTCGCTCTCGCCCGCGTTCGTCTCGTCGATCCACATCATGGCTGACTCCTGAGGCACCGCTTTGGGCGGCCCACCGGGTTTGGGTTAGGTCGTGCCCTCCACGAAGCGACGGTCGTGCCATTGACCAGGCGCCGTGATCCGGGCCGTTACCGGTCGGAAACGCAGCCCTCGCCGCAGATGCGCGAGAGAGCGGGAGGATCTGCCTCATGGGCTCGTGTCAGGCCGCGACACGGCGTGGCGCCGTGACGCCACCTCAGGAGCTCGATGTACTCTGCACGGTGCAGGTGAGCGTTGCTCGGGCTCGCGCGCGTTCGTGCTCGCGCTCGCGAAACCAAAAAGGCGACGCCGCCACGAAGGGCGACGTCGCCTCGAGTGTGCCGACGGGCGGCTAGCGCGAGTGGCCGCGGACGCTGTCGGGAGCGTGCTCGCCGTCGCGCGTCGTGACGAGCGACAGGCGGGGGCTGCGCTGCGCGAGCATGCGGTCGATCTCCGCCGGGTCGACCACCTTGGTGAGCTGCGCGTCGAAGCCGAGGCGCTTCACGACGGGGGGCGCGATGCGCTCGGAGATGCGACTGACGAGCACGACGAGAGGCGGTCTCCGGATGCCGAGCGCCGACGGGAGCACGAGGGCAGAGCCGTCGCGGAGGAACGGCGCGACCACGAGCGCGTCGATGTCGTAGGCACACGCGATGGCGAATGCCTCCGCGTGCGAACGGACGACCTCGACGGCGTGTCCGAGCGCGTCGAGGCCGGCGGCCAGCGCATCGGTGTGTCTGCGGTCTTCGTCGCAGAGCAGCAGTTTGGCGGAAGGGGACAGCGCGCTCACGACCGACATCGGTCGCATGCGCCGGGCCACGGCTTCCTTCGCGGCGCGGTGCGTGTCCGGCGCCCGTTCGTCGCCATCGAGCTCGGCTCGCGTATCGCGCACGCGCGCAACGCGCGAGGCGTCACGCCACGTTCTCGCGTGCCGCGCTCGCGGCTTCTTCCTCGAAGGCGACCACGAACTGGAGCGGGTCGACGCCGGCCGCGCGCAGGATGGCGCCGACCACGGCGGGGCCGAGGGTCGCGGCTTCGGGGACGATGACGTTGCTGTGACCGCGGCCGAGGGTCACGAGCCCACCGGCGCGGCGTTGTGCGCGGAAGCCGAGTCGCCGGAGGGCGAGGATGCACTCGGTGCCGGTGACATGAGGAAGCGCGAGCATCCTCCGTGGTTGTGCAACGGGGGTGCCTGGGCTGGGGAGGGCGGTGGGTTGACACTGAACATAAGATCAGTCACAGCACTCCAGCACCCATGGACCTCCTCGTCTCCCAACTCAAGAATGCGATCCGCCGCGTCCTCGACGCGAAGGGTGTCCGCGCCCGCGTGCTCGACAAGGTCAATCGTTACGGTGAGGTCGTCATCGGCGTGATCCTCGAGCGCGCCGCCGCCGCCGATCCGTCCCTCGCCGACGTCCGCACGTCCGGTCGCGACACGCCAGAAACGTCGCCGCCGCAGCTTCCGACCTCCGACGCCGAGGTAGGGGAGAAACGCACCGTGGATACAAGCCACGAAGATGCAGCAATGCCTCGGCCTCGATGACTCGACCGCTGCCTCGGATCAGAGTCTGACGAGCAGCGCGACGGGCAGCGCTGCGAACGCTTCGCGCAAGAAGAGCCCGCCGCTGCCGACCTCGATCTCACGCTGGGTGATCACGTCGCGGTACCTGCCGGCGCGCACCGCCACGACGCGATCCTCCCAGATGTCGCCGATCGCCCACCGTGCCTTTCCGCGCGTTGCACGCACCGGCAGCCGCGTCACGAGACAGAGCGCTTCCTCGCGATCGTGCTGCCGCGCGAACGCGAACGCCTCCTCCGGTGCGTCGAGCGGGACGTAGGACCCGTCGACGAACAGCTCCGGGCGCTCGCGTCGCGCGCGCAGACAGGCGCCGAGGACGCGCAGCTTGATCGCGCCGTCCTCGAAGCCGTCCCGCAGCGTCGCGACGTCGGCGTCGCGCGCGCGCGCCGCGAGCCGTCCGAGCGTCTCGTAGTCGACCGGCGCACGGTTGTCGGGATCGACGAGGCGGAGGTCCCACGTCTCGCTCCCCTGGTACGTGTCGGGGATGCCGGGCGACGCAGCCTTGAGCACGCACATCGCGAGACCGTTCGAGGCTCCGTGGCGCGCGACGAGCTCAGCCTTCGACGCGAGGCTCGCGGCGAGGCTCCGATCACCGAGCACACCGAGGACGAACGTGCGAAGCGCCTCTTCGTAGGCCTCGTTCTGCGAGAGCCAGCTCGTCCGCTGCTTCGCTTCGCGCGCCGCCTTCACCGCGTACGCCACGATCCGTTCGCCGAACGCCGCGTCCGGCTCGCCGGCGAACGGCCACGCGCCGAGGAGCGTCTGGAACGCCAGATAGCGATCCGCCTCGGAAGGCGCGCGCTCCTCCTCCAGCTCGGTCGTGAACCGCATCGAGGCCTCGAGCCACGAACGGACCCATTCCTCCCACGCCTCCGGCATCTCGGAGAGCACGGCGAGCCGGGCGCGCACGTCCTCGCCTCGCTTCGTGTCGTGGGTCGAGGTCGCCGTCATCGTGCGCGGCCACTGCGCGGCGCGGGCCGCGTTCGCCGCGTGGAGCTCGGAGGCGGTCGTGCCGAACCGGTCGGGATGACCGCCGACCTCGTTCAGCGCCGCGAAGCGAAGGTAGGTGTAGAAGGCGGTGTCCTCGACGCCCTTCGCCATCACGGGGCCGGTGAGCTGCTGGAAGCGCATCGCGAGCTCGACGCGCGCTTCGCGGTCGTCGGTCGCCTCGTTCGGGACGAGGAGGAGCACGTCGCGGAGGAAGTCGAACACCGAGGGGCTCACTTCCGGATTGCGCCGCTTCGCGAGCCGGATCGCGCGGGCGAGGATCTGCTCGTCGGAGGGCTCGCGCGACCCGTCCGGGCGCACGTAGGTGCGGTAGACGGGGAAGGCGGTGATCGTCTCGGTGATCGCGCGGCGGAGCGTGGCATAGGTGAAGTCCCGCGAGCGGCGGTCGCGCATCGCGATGCGCTCGAGCCGGATCGAGAGCATGTGCACTTCGCTCGAGAGGCTCGCGCGCATGATCGCGCGCTTCGCATCGGCCACGTGCGCACCGAACGTGCGGCTGTCGCCGGTCACGTCGTTCCAGAGACGCGTGAAGGCGCCCTCCGCGCGCGCATCGACGAACACGCCCGAGGCCTGGACGAGGAAGTCGTAGCCGGTCGTGCCGTCGACCGGCCACGAGCGCGGCAGCGCCTCGCCGTGGGCGAGGATCTTCTCGACCACGATGTAGAGGTCTTCACCCTCCGTAGCGCGCCGGAGCTTCTCGAAGAAGCCCTGCGGATCGTAGAGGCCGTCGGTGTGATCGAGACGGATTCCGGCGAGCGACCCGTCCTGGACGAGGCGGAGGAGCAGCTGGTGCGCGTCGTCGAACACCGGATCGAGCTCCATCCGCACGGCGGCGAGGTCGTTGATGTCGAAGAAGCGCCGGTAGTTGATCTCCTCGGTCGCGACGCGCCAGAAGGCGAGGCGGTAGCACTGGTCGACGAGGAGGCGATCGAGGTCGTCGAAGCTCCGCGGATCGTTCGGCGTGCCGTTGAACGAGATCACCGCGCCGTCGACCGCCTTCCGGATCTCCGCGTCTTCGCAAGCCGTCTCCAGCCTGCGCTTGAGGACCTCCTTCTCGCGATGGCGCTCGCGCTGCCGCTCGGGCGTCCTCTCCGTCGGCGCGGGCAGGTTGCGGACGCCGGTGAGGATGCTCTCGAGCTCCTGGCGGCGGGGATCCTCCGCCGGGCAGTCGAGCGACGCGAGCGCGCGTTCGAGGAGCGGCGCGACGCTCGACGGGTTCACCGGGAGGCAGCGCTCGTAGTAGCGGATGCAGAACGCGCCGCCGCGCCGCTCGAGGCGGAGCTCGCCGCGCTCGAGCACCTCGCCGTACTGCGCGCCGAGCACCGGGAGGAGCACCTTGTTCTCGAGCGCGTCCTTCGGCGGGTCCCATTCGATGTCGAAGTGGTCCGCGTAGATCGACGACGGGCCGTTCTCGAGGACGTCGGCCCACCACGCGTTCGCGGTCGACGCGCTCATGTGGTTCGGGACGACGTCCACGATGTGGCTCATCCCGCGCTCCGCGAGCGCGGCGGTCCACGCGCGGAACGAGGCCTCGTCCCCGAGCTCCGGGTTGAGCGCGCGCGGATCGACGAGGTTGTAGCCGTGCGTGCTGCCCTCTTCGGCCGTGAGGTAGGGCGATGCATACGCGTGCGAGACGCCGAGCTCGTGGAGGTGCCCGACGACGCGTGCGGCGTCCACGAAGCCGAAGCCCTTGTGGAGCTGCAGGCGGTAGGTGGCGGTCACGCGCGGGCGGCTCTTCATGGCTCTCGTCGTCTTCAACGGGGCAGGGCGTTCAGGAACAGCTTCAGCGAGCGTGGCGTGACGTCCGTGCTGCCGCCTTGCTCGACGTCTGCTCTCGCGGCGTCGTCGGCGGTGTCGACGAGCAAGGTCCACGTGCCGTCGCCGCTCGCCTTCGGCAGCACGAACGAGAGCGGGACGTCGGACCCGTTCAGCACGAGGTAGAAGTCGTCGTCGACGAGCGGCGTGCCGTCCGCATCGACGTCGTCGATCCCTCGTCCTGCGAGGAACAGGCCGAGGCTCGCCGTCACCGGGTTCGACCAGTCGGCGTCCGTCATCTCGGCGCCGTCGTGGCGGTACCACATGATGTCGCGCACGTCGGTGCCGCGGATCCGCCGGCCGCGGAAGAACTTCGCGCGATGAAGCGCCGGGTGCGCGCGCCGGATCGCGATCAGCTTCTTCGTGAACGCGAGGAGCGCCTTCCGCTCGTCGTCGAGGCCCCAGTCGTACCAGCTGACCTCGTTGTCCTGGCAGTAGGCGTTGTTGTTCCCGCGCTGCGTCCGGCCGAGCTCGTCGCCGCCGCAGATCATCGGCGTCCCCTGCGAGAGGAGCAGCGTCGCGAGGAAGTTCCGGACCTGCCTCCGCCGGAGCGCGAGGACGTTCGGGTCGTCCGTCTCGCCCTCGACCCCGCAGTTCCACGACTGGTTGTCGTCGTGGCCGTCGCGGTTGTCCTCGCCGTTCGCTTCGTTGTGCTTGTCGTTGTACGAGACGAGGTCGCGCATCGTGAAGCCGTCGTGCGCGACGATGAAGTTCACGCTCGCGAACGGGGCCCGCCCGTTCGAAGCGTAGAGGTCGCTCGACCCGGTGAGCCGGTAACCGAGCTCGCCGGCGTCGCGTCCGAGCCCGCGCCAGAAGGCGCGGATCGCATCGCGGTACTTGCCGTTCCACTCCGCCCAGCCGACGGGGAAGTTACCGACCTGGTAGCCGCCGTCGCCGACGTCCCACGGCTCCGCGATGAGCTTCACGCGTCCGATGACGGGGTCCTGCCGGATGATCGTGAAGAAGCTGGAGAGCTGGTCGACTTCGTGGAGCGAGCGCGCGAGCGTCGAGGCGAGGTCGAACCGGAAGCCGTCGACGTGCATCTCCGTGATCCAGTAACGGAGGCTGTCCATGATGAGCTGCAACGTCTGCGGGTGGCGGACGTTGAGCGTGTTCCCCGTCCCCGTGTAGTCGAAGTAGTAACGGGGGTCGTTGCCGACGAGGCGGTAGTAGGTCGGGTTGTCGATTCCCTTGAAGCTGATCGTCGGTCCGAGGTGGTTGCCTTCCGCCGTGTGGTTGTAGACGACGTCGAGGATCACCTCGATCCCCGCGCGGTGGAGGCGCTTCACCATGTCGCGGAACTCGCGGACGCCGGCGCCGGGAACGTCGATCGACCGGTAGCGGACGTCCGGCGCGAAGAACGCGATCGAGTTGTAGCCCCAGTAGTTGCGGAGCCCCTTGTCGAGCAGGAGCTTGTCGTCGACGAACCCGTGCACGGGGAGCAGCTCGAGAGCGGTGACGCCGAGCTCGGTGAAGTACCGGATCATCGGATCGCTCGCGAGACCCCCGAACGTGCCGCGCAGCTCGGGCGGCACCTCGGGATGGCGGATCGTCGCGCCGCGGACGTGCACCTCGTAGAAGATCGACTGGTGGAAGGGGATGTTCGGGGGCGTGTCGCCTTCCCAGTCGAACGCAGGGTCGACGATCACGCCGAGCGGCGCGCCGCGCGCGTCGCTGTTGTTCCGCGCGAGGTCGCCGTCGGCATGGCCGAGCTCGTACGCGAACATGCCGTCGTCCCAGTGCTCGACGCTGTCGATCGCCTTCGCGTACGGATCGAGCAAGAGGTTGTTCGGGTTGAACCGCAGGCCGCGCTGCGGCTCGTACGGCCCGCTCACGCGATAGCCGTAGACCTGCCCGGGCTCGATGCCTTCGACCCACCCGTGCCACGTGAAGCCGGTCCGCTCGCGGAGCGGGACGCGAGTCTCCTTGCCCGTGCGATCGACGAGACAGAGCTCGACGCCGGTCGCGTGCTCGGAGTAGAGGGCGAAGTTGACGCCGCTGCCGTCGTACGTCGCGCCGAGCGGGAACGGGGCACCGGGGAGGATGCGCATAGGGCTCGCGACCCGAAGCACGCGGCGTGCCCCGACAGGATGCGGCTCCGAGGAGCTCGACTGGCAGCGACAATCGAACGCGCGACCGTCGCCGCGACGAGCCTCGTCGAGGCGAACTGCCACGAGTGTGGCGCCTGGCGCGGGAGCGCGGCCGACCGAGGGGACCGTCGCGGCGCGCACGATCGACCGCGTTCCTGCGGTCGCGGACGGGCGCGAGCGTGAGCGCGAGCGAGGCGAGATCGCACGGTACGGCGCGTGCACACGACGCCGACTCGCCACGCCCCACCGTACCTTCCGAGCTCCCCATGAACACGCTGCACCGAGGAACCCTGGTCGAGACTCTCCTCAATGCGCTCGAGGCGGAGCGGTACGTCCGCGCCTCGTTGCTGCTCACCGTGATCGACGAGCTCTCCGCGGCCGAGCCGCTCGCACCGGCGGCTGCCTGCGCCGAGCGGCTCCTCGCTGCTCTCGAGACGGCGGCGGTCGGTGATGCCGAGTTCGTCCTCCGCGTCACGGAGCTCCGCGAGATGGTGCGCGAGCTCTCCGCGGCGGCGAGCCCCGAGTCGGGCATCCGGCCGCGCGTCGTCGACGCCCACCGTCCGAGCTGGATCGAAGCGCTCTCCGCCTGACCTCAGCGCGGCGGTGGAGGAGGCGTCGTGACCGCGCTCACGCGGACGACGTGCCGCGGGAGTCGGACGGGCGGACCCGATGGCTCGCCGACGTCGACGTCGACCTCCCATACGCCTTCGGTCGGGAGCGCGCACGAGAGCGGCATCCAGACGACGTGCTGCCTGCCGGGCCCGAGCTCTCCCGTGAGCGGCACCTCGCGCCGATCCTTGCACGTGAGCGGCGAGCCACGGAGGTGGAGCGACGTCTCGATCACGATCGTCGGCAACGGCACCGCGCGCGCCGTCGCGTTCGCGAGCCCGAGGACGATGCGGACGCGTCCGGGAGGCTGGGGCCGGTCCGCCTCGCGCGTGCCGGTCGCGACCGCGAGGAGGGCCGGGCGCGTCGAGAGCGGAACGGGCGGCGACTGCCCCGGCTCGATCTGGAACGGCGCCGAAGCGAGCGGTGCGTCCGTCGTCGGCGCCGACGCCCATCGCGCTTCGAGGACGTAGGCGCCGGGCAGCGTCGTCTCGCAGGCCACGGTGCGCTCGGCCTCGACCGACTCGCCCGGGTCGAGCGTGGCGGGCCAGCGATCGCCTTCCGGCGCGCGCACCTCGCACGGGTACACCGCGAGCGTGCCGCGCGCGAGGAAGTCGACCTTCCGCGCGCCGAGCGGGACCGGCGTCCCGGCGTGATTCGTCAACGTGAGCCGGGCGGGCAGCACGGCATGACCGAGGCGCGGCGCATCGAACGCCACCGCCGCGGGGGTCCGCAGCCGGGCGTCGACGCGATACGCGAGCACCGCGTCGCGCACCGACGACGAGCCCTCCTTCGCTGCATCCGACGCGTCGGCCGAAGCGCCGCCCGTGAGGAGCGACGCCGCCGCGACCGCGGCGGCGAGCAGGAGGGACTTGCGTGCGGGGGAGCGGGTCATCGTGTGTCTCGGTTCGTGCTCCGAGCTCGGATCGGCGTCAACCGGCGAGGGGAGCCGCTGCGATGCGGTCGAGGTCGAAGCGTGCGTTGCAGACGGCCGCGTACTGCGCGTCGATGCGCGTCCGGATCTCGCGCGGGACGTCGACCCGCGCGAGCTCGGAGCGGCACACTTCGTAGACGCGTTGGGCCTCGAGGTCCGTCGCGTCGCACGCCGCGATGAGCTCACGCGGGCCGAGGGAGGCGCTCGGCTGCGCGTCGGCGAGCGCCGCGTCGGGCTCCGGGACGAGCTCCGCCGGCGCAGCGATCGTCCTGAGATGTGCGAGGAAGCCGCGCAGCGTCGTGGCGAAGGCCGCGCGCTCGGCGGCGACACCCGAGAGCCAGGCGCCGAGCTCGCTCTCTCCGACCCGACGCGCCGCCCGCGCATACGTACCGGCGGACTGCTCCGTCACGAGCAGACACCGGGCGAGGGCACGTGCGGTTCGCGCGGCCGTCCTCGGTGACACGAGAGAAGAAGGAGGTGGGAGCACGGCGAGCCCTCCTCACAAGCTCTCGGAGAACGCCTTGAACGCGCGCACGATCTCGTGGAGGGCGCGGTCGCCCGCCTCCTTCGCGTCGTGCGCGTGCGTCCGGGCAGCGAGCAAGCGCGGCTCGAGCTCCTGGTTCCAGGTGTCCTTCGCGTCCATCGACGCCAGGTGGACCTTCAGGCGGATCTCGTCGGCGAGCTGCTCGAGCTCCGCGATCGTCTCGGCGTAGGACCTGTTCTGCGCGGTTGCCATGATGGCCTCCAGGGTTCTGGGAGGCCTCGTCGCACGTGCCGTACCAGTTCAGGCCGCACGACCGCGCGCCGTGTTTTCCGGCGTGATTGCGCGTAGCACGGGCGGCCGCCCGACCGGCCCGCGCACGACTTGCAGGGCGCACGCAGCGAGGTCGCGCGCCACCCGCGCGTCCTACCCGTCCGAGCGCGCCGCCAGCCCGACGCAGCGCGGCGGTAGCGCTTTGCGGAGGCCTACACCCGTGGTGTGTCACGGAAGCCCATGTCATCGTAACTATTGAAGATACCAGAGGTTGGCCCGATGCGATCAACCTGCGGCTTGCATCCCCAGGCTTCCCATGATGAAACGCGCGCCGTTTCACCCTTGCCCGCTCTGGAGGCCTCGTGGCGCATCTCACCGATTTCGTCGTCTTCCGCGATAGCAGCCTGGCCGCGCGTTACGCGCACACCAAGATGCCGATGACGACGCTGTTCGAGGCCTATCTCGACGGCAAGCTCGACATCCCGGACATGGATGCGTTCCTCGACGCCCGCGAGGACTTCGTCAAGTACACGATCACGGAAGACCACCTGAAGTTCTTCTTCACGCGGTTCATCCCGGAAGTCACGATCCACTCGAAGACCCAGGACGAGCGCATCGTCCGCGAGCACTACGACCGCGGGAACGACTTCTTCGAGTTCTTCCTCGGTGACCGCATGGTCTACACGAGCGGCATCTTCACGAGCGAGAAGGGCTCGCTCGAGCAGGCGCAGGACGACAAGATCGACCTCGTCATGCAGAAGCTGATGCTGAAGCCGGGCGAGAAGCTCCTCGACATCGGCTGCGGCTGGGGCACCCTCACGATGCGCGCGGCGAAGGTCTGGGGCGCGGACGCGACCGGCGTCACGATCGCCAAGGAGCAGACCGCGTTCGGCAACCGCCGCATCGAGAAGGCGGGCGTCAAGGACAAGGCCCGCATCCTCTGCTCCGACTACCGCGACATCCCGAAGCAGAAGTTCGACAAGATCTCGAGCCTCGAGATGGTCGAGCACGTCGGCGTGAAGAACCTCGCCGCCTTCTGCGACCTCGTCTACGACCTCCTCGCGGACGACGGCATCTTCCTCCTCCAGTGGACGGGGCTCCGCCGCGGCGGAAAGATGGGCGTGCCGGTCATCGGCCTCCGCCCCGAGGACCTCATCTGGGGCCTCTTCATGAACAAGTACATCTTCTCGGGCGCCGACGCGTCGCTGCCGCTGAGCGCCATGTGCGAGGCGATGGAGAAGGCCGGCTTCGAGATCCAGAGCGCGGAGAACGTCTCCATCCACTACGCGTTCACGATCGAGAAGTGGCACAAGAACTGGCTCGCTCACAAGGCCGACGTCCTCCGCACGTACGGCGAGCGCTGGTTCCGCCTCTGGAACCTGTTCCTCGCGTGGTCGTGGCGCATCGCGCGTCAGGGCAACGCGGCCTGCTTCCAGGTCGTCGCGAACAAGAACCTCGACAAGTTCGACCGCACCCGCTTCGTCGGCAACGACGTCGGCCGCGGTTGGCCGAAGCCGGTCGCTCCGGCGCACGCGACGCCGCCGGCCGCCTACGGTCACGGCAAGGTCGTGAACGGCTCGGTCGCCGAAGCCGAGTGATCGAAGCGGCGCGCTGAGCGTCGCGACCCGGACGGCGGTGGTCCTCCCGGATCACCGCCGTCTCTCATTTCAGGCGCGGGCGATCTCCGAAGGCGGAAGGTCGTCCTCGACGCCGCGCCGCGAGGAAGGCGTGCTCCGCGCGCTCCACTGCGTGAGCGCACGCGAGGCGCACTCGTAGCCGTGGTCGATGAGCATCTGGGCGGCGTCGACGCCGGGCAGCGCCCAGCGCATCACGCTGCCGAAGCGGAGCGTCGCCGGCGGCGTGATCGCGAGGAAGGGCACGCCGCGAAACGTCTCGCCGACGATGTCGGCGTCGACGAAGCCGACGTTCGACGCGCGCCGGAAGAAGATCTCCGCGTACCGCCAGAGCGCGCCGACGGACGACACGCGCGTCGGTTTGTACCCTTGGTACGGCACCGCGTGCACATTGCATAGGTAGACGATCTCGGTCGCGCCGAGCTTCACCGCGGCGTTGAGCGGCGCGTTGTGGAGGAGGCCGCCATCCGAGAGCATCTCGCCTCCGTGCTCGACCGGCGGGAGCAGCGGCGGAAGCGCGTACGCGCCTCGCGCGCACGCCTGGAGCGCCTCCGCGCTCGTCTCGGTCCGGTTGCCGCGCACCGCGACGCGACCCGTGCAGAGGTCGACGACCATGAACGAGACGTTCCGCGGGTCGCGCATGAGCCGCTCGAAGTCGAGTCCGCGCTCGACGCGCGCGCGAAACCACGGCGCATCGAGGATCCCCTGTCGCCAGTTCTTGCCGGTGAGGAGGCCGCGCAGGATCGTCTTCGGGCGGCCGACTTCCTGCCAGAACCGCACGGCCTCCTCGGCGCCGCCGACGAGCCAGCGCTGCATGTTGATCCCGCCGGCGCTCGAGCCGATGAGCACATCGGGGACGAAGCCTGCTTCGTCGAGCGCGGCGAGCGCGCCCGCGGAGAACGCGCCGAGCGTGCCGCCGCCGCCGAGGACGAGGACCTTCACGCCGCCCTCGGCGTGAGCGACGGAGGTGCAGGCTCCCGGAGGTGCGCGTTCGCCGCCGTCCACTCGTCGACGAGATCGTCGAGCATCGTCTGCGTGCGATCCCAGACGTGGCGGTGGACGTTCTCGAGGCTCTCGTGGGGCCGCACGACGACGGGCTCGCCGAAGCGGAACCAGAACGGCACCGGCTTCGGGAGCGGACCCATCCCCCAGACGAGAGGCAGGTCGTACTTGCCGTGCCCCATCAGGAGATGGCCGCTCCCTGCGAGGTGGCCGACGACGCGGTACGTGTCGTCGACGCCTGCAGCCGCGAACGGGATGATCGGGACGCGAGCCTCGCGGGCGAGCCGCACGAAGCCGACGCTCTTCTGCCACTGCAGGCGATACTTGTCCCGCTCGCGCTTGAGCGTCTCGCGCGCGCCGCCCGGATAACAAACGACGAGCGCACCACGGCGGAGCGCGCGGAGGCCGTTCCGGGCCGAGCCGTACATCCCGCCGACGCGAACGAGGACGTCGCGCATCAAGGGCACCTTGAAGAACCACCGATCGGCGAGGCCGAGCGGCACCCGCCCGACATGCGAGAAGAGGCGCTCGAAGAAGAGGAGCGACTCGTAGCCCAGCATCCCGTGGTTCCCGACGAGGAGCGCCGGCCCGACGGGGAGATGCGAGAGCCCTTCGAAGCGGACGGGGTGGAGCAGCTCGAGCGTGCGGACGAGCGGCTGGAGCGCACGGACGAGGAGCGGGTGCGGATTGGCATCCCAGCGATCCTCCGCTTCGGAATCGGACTCGACCATCGCCGACGACGCGGTGCGAGCACCGTGCCGCGGGCCGCGTGCTCGAGCTCCCGCCAGGGACACACCCTACGGGCGGACGCGATAGAGCACGTGTCGCCGCAGCGGGTGCCCCGGCGTGAGCGACGGGTGATCGAAGTCCGCTGCGTGATCGCGCGTCATCCCGATCGCCTCCATCACGTGCTGCGAGCGGAGGTTCGTCGTCGCGGTGAGCGACACGATCTCCGGCAGGCCGAGGTCGAACCCGGCACGGAGGCAGGCCTCCGCTGCTTCCCGCGCATAGCCGCGCCCCCAGTGCGCCCGCGCGAGCCGCCAGCCGATCTCGACCGGGGGGACGAGAGCGACGCGAAGGGCGTGGGCCAGGATGGGATGTTCAGACCGACGAAGCCGGCGAAGCGAACGCCCTCGCGAGGAACGTCCACCGCGAAGAATCCGATCCCGTTCGTCTCGGTCGCCGCACGGATCCGCGCCGCCGAGACGTCGCTCTCCGCACGCGTCAGCGTCGACGGGAAGTGCTCCATCACGACGGGGTCGGCGTTCAACGCCGCGTACGCGTCGAGGTCGTCGTCGGTCCACGCGCGGAGAACGAGCCGCTCCGTGCGGAGCGGAAGCGGGAAGGCGAGGGGGAGCTCCAGCTTCATGAGCTTCAGCGCACGACGGGGAGCTTGCGGTGCGGCGTCTCCGCTTCGGAGGCGAACAGGCTCCGCAGCGCGACGCGGCCGACGCGCGGATCCCGCTCGCCCGTGACCTCCGCCTGTCGTTCGGCGAGTCGCGCCTCGAACGGCCCGAGCGTCCACATCGCGTCGGCAGGGAGCTCTTCGAGCGCGACGCCTTCGAGGTTCAGCGGGCACACGTCCCGCCCTTCGTACGTCTCGCCCTCGTCGTCCTCGTCGAGCCACCGGAGCGGCAGCCCCTGCGTGCGGCACACGTACGGCCGCGCCTCGTAGACGCGGCACTTGCCTTCCGCATCGAGGAACGCGCAGGCGCCGGGGGCATGCGGCTCGCCGTTCGCGAGGAGCTCCGGGTGGCGCCGCCGGATGACCTCGGCCTCGACCTCGAAGACGGTGAGGTCGTCGGAGCAGCACCCCGCACAACCGGCGCGGCACGCGAAGCGGCCTTCGTGCGCGCGGAGGACGGGCGCGGCGAGCTCGTCGACGACCGCGTGGAGGCGCTCGACCCAGGCGACGGTCTCGTCCATGGAGGGGCTCTCGTCGGATGCCATCTC
>JBDHVE010000034.1:0-66445 GCA_039809485.1 Polyangiaceae bacterium | reverse complement strand
CGCACGCGCGCTCGGTGCTGCCATGTTGCTCGCGGGGCACGTTGACAACGCGCCGTGCGATGGCACGACGGGGGCATGCTCGGAGCTCCTGACGCGGACGTGCGTGCCGTGCTCGCGAGACAGCTCGAGCTCGGCTTCCGGACGATCGAGGACATCGTCGATCGCGCCGTCGACGTCTTCGACGGCGAGCCCGGCGCGCCCGACCTCGCGACGCTGAGGCGCTGGGCGGTCGAGGAGCTCGCGCGCTACCTCGGACGCCGCGAGCGTCACGCGCACGGGAGCGACGCCGAGCGCGTCGTCCGCGCGTTCCACGCGCTCGAGCGTCGCGGCATCCTCGCGCGCCACGCCGTCGGCGTCACGCCGACCGACGGCTTCGCCGTCGTCTACGAGGAGCTGCTCCGCGTGAAGGCCGCGGGCGGCTGGCTGCGCGGGTACGTGTACTATGCAGGTGGCGAGGCGCTCGATGCGGTCGTCGCCGACGGCGAGCTCGCGCTCTCCTTCGCACCGCTCGGCGTCCGTCCCGAAGACCAGCTCGCGGCCGCGCAGCGACTCGGCGAGGAGATCGTCCGCGTCCTCGAGCGGGAAGGGCTCCGCACGTCGTGGGACGGAGATCCGCGCCGCTTCATCCGCCTCGTCGGCCTCCGCTGGCTCGCGCCGCGCGCGCCGATGACGGGTGACCCGGTCCTGCGCTGGAACGAGCGGGAAACGCATGTGCGCGCGTACGTGCGTGACGAGACGGACCATTGGCGTGTGCGGATCGCCGTCGTCGCCGCTTCCGGCGCGTCCGCGCATGCGCTCGTCGAACGCGTCCACGGCGTCGTGAGCGGGCGTCCGAGCGCGGCTCCGTTCGACGCGGCGGTGCTCGAGTCGGATGGCATCGTCGAGATCGACTTCGTGCCGCTCGCGCTCCCGCCCGTGAACGGGCATCCCATCCGCTTCGTGCTACGCGCGATGGCCGCGGATGGCGCGGAAGAGGCGTTCGTCGACGAGGTCCTCGACGCGCACGGCCTCGTCGTCGTCGCCGACACGCGCGAGCGTCTCGATGCGGCGCTCGCGATGCTACGTCCGCTCGACGTGCCGCCGCTCGTCGTCGCGGTCGAGGGACCGCTGCTCGACCATCGCGAGCTCGCGGCCGTCGTCGACGCTCCGGTCGTGTCGTTCGACGCTGTCGCCGCGAGCCGCGACGTGATGGATCCGGTCAAGGCGATCGTGAAGCTCGTGCTGACGGATCTGAAGCGCTCCGCGTCGCTCGCCCGGGCGTGAGATTCTGCGTGCGTGTAAGATCGCCCGCATGCTCTCGCGCGCCGCATTCATCGCCTCCGCCGTCGTCGCTCTCGCATGCGCGTTCGTCGCGTGCAGCGACGACGGCACCACGAACGCGATCCGGGGGCCGGGCTCGTCGGGCGGAACGGACGCGGGTTCGTCCGGCGCGCCGTCCGACGGCGGCAGCGGCGGGCAGGAGGATGCGTCGTCGCCGGCTACGGACGGCGGCGGTGATGCGGGCGCGGCCGACGAATGCGCCGGCCGTGCCGTCTGCGACTCGTTCGAGGGGGCCGCGCTGCTCCCGATCTGGAAGGCGTCGACCGCGCAGGGCGGCGCCGTCGCGATCTCGACGGAGCGCGCGTATCGCGGCACGCACGCGGTCAAGGTCTCCACCGGCGCGACGACGTACCAGCGTGCGATGTTCGAGACGACGGGAACCCCGCTGTTCCCCCTCGCGAAAGACGAGCTCTTCGGCCGGATGATGGTGTGGCTCGAGCAACCGGCGAAGGACGGCGTCCACTGGACGATGGTCGACGCGTTCGGTCCCGTCGCCGGCCAGAACAACGTGAACGCGCACGTCCGCTACGGCGGGCAGCACCAGGGCAAGCTCATGGCGAACTACGACACGAGCGGCGCGTCGACCGACTGCTGGCAGCACTCGCAGACGGTGATGCCGGTCGGCAAGTGGGTGTGCTTCGCGTTCCGCTTCGCGCGGGCGACGAACGAGCTCCAGCTCTGGATGGACGGCACCGAGGTGACCGACATCCACGTGAAGGGGACGGGCCAGGGCTGCATCGGCAACGACCTCGGTGGCCAATGGCTCGCGCCGACCATGACGAAGGCGACGCTCGGCTGGGAGAGCTACCAGCAGGACGTCGGCCACACGATGTACATCGACGACGTCGTCCTCGACGACACCGCCGTCGGCTGTCCTCCGCCGCCCTGAGTATCAGCGCGCGTCGACGACGCCGACCACGACCTCCGGGGCTTCGGCGACCGCGAGCTGGTACGCGCCCGCCTGCGACACCACGAAGCGCTGCTCGGTCCCGACGACGTTGCCGTCGCGCCGGAGCGGCGCGTCGGTCGTCGTCACCCGCGTCCCGTCCGGCGCGAGCACGACGACGCGCGCAGGACCGAGCCCTTCGATCCTCGCTACGACGGTCGCGCCGACGCGCGCGGACGCACGTACCGGCGCCGGCTGCGGGCGGCCGCTCAGGACGGCGACGGACACGACGGTCTCGGGTGGCGGCTCGCCGCCGGACGTGCGCTCGGCGCAGCCGGCGGTGAGCGCGAAGGCGAGCGCGATGGCAGAGGGCCTCATGCCTCCAGGATAGGCGTGGTTTCGGTACGAGCACCGCCGAGCTTGCCAGAACCGCGATCGGGAGTATGAACCCCGCTTCCCGAGGAGAACGAAGACGTGGCTTCCAAACACGACGCCAAGGCGGCGCGCGCGAACATGTGGGTGACCCATCAGAACCTCGCGCGCGCGAAGGGCGGGCGGCCCGGCTTCCAGCACAAGCCCAAGCCGCCGGTGCCGCGCGCGCCCGCGACGAAGCCCGTGCCCGCGCCCGAAGCGCCCGCGGCCGAGCCCACGACGAAGGACTGAGGGCTCGCGCGCCTCCTCGTCAGCCGCCGCCCGCCGCGTAGAAGTCGGCAGGGAACCCGTCGTCGCGCGACGCGGCGTCGTAGAAGGCGACGAGGTCGAAAGGCGACCGCGCGACGGCGTCGTCGAGGCGGTGGCGGTCGGGGTCGAACCCGATCAGCACGTCGTGTGAGAGGAACGCGACGTTCCCCGTCGCGAGCTCGACGGCGACGCCGTCGCCCGTCGTCGCTTCGCCCACGACGAAGAACCCCTTCTTCACCGCCCGACGAAAGGTCTCCGCCGTGTTCGCGCGCGGCATGTCCTCCACCGAGAAGAGCCGGATCGGCCCGATCTGGACCGTGCCCTCGAACGTGCATGCCGCGAGGTCACGAACGAGCGCAGCCGGTAGCTCGCGTCGCGCGAGGTACGCGCGCGCGCGCTCCGAAGCGGTCGCTCTCGTCGAGATGCCCAGCCGTGCCAGCAGGGCGCGCATCGTGGCCTTCGCGCCGGCCGCCTTCTTCGCTGCCGGCCGCGTGCTCTTCGCCTTCGGCCGGGTCGTACGCTTCGTCGTCGCCATCGTCCTCGTGGCTACCACGTCCGGGCTACGCTCGTGCGGCGCCGATCTCGACGATGTCCCAGTTCGTCCGGACGATGTCGATCGTCCACGAGCGCGTGCGCGAGCCCGACGCGTATCCGTTCACGACTGGCGAGTCGTTCCTCTCCCTCTTCCTCCATCGCTTCGGCGAGGACGGCTTCTACATCCTCGACGAGCCCGAGGCGGCGCTCTCGCCCCAGCGCCAGCTCGCGTTCCTCGTGCGCATGCACGAGCTCGTGCAGAGCGGCAGTCAGTTCGTCGTCGCGACGCACTCGCCGATCGTCCTCGCCTATCCGGGCGCGACGATCTGCCGGGCCGGTCCCGAGGGCCTCGTCGAGGTCGCGTACGACGAGGCCGAGCCCGTCACGGTGATGCGCGACTTCCTCGCGCATCGCGAGCGCTACGTCGCGCGGCTCCTGGACGGCACCTGAGGGCGGTCCTCCCGAAGCCCTCCGACCCTGGTCGGCACGACCGCCGCCCGGGATCCGCGCGAACCGGCCCCGGTCGCGGATCCACGCGGAATCCCGCTCTTCGTGCCTGGAATGCCGGTTGCTTGGGGTCCCGCATCATGCGGAAGGCACTCGCGGGCTTCGTCTTGGGCGCGGCGGTGGTGGTCGCGGGCTGTGCCGCGCCGGCAGAGGACGAGGCAGGCGACCAGGGCGCCGCGCAGACGACGGGGAAGATCGTCGTCGATCACGTCGTGATCGTGCCGGACGGCGCGACGTTCGAAGGTGCGCTCGTCATCGGCGTCACGAACGCCGCGAAGGGCAAGATCGAGCTCCGTGCGGCGGATCGGTCGGTGATTCGCTCGATTCCCGTCACCCTCCGGCTCCTCTCGGTCGGCGTCCAGGCGAGCGTCACCGCGAGCGGCGCGATCGCGGACATCGAGGTCGAGCACTGGGAGGGCAAGCGCATCTCCGACCTCCTCGGCAGCTACTACGGGTTCGGTGGCGGGATGGCGATTCTCGCCGGTGGGAACATGCGGAGCACCTTCAGCAGCTCCTCGGGCGTGACCCTCGGCGGCTACGGCCTGAACACGATGAGCGCCGGTCTCGGTCTCGGGATCGCCGGCTACCGACTCTCCGTGACGCTCGACGGCGAGCTCGAGGACTGGCCGCTCGAGAAGGGCGGCACGCCGGGGCGCCCGACGTACGACGTCGAGATCACCGGCGCGAACATCGCGGAGAACGATGCGTCGCGGTCGCTCGAGCCGTTCGGCGGAAAGCCGGACCCCGCCGTGATGGTGAGCGCGGTCTCGAACGACGGCGCGATCTGGTCGAGCTGGACGGACTTCGCGCGCGACACCTTCACGCCGACCTACTCCGGTCGCGTCCTCTCCAAGCTCACCGACGACGCGCTCGCGCACGTGGTGCTCCACATGCGCGACAACGACGTCCTCTTCAGCGACTCGTTCGGCGAAGGATGCATCACGCACTTCGAGATCGGCTCCGGCACCGCGAAGTGCCAGAGCGGAGCGATCCCGTTCGAAGTGAGCTACCGCGTCGTCCCGCATCGGGACTGACGGCCGCGACTGCACAGCTCGACGCCTGTTCGCGTCAGGGGCAGACTCTCGGGCGATGACCGAGCGCGAAGCCGTTTACGTGACCGTGGTGACCGGCTTCCTCGGGGCGGGGAAGACGACGCTCGTGAACCGGTGGCTCGCGGACATCCCGAAGGGGGACGTCGCCGTCGTCGTGAACGAGCACGGCGACGTCGGGATCGACGGCGATCTTCTCGCCGAGCGCGTGCGCACGCTCGTCGAGATCACCGGCGGCTGCGTTTGCTGCAAGACGCAGGGCGAGCTCGTCCGCGCGCTCGAGGACCTCGCCTCACGCCTTCCGCGGCCGAAGCGGATCCTCGTCGAGACCTCGGGTGCCGCGTCGCCCGGCGGCGTGCTCCGTGCGATCTCGCGCGGAGGTCGCTCGGGCGCGCTCGCGCTGGACGGCGTCGTCACCGTCGTCGACGCATCGCGCGTGGACGACCTCGCCGCGCACGACCTCGCGATCGAGCAGGTCGGCTACGCCGACGTCGTCGTGCTCTCGCGCGCCGACGCGTGCGACGACGCCGCCCTCGCTCACGCGGAGGAGGTCGTCGCCGCGTCGAACGGCGCCGCGTTCGCGGTCAGCGCGGCACGCGGCGAGCTCCGCTCCGAGGAGCTCGCCACGCTCGAAGCGCTCCTCGATGCACGGCGCGCCGACTTCGCGCCCCTCCGCGACATGCCGGCGGCGACCGGCCACGTCTACGAGTCGATCGCGCTCGTGCTCGAGGGAGACGTCGACGGCGACCGCTTCGCCGACTTCATGGAGGAGCAGCTCGCGCGGTTCGCGGGGAGGCTCTTCCGGACGAAGGGCATTCTCGCCGTCGCCGGCGCCCGCGAGCGGATGATCGTGCAGGGCGTCGCCGACCTCGTCGAAGTCACGTTCGGCGCACCGTGGGGGGACGCGCCGCGCACGAGCCGGCTCGTCGTCGTGGGGTACGGGCTCGATCGCGCCGCGCTCGCCGAGGCGTTCGCCGCGTGCGCGGTCGATCGGGCCTGACGTGGCCGACGAGTCGATCCAGGATCTCCTCCGGTGGGCGATGCCGCGTATCGGCCTCGATCCGAAAGGGTTCCGCAACGTGCGGCGGACCCCGATCCGGCGCGTGGCACGCCGGATCGCGGAGCTCGGGCTCGTCGGTCCCGCGGCGTACCACGCGTACCTCGAAGCGCATCCGGCGGAGTGGCGACGGCTCGAGGCGATGTGTTGGATTCCGATCTCGCGCCTCTACCGTGACGCCGACGTCTTCGCGTTGCTCGAGCGGGAGCTGTTCCCGGAGCTCGCCGCGAAGGCGAAGGAGGAGGGCCGCGCCGAGGTCCGCGTCTGGAGCGCCGGCTGTGCGTCCGGCGAGGAGCCGTGCTCCGTCGTGCTCGCGTGGTCCGCGCATGCCGCCTCCCTCGCGCCCGAGCTGCGGCTCGACGTGGTCGCGACCGACGCAGACCCGAGCGCGCTCGCGCGCGCAGAGCATGCGGAATACACCGAGAGCAGCGCGAGCGAGCTCCCCGAGCACCATCGCGTGCTCGCGTTCGGTGACGCCCGTGCGCGCGGCGGCCGCGTCCGGGAGGCGATCATGCCTCCGATCACGTTCCGCGAGCAGGACCTCCGCACCGAGACGCCGGAGGGACCCTTCGACGTCGTCCTCTGCCGGAACCTGGCGTTCACGTACTTCGACGAAGCCACGCGTCGCGCCGTCGCCGAGCGGCTCGTCGCCGCGCTCGCGCCGAAGGGGTTCCTGATCGTCGGTCGCGGCGAGCGGCTGCCGGAGGGCACGGCCGGCGTTCGCCTCCGGGCGCCGCTCGTCTACGAGCGCTCGGACTAGAGCGGCAGACGCCCGAGCGCGAAGTCTCCGTCGGCTCCCACGAGCGCCGTGCCGGCGGCGAAGAGCGTCTTGCCGACCGCGGTGGCCTTCGCCCGCGCCGCGAGCCGCGCGCCGCTCTTCCGGAGCGACAGGCGTCCACCTTGTCCGAACGACGTCGCACGAACGCCGCTTCCATCGTAGAGGAACACGACGATGTCGTCGCTCTCGGAGGTCACGAGCGCGATCCGACCGTCGTCGAGGGCCACGGCGGAGGCACGTTCCCCGACCTTCGGCGTGATC
Organism: Polyangiaceae bacterium; assembly: GCA_039809485.1. Taxonomy (GTDB): domain Bacteria; phylum Myxococcota_A; class Polyangia; order Polyangiales; family Polyangiaceae; genus Labilithrix. The sequence goes on along the minus strand of JBDHVE010000034.1, from coordinate 59,372 downwards.
GGTGCGAGCGTCTCGGTGACGACGCCACCCTGACCGAAGCTCGCGTCGAGCACGCCGTCGCCGCCGCGCCGCTCGAGGCGGAGCGTCGTGCGCGCGGCGTCGACCCACGTGAGGAGGAGCTTCCCGTCGGGCTGCGCCGCGACGTGCGTCGGCGAGAAGCCGTCGGGACCGGCGAGGCCGGTCGCACTGCCGAACGTCGCGTCGACGGCGCCGCTCGTCGGGTCGAAGCGGACCACCTTGCCCGCCGCCGCGGTGGACCAGACGACGAGCTTCCCGTCCGGCTGCCGCGTGATCCCGCCCGGCGCGTTCACCGCCGGATCGACGAGCCCTTGCTTGCCGAACGTCGTGTCGATCTTCCCGTCGACCTCGAGCTTCACGAGCACGCTGCCGCCGACCGCCCAGATCGACGAGCCGTCGGTGACGATCCCTTTGCCCGTCGCGCTGCCGAACTTCGGGACCGTGACGAGCCCGCCTCCGATACCGCCGAAGGTCTTGTCGAGGGTGCCGTTCGCCTCGAGCCTCCCGACGACGAACGTCACGTTCTGGCCCCAGGCGGCGAACACGAGCTTCCCCGAGGCCTGCTTCGCGATTCCCCGCACGGCCCAGACGTACGGCGGCGCCGCGATCCCGCCGGTGCCGAAGGTCGGATCGAGCGCGCCGGTGGGCCCGAGCTTGACGAACTGGCCGCCGAGCGCGCTCTCACCGGCGAGGATCGCGCTGCCGTCCTCCGCGCCGAGGACGGCGGACGCGACGTCGAACGCGGCGCCGCTGTCGACGTCCGCGAAGCCGTTCGTGCCGAACGTCGTGTCGAGCTCGCCCGCGTTCGAGTACTTCACCGCCGAGAGATCTTCCGTCACCCCCGAGCGCTGGCCGACGAGCACGACGGAGCCGTCCTCGAGGAGGACCATGTCCTCGCCGCGGATCTGCGCGGCGACCTTGCCGGAGGAGCCGAACGTGCCGTCGGGCGCGCCGGTCGTCGTGTACCTCCGGAGGAGCCCGTACCCGCCGCACGTGATCGTGCCTCCTGCCTGCGTCGCGACGGCGTCGCAGCTGCTGTCGTTCGCGACGAGGCGGTAGCCGGTGCCGTTGAACGTGGTGTCGAGCGCGCCCGCGGGCGTGTAGCGCGCGACGATCGAGTCGGCGGGGGACCCGGAGCCGACGACGACGATGTTCTGCGCGTCGTCGATCGCGACGTCGCGCGCGAGGTCGTCGCCCTTGAACGCGGACGTGACGCGGCCGTCGGTGTCGAACGCGGTGTCGGGCTTCCCGTCGGCGAGATAGCGGAGGACGATGAAGCGGCGCTGGCCGGGGCCGTTCGCGCCGACGCCGGCGACGACGATCTTGCCGTCCGCCTGGATCGCGACCGCGACGCCGAAGTCGTTCTGCGGGGTGACGTCCGACTCGACGGCGCCTGCGGTTCCGAAGGTCGCGTCGGGCGACCCGTCCGCGAGATAACGCGCAGTCCGCGCGAGGCCATTCTTCGCGCCGGTCACGACGATCTTGCCGTCGCTCTGGAACGCGAGGTTCGCGGCGCCCGCCTCTTCGACGAGGCCGGCCTTGCCGAACGTCGTGTCGATCTTGCCGTCGGCGAGGAGCCGCCCGAGGCCGCCCGCGCCGACGATCACGATCTTGCCGTCGGTCTGGACCCCGACCTTCCGCGCGATCCACCCCGCGGGCAGGACCACGCGGCCCGCAGTGCCGAACGTCGTGTCGAGCTGCCCGTTCGCGCCGAGGCGGACGACGCACGACGCGGTGACGTTGGTGAACGGATTTTCCTCCGACGCGGGAGCGCCGCATGTTCCGCCGACGACGAGCTTGCCGTCGGCCGCGCGCGCGATCCCGAGCGCTTCGTCGGTGCTCTTGTTCGTGCCGGGGGCGGTGAAGACGTCGTAGGCCGTCACGCCCGGCGTGCTGCCGCCGCCGTCGGCGCCACCGCCGCCCGGCCCGCCGCTCGAGCCGCCGCCGTCGGTCTCGCCTCCGGGACCGACCCCGCTGCCTTCGTCCCCGTCGCCGCCGCAACCGCCCGCCGCCGCCAGCACGAGGAGCCCGAGCACACCGATGACACGCGCACGAAAGAACCAAGAAGACGAAGCGCTCATGGTGCTCAGCATACGCGAGCTCGACCATGCCGGACCGCGCCGGCCGCGAATCGGTCGGGTGGGGCCCGACACCGTGCGCCGGCGGAGCACCGTTCTTGCCGGCGGCCCGACGACGGAATGAATGCGTCGCCGGGAAGGTTCGTCTGAGCGTTCCGATGCGTCGCCTCCCGAGCACCGTCTCCGCTTCGCTCGTCGCGGCGCTCGCGATGGGCCTCTACGTCGTCGGCCGTGCCGCGACGACGCACGGGCACGTCGGGCGCTGGGTGACGGCGAGCGCCGCGCTCGGTCTCGCGCTCGGCGCCGTCGCGGGGCTCTTCGGCAAGACGTGGGGCGTCGGTCTCGCGCTCGTCTCCTCCGCGGCCTTCTTCCTCGCCGGCGCGCTCGGGATGGGGCCGCCCTTCTTCTTCGCCGTCGCCGCGGTGGGCGCGTTGCCGGCCGTGATCACGGTGCGACGGATGGCGCGCTTCGACGCGGGCGCGACGATGCTCTTCGTCGGGGTCGCGTGCGCGCTCGGAATCGCGGCGTCGCTCGCCTGGAACGCCGTCGCGTGGGACGTGATCCGGTACTTCGAAGCTCGGTAGGTGCGTCGGGGATCCATTCGGAGCCGTGATCGACGATCATGCCTCCCGATGGTCCGCAAGATCGCTCGCGCCGCCGAACGACGCTCGCCCGGCCGCCCTGCGCGGCTCTCGCGCGATCTCGTCCTCTCGGTGGCGAAACGGCTCGTGGCCGAGCGCGGGCTTGCCGCGCTCACGATGCGGCTGCTCGCCGACGAGCTCGGTGCGACGCCGATGGCGCTCTACCGCCATGTCGGCGACCGAGACGAGCTCGCGCTGCTCGTGATCGACGACGTCCTCTCCGCCGTCGCGATCCCGGACGACCGGCTCGCGGCGGTGCCGTGGCTCCGCGAGCTCGCTGTGCGCGTTCGCGCCGCGGGCCTCGCGCATCCAGGGGTCATGGACGTGCTGCTCGAGGAAGGTCCGGTCGTGCGGAGCGCGCTCGTCGTCCTCGACCGCGTCGTCCGCAAGCTCCATGCGGAAGGGATGTCGTGGGCCGCGGCGGCCGCGGTCCACAACACGTTCATGTCCTGGCTCGCGGCGACCGTTCGGCGCGAAGAGCGATGGGCCGCGCGTCCGCGCGACGGCGTGACTCCGCCGATGAAGCGCTTCCTCGAGACGGCGGCGAAGCTCTCCCCGGACGAGTACCCCGGCGTGGCGCACGCGCTCGAGCACATGCCGGGCCCGGACGTCGACACCGAGTTCCAGCGGAGCCTCGCGTTCATGCTCGGCGCGGTGGAGGCGCGGCTCGGCGAGCCTCCGAAGAAGCGCGTCCGAGCGAAGACCTGAGGATCAGGGCGCCGCTGCCGATCCCATGTCCCAGTGCTCCTGCACGCGATCGACCTCGCCGAGCAGCGCTCCGGCGCCGCCCGCTCGCCCGAGGACGGCGTCGCGCGAGGCGACGAGCCGCCTCCGGAGCGCCGAGAGGTCCTGACCGACGAGGACCCCGTCGCGCTTCACGAACGTGCCGCGCACCATCACCGACTCGACGTTGCCGGCGTGGGCCTGCATCACGACCGCATCGCGCGGGCGGTTCACCGGCGTCAGGTTCGTCGCGGTCGCATCGAGGACGACGAGGTCGGCGTCCTTCCCGGGCCGCAGGGAGCCGATCCGATCTCGGAGCCCGATCGACGCTGCCGCGTCGAGCGTCGTCGCGCGGAGCATGCGGGCGGCCTTCAAGGGCAGGGACTGCGGGAGCCCGACGCGGGCGTTCTCGGCGCCGCGTTCCGCCTGCATCGCGAGGCGCATCGCGGTGAACATGTCGCCGCCGTTGCTCGAGACGACGTCGCATCCGAGCGACCACCGCACCCCGGCGCGCAGCGCGCGACCCACGACGGGGAAGCCCATCCCCATCTGGAGCTCGGTCTCGGGCGTCGCGGAGATCGCGCCGCCGCTGTCGCGGATCGCGAGGAGGTCGTCCTCGGACGAGAACGTGCAGTGGACGAAGAGGAGGTCGGGCCCGAGGAGGCGCTCGCTCTTCATGAGTTGCACCTCGCTCTTGTCGACCGGCCACGCCGAGCAGTGGAGGGTGATCGGCACCCGGAGCGCGCGGGCGCCGTGGATCTCTTCGCGGCTCTGCTCCCAGGGGACCTGCATCTCGGTGAGCGCGATCCCCATCCGGACGAGTCCGGCGTCGGACGCGAGGCGTGAACGGCGGAGGCGCTCCGCATCGCGGAGGCGCGCGCGGGTGTCGGGCAGGGCGCTCGACGGACCGGCGCCGGGGGCGAGCCCGTAGGCGAAGACGGCGCGACCGCCGGCCGCCTCGAGCCCGTCGAGCGCGGCGTCGGCGTGCTCGGGCGAGGCGACGTTGTGCGAGTAGTCGACGAGCGTCGTGATCCCCGCGTCGAGCGCCTCGAGCGCCCCGGCGTGGTTCGCGACGAGGAGGTCGTCGGGCCCGAAGCACGGCGCGAGCTTCACGCGGACGGCCGCGAGGTAGTCCATCACGGTCCAGTCGGCACCGAGCGCGCGGAGCGGCGTCTGCCAGGTGTGGCGATGGGTGTCGACGAGCCCGGGGATCACGATCTTGCCGGTGAGGTCGACGATCTGCGCGTCCGTGACCGGCAGCTCGCGGCCGATCGCGGCGATTCTCCCGGCCTCGACGAGCAGATCGGCCCTCGCGAGGTCGCCGAGCTCCTCGTCGCACGTCACCACCGTCGCGTTCCGGAGCAGCATTCGGTCCGTCATGCGTCAGGTTTAGTATACAAAGTATATTAAAGCAAACCCCAGCGCGGTGACGCCGCGTCTGCTAGACCGCCCCGTCCCCATGCGACGCATCGGCCTCGACCTCGGGACGACGAACAGCGCCATTGCCGTCGCGGACGGCGGGCGCGTAGAGCTCGCGACGTTCGAGCACGCCGGAGGGATCTCCGAGACGTTCCGGTCGCTGCTCTACTTCCGCGCGGGCGAGAAGCCGGTCGGCGGCCCCCGCGCGATCGACCGCTACCTCGCGTCGGAGGGCGACGGACGGCTCATCCAGTCGATGAAGTCGTACCTCGCCGATGCGACGTTCCAGGCGACGAACATCTTCGGCCGCACGACCACGCTCGTCGACCTGCTCGGGACGCTCCTCCGCGAGCTCCGCGCGCGGGCGGAGGAGAAGCTCGGACCGCTCGGCGGTCGCGCCGTCGTCGGACGTCCCGTCCACTTCGCCTCCGAGCGCGACGAGGAGGACGAGACGCTCGCGGTGGGGCGCCTCCGCCAGGCGCTCGCGAGCGCAGGGTGGGACGACGTCGAGCTCGAATACGAGCCGGTCGCCGCGGCGCACTTCTACGAGTCCGAGCTCCACCACGACGAGCTCGTGCTCATCGCCGACTTCGGCGGCGGCACGAGCGACTTCTCGCTGATCCGCGTCGGACCCGGCCAGAAGGGGAAGGGCCCCGAGCGGATCCTCGGCAACGACGGCGTCGGGATCGCGGGCGACGCGCTCGACGCGCGGCTGATGCACCACCTCGTCGCGCCGAAGCTCGGTCTCGGCGCGACCTACCGCTCGCTCATGGGCGACAAGGACCTGCCGGTGCCGGTCTGGATCTACACGCGCCTCCTCCGCTGGCACCACCTCTCGTTCCTCAAGGCGAAGAAGAACATCGAGCTCCTCGAGGGGATCGCGAGCCAGGCGACGGACGCCGCCGCGATCCGCGCGCTGCTCCACGTCATCGAGAACGATCTCGGCTACCACCTCTATCGCGCGATCGAGCGCACGAAGGTGACGCTCTCGAAGGAGCCGAGGGCCCTCTTCACGTTCTCGGACGATCCGCTCGAGATCGAGGCGCCCGTCACGCGTGATGACTTCGAGGCATGGATCGCGGACGACATCGCGAAGATGTCGTCGTGCGTGGACCGCCTCCTCGCGCGCGTCGGCGTCGACCCGCGCGACGTCGATCAGGTGTTCATGACCGGAGGCAGCTCGTTCGTGCCGGCGGTCCGGCACATCTTCGAGTCACGCTTCGGCGCCGAGAAGCTCCGGAGCGGCGGCGAGCTCGTCTCCGTCGCGAGCGGGCTCGCGCTCCGCGCCGAGGCGCCCTGATCACCAGTACGCGTAGACGGAGAGATCGACGAACCCGTCCGCCGGCGCGAGGCCTTCGGCCGTGCCGGAGCGCGTGCAGATCGTGACGGTGAACGGTCCGTCCGGTGCGCTCGTTGCCGTCTTCAGGACCTTGAACTTGATCGTCTTGCCGCTCTTCGCGTCGACCTGATCGATCGTCGCCTTCATCCCGTACGCGAACGTGTTCGTGTCGATCGCGATCGCCGCGTAGGACGTCTTTCCGGCGATCGCGTCGTCGAGCGACGGCGCGAACGCGTTGCCCTGGTCGTCCCTGAGGTCGGCGCACGACGACACGACGAGCTTCGCCTTCATCTGGGTGGGCACGTCCCACGTCCCCGTGCGCGACTCGTCCGGATCCTGCGGCTCCTCCGCGTCGCCGGTGAGGTACTCGCCGTAGACCCAGCCCGTGCTCGTGCGGAGCTTCTTCACGAGCGCCGCGTCCTGGACCTCCACCTTGTAGAAGCCGTCGTTCGGGACGCTCTCGAGGATCTTCACGCTCGTGCCCTTCGGGAGCACACCGACGATGTTCGACGTCGTCGTCCGGGTCGGCGCCCTGCGGAGGCGGAGCGCCTCGCCTGCCGTCTGGACGATCCGTCCGACCGTGACGCGGCCGGAGAGCGCGTCTCCCGAGGTGTCGCCGTCCTCCTCGCCGATCCCGGGAGCGGTGCAGGCGGCGGTGCAGCCGACGATCGCCAGGAAGCAGAGGAGCGGGAAGCGAGCGAGCATGGGACAGGCCTCTTCAGGAACCGTGCCCGCACCTTTCCGGGCGAGTCCGCACGATCCCCGCCATGACGTGAGTCATGGAGGCCCCGGGGGGAGGAGTCGAGCTACCCTCCTCCGGCCATGCAGTTCCTGCATCCCGAACGCGACGCGCACCTCGAGCTCTCGACCGACGACGTCTTCCTGAACCCGGGGTTCTACGACGGCGCCTCGCGGCTCGAGACGAACCTCTCGCCGCCCGACTTCGACGGCAGCGCGCACCCGATCGTCTCGGCGAACATGAACGCCGTCACCGGAAAGCGCATGGCGGAGACGATGGCGCGCTTCGGCGGCCTCGGCGTCCTCCCGCAGGACATGGACATCGACACCGTCGCGCGGATCGTCGCGCACATCCACGCGGCGGACCCACGCTACGACACGGCGCTGTCCGTCTCCCCGCGCGCCACCCTCCGCGACGTCCAGGGGATCATCCGCAAGCGGTCGCACGACCTCGTGGTCGTCGTCGACGACGAGCGGAGGCCGCTCGGCATCATCACCCACGCCGACCTCCGCGACCGCGACCAGTTCACGCCGGCGTCGGTCATCATGTCGAAGCGGCTCGTCACGTTGCCGGTCGGGATGGCGAACCGCGATGCGTTCTTCCGGATGGAGGAAGCGCGCGTGAAGGCCGCGCCGGTCCTCGACGGCGCGGGGCGGCTCGTCGGCGTCCTCGGCCGCGACGACGCGGTCCGGCTCGAGCTCCTCCGCCCCGCGCTCGGGAAGCGCGGCGAGCTGATGGTCGCGGCGGCGGTCGGCATCTCGGGGCAGTCGGCCGACCTCGCGGGCAAGCTCGTCGAGCTCGGTGTCGCCGCGATCGTCGTCGACACCGCCCACGGCCACCAGCGCAGGATGCTCGAGACGCTCCGCGCGGTCAGCGCCGTCGTCCGCGGGCGCGTTCCGGTCGTCGCCGGCAACGTCTGCACCGCGGAAGGGACCCGCGCCCTCCTCGACGCGGGTGCCGACATCGTCAAGGTCAACGTCGGGCCGGGCGCGATGTGCACGACGCGGATGCAGACCGGTGCCGGCCGTCCGACGTTCACGTCGGTCCTCGTCTGCGCCCGCGAAGCACGCGCACGGGGCAAGCACGTCTGGGCCGACGGCGGCGTGCGCCACCCGCGCGACGTCGCGCTCTACCTCGCCGCCGGGGCCGCGCGTGTGATGGTCGGCACCGCGCTCGCGGGGACGTACGAGAGCCCGGGCGACGTGAAGGAGGACAAGGACGGGCAGCTCTACAAGGAGAACTACGGGATGGCGAGCGCGCGCGCGGTGAGCGACCGCGCCGCCGAGCAGGACGCCTTCGAGCGTGCGAAGAAGGGCTTCTTCCGCGAAGGGATCTCGACGTCGCGGATCTACATCCGCGAGGGCCACGAGAGCGTCGGCGCGATCCTCGTCGACATGATCACGGGCGTACAGTCCGCCTTCACCTACGCGGGGGCGCGTACGGTCGACGACTTCCACACCAAGGCGGTCATCGGCGTGCAGAGCCCCGCCGGCTACATGGAAGGCACCCCGCACGGCGCGCTACGGCGCTGAGGCGGTCCTGCAGTGTGACGCGAGCGCGTCGGCGGCCGGCACGCGCGCGAACCGCGAAGCCTCCGCGAGGTGGGGCGCGGCGCGCGCGCACTGCCCTGCCTCGACGTACGTCGCGGCGACCGACAGCCGGAGCGCGACGTTCCCCGGATCGAGCTGCGTGGCGCGCTCGAGGTCGGCGAACCCGCTCGGGTGGAGCGCGAGGGCGAACGACGCGATCCGGAGCGAGGCGAGCACGGCTCCGGCGGCGCACGCCGTCGCGAGCGCGACCCCGGGCGCGGGGGAGCGCGCGCCGGGCCGAATCGGCGATGCGGTGCCGAGCACCCACGCGACGAAGAGGAGGTGTGGCCCGAGCTGGAGGACGGCGTCGAGGGACCCGACGACGAACACGGCGAGGAGCGTCGCACGGCGCAGCCAGCGCGCGGGATCGCGTGCGCGTGCGAGGAGGAGCGCGATCGCGAGCGCGACGAGGGCCGCCGACACGCCGCGCTCGGCCACGAACCCGAGGACATCGCTGCTCGGCAGGCGATTCGTCGGCGAGAAGCCGTCCCGGAGCGTGGGATCACCCGGGGCCGCGAACGCGGGGTAGCTGCCGGCCCAGTTGCCCGGACCGACGCCGAGCAGGGGATGCGCCGCGGCCATCCGCAGCGTGGTTGTATACTGCACGAGACGCCCGGCGCCGCTCCCCGCCGACGTGTCGAGCAGGTGGGTCGCCGTCTCGCGATACGGATGGGCCGACGTCCAGGTCAGCTTCGTCGGCACCGTCAGAGCGATCGCGACGCCCGCGGCGAGGCAGACCGCGATCTTCGCGGCGCGCGCGCGGAGCGCGTCGTCGGCAGTGCGGACCGCGAGCGCGAGCCCGAGGATCGCGAGCACGCCGGCCGCGAGCCACGCGCTCCGCGTCCGGGTGAGGACGAGCGCAGCGGCCCCGACCGCCAGCGTCGCGAGCGCCGCTGCGCGCACTTTCGCCTTCGCGTCGGTGAGGGCGGTCCACGCGAGGAAAGGCAGCGCGCAGACGAGGAGCTCTGCCGCGCTGTTCCGCTCTCCGAGGAAGCCGCCGGGCGCGTGGCCCGTTCGCGACCACCCGACGAGGACGCCGAGCGCCTCGAGCACGACGCCGCTCGCGACGACGCCGACGGTCACGAGCGGCGCGATCGTCGGTCGGCCGAGCACGCGCGCGGCGGCGAAGGTGGCGAGCCCCGCGAGGACGAGCGCCGACGCGCGCAGCGCCGCCCAGGGGTTCGGCGCGAGCGCGCCGGAGAGCAGCTCGAGGACGACGAGCACCCCGCCGAGCGTCGCGATCGGGTCGCGCGAACGCTCTCTGCGCGCGACGACGATCGCGGCGACGGCGCCGGCGACGCACGCGGCGAGCTCCTGCGCGAGCGCGGTGTGCGCCTGCCCACCCGCGGGGTCGCGGAAGGGGAGCCGCGCGAGCGCCGGGAGGACGACGGCGCTCGTGACGGCGAGCGTCTTCAGCGACAGTCGGGCAGACACGAGAGGCTCTTGCTCTCACACGAGCCGCCGGCGCAGGCGGCCGCGCATTCGACGTCGGTCGTGCAGAACTGCACCTCGGTGCCGTTCGTCTTGCTCCGGCAGATCGAGCCGACCTGGTGACCGGAGGAGCAGCTCGTGATCGTGACGCCGTCGCCGCGGGCCTTCTCGATCTTGGAGACGTCGTCGCGCTTCACCGTACCTTCGCACGACTTGCCCTTCCAAGACGTGCCGACCTTCTTCTGCTGGCAGGCGGCGAGGTGGCACGTCGTCGGCTTGTTGCCGAAGCAGAGGTACTCGCACGCGTAGACCGGATCCATGAGCCGGAGCTGGCTCTCGTCGGCGGCGGCTTCGAGGTCCGCATCGTGGACGTCGAAGAAGTGGAACAGCTCGTGCCCGACGGTGCCCTCCTGGAAGGACTGCGATTGCGTGAAGAGCTGCGAGTTGAAGATGAGCCGCACCTTCCCGCCGTGGAACGCCATGTAGCCGCCGTCGTTGGCGGCCCAGAACCCCTGCGACTGGTCGTCGATGCACTCGATCTTCGCGTCGCCGCGGATGTACGTCTTCAAGACCTGATCGGACTCGTTCTGCATGCCGGCCGCGTAGAGGCAGCCGCTGCCCTTCTGGAGGGCGGCCGAGACGAGCTTCGAGATCGCGTCGCTCTCGGTCGGGGAGCACGCACGGGTCGGCCCCTTCCACGGGAGGTTCGTCGGGTTCGGCGGCGGCGGCTTCGGCTGAGCCGGATTGCACGCCTTCTGCACGAGCGGCGCGCGCACGGTGCGTGTGACGGCGAGCGCACCGTCGACGAGCTGCTCCGTCTTCACCTCGACGAGGCCCTCGCCGGCGCTGACTGCCGACGTCCTCGCGACGACGGCGTCGTTCGCCGGCGCATGCTCTTCGCGCACGGCTTCCTTGTCGTACGTGACGCGGAAGCGCGCCTCGTCGAAGCCGTCGCCGTCGTAGTCGCCGGCGAACGTCTCGCCGTCGGCGGTGTAGCTCCAGCGGACGATCGAGGCCGGCTTGTAGACGACCGCGTACGTCGCCGGATCGACGGAAGGGGTGAACGGCGCACGCACGATCGTCTCGGAGGTGACCTTTCCTCCCTCGCGCGTCACGAAGACGCGCGTGCAGCGGCTCTTCGAGAGCGGGATGTCGGTCGCGCCCGACGCGTACGCCGCGACGGCGGCGGTGAGGGACGCACCGTCGATCTCGTGGTCGATCTCGGGAGGCGGTGCGCTCGGGTCCTTCGCCCACTCCTCGTAGACGCGCTGCTGCTCGGCCGCGCACCACGCCCCGAGCGCCTGGACGTCCGCGCTGGACGCGCTCGGATTCGGCGACGCCCCGCTCCCGCCGTCGCCCTCGCCGTCCGAGGTCGATCCGGAGCACGCGCCTGCGAGCGCGGCCGTGGAGCCGAGAGCGAGGATTCCGGCGATCAGACCCAAGAAGCGAAGACGTGACATCGAGGCCATCGACACGAGAAGGCCGCGACCACGCAGATCTGATCACGAAATCGTCCTCGGAGACGCAGAAGCGAGGAAGAACGCTCGGCGCGCGTGGGGAACGCGCGCAGAGGCTCCGCGCCTGGGCGTTTCGCTCTACGATGGCGCCGGTGAGCCGGGCGGGGGCCGACACGGAAGACGTGACGCTCGAAGGGATCGCCAGAGGCGGCGGATCGCCGTCGCTCCTCCGGCGCGTCCGGATGACCGTCGACGGCGAGAAGCAGAGGCACGATGCGCAGGTCCCCTCGTTCGAGCTCGTGACCGCCGACGGGGCGGTCCAGGTGGAGCTCGACGACGCCAGCTTCCTCGTCCCGCTCGAGCGGAAGAAGGCGCGCTGGTCCGCGCTGGAGGACGAGCCGGCGCTCGCGGCCGTACGTGGTTCCGCGCCCGCCCCGGACGCACGCGTCGAGGTCGCGTTCGGCGAGGTGCGCGAGGGCGCTCACGTCGCGGTGAAGGGGAAGGCCGTCGCTCGTGCGATGAAAGGCGGTTCGTTCCGCGGTCCGGCCGAGGCACGGCTCACGCACGTACGTGCACGGATCGTCGCGAAAGGGGAGACGGCCGCGGACGCGCGCGCGGCGCTCGCGGCCGAGATCGCGCGCCGGACGCCGCGGGAGCGTCGGCCTGCGCCCGCGAGGACGGACTGGGGGCACACGGTGCGCTTCGCGCTCGCCGTCGTCGTCGCCGCGGGGGGCGTCGCGATGCTCGGCATCGCCGTCTCCGTGCACGAATTCGTCCAGGCGTTCGACTTCGCCGTGGCCGGCGGCGGTCTGCTCCTGTCCGCACCCGCCGGGCTCGCGCTCGGGCGGCCTTTCGTGCTCGCGAAGCAGGACGGCCCGACTGCGAAGAACGTGGCCTCGCTGCTGGCCGTCATCATCGCGCTCAGCCTGCTGCCGCTCGCGCTGATCGTGCCGTTCGCCGACAGCGCGGACAAGATCGACGCGGGCAAGCGCCTCTACCATGGGCCCTTCGCGTTCGCGATGTGGAGCGCGTGGCTCGCCTACCTCGCCGGCGCGGTGTGGTGGATGTCGCGCGGCACGGCGAAGCTCGCGTCGCGCGTGCTCTCCGCGCGCGAGCACGCCGCGAGCCCCGAAGACGGCGCATGGGGGCTCGTCGAGGGCCACGTCGCGGACGCGAGCGCGTCGTTCGCGGGCACCGCGTTCGCGCTCGCGTCGATCTTCGAGGAAGAGCACCAGGACGGCTCGTCCCCGGACCTCGAGCACCTCCGCACCGAAGGCGCGCCCTTCGTCGTGGTTCGCGACGACGGCTCGCGGGTGCACGTCGATCCGAAAAGCGCCGCCTTCGCGTCGACGACGCGGATCACGACCGGTGAGCGAGCGAGCGCCTCGAACAAGAAGGTGGTGACCGGCCTCGAGCTCGCGCCGGCGGGAGCGCGCGTCCTCGTCCTCGGCCGCATCCACGTGCACGAAGGCCCGGAGCGCCGCCTCGAGATGGCGTCGACCGGTGGTGGAAGGCTCGTCGTCTACGCCAGCCCCCGACGGCGCGCGGCGCTCCGGTGGTGGCTCCTCCGGCATCGCGCGCTGCTCTTCGCGCTCGTCGTCGCGGCGGCAGCGCTCGCGGCGCTGACGGTCCACCATCCGTTCCTCCCCGACCTCCACTCGGTGGACTGACCCGCGTCCGCGCTTGCTTCGCGCGCACGATCGGCGCACGAAGGCGTCATGGAATCGCTGCATGCGCTCCTCCTCGTCGTGCACGGCATCCTCCGCTGGGTGGTGCTCGCGATCGGCGTCGTCGCGCTCGTGCGGCTCGTCAGCGGCGCGCGGGCAGCACGCACCTTCGAGGCGGCCGACGCGAAGCTCGTGAAGGGCTTCCTCGCCGCGTTCGACACGCAGGTGCTGGTCGGGCTCGTTCTCTATCTCGGCGTCAGCCCGCTCGGCGTGCGCATGTTCGAGAACGCGGCGGCCGCGATGAAGACGCCGTCGCTCCGCTTCTTCATGGTCGAGCACGTCTTCGGGATGCTGCTCGCCGCGACGGTCCTCCACGTCGGGACCGCACGCGCGCGGCGCCTCGGGGAGGACGCGGCTCGCTACCGAGCGACGGCGCTCGCGATCGCTCTCGGATTCGTCGTGCTCGCGGCGAGCATTCCGTGGCCGTTCTTCCCGTACGCGCGGCCGCTCTTCCGCGGGCTCTGAAGGCTCAGCGGTGGTCGTCGTCGGTGGCCGCGGTGGCCGCCTCGACCCCGTCCGCCTGCGGCTCCGCGAGGACGGTGCCGCTCAGGAGGGCGAAGATCTCTTCCGAAGAGCGAACCCACACGCCGGAGGCGAGCCGCGGGCGTGGCTCGCGGGAGGGCGCTCCCGAGTCCGAAGCCACCGACGCTGCCGAGACGCTCTTCATGACCTGCTCCTGCTCGTTCAATGGCCGCGCGCGAGCGCCTTCATCATGAAATCGACGGGAGAGCTGACACGCGTCGAGCTCTGCGCCTTGGCTCCGACGCACGAGCTCGGCGGAATCACGGGGAAACTGCGACGGCGGATCACGTGTTCAGGCTGTCGCCCGGGCGCTACGGTGAAGTGTCCTTCACTCCGTTCCGATGACTACGAAGTCCAACGTCCTCAGGCTCCCGCGCCTGACCTCGAACCTGACCTGGAACGAGTGTCGGTTGCTGTTCGAGAGCGTCACCGACTACGCGATCTTCCTGCTCGATCCGGAAGGTCGGGTCGCGACGTGGACCCCGGGCGCCCATCGGATCAAGGGCTACGCGGCGGACGAGATCGTCGGCGAGAGCTTCGAGCGCTTCTACACGCCGGAGGACCTCGCCGCGGGGAAGCCGGCGCGCGCGCTCGAGACCGCCGAGCGCGAGGGCCGTTTCGAGGACGAGGGCTGGCGCGTGCGGAAGGACGGGACGCGCTTCTGGGCGAACGTCGTCATGACCGCGATGCGCGACGAGAACGGCAGCCTCCACGGCTTCGCGAAGGTCACGCGCGACCTCACCAAGCGGCGAGCGCTCGACGACGAGCTGCACCGCTCCGAACAGCGCTTCCACCATCTCGTCGACGCCGTCACCGACTACGCGATCTTCCTCCTCGACGAGCGCGGGTGCGTCGAGACCTGGAACGTCGGCGCGTACAAGACGAAGGGCTACGAGGAGTCCGAGATCGTCGGCCGACACTTCTCGACGTTCTACACGCCGGAGGACAGGGCGAACGGCAAGCCGGAGCGCCTCCTCGAGATCGCGCGTCGAGAGGGACGCGTCGAGGACGAAGGCTGGCGCGTGCGGAAGGACGGCACGCGTTTCTGGGCGAACGTCATCATCACGGTGCGCCGCGACGAACGAGGTCGCGTCGTCGGCTACGCGAAGGTGACGCGCGACCTGACCGAGCGCCGCGCGGGGGAGGAGACGCTGCGGCGCTCCGAGGAGCGCTTCCATCGCGTCATCGATGCGATCACGGACTACGCGATCTTCATGCTCGACGTGAGCGGCAACGTCGAGACCTGGAACTCCGGCGCGAAGGCGCTGAAGGGCTACGAGGAGAGCGAGATCGACGGACGGAACTTCTCCGCGTTCTACACGCCGGAGGACCGCGCCGCCGGGATGCCGGAGAAGGTCCTCGAGACGGTTCGCCGGGAGGGCCGCTTCGAGGACGAGCGCTGGAGAGTCCGCAAGGACGGCACGCGCTTCTGGGCGCACGTCGTCATCACCGCTCTCCGCGACGCGAACGGCACGATCACCGGATTCGCGAAGGTCACGAAGGACCTGACGGACCGCCGCGCCGCCGAGCAGGTCGAGCGCGAGCTCGTACGCGCCCAGGCGGAGCGGTCGGCGGCGGAGGCCGTCGCGCGGCGCGCCGAGGAGGCGAACCGGATCAAGGACGAGTTCCTCGCCACGGTCTCCCACGAGCTCCGGACGCCGCTGAACGCGATCGTCGGCTGGGCCGCGCTGCTCCGCCAGCAGAAGCTCGAGCCGACCACGGCGAGAGCGGTCGAGGTCATCGATCGCAACGCGAAGGCGCAGGTGAAGATCGTCGAGGACATCCTCGACATGTCGCGGATCGTCAACGGCAAGCTTCGGATCGATCCGCGCCCGACCGACATCGTCGCGGTCGCGCGTGACACCGTCGAGGTCGTGCGCCCCTCCGCCGAAGCGAAGCAGCTCGTGCTGATGCTCGAGTACCCCGACGACGTCGTGCTCCTCAGCGCCGACCCCGACCGCGTCCAACAGGTCCTCTGGAACCTGCTGTCGAACGCGGTGAAGTTCACGGAGCCGAAGGGCTCGGTGCTCGTCAAGATCGTGCGTCACGGCACGAACGTGCACCTCTCCGTCACCGACACCGGGCGCGGGATCGAGCCGGAGTTCCTGCCCTACGTGTTCGATCGCTTCAAGCAGGCGGACTCCTCCACGACCAGGCGCTTCGGCGGCCTCGGGCTCGGTCTCTCGCTCGTGAAGCACATCGTCGAGCTCCACGGTGGATCGGTCCGCGCCCAGAGCGCGGGCCCCGGGACGGGCGCCACGTTCACCGTCGTGCTGCCGGTGAGGGCGGTGCAGCAGCACGTCGAGCCCGAGCCCGAGGCGCCCGCGCCGCCGGCCGCAGCGTCGCTCCCCCGAGGTGACCTCCGCGGCGTTCGCGTCGTCGTCGTCGACGACGAGCCCGACGCCCGTCAGCTCATCGCCACCATGCTCACGAATGCGGGCGCGGAGGTGGAGGTCGCGGGCTCCGCACGCGAAGCGCTCGAAGCGGTGCGCAAGCATCGTCCTGACATGGTCGTCAGCGACATCGGCATGCCGGACGAGGACGGCTACGCGCTCGTCCGCGAGCTCCGCGCGCTCTCGCCGGAAGAGGGTGGCGGGATCCCGACGATCGCGCTCACGGCGTACACGCGGACCGAGGATCGCAACCGCGCGCTCGCGGCCGGATTCACGACCCACATCGGGAAGCCCGTCTCGCCCGCGGACCTCGTGAACGCCGTGATGAACCTCGCCCGCCTCGTCCGCCGCTGAGATCAGTACCCTAGCGCGGCGCGCAGCGCGGGGGCTCTGCCGAGCGCGCGCTTCAGCTGCTTCACGTCCGCCGGTCTGAGCGTGACCGGCCCGCGTCGTGCGACGCCGTCCGTTCCGTAGGCGAAGCGCACGAGGCGCTCGCCCCCGTCGCTCTCGAGGAACGAGACGAGTGCGAGGACGCAAACTTGCGTGCGCTCGACCCTGGCCTCGGCCAGGCCCGCACGTGGCCCAGGCCACCAGCCGGCAGCTCAGCGCGGCACGTCGGTCCTGCTCCCCCAGCACGCGACGCTGCCGCCGGCGCGCAGCGCGCACGCTTGCTTCGCGCCGGTTGCGATCGCGACAGCGTCGTCGATGCCAGCGACGACGACGGGCGCGGCGTGGCTCGCACGCGATCCGTCACCCAGCTGACCAGCATCGTTCGCTCCCCAGCAGGCGACGTGGCCGGTCGCGAGGACGGCGCAGACGTGGGCGGCGCCGCCGCGAAGCGCTCGCGCATCCGTGATCCCGACGACCGCTCGCGGCGTGGCGTGATCGTCGAGCGTGCCGTCGCCGAGCCGCCCGTCCACGTTCTTGCCCCAGCAGTGTACGGTCCCGGCCTTCGCGAGGGCGCATGCGTAGCCGTCGTCCGCGACGACGGAGACGACGTCCGAGAGCCCGGAGATCTCGACCGGCGATTCGGACCCGGCGGACACGCCCCAGCACCTCACGCCGCCCGCGCTCGTGACGGCGCATCCGTGCCCGTTCCCGACGGCGAGAGGGACGCGATCGAGCGGGACCGTCACGTTCGCCGCGTCCGCCCGGCCTTCGCGATTTCCCGCGTCGGACGTCGCCGACCAGGTCGGCACGTCGTCGTCGAGCTTCGTCCGCGGCGCTTCGTAGTCGGACCCGATCACGGCTTGGCAGGCCGTGGACGCCGAGGCAGCGACGATCGCGGAGGACAGCAGACGGGGCAATCGGGACGACGAGGACATGGTCGGCTCCAGGCAGACACCGCGACTCGGGATCGGTCGCACCCGCGAACGGCCGAATCGCACCGTCCCGTCCGGTGCAAGGCACGCTCCACGTCGTGCGTGTGGCGCAACCAGCAGATCTCGGCGGCTTTGCGCCAGCGCCGCGACGCTTGCGCCAGTCCCGAGCGCCGAGACTGGCGCTACCGGTGGCGCTCCTCCCGCTCGACCCCTGGATTCCGCGTTCCCGTGCACGGTACACGCGTTGCTCTTCCTCCTCGCGGCGCATCCGCCGAATCGGAACCGGAGAGGAAGCAGAACATGTCGAAGCTCGTGGTCGTCGGGTCGTTCATCGTCACCGTCCTCGCGTTCGCGGCGGGGTGCAGCGGCACCACGTCGAACGGTGACCTCACCGAGGGAGGTCAGGGCCAGGGCGGCGGGCTCGGTGGCCTCGGAGGTGCGCTCGGCGGAGGCTCGGGCGGCGGCACGAAGAGCGACGCCGGCGCGCCGAAGGGCACCGGCGGGCTCGGCGGGACCGGCGGGACCGGCACCCCGACGTCGTCGCAGTGCAGGCTCGATGGCACGACCTGCGACAACTGCCTCGAGAAGTCGTGCTGCACGGAGGTCGCCGCCTGCCAGTCGAACGCGACGTGCGGCTCGCTCGTGCAGTGCGCCAACCAGTGCAACGGCGACCGGACCTGCGTCCAGGAGTGCGTCCAGCAGTACCCGAACGGCGTGCCGCCGCTCCAGACGATCAACACGTGCCTGCAGTCGAAGTGCGCGGCCGAGTGCCAGTGAGGAGGACGCCATGAAGAAGATCGCCTTCACGACCTCGCTCGTCGTCACCGTCCTGTCGCTCGCGGCGCCCGCCGCCGCGCAGAAGCCCTCGGCGACCCGCGGCGTCCCGCGGCGCGCCGAGCCGGTCGAGCCGACCGACCCGGCACCGGCCACCGCTCCGCCCCCCGAAGTCCCGGAGGACGACGCGCCTCCGCCTCCGCCTCGCTCCTCGCGCCGATCCCGCCACAAGGAGCGCGTCGCACGCGAGCCCGCCGCCGACGACGGCGCGCAGGACGAAGGCGATGGCCCGGCCGAGGACGGCTTCTCGTTCGGTGCGCGCGTCGGCTACGCGGTCCCGATGGGGACGATCGCGAAGGACTCGGGCGCGAACGACCTCTCGAAGCGCGCCGCCGGGATGGTGCCCCTCTGGGCCGACGCCGGCTACCGCATCAACAAGCACTGGTACGTCGGCGGGTACTTCGCGCTCGGCATCGTCAGTACCTCCGGCGAGCTGTGCAAGGGAACCGCCGCTTCGTGCTCGAGCTCCGGCACGGACCTCCGCTTCGGCGCGATGGCGCGTTACACCTTCAAACCGGACGGCAAGGTCTCGCCGTGGATCGGCGTGAGCAGCGGCTACGAGATCCTGAACCTGAGCGTCACGGTCGGGAAGGACTCGGGCGACTACAGCATGAAGGGGTGGGAGTTCGGCGCCGCCCACGTCGGCGCCGACTTCCACGTCGCGAGCGCGTTCATGCTCGGGCCGGTCGTGACCGCGAGCTTCGGCCAGTACACGAGCCGCTCGTGGTCGGAGCCGACGACCTCGGGGTCCTCCGACTTCACGAACCCGAGCCTCCACCAGTGGGTGTCGTTCGGGATGCGCGGTCAGTTCGATCTCTGAGACTACTTCCGCGGACGTGGGAGCTGGAACTCGTCGAGGCGGCGGAGCAGGGTTCGGCGCGAGATGCCGAGCAGCTCCGCCGCTTCCGTCTGGTTGCCGTTGCACTTCGCGAGCGCTTCGATGATGCGCTCGCGCTCGAACGCGTCGACCGCCGAAGGGAGCGACGAGCCGAAGGTGACGGTCCCGGTCGGCGGCGCCGGCGGGATGCTCGAAGGAGCGAGCATCGCCCCTCCGAAGATCGTCGACCCGAGCGAGGTCGGCTGGACGACGGGCTCGATCCCGTTCTGAGAGCTGCTCGGACGCTGCGAGGGGCGAGGCGGCGCGAGGCCGAGGTGCTCCGGCGCGATCGCGACCGACTTGCAGAAGACGATCGCGCGCTCGATCACGTTCCGCAGCTCGCGGACATTGCCCGGCCACGGGTAGGCCTTGAGAGCCGCCATCGCCGCGTCGGTGATCGGTACCGTCGGGCGCTTCGACTCCTTGCAGAACCGCGTCGCGAACATCTTCGCGAGGTGCGGGATCTCGCCGGTGCGCTCGCGGAGCGGCGGGATCCACAAGCTCACGCCGTTGAGCCGGAAGTAGAGGTCCTGGCGGAACGCATTCGTCGCCACCATCTCCTCGAGATCGCGGTGCGTCGCCGCGACGAGGCGGATGTCGACCGCCTTCGGTCGCAAGCTGCCGAGCCGCATCACCTCGCGGCTCTCGACGACGCGGAGCAGCTTCGCCTGCGTCGCGAGCGGCAGCTCGCCGACTTCGTCGAGGAAGAGCGTTCCACCGTGCGCGGCTTCGATCAGCCCCGGCTTCGCCGCATTTGCACCCGTGAACGCGCCGCGCTCGTAGCCGAAGAGCTCGCCTTCGAGGAGCGCCTCGGGGAGGGCCGCGCAATTGAGCTTCACGAGCGGGCCGGTCGCGCGCGCGGAGCGCTTGTGGATCTCCTCCGCGATCACCTCCTTGCCCGCGCCGGTCTCGCCGCGGACGATGACGGTGATGTTGCTGCCGGCGACGCTGTCGACGACCTGGTAGAGGTGCTGCATCACCTCCGAGAGCTCGGGACGCGGCTCGCGGACGGAGGAGGTGCTCTTCGTCCCGACGACCGCCTCGGCGCCGTCGACCTGGACGACGACGATCGTGTCGCCGAGCTCCACGATCGTCGCGATGCCGATCGGCACGGCGACGTTCGGCGTGAGGCGCTTGCCTCCGATCCGTGTGCCGTTGTGGCTGCCGCGGTCGACGACGCGGAGCCCCTCGGGTCCCACGTGCAGCGTCGCGTGCTTGCGCGAGACGGTGACGTGCTCGATCGCGATGTCCGCCTCGGAGCCACGCCCGAGGACGAGATCACCCGTGCGAGGGAGAGGGTGCGACGCGACCTCCCCACCCGCGAAGACGATGAGGCGCAGGTTGGCCGCAGGGAGCGACGCGCGCGGCGCCATGGAGCGTGTCTCGTGCTCGCTCATCGCAGGCTCAGCCTATCACCTCGGAAGCGCGCGGCACGCTCGGAGAGCACGGAAATTGGCTTGTGTCAGGCCCGGCGCAACGGCTGAGCGGACCTGGCGCAAGGAGAACACCCGCATCACGTCCTTCGACGAGTAGCGCTATCATCGTGGCAGACGAGACGTGCCCTCGTGTCGGGGCACTGCCGGAGCGAACCCGCGCGTGACGGAAGCGAACGAAGATCCCGAGGTGGAGCGCGCGCGAGGGCTCGTCGGCCACGTGCTCGACGGCAAGTGGACGCTCGAGCGTCTGCTCGGCGCCGGCGCGATGGGTGCGGTGTACGCCGGTCGCCATCGCAACGGTGCGCGCGCCGCGGTGAAGCTCCTCCACCCGGAGCTCGCGAGGATCGGTGACATCCGCGAGCGCTTCCTCCGCGAGGGCTACGCCGCCAACCGCGTCGGTCATCGTGGCGCCGTGCAGGTCCTCGACGACGACATCGTCGCCGAGGGACCGGACGAGGGTACCGCCTACCTCGTGATGGAGATGCTCGAAGGCGAGTCGCTCGAGGACCGCCTCGACCGCGGCGAGCGGATGGACGAGCGCGAGATCCTGTCGATCCTCGACGAGGTGCTCGAAGTGCTCGATGCGGCACACGCGAGCCGCGTCGTGCATCGCGATCTCAAGCCGGCGAACCTGTTCCTCGCGAAGGACGAGGAGCGCCCGTACCGGATCAAGGTCCTCGACTTCGGCCTCGCGCGTCTCGACGAGCGCGCGACGACCACCCGCGCCGGCCTCGCGATGGGCACGCCTTCGTACATGGCGCCGGAGCAGGCCTCGGGGCGGGTCGACGAGATCGACGGGCGGAGCGACCTCTTCGCGCTCGGTGCGACGGCGTTCGTGCTCGCCTCGGGACACACCGTCCACGAAGCCGGCGGGCTCCTCGAGCTCGTCGCGCTGATGGGGACGACGCCCGCGCGGAAGCTCCGCGACGTGGCACCCGAGGTCGCCCCCGAGCTCGCGAGCATCGTCGACAAGGCGCTCGAGTTCCGTCGCGAGGACCGGTACCCGAACGCGGCAGCGATGCGGGCCGACGTGCGGGCGCGCCTCGCGCAGCTGAATCCGTCGCCTGCGAGCACGACCGAGCTCGTCGCTCCGGTGCCTTCGTCGCGTGGCCCGGTGACGGCGATGTCGATCGCGGAGGACGTCGGCGCGCCGCCGAGGAGGGAGTCTCGGCGGTCGACCGGGCTCCTCTTCTTCCTCGCGCTCGTCGCGATCGGCGTGTTCGCGGTCGCGAAGCTCGGCCTCGGTGCGCAGATCGCCGATGCGCTCGGCGGCTCCAAGGAGGACGCGGGCGCTCCGTCCGCGGCGCCGCTCACCGCCGCGGGGGGACCTGCTCTGCGCAGCGAGCCCGTCGTCGACGCGCACGCGCCGGAGGACGCGGGGTTGCTCCTCGCGACGCCTCCGGTCGAGCCCGAGCGAGATGCGGGGCTCGACCTCGACGCGTCGGCCGCGATCGACGACCTCGACGGCGGCGAAGAGGAAGAGGAAGAAGAGGACGACGCGGAGGACGGCGGCCTCGGGACGCCGCTCGCGGGCGGCGCTCGCGCCGACGCCGCCGCGCCGCACGCGAAGCCGAAGCCGAAACCGACCGCGCCGAAGCCGACGAAGAAGCCCGTGCGGAAGAAGAAAGTGCGTCGCCGCCGGCACTGGTAGGGAAGGTCGCACGCGAAGCCGCCGTACGACGGCACGTGCGCCCTCTCGCTTCCGGCCTGGTCGCGTTCGTCGGCTCTGCGCTCGTCGCCTGCGCCGCCGTCGGTGTCGTGGACGGTGACGAGCCTCGCGCGGACGACGACGGCGGCGACTACGTGAAGGTGCCGGAGAGCGGGTTCGAAGCGGCCGACGCCGCTCCTCCCGTGAAGCCCGATGCAGCCTCCGACGCGTCCTCGTCGAGCAGCTCGGCGTCTTCCGCGAGCTCATCGTCGGGGGGCTCGAGCTCGTCGAGCTCGTCGAGCTCGTCGACGTCGTCGGCGTCGTCGACCTCGTCGTCGACGTCCTCCACCTCCGGCGGCCCCGGCACGGGCGCGTGCGGGGTGTGCGATCGCGTCTGGACCTGCAACGGGTTCCCCGACGACTGGGAGACCCAGGGCGCGCGCTGCGTGAACACGCGGACGACGACGGCGCTCCGCTGCGACGGCAAGTTCGATCAGGGCACGAGCTACTCGGTCGGCACGTGGAGCGCGACGGCGACGGTCCTCACGCTCCGCTATCCGATGCTCGGCGGCGGCACGAAGACGTACGACTGCTACTGAGGCGCCATCCCGGTCCGATAGCTCGGGTGCCGGAGCGTGACGCCGAGGACGGCGAGCGCGCGCGAACCGTCGATGCTCCGGTCACCGCGCAGCGTCTCGTGCACGTCTTCGGGCGCGACGAACGGCGGCATCGGCACGCCGTGCGCCTCGCAGACGAAGGCGACGACCTCACGCTGCGGCGCCGGCTCGGCGTCACCGACGACGAACGTCTCGCCCGGGGCACGCGGCGACGCAAGGACGAGCGCGGCGAGGTCGTCGACGTGGATGCGTGAGACGTGGCCGCTCCCGTCGCCCGGGATGCGGTGCCTGCCGGACAGCACCCGCACGTGGAGCCCGCGCTCGGCACCGTAGATCGCGGGGCACCGGAGCACCGTCGCGCCGCGTGCACGCCAGACTTCTTCGGCCGCGAGGCGACGCGCCGCCGCCGGGCTCGGTCTCGAGGTCACCGGCGTCGTGTCGTCGACGACGCCGCGCGTGTCGCCGTAGACGCTCGACGCGGAGAGGTACGTGATCGCGCGCGCTGGAGGGAGCGCCGCCGCGACGCGCGCGTCGGTCTCGCCGTCGGGCGGGAACGTCACGACGACGTGCGTGTGTGCGTCGACGAAGCTCGCGAGATCGGGTCCGAACACGGGCGCGACGACGACCTCGAAGCCTCGTGCGCGGAGCGCCGGTTCGGCATCGGGCCGGCGGACCACCGCGACGACCTCCGCACCGGAGGCCTTCGCCAGTCCGAGGACGGCTCGTCCGGTATAGCCGGCGCCGAGGACGAGAACGCGCTTCACCCTCGTGAGTGTACAAGCTGCGCCGCCGGCTTCTTCGTCGGACACGCTTCGTCGGCAGCGCTTGCTCACCGCCCTGGGGTCAGAACCCCATGACCTTCTGGCTGCAGCCGCCGCTCGCGTTGGTCTCGTAGCCGTTGGGACACGGGGGACAGTAGAGGGAGCACGCGCCGCTCGGGCAGCGGAACCCGCTGCAGTCGTCGTTCGTCGAGACGTCGACGAACGGCCCGGTGAGGAGCGTCGCCTCGGCGCCGGTGGACCCGAAGTCGAGCTTGATTCGGTAGTCCGAGAGCGCCGCGACGCCGACGAACGACGGATGGATCACGGCGTCGCCGCCGACACAGCCGCCTGCCGGGTTCGGCAGCTGGTGACGGAGCGCCGGGATCGGGATCGTCGCGGTGCCGTTCGCGGGCATCGCGGGGATGTCGGTCCACGTCTCGCCGATCTCCTTGTCGCCTCGGACCAGGCGCAGGAGGATCTTCGGGCGCGTCACGTCGTTGTACTTGGCGCCGCGGTTCTCGAGCGTCAGCGAGAGCGACACGGTCCCATCGCACGCCGCCGAGCTCGACGACGCGGTGACCTCGCCGGACTTGATCGCGTAGGTGGGCGGACGCTGGGTGATGCCGCTGCCGGCCGTGACGCCGGACGCGGACGACACGGGCTTGCCGGAGACGAGGCGCGCGGCCTCGACCTGGTACGCGGCCGTCGCCGCCCCGCCGAGCGCCTTGCCGCCGGTGACGAAGGCTTTCACGTCGGCGTCTTTCCGGAGCTTCGCGATGTTCGTCGCGAGCAGCGCCCGCACCTTCGTCAGCTCGGCCGGCGAGAGCGTGTCGGCCGCACGGGGGGCGAGCTTGAATGGACGCTTCACGACGGGCGCCGGAGTCGCTTTCGACACCTGGGCCGAGGCCGAAGCCGCGGCGAGCGCCGCTGCGCCGACGACCAGCCACGCGAACTTCCGCACGCTCGACGCTCTCGCCATGTGACCCCTTCCCTCTGACAGCTCACGTTCGACGCGCGCCGCCCGAGTACGATTCACACTACGGAGGACCAAGGTCAACGACGGGCCCGCCTCCGGACGATCGACCACGTCGTCGTTCCACACGGGCGGACGCGTCTGTGCGTCATCGCGCGTCAGTGGACGAGCTGCGCGGCCGGCTTCTGCGCCGGACACGCTTCTTCGATCGTGAGCCCCGCCTTGTCGAGCGCCGCGAGCGCAGCGGCCTGCGCGGCGGGCGCGGCTCCGAGCGGCCCGAACGTCTCGAGCAGCGCGAGGGCGAGGTCGCGTGTGCTCTGGAGCTCGAGGTACGCGTAGGTCTTGCCGTGAGCGGTCGCGCGCTTCTCGTCGTAGCGGACGAACCAGTAGCTCGCGCCCTGCGCCTTCGTCGCCGCGTCCCATGCGTGCCACTCGCCGTCACCGACCGACACGCCGACCGGCGCGGCGATCAGGTTGAGGCCGCCGCTCACTCCGACCGCGCCGCCCCAGATCGAGCTGTCCGGCGCGCGGAAGATGGTGGCGCCGAGGCCGATCTCGAGGTGCGGCACCTCGAAGGTCGCCGTCGCGGTCTGGAAGTCGCCGGACCACGCGTCGATCACGTTCTCCTTCTCACCGAACGCGTAGCCGACGTGCGCTTCGGCCTCGACCCCGATCAGGTTCTGGATCCCCGTCGTGTGATAGAGGAACGCGGCTGCGTGGCGCTTCTTCAGGTCGAAGACGACCTCCACGCCTCGGTCTGCGAGCGTGCCGACGTACGCGCCCTTCAGCGACGCGCCGCCGAAGAAGTACGGGTGCTCGAGCGAGCGGAGCGGCGCGAGCGCTCCGCAGAGCGTGAAGCTCGACGCCGAGCGCGAGCCCGTCGCGTGGCCGAGCGGCGAGAGCGACGCGGTCTCGATCGTCGTCGTCGACGGCGCGCAGTGGTTCTCGCGCTCGCAGCGGCGCTGCAGCTCCTCGGCCTCGCGCAGCACGGAGCCGAACTCGCTCTGCGCGACCGCGAGGGCGTCGCTCCCGCTCGTCGCACCGTCGTCCTCGCTCGTGGGCGCAGCACACGCGGTCGTGAGAGCGAGCGCTGCCGTCGTCGAGAGACCGAGCCAGGTGCGAAGCCACATGGACGTGCACCCGAGCACCAGGTGTGCCTCGAGTCCGCGATCCCACCGGCAATCACGCAGCCATGAGGCCTGTGCGGCAACAGAGCGAGCGCGACGCCGATCGTGGGACCACGACGATCCAGCCGCGGAATCGACCCGCGCCAGGAGCGTCCGTTAGACTGTCGACATGCGCGGCCGCCGACTCGCTGTCGTCTCCCTGGCGCTCGGCGCCCTCGCCATCGGGCTCCACTGCGGATCGGGCGCGTCGAGCACCTTCACCGATCCCGCCCCGGTCTGCGCCGCCGGCGTCGAGGGATGTGGCGACCCCTGCACCCGCGACGAGGACTGCAAGGACGCGCTCTATTGCGATGCGAACGGACGCTGCGCCGCGGACTGCGCGCCGGGCTCGCTGTGCGCCGACGGCACGCTCTGCCGGCCGCGCGGGCACTGCCCCGCTCCGAACTTCGCGGATGCCGGCGCGAACGACGGCTCGGCCACGACCGACGCGATCTGCGCCGACACCGACGTGACGCTCACGAAGGTACTGCCGAAGGTGCTGTTCCTGCTCGACCAGTCCTCGAGCATGTTCATCTACAAGTTCCCGAACGGCGACAGCAACAACTGCACCCCGGACTGTCGCTGGTCGGTGCTGAAGGACGTCCTCATCGGTCCGAACGCGACACCGGGCGGTCTCGTCGCGCAGCTCGATCAGGAGGCCGAGCTGGGGGTCGAGATGTACTCGGCGACGGACGCGGTCCAGGGGGACGGGGACGACTCGTTCCTCCCGCCGCCGACCGACCCCGTCTGCCCGCGCTTCAACGGCAAGGCCTTCGACGGCGTCGCGTTCAAGCTCGGTGCCGCTTCGCAGATCGACGCGCTCCTCCGTCCGGCGACCGTCGACGACGACACGCCGACGGGCGCCGCGATCCGCACCGTCGTCGGCCTCCAGACCGACGGTGGCGTCGACCCGCGCGGGTTTGCGGCGCAGCCCGCGACGACGCCGCGCGTGCTCGTCCTCGTGACCGACGGCGAGCCCGCCCTCTGCGGGGAGAACTACACGTCGGACCCGGCCAAGGCCGTGGTCGTCCAGGCCGTCCAGGAGACGTACGGGAAAGGGATCCGCACGTTCGTCATCGCGATCGGCGACACGAGCGCGCAAGCGGAGGCCCACTTCAAGGCGGTCGCGAACGCAGGGCAGGGGATGGATCCGGCGGCGGGGGATGCGGGCGCGATCCGTCCGACGACGAAGCAGCAGCTCGTCGACGCCTTGAAGCAGGTCGTGCTCGACGCGCGGACCTGTCGCTTCACGCTGAACGGAACCGTGCAGCCCGGCATGGAACAGACCGGGACGGTGCTCCTCAACGGAGCGCCCGTCGCGTACGGCAGCGGGTGGAAGCTCGTCTCGCCCACGGAGCTCGAGCTCGTCGGCGCCGCGTGCACCACGCTGAAGACGTCGCCGAACGCGACGCTCTCGGCGCGGTTCCCGTGCGGTGCCGTCACGCCGGGCAGCCCGCACTAGCGCATGTCAGGGGGAAGCACGCCGTCGCCGCTCGGAGGACCGTTGGGGAACGATCCCTCCAGATTCGACTGCCGGCTTGGAGAGACCAGCCGCGAGCGGCTGCGATCTCCGACCCGGCGACGGCGTGCTCCCACCCGTGCCGGCGCCTTCGCAAGAAGCACGCCGTCGCGCACGCTTCGACGAGCGGCCATTTCCGAGCGAGAACCCGGAGCCTGGATCATCGAAGTGGTCCGTCGTTGATGCTGCTTGTCGCTCTCAGGCGACGCCGTTCGCCTTGAACCACGCGAGCATCCGCCTCCACGCATCCTCGGCGGCGCTCTTGTCGTACGACGGGCGATAGTCGGCCGCGAAGGCGTGACCCGCCTCGGGGTACACGACGATCTCGCTCTTGCCCTTCGCGGCTTCGAGCTCGCGGCGCATCAGCTCGACGTGCGACAACGGGATCCCGCTGTCCTTCCCGCCGTAGAGTCCGAGCACGGGCGCCTTCAGCTTCGATGCGACGTCGAGGACCGAGCGCGTCTGTTGCGCGTTCACCGCGTTCGAGAGTCGGCCGTACCACGCCGCGCCCGCCTTCACGCGGCCGGTCGTCGCGTAGAGCCAGACGATGCGTCCGCCCCAGCAGAAGCCCGTGATCGCGACCTTGTCGCCGTCGACCTTTCCCTGCGCCTTCGCCCAGTCCATCGTCGCGTCGAGGTCCTTCATGACCTGCTCGTCGGGCGCCTTCGCCACGACCTTCAGGACCTCGCCGATGTCGGTCAGCTTCGAGACGTCGCCCTGGCGGGCGAAGAGCTCCGGCGCGACCGCCATGTAGCCCGCCTTCGCGAGCCGCCGGCAGAGGTCCTTGATGTGCTCGTGCACGCCGAAGATCTCGCTGACGACGAGGACGAGCGGGAACTTCTTGTCCTTCGCGTCCGGCATGGCGCGGTAGGCGGGGACGGCTCCGATCTTCACCTCGCCGGCGACGAGACCGCCGGCGTCCGTCGTGATCGTCTGCGCGCTCGCGGGGCTGACCGCGAGCGCGAACCCCGTCGCGAGCGAAGTGACCACGAACGTGCGGCGACCGATGGCGTCTGTCATGAACCGAAGCTTCTACCTTCGGCGCGCTGCCGCGGGAAGGCTCTACGCCGCGACGAACTGCTTCTCGACGAGCTTCTTGTAGAGGCCTTCCTCCGCGAGCAGCGTCTTGTGGTCGCCGGTCTGGACGACGCGTCCGCGGTCGAGGACGACGACGCGATCGGCGTCGACGACGGTGGAGAGGCGGTGCGCGATGACGAGCGTCGTCCGTCCCCGCATCAGCCGCTCGAGGGCTTCCTTCACGAGGTGCTCGCTCTCGGCGTCGAGCGCGCTCGTCGCCTCGTCGAGGACGAGCACGCGCGGATCCTTCAGCACCGCGCGCGCGATCGCGATCCGCTGCTTCTGTCCGCCCGACAGCTGGACGCCGCGCTCGCCCACCAGCGTCGCGAAGCCCTCCGGGAAGCCGCGGACGAAGTCGTAGGCGTTCGCCGCGCGGGCGGCGTCCTCGACCTCCGCGTCGGTCGCGGACGGACGCGCGTAGCGGATGTTGTCGGCGATCGATCGCGAGAAGAGGAGCGGCTCCTGCGCCACCGCGCCGACGTGCGTGCGCAGCCAGTCGGGATCGAGCTCGCGCACGTCGCGCCCGTCGAGGAGGACGCGCCCCGCGGAGGGGTCGTAGAGACGCGCGAGGAGCGCGGCGACGGTCGACTTGCCCGCGCCCGACGGGCCGACGAGCGCGACGACCTCGCCGGGCGCGAGCGCGAGGTCGAGGTCGTCGAGGACCGGCGCGTCGGGGCGCGCCGGATAGC
Organism: Polyangiaceae bacterium; assembly: GCA_039809485.1. Lineage (GTDB taxonomy): Bacteria > Myxococcota_A > Polyangia > Polyangiales > Polyangiaceae > Labilithrix. The sequence continues at coordinate 30,377 of JBDHVE010000034.1, read as the reverse complement.
GGAACGAGACGTGCTCGAAGCGAACGGCGCCGCGCGTCGACTCGGGACGAGCGCCTCCGCTCGCGATCGAAGGCTTCCGATCGAGCAGCTCGAACACGCGCGCACCGGCGCCGCTCGCTCGCATGAAGTCGGCCCACACGTCGCTCACGGCCGCGAGCGAGAAGGCGACCACCATCGAGTAGACGAAGAACGACGTGAGCTGACCGACGGTCATCTCCCCCGTGACGACGAGACGTCCGCCGTACCAGAGCACGGCCGACGCGGCCGCGAACGCGGCGAGCGACGCGGCCCCGACGAACACGCCGGCCGTGAGCGCGCGCTTGCGCGCGAGCCCGAACGACGCGTCGAGCGCGCCGCGGTACCGGTCGGCCTCGCCGGCCTCCGCCGCGAAGGAGCGCACGGTGCGGACCCCGCCGATGCTCTCCTCCGCGACCTCGCTCGCATTCGCGAGCGCGTCCTGGACGTCGCGCGAGAGCGCGCGCACGCGGCGGCCGTAGACGACCGCGCCGATCGCGACGGGCGGCACGATGGCGAGCATGACGGCGCTCAGACGTGGCGACGTCCAGACGAGCGCGCCGATCCCGCCGACGACGGTCGCGAGGTTCCGGAGCGCCATCGAGATGTTCACGCTGACGGTGTTCTGGAGCACCGTCGTGTCGGACGCGAGGCGGCTCGTGAGCTCGCCCGTCTTGCGCGCGTCGAAGAAGGCGATCTCCTGCGAGAGGATCGCGCGATAGAGGTCCTCGCGGAGGCGCGTCACGATCCGCTCGCCGGCGATGTTGAAGAGGATGTACCGGAGCGAGACGGCGACCGCCTGCACCACGAACAGCGCGAGCATCACGAGGACGGCGCGGTCGACGACGCCGGGATCGCGCCGGCCGAGGGCCTCGTCGAGGATCGTGCGGATCGCCTGCGGGTACGCGAGCGTCGTCGTGCTGCCGATCGCGAGGAACACGCAGCCGAGCGCGAGCTTCCTCCACTCGGTGCGCGCGAGACCGAGCAAGCGGCCGAAGGCGGCGCGGTTCTCGGGGGCCGCGTCTCCGGCGCGAGGGGGTGCCACGGCAGCATCGTAGCGCTCTCGGTCGTCTTCCGCGGTACCCTCGCGCTCGATGCGCGCACGCCTCCTCCTCGGCCTCGTCTCTGCCGGCCTCGGCATCCTCGCGTGCGACCGCACCGCTCGCGTCGATCCGGAGCCCCACCGCAGCGCTCCGTCGGCGAGCGCCGTGCCCGACGCACCGGCCGGGAAGAGCGCAGCGCCCGTCGCCGGGATGCCGTCGCCGGAAGCGTCGAGGCCCTACGCGGAAGGGAGCAACGCGTTCGCGTTCGCGCTCTGGCCGCGGCTCGGCACGGTCGAGCGCAACCTCGCCTTCTCGCCGGCCAGCATCTCCCTCGCGTTCGCGATGGTGTACCCGGGCGCGGAGGGCGAGACCGCTGCGCAGGTGAAGAAGGTGCTCCACTTCCCGAGCGGCGGTGACGCGACGGCCGCCGGGTGGGGCGCGCTCCAGCGCGGCCTCGTGTCGCCGGCGCGGCCGCTGAAGCTCCGCATCGCGAACCGCTTGTTCGGCGAGAAGACCTACGCGTTCGAGCCGCGCTACCTCGACACGACCAAGACCGTCTTCGACGCGCCGCTCGAGCCCGTCGACTTCAAGCACTCGTTCGAGCCCGCGCGCGAGCGGATCAATGGTTGGGTGGAGGAGACGACCGAGAAGCGGATCAAGGACCTGCTCCCGCCCCGCGCGATCGACGAGCTCACGCGCCTCGTCCTCGTGAACGCGGTCTACTTCCTCGCGGACTGGCAGACGCCGTTCAAGAAGGCCGCGACGAGCGACGCGCCGTTCGAGCTCGCGGGCGGGCAGAAGAAGCCGGTCCCGATGATGCACGCCCGGCAGCTCGCGCGCTTCGCAGCCGAAGGCGGCGTGAAGGTGCTCGAGATGCCGTACGTCGGGGGCGACGTCGCGATGCTCGTCGTCCTCCCCGACGCGAGGGACGGGCTCGCCGCGGTCGAGAAGACGCTGAGCGCCGAGCGGCTCGCGTCGTGGACGAAGGCGCTCTCCCCGCGTCAGATCGCGATCGCGCTGCCGCGGTTCGAGGTCACGACCGACACGATCCCCCTCGCGGAGCAGCTCTCGGCGATGGGGATGGCCACCGCGTTCGACCGCGAGAAGGCCGACTTCACCCGGATCGCGAACCCGCCCGAGAAGCGCGAGCGCCTCCGCATCTCGAACGTGTTCCACAAGGCGTTCGTGAAGGTCGACGAGAAGGGGACCGAGGCCGCCGCCGCGACGGCGATCGTGATGGCCGAGGGAGGCGGCGCGCCGCCTCCGGCCGAGCCCTTCGTCGCGGACCATCCGTTCCTCTTCTTCGTCGTCGAGCGCACGAGCGGGCTCGTCCTCTTCGCCGGTCGCGTCGCGGATCCGTCCGCCAAGTGAAGCGTCCCTTCCGCTTCGCGCTCCTGGCGCTCGTCGCATGTCGGAAGGAGAGCGCTGGGCCGCCGTCCGACGCGGGCTCCGGCATCGCCGAGCTCGTCGCATCGCCGGCAGCAGCGGATGCAGGTGCGCCCTGCAGCGGAGCGCTCGTCGATCTCGTGCGGGCGTTCCGCGAATGTCCTGCGAGCTTCGCGGAGCGACCGCCCGTCGGCGCCCTTCGCGGGCTCGACCTCGTGACGCATCGGCGAGGTCGCTCGACCTCCGAGCCGGAGGGGAGCTGCTCGGTTCCGCGCGTCGTCCACGAGCCGATGCCGACGTGGGCGAAGATCACGCTCGCTCCGAAGAGCGAAGCGCGGGCACGCCTCAGGTGGCACGCGACGACGATGCGGTGGGGCGGGCCGCTCCCGGGACCGCGTCCGGAGGGCTGCGCGCTCGTCGCAGCCGGTCCGCTCGCGGCCGGCACCTACACCGGACATCTCATGGCCCTGCTCTGGACGCAGCACCCGAACGGCCAGGCGAACGCGGCGGAAGGCTTCCTCTCCGAGGCACGCCAGCTGCCGATCACGGTCGAGTGACGATTTCTCGCGACCTCCGCCGCGACGGCGCCTCTCGAGGGACATGGGAATCTGCGACTTCTGCGGGCGAAGCGCGCCCGTCGCTCCGGTGTGCTTCCGTCAGAACACGGGCATGCTCGTCGTCCGCCAGTATCGCGAGTGGGCCGGATGCGCGTGTGCGGAGTGCGGCAAGCGCTGGTTCTGGAAGACGACGCTCCACACGTTCTTCCTCGGCTGGTGGGGCACGATCTCCTTCGTCATCACGCCGTTCCTCCTCGTGATGAACCTGTTCCACGGGATCAAGGTGATGCGGCTCCCGAGCGAGGAGGCCGCGGCGCGGGACACGCTCCGCGATCACGAGCAGTACGCACGCAACCTCCTCGCGACGAAGGACCGCGCGACGGTCATCGACGTGCTCGCCCGGAGCACCGGCGCGCGTCCGGTGGACGTCGAGCGCTTCGTCGCGACCCTGTAGCCCGTCGCGCCACAGTGTGGACCGGGTGCCGTGAGCGCCGGCGCGCGCGGGCCCGGAGAACCAGGATTCTCGGAGTGGTACGCGCGCTGCTGCTCGCGCCGTCATGCTGCGCAGTTCATCGTTCGCGACCGCCTCGGTGCTCGTCTCGCTCACCGCGATCGCGTGCAGCGGCGGAGCGGAGGTCGCCGAGCCGCAGCGCGGGGAGATCGCTCTCCCGGTCCCGGATGCGAAACCGTCGCCGGTCGTCTTCCCGGGCCGCGCGGAGCGGCCGCTCGTGTCGCCGGACGTGATCGACCTCGGCGCCGTGGCCGCGTTCGAGGAGGTGGAGATCGACGTCCCCGCCGGTACGCTCGGGTTCAACGTCGTCGTGCAGAGCGAGCTCGACCGCGCGCGCGTCGGCGTGCTCCGGATCACGAGCCCGACGGGGGAGATCGTCCACGATCGCTACACGCCGAAGGGCGGCACGCATGCCACGAGCTTGTCGCCCTTCACCGCGATCGCGGCGGCCTCGGTGCCGCAGGGGGAAGGGGCATCACTCCTGCCGCTCGTGCCCGGGAAGTGGCGGATCGTCGTCGGCGACGGTCGCTTCCTGCTCCCCGACGGGAAGGCGCCCCCGCCCCCCTTCGCCCAGACGGTCCCGCCGATGACCGTGCGCGTGGTGCTCCAGCGCGGCGCGACCGAAGCGAGCGTGTTCACGGGCGCGCGTCTCGACATCGTCGTACACGTGCCCGACGGTCTCCGGGTCGGGGAACGCGAGGTGGACGCCGCGAGCGCGCGTCTCGACGCCAGCGTCGCCGAGCGGTTTCGTGTGTTCTACGCCGGGATGAAGCGTTACTTCGACGTCGACCCGGGCGAGATCCGATTCGTGCCCGCGCCGGCATCCTTGAAGAGCCTCAACGGCGACACGTTGAACGACGCCTTCGCGGTCGCCCACGGCGCGGACGGCGAGCAGGCGCTGCACGTCGTGCTCACGAACGACGTGATGGTCGGGATCGGGATGAACGCGTGGGGCGTCGCGCCGGGCGTCCCGGGGGCGGCCGTCCTGAACGGAACGCCGATGAGCGGCGTCGTGCTCGCCGTCGGCGACACCGACCCGGTCCTCGACGGGCTCGTGCTCCTCCACGAGTCGGGGCACTTCTTCGGCCTGAGCCACACGTCGGAGCTCGACGGCACGAACGCGGACCCGCTCGACGACACGCCGCGCTGCCCGACGCTCGACGGCGCCGATCCGTCGACCGCGCAGGCCTGCCCCGATCGCTTGAACCTGATGTTCCCGACGTACACGACGGACTGGTCCGCGCTCCTCGAGGTGTCCGCTTCGCAGCGCGCGGTCGTGCAGGCCTCGCCTGTCCTCCGCGTCTACGCGGACGACAAGGGCCCCGCGCGGGCCGCTCCGCTGTCGGCCGACCCGATCACGTTCGTGCGGCCGACGAAGAGCCTGCCGGCGCCTCGGCCGTTCTGCACCCACATCGGGGTGGTACGTGGAGGGGGGTGAAGCATGATCCAGGTCCCGCCCCGAAGCCACGCGTCGTACGCGTAAACGCAGGAGATCCTTCGCTCCGGATCGCGCTGGGCTTGGCAGTGAGATTGCAACTTTCCGTCCGGGGTGAACGCGATGACGTACTGGACGAACCGGCCCGGCGACTTCGATGCGATTCCGCAGGCGCCCTCCTCGGCGCGTCCGGGTGAGGTCTACGCCGACGAAGGAACGCTCATCATGGAGCCCGCGTCCGCCCACGGCGTTCCCCGTCCGCCGGTCTCGTCGGTGCGCCCGCCGTACGAGTCCTGGCAGGACGGCCGCGGGAGCTGGGTCGTGCCGGCGCCGCGTTCGACGTCGCGCTCGTCGGCTGCGGCTCCGCGCCAGAACGATCGCGGGCTGCTTGCGGTGATGGGGATCGGCTCCTTCGCGCTCCTCGCCGCCTTCGCAGCCGCGGTGCTCGCGTTCGCGCAGGAGGAGAAGCCCGTCGCGTCGTCGAAGGCGACGGCGGCGATCTCGGTTCCGGCGGCGGCCGTCGTCGCACCCGCCGCGCCGGCGGCGTGGACGGACTTCGAGGTGACGAGCACGAACGAGGTCGCCGTGCCCGCGCCCATCGTCGTCGCACCGGTCGCCGTCGCCGCGCCGGTCGCGCCCGCCGTGATCACCGTCTCTTCACCGCAGCCCGCGCCGGTCGTGAAGGCGGCCGCTGCGCCGGTGAAGCCCGCGCCCGCGAAGCCGAAGCCGGTCGCGACGGAGAAGACGCAACGTGAGATCCTCGAGGACCTCCTCGAGCAGCAGCTCGCGCGTTGACGTGCCCGCGGGGTCGTCGATCCACCGCGTGAAGCCCGCACGCGACACGTAGGCGCCGGAAATCAGGCGTCCGCGGGGGGTGATCCCCCTCGCGCCGAGGCGGGTATGCACCCTGCACCGATCGCCGGGCATGAAGCGCTCGCTCCTGGTGGTCGTCTCGCTCGGTTTCCTCGCGCTCGCCGCGTGCAGCAGCTCGAGCGCGGGCTCGCCGCTCGAGAAGGACGAGGACGAGAGCGAGCCCACCGAAGGCTCGACGAAGAAATCCGGCACGACGAACGAGAGCCCGAGCGCGCCGCCGGCCTCGACCGCGCCGCCGGCGGCTCCTCCGCCCGCGACGCCTCCCGCTCCGCCGAGCACGGGCACGCAGTGCGCGGCATCTGCCGACGCGTTTGCGTGCGTCGAGTGCTGCGCGAAGGATCTCCCCGAGGTCGATCAGACGACGTGCACGTGCGACGCGACCTCGCCGTGCAAGGCGGCCTGCGACGGCAACTTGTGCGGCGGCAAAGCCCCGAACCTCGCGTGCGGGCAGTGCCTCCTCGCGAACTTCGAGAAGATCCAGACGTGCCTCGAGCAGGTCGTCGAGGCGCCGAAGGCCTGCATCGAGCAGGCGGGCTGTCTCTCGAAGCCCGGCGCCGAGAACCTCGACCTGCCGTTCTGATCGAGAGCGTGAACGCGCGTCCTCGCGGGAGGAGCGTGCGTTCACGGATCCGTCGTGACGCGTGTCGTCACGAGCGACGGTTTTCCCTCGGATCTCCCGCGCTTCGGTCTTCCGGGCCTCGTCGGCTCCCCAGCGGCCCGTGCCTTGCTCGGTCGCCCTCCGCGCACGCGTCGTCGGGACGCGTCGCTCGGACGAAAGGGGCACCGATGAGGATCTTCGGCAAGGCAGGCGTGCTGGGCATCACGTGCGTGGGGGCGGTCGTGCTCGCCGGATGCACGATCAACCCGGACGAAGCGGGGAGATTCCGCGAAGCGGTGCCGAAGAGCGAGGACGTCGCCCTCCGCGTCCCGAGCCGGAGCGGCGCGACGACCGGGACGCAGAGCCTCCGGATCCAATCGCCGAGCACGGGCGCGACGAGCGAAAACGCGCGCTTCTACACGTTCACGCGCGACATGACGCGCGGGGTCGACGACGCCACGGCGAGCATCCTCGGCGCGATCTGGACCGTCGTGAGCCTCGAGCCGACGTCCGTGTCCGCGAACCGCGCGGTGTGGGGTCCGGGCTACTCGTCCTCGCTCGAGAGGAACGAATGGCGCTTCGTCGCGACCGAGGTGACGAGCGGCGAATACGACTACACGTTCGAGGGACGTCCGAAAGGCGGCGGCGACTTCCAGGTCGTGCTGCGCGGGAAGGGCTATGGCGACGCGCATCCTTCGCACCGCTCCGGCTGGTTCCAGATCGACAACGACGCGTTCCGCGCCCTCGAGCCGTCGCGCGCGAAGGACGCGGGCACGGTCAAGGTCACCTACGCGCTCGCGAGCTTGCCTTCCACGATCGCGGTCGAGGTGCGTGCCGGCGCGAAGGGCAGCGTCGACGTCGGCGTCACGCACGAGAGCGGCGGCGCGGGGAAGGTCGACATCAACGGTCAGGTCGACGTCGAGGACACCGGCGCGCAGCTCGAGGACATCGTCGTCGCGAGCCGCTGGGACGCGACCGGCGCCGGCCGTGCCGACGCGCGGATCGAGAACGGCGACCTGTCCGCTCCGGTGACCGCGACCGAGTGCTGGAGCTCGTCGTTCTCGCGCGTGTTCTACGAGGACAACGCGAACCACGAGCCCACCTTCGGTGACGCGACCGCCTGCGTGTTCCCCGCGCAGTGACGTGAGCCCGATCAGAGCCGCTCGATCGTCATGCTCGAGGCGTCGGCTTCGTCCTCCAGCGAGAGCCCCTCGATCGTGACGTCGACCGGCTCGTTGCCGGGCGTGATCCGCAGCAGACCGTAGTAGCCGGTCCACGGCGGCGCGTAGGCGTAACCGTCTTCGTACGACGTCGCCGCGCGCTCGCCGCATCCGCACGTCGTGCAGGCGCACGTCGCATGGCGGAGGAACACGCTCTGGGCGGGCTTCCGCGGTTCGCCGGGCGGAAGGATCGAGGGACCGTCGACGACGACGACGTCGGCGACCTCGCGTCCGCCCGGCAGCACGCAGCCGAGCTCCGTGCCGCTCGTCGCGCGCTCGTGCGACGTGCAGTGCGTGAACGCTTCGGGATCGAGCTGGAACCAACCGACCTCGGACGGCGGCTGCTTCGTGTAGACGAGCGCATAGACACCGGCAGGCGGGCTCCGCATCTCGACGAGCACGCCGGGCCGCCCGTTCGCATGCGGGTGATACGCACGGAACGCGAGATAGCCGTCGGTGGGGAGCGCCGTCGTGAGCCGCGACTCGTCGACATCCTGCGTACAGCCGGTGGCGGCGACGCACGAGACGACGAGGAGCGCGAGGGGGAGGAAGCGAGGCGACGTCATGTGCTCGCTACCGGTGCAACCCCGGCGCCGCTCGCGAATGACGCGAAAGGACGACGAGGCGCGTCGCGTGTGTCGTCGTCCGTCGACGTCGCGTGCGAGAAGCGCCGTTCTCGCGTAGCGCGCTTCCGCCTGCGCGTACCGGCCTTCGCGGAGGCTCACAAACCGCGCAGGTGCGCCGGGCGGAGCGGCACCGCCCCCGCGAGCGCCGCGTCGATGACGGAGACGATCCGCTCGCGGTCCGCCGGCAGCCGTCCGCCGAGGGGGAGGTGGTTCGAGGCGTGGTTCGTCCGGAAGACGGCGTCCGTCGGTCGCGCGAGGTCGACCATCGTGCGGAGCTCGCGGAGGAGGGCAGGGACCGGCGGGACCTCGAAGCGTCCCTTCTTCGCGAGGCGATCGAGCGGCGTGTCCGGCACGACCGTGACGGTGAGAGCGGAGAAGAAGGCAGGATCCATCTTCGTCACGAGCTCGGCGGTCTTCGCCGCGTGCTCTTCGCTCCGCTCCATCGCGATCCCGAGGAGCGCGATCACGCTCAGCGTCATCCCCGCCGCGTGCGCGCGTGCGGCCGCTTCGACGTGTGCGGCCGCGTCGTCGCCCTTCGCGATCCGTTTCAACGTCACGTCGTCGCCCGACTCCGGCCCGATGTAGAGCATCGTGAGGCCGGCCTCGGAGAGGGCGTGGAGCTCGGCGTCCGACTTCGCGAGGATGTTGCGCGCCATCGCGTAGGCCGAGACCCGGCGCAGGTTCGGGAACACGCGTCGCGCGCGTTCGAGGAGAGGCAGCCAGTGATCGAGCGGCATCACGAGCGCGTCGCCGTCCGCGACGAACACCTTCTCGACCTCGGCGCCGAACGCGCATCCGGCGGTCTCGATGTCCTCGAGCACCTCCGCGAGGTCGCGGACGCGGAAGGTCTTCTCCCGGTACATGTCGCAATAGGTGCAGTGGTTCCAGCTGCAACCGATCGTCGCCTGCACGATGTACGCGTCCGCTTCCGACGGCGGGCGATACAGCTTCCCCTCGTAGCGCATGCTCACGCCTTCGCGAGCGCGCGCGCGACGAGCTCTTCGCTCACGTCCCAGAGCCGCGTCATCACCGCCGGATCGCGTGCTTCGCGCGACGGCGTGACCGGCTTGCACTTCTTGAAGTACTTGCCCGTGACGCCTTCGACCTCCGGGCTCGAGGCGACGTAGATGCTCGTCCGCGCGCCCTGCGCGTTCGTGAGGAGGAACGGCGCGGCGAGCTTGAAGAAGAGCTGGATGATGCCGGTGTTGTTCTGCGCGAAGCCGGAGGCGACGACGCCGGGGTGCACCGCGTTCGACGTCACGTTCTTTCCCTCGAGCCGCTTCGCGAGCTCGCCGCTGAAGAGGACGTTCGCGAGCTTCGACGCGCAGTAGGCGGCCCAGCCGTCGAACTTCTTCTCGCCCATCAGGTCGTCGAACCGCAACGTGCCGCGATAGTGCGCGTCGGAGGCGACGTTGACCACGCGCGCGCTCGCGCCCGGCTTGCCGGCCTTCTCGAGCGCGGGCAGCAGCGTGCTCGTGAGGAGGAACGGGGCGAGGTGGTTCGCGGCGAACGACGCTTCGTAGCCGTCCTTCGTCAGCCGCTTCTTCGTGTGGATCGCGCCCGCATTGTTCACGAGGACGTCGATCGTGTCGTGCGCGGCGAGGATGCGTTCGGCCGCGCGCTTCACCTCGAGGAGGGAGTCGAAGTCGGCGACCTCGACCTTCGCAGCGGGCGCGCCCGCCGCGCGGAGCTCGCCGGCGACTTCTTCTCCCCGCGCGCCGTCGCGCACGACGAGGAGGATCGAAGCGCCCGTCCGCGCGAGCGCGAGCGCCGTCTCGCGACCGATTCCTCGCGTCGCACCGGTGATGACCACACGTCGTCCGTTCACGGCGCGCACCTTAGCGCAACGCGGAGCTCAGCGGTCGTCGATGCGCTTCGGGCTGCCGTCGCCGGAGAGCGTCGTCTTCGTCGACGCGGCGAAGCGCTCGGCGGCCTCGAACGCGCGGAGGAAGTTCCCGCCGAGGATCTTCTTCACCTCCTCTTCGGAGTGGCCGCGGCGGAGGAGCTCGAGCGTGATCTTCGGGAACGCATCGACGCCGTCGATCCCCTCCGGCAGCGCGTCGACGCCGTCGAAGTCGGAGCCGAGCCCGACGTGATTGATGCCCGCGACCTTCGCGACGTGCTCGATGTGATCGATCAGCTTCGAGAGCGGCACGGCCGGCACGGGCTCCGACTTCGCACGGAGCTCGTCCCACGCCCGCCGCATCGCGACGGGGTCGCCGCGATGTGCGGTGCGGATCGCGGCGAGCTCCTTCTCGTGCTTCTTGGAGAACTGCCTCGCGGCGTCGCGGTACTCGTCGGAGAGGAAGCTCGACCAGAAGTTGACCATCACCACGCCGCCGTTCTTCGCGGTCGCGCGCAGCATGTCGTCGGTCATGTTCCGCGGCGTGCTCGCGAGGGCGCGGGCCGACGAGTGCGAGGCGATGACGGGGGCGCGCGCGACCTTCATCACGGACCAGAACGTCTCGTCGGAGACGTGCGAGACGTCGACGAGCATCCCGATCCGCTGCATCTCGCGGACGACCTCCTCGCCGAACGGCGAGAGACCGTGGTGGACGACCTTCGCCGGCGTGCCTCCGCCGGCCGAGTCCGCCCACGTGTTCGTGTTCGTGTGCGTGAGCGTCATGTAGCGGCAGCCGAGCCGATGGAGGACGCGGAGCGCCGAGAGCGAGCTTTCGATCGCGTGGCCACCCTCGACCCCCATCAGGACGGCGATCTTGCCGTCCTGCTTCGCGCGCCGGATCCCCTCTGCCGTCGTCGCGAGGACGAGCTCGTTCGGATGGCGTTCGACGGTCGCGTAGGTGAGGTCGACGAGATCGATCGCGCGCCGGAGTGCGCCGCCACCGGTCGGCGTCGCGTGCTCGGCGAGGTCTCCTTCGACGTAGACGGAGAAGAAGAGCGCCGTCACCCCGCCGGCGCGGAGGCGCGGGATGTCGGTGTGCGCGTTCGGCAGCCGCGCGCCGATGTCGACCCGGCTTCCGAACATCACGGTCGGGATGTCGTCGTGGGTGTCGACGACGATCGCTTCCCGGTGCACGCGCGCGGCGCGCTCTTCGAAGGTCTCTTCGCGAGCCGCGGGCGGCGCCTCGGCCGCTGGGGCGACCGACGCCGTCGCGCTCGCCGCACGTGGAGCGGGAGGCGCCGCGTGCGGCGCGCCTCCACACGCGCTCGCGACGAGCAGGGCGGGCAGCGAGAAGAGCAGGGAGCGCGCGGGAGCCAAGGGGACGTGGAGCCTACACGAGAGGCGCGTGGCGATCCTGCCCTCCGCCGCGCGAGTGCGCGCCGCTGTCACGCGTGGTCGCTCCTCCGACCGGCTGGAAAACTGCGGAGATCCTGGGGCGCGACGCGAGCACGAGCATGCGGCACTCGCCTTGCTGAGTTCCTCGCCCGATGTACTCGCCCACCCGGAGCCCTCTCTCGCCGCAGCAGCCCGCCGTCGCCGACAACGCGGGCGACGGCGCCCTCGCCGCGCTCGATCGGCTGCTCGATCTCGATCGCGTGCCCGACAGCCAGGCGACCGTCATCGTCCACGGGATGGAGATTCCGCCCGAGGCGAAGCGACCGGACGACGAGCCCACGGTGATGATGGTCGGTCCCGCCCGCGTCCTCGTAGGTCTCGAGGCGGCGGCGATCGAGACGCCGCCTCCTTCCACCGTCCGTTTCACGCAGCCGCGCGCGGTCGTCCCGGCCCCCCGGCCCACGTTGCGCCCGCGCGCGGTCACGCCGGCTTCGGTCGTCCCGCTCCGTCCGGCGTCGCCGGTGCGCGCGAACGAGGATGCGAAGGCGCGCTGGATCGTGGCGGCGATCTGGGCGGCGGCGCTCGGCGCGTTCCTCGTGCTCGCGGCGCTGATGACGGCCGCGGAGAAGAACGCCGAGCGCGGGGCGCCTCACCTCACGACGTTCATCTCGAACCGGTAGGCGAGCGGAGCACCGCCGCTGACCTTGAGGACGTACGGGACGCCGATCACGAGCGGGATGGCCTGCGTCAGCTTGAACGCCTGGCCGTTGACCACGATCGTCGCGTCGATCGGGCCGCTGTTGAACTTGAGCCCGTAGCCGAGCCCACGCGTCCCCGCCGGCAGCGTGAACGTGATGAAGTCGGTGTCGAGCGCCGACGAGAGGCTTCCGCAGAACGTGCCGGTCTGGCCGGGGAACGCGTTCGCCGTCGCCGCCGTGTCGTTCGACTCGGTCTCGACGACGGAGCCGGCGATGCACGCAGACGTGTCGACCGTCGTCGCGCCCGCATCGGCGGTCAGCGCGCTCGCGTCGGGGTCGACGACGCCCGCGTCGGTCTCGGGCGTCTCGTTGGCCGGCGCACCGGAGCTCGAGCTGGAGCTCGACGAGGTCGAGGGCTTGCTGACCTGACCCTGCTCCTGCTCTTCCTCCTCGTCCTCCGGCTGCATCTCCGTGTTGGAGCAGCCGATGGCGAGTGCAGCGCCGAGAGAGACGAGAGCCGTGGTGACGAAGAGGAAATCGACCTTGCGCATCGTGCAGACCCCTACAGCACGCTGCGTGCCCTTCGCGCGCACGGCGCTTGTCCTCGGCGCAACCCTGTTTTTCCGGGGTGTCCATCGCGCGTGTCCCACGCGAGGTGGATCGCGCGCAGGCCGAACCCCTGGGGAGTGATTCAGCGCAGAGACGCCCTTCAGCCGCTGACGAGGAACTGCGCGGTGCGCGGCGCGCGCTCGGGATGACGACGGAGCTCGTCGAGCAGGCGCAGGACGTCGCTCGGTCGATCGACGTCGTACCATGTAGGTAGCTCGCGCACGTTCAGCGCGAGCTCGTTGCAACGTACACGCATCATCTCGAGCAGCGCGGGCGTCCCGAACGGCGCGCCGCGGAAGAGGCGCGGCTCGAGCGTCCTCGTCGCGACCGCGTAGAAGCCTCCGTCGTCGCTCGGCCCGAGCACGAACGCGTCCGCGTCCTCCGCGAGCGCTTCGGCGAGCGGCTCGGTGGGACACGAGGGCGCGTCGCTGACGGAGAGGAGCGCGCGCCCGCCGCCTTCGAGGAGCGACGCGAGCGCGGCCTCGACGCGCGCGGCCGGATCGCTCGCCTCCTGGACGACGATCCGCCACGGCGCCGGGACGTGTCGCGCGAGCACGTCCGCGGTCGACGCCTTCGCGTCGGCCTTCGTCCCGGGCTCCGGCTCGAGCGCCTCGGCGAAGACGACGTAGTCGTCCGCCTCGAGCGACTGCAGCCCGTCGAGCGTGTCACGCAGCATCGAGCCGTAGAGGCCTGCGATCCACTTCGGCTCGTGCGCGGCGAGGAGCGCGGGCTTGCAGCGTCCTCCGATCGGCGCGCGCGCGAGGACGCCGATCCGGAGCCCGCTCACTCGCCGCCTTCCGCCGCGCAGGGGAGGACGGGACGCGCGGCGCCCTGCTCGGCGGGCCCGGGGATCTGATACGGCACGCCGCCAATCCGCTGCGCGACCGTCATCGCGCGCCACGCGAGGTACGCGCGGTTGAACCCGACGACCTGCCGCGGATCGAAGTACGGATTCTGGATCCCTCCGAGCTCGGCGAGCATGAGCACGAGCTCGCCGACGCTGACCGGACAACCCTCGAGCCGGATCCACGGACGCTGCTTCAGCTCGCGCAGCTTGGCCGCCATCTTCGCCATCCGGACGTAGATGTCCTTGTGCGACGCCTCGTGCGGATCCAGCGTCTCGCGCGCCTTGTACTTGCTCTGGATCTGCACGAGCTCGCCGCCGAGCGTGCCCTTCCACTCGCAGCAGTCGCCGATGAAGACGACCTTCTCGCCGTAGCCGACCTCGAGCGCGCCCTCGTACTTGCCGAACACGAGATGGAGCTTCGGAAGCTTCTTGTCGCAGTGCTCGTCGTAGAGACGGAGCACTTCGATCACTTCCTCCATCACGCCCGGGCAGCCTCCCCAGCAGTAGTCCTCGGTCGCGTCCGCCGGCGGCTTGCCGGCGTAGGCGGTGATGCTCGTCCCCTCGAAGTACTTGTCGATCCGGACGAGGCCGACCTGGAAGCCCTTCGCGCGGCGCTGCGCTTCGGCGAGCGGCACGTCGCCCCCGAGGCGGATCTTCTCGGCCTCGACCGGACCGAAGCCACGCTCGTAGGCGAGGCGGATGTGCTCGACGCTCAGCGGATCGACGCCGATGATCCGGCAGCAGACGGCGTCGATCGCGACCTGGTTGTTGCCGATCACGACGAGGTTCATGTTCCGCGGGATCGGCGTCAGCATCCGGCCTTCGCCGGCGATGATCGCGTCGATGACGACGAGCTGCGGCTGCACGATGTACTGGAGGTCGGCCACCTTCCGGTTCAGCGCGTGATCGTGATCGATGAGCCGGTGCCGGTCGTCCTGGATCCCGATGTAGTTCTTCATCGAGAACGTCACCGTCGTCCACGGGTGCGCCTTGAACTTCGGACAGTTCACGAAGAAATCGGCCTTCGCGACCGGCTCCGGCGTGAACACGTAGTCGCGGAGACGCCCTTCGTGCGTGAGCGGGATCTCGACCTGCGGGACCTCCTCGAAGCAGATCTTCTTCGCGCCCGTGCGCGCGAAGACGGGGTCGAAGCCCGCCTCCTGGAATGCGTACCGCGTCGGGATCGTGATCCCGCATCGTTCGCCGACGGCGAGCTCGCTCATCCCCGCGTCGCGATCCTTCAGCGCGAGCAGCACGCCCTCGACGAGCTCCGGGCGCGTGTGCGCGTGCCGGAAGAGCTCGCCGGCGGACACCACGTTCGGCTTCACCAGCGTGCGTCCGCGCGGGCGGAGATCGAGCGTCTCCATCGCGGAGCGGACGAGGGCGCGAATCTTCTCCACGTCGTACGCCTCGCAGTGGAACAGGAAGACGCGCGCGTCCTGCGACGGGTGCTGGGCCATGAGGCCAGCCTAGCGCAGGGAAAAACACGGTGCCGCGCGCATCCTGGATCGCCCGTGACCCGCGTCCGCGTGCCCGCAGCTCCTCGATTGAGACGTGGTCGAGATGAGCCGGGGGGACGGCTGCCGCTACACCTACATCACCTCCTGGCCGAAGGATTCCAGCCGACGATGCGCCGCCTGCCTCTCCTCCTCGCCGCCGTGCTCTCGCTCCCGCTCTTCGCGTGCAGCGCCGCTCCGGCCGCGGACGAGGTCGGCCAGTCCGAGCACGACGTCGAAGGCGGCCAGCTCGACACGAGCAACGCGAACAACTTCGCCGTCGGGATCACGAGCGGCGAGAACGCGGTGTGCTCCGGCACGCTCATCGCGCCGAACCTCGTCCTCACCGCGCGCCACT
This sequence comes from Polyangiaceae bacterium, assembly GCA_039809485.1. Lineage (GTDB taxonomy): Bacteria > Myxococcota_A > Polyangia > Polyangiales > Polyangiaceae > Labilithrix. Next base: position 14,867 of record JBDHVE010000034.1, on the reverse strand, counting down.
GCGTCGTCGCGGAAGAGGGCAGCGGGTGGGTCACCTGCAAGGACAAGTTCGGTCCGACGCTCTCGGCCGCCGAGCTGAAGGTGACGACCTCGCCGAACATCTACCGCGCCGACCAGTTCTATCCGGCGAAGAAGGTCATCGTCCCGCAGGACGAGAGCTTCTGCGGCAACGACCTCGCGCTCATCCTCCTCGAGAAGAACATCCCGAGCGACGAGGCGAAGCCCGCGATCCCCGTCGTGCAGTTCGACATGACGCAGAGCGCGGAGGTCGGGAAGCAGATCACCGCGCTCGGCTACGGTCTCACGAACCCGTCCGCGAAGGACTCCGGCTTCCGCCGCATCCGCGAGAACATCGGCATCCTCTGCGTGCCCGGGAGCAAGACCCTCGCGTGCACGGGGGACCTGAAAGACCTCGCCGACAGCCAGTCGGAGTTCGTGACGGAAGGCTTCGTCTGCTCCGGCGACTCGGGCGGCGGCGCGTTCGAGCAACGCTCGTTCGCGACCGGCAAGCCGTTCGTCCTCGGCACGCTCTCGCGTGGGCCGCAGACGAACAGCCGCTGCCTCGCCGCCATCTACACGCGCACGGACATGCACGCGGACCTCATCGTCGGTGCGGCGCTCGAGGCCGCGACGCTCGGCGGCTACTCGGCGCCGGACTGGACGCGCGCTCCGGTGCATCCGAAGGTCGGCGAGACGGAGTGCAAGGGCAACATCTGCACGTCGGTCGACGCGACGACCCCGTCGGAGCCGCCGAAGGCGGACTCGGGCTGCTCGGTGACGCGCGGGAGCACGACGTCGTCGAGCGCGTCGATCGCGCTGGGCATCGGAGCGCTCGGGCTCGTGCTTGCGCGGCGCCGGCGCTCGCGGGGCTGACGACAGTCCTCCGCTGCTCACAGCAGTGCGCCGCGGAACCGCCGGCGCGCGTGCTCGCTCATGACGATCCCCGCCGCCACCGCGAGCGGCAGCGAGTGGTTCACGCCGTGAATCGGGATCGCGACGACGCGCTCCGCGCGGCGGACGAGCGAGAGCGGGATACCCGCGCGCTCGCTCCCGAACAAGAGGACGACGTCGTCGGGGAACGCGTCGACGTCGTAGAGGCTCGTCGTCGCGTGGTCCTTCTCGAACGCCCAGAGCGGCCTCTCGCCGACGTGCCGGAGGAGCTCGTCCTCGTCCCGCACGCGCACGATCGTCTCGAACTTCTCCATGCCCATCGAGGCCTTCTCGTAGTGCGGCTCGGTGCCCACGATGACGATCTCGCGGAACAGGAAGCTATGAGCAACACGGATCACGGCTCCGACCGCGAACGCGTTCTCGGCGGCGAAGAGCGCGATGCTGGCTCGCGACCTCAGAGGCGCGAGGAGCTCACGTACCTGCTCCGGCGTTGCATCGAGCGGCGGGACGAGCGCCATGTGGTACATCGTAGCGCGTGAGGCGCGGCGCGTTCCTCGTTCTCGGTGCAGCTCTCCTCGTGGCGTCGTCCGGCGTCGCGTGCGGGCTCGACATCGTCGGAACGTTCGTCGCGCCTTCGGAGCCGGAGGGCGGCGTCGCCGCGGCCGATGCGTCGACCGATGCGCGCGCGGAGGCCGGCGACGCCGACGGCCGCGATGCGGCCCTCGACGCCCCCGTCGACGCGGAGGACAAGCGACCCGACGCGGGCGTCGTCTTCGTCCCTTCGCACCTGACCGCGACGGCGTACTCCCTCGCGGCCGCGAACCGCACCGTTCCGTTCGGAACGACGCTGATCATCGACACGAAGGCGCTCACGACGAGCGAAAACGGCGGTGCGCCCGTCGCGAGCCCCGACCTCGTCGTGGACGGAGACGTCGCCGTCCTCAGCGTCGGCAGCCTCGACGTCTCCGGCACGCTCGACGTGATCGGCACGCGCGCGCTCGCGATCGTCGCGGCGGGGGACGTCACGATCTCGGGCCGGATCGACGCGCGCGCCGTCGGGACGATTCCCGGGCCCGGCGGCGCCCAGCCGGGCGCCGGAGTCGACGGCGCCGCGAGCGCCGGGAAGTCCGGCGGCACGACCGGCGGAGACCCGGGCGGCGGCGGCGGTGGCGGCAACGGTCAGCCCGGCGCGAACGGCGGCTCGGTGACGACGGCGAACCGCGGCGCGGGAGGTGTTGCCGCGAACGCGATGGGGGTGCTCCTCGTCGGCGGTGCCGGCGGCGGCCGCGGCGGCCGCTCGATGGGGACCGCGTGCTCGGGCCGGGGCGTCGGCGGCGGAGGCGGAGGCGCCCTCCAGATCTCGTCGGTCCGTAGCATCACGCTGACGGCGCTCGGCTCGATCGCCGTCGGTGGCGGCGGCGGCCGCGGTGGGTGCCGCGGGAACATGACCCAGACGATGACCGGGGCCGGTGGCGGCGGCGCGGGCGGCCTCGTCTTCTTCGAAGCCGTCGCGGGCGTCACGGTCGACGGGACGATCGACGCGCGCGGCGGCGGTGGCGGCGAAGGCGGCGACAACAACAGCGACGGCGACGACGGGTTCAGCCCGCAGCCGCCCGTCGTCGGCGGTGCGTCCGGCGGCTTCGGCCTCAGCAACGGCGGCAACGGCGGGACGGGCGGCACCGCGACCGTCGCGCCGCTCACGGGCGAAGACGGCGCGGCGGCGACCGGCGGCGGCGGCGGTGGCGGCGGCATCGGCCGCGTCTTCCTGCGGACGCGTGCACCAGCGGTCGTGACCGTCAGCGGGGCCGCGACGCTGGCCGCCGTGCGCACCGACGGCGCCTTCTGATACAAGCGCGGGAGCTTGAACCCGCTCATCGCAGCGCTCCTCGGCGTCGTCGAGGGCATCACCGAGTACCTGCCCGTGTCGTCGACCGGGCACCTCATCGTGGTGAGCCGAATGCTCGGCCTCGAAGGCGAGGGCGTCGATGCATTCGACATCGTCATCCAGCTCGGCGCGATCCTCGCCGTGCTCGTGCACTACCGGCGCTTCCTCTGGGAGCGCACCGCGGGGCTCGCGACGCGGAGGCCGGAGAGCATCCAGCTCCTCGTCGCGCTCGTCGTGGGGTTCGTGCCGACGGCGGTGATCGGCCTCCTCTTCCGGAAGGTGATCAAGAACGCGCTCTTCCATCCGGGGCCGATCGCAGCGGCGCTCGTCGTCGGCGGTGTCGTGATGATCGCCGTCGAGCGCTGGCGCGCGAAGAAGGGCAATCCGGGGTTGGAGGGCGTCGAGCACGTCACGCCGAAGCGCGCGTTCTGGATCGGCATCGGCCAGGTGTTCTCGATGTGGCCGGGCTCCTCGCGCTCGATGTGCACGATCGTCGCCGGCCAGCTCGCCGGGCTCTCGACCGCGACGGCCGCGGAGTTCTCGTTCCTCCTCGGGCTGCCGACGCTCGGCGGCGCCACCGTCGTCGAGGCGTGGAAGTCGCGCGCGCATCTCGCGCACCTCGGCGTCGTGAACGTCGGGATCGGTCTCGTCGTCTCGTTCGTGGTCGCGTGGGCCGTCGTCGCGATGTTCCTCGCGTACCTGAAGCGTCGTGGCCTCGCCCCGTTCGCGTTCTACCGGATCGTGTTCGGCGGGGTGATCCTGCTCGTCCTCTCCCGGCCATGAGCGCGACGGTCGCCCCGCGCCGCGCGCCGTGGGATCCGACGTTCGCGACGCGGTCGCCGCTCTTCTGGCCGATCGCGGACGCCGCGCGCCGCTTCGCCGAGGACGCGACGTTCCCCGCGCCCGAGCGCATCGACGCGCTGCTCGCGGACCGCGCCGGGATCCGCTTCGTGCGCGCGGCGCCGAAGCCGACGCGGAGGACGCGGCGACGCGCGGGGCGCGAAGCGCTCTACGACACGCGGATCGTCCGCGACGGCGAGGTGCCGACCCGCCCCGGCTCGTGGCACGACTTCCTGAACGCGCTCGTCTGGGCGACGTTCCCGCGGACGAAGCGTGCGCTCCACGCGAGGCAGGCGGCGCTCGTCGTGCCCGCCGCGCCGGGGCAGGTCGTCCACCGTCCGCGGGCGCTCGACGCGCTCGCGCTGTTCGACGAGGGCGGCGTGGTCCGGCTGCCGGACGAACGCGTCGCCGTGTTCGGCCATGCCGTCTACGAGGGGCTCGTCGAGGGCTGGCCGCGCCCGACCGTGAGCGCGCTCGACGTCCCCGGCGCCGAGCTCCCCGTGCCCGCGCTCGACGCCGTCCTCGCGGGGATCCTCGCGGATGCGGGCCTGTTCCGGGACCCCGAAGCGCTCGACCGATGCGAGCTCGCGGACCTCGAAAAGCAGAGCTCCGGAGCACGCGTCGAGGCGCCGCCCCGAACCCCTTGACAGACTAGGCAGCGCGACTAGAGTGCGCGCTCCCCGAGGACCCACGCGGAGTTCTCGTCGGTTCACCCTCTAGAAACTGCAGGACTTCTCTCCGATGCCGACCATCAATCAGCTCATCAATCACGGGCGTGAGGCCGCGCGTGTCAAGACCGCGTCGCCGGCGCTCAAGAGCTGCCCGCAGAAGCGGGGCGTTTGCGTTCGCGTGTACACCACGACGCCGAAGAAGCCGAACTCGGCGCTTCGCAAGGTCTGCCGCGTTCGTCTCACCAACGGCATGGAAGTCACCTCGTACATCCCGGGCGAGGGGCACAACCTGCAGGAGCACTCGGTCGTCCTCATCCGTGGCGGCCGTGTGAAGGACCTCCCGGGTGTCCGTTACCACGTCGTCCGCGGGACGCTCGACGCGTCGGGCGCCATCGGCCCGTCGTCGACGAACAAGGCGAACCGCAACCGCAAGCGTTCCAAGTACGGCGTGAAGCGCCCGAAGGCCTGATCCGGAGAGACTGCAATGCCCCGTCGTCGCGAAGTTCCGAAGCGCCGGATCAACCCGGACCCGAAGTACAAGGACAAGCTCGTCTCGAAGTTCATGAACACCCTGATGTACGGCGGTGAGAAGGCCGTCGCCGAGGGCATCCTGTACGGTGCGCTCGACATCATCGGTGAGCGCTTCAAGGAGGAGCCGCTCGAGGTGTTCCGCAAGGCGCTCGACAACGTCAAGCCGAAGCTCGAGGTCAAGAGCCGCCGTGTCGGTGGCGCGACCTACCAGGTTCCGGTCGAAGTCCGTCCGGAGCGCCGCGTCGCTCTCGCGATGCGCTGGCTCGTCACCTACGCGCGTGAGCGCGGCGAGAAGACGATGCGCGAGCGCCTCGCGGCCGAGTTCTTCGATGCCGCCCAGGGCCGTGGCAACGCGGTGAAGAAGAAGGACGACACGCACAAGATGGCGGAAGCGAACAAGGCGTTCGCGCACTACCGCTGGTGAGCGCCGCCCCGTCTTCTCCTTGAAGGCGCGCTCGGATGCCCGGCCCTCGTGAGAGGGACCGGGCATCGTGCTTTTGTGCGGCTCGGGCCGCCCGGGATGCCGGATCGCCGGGGCGTGCTAGACCACGCCCGTGAACGCGGCCCCCCTCGAGCTCTCCGTCCTCTTCGACGACGTCCTCGGCGTCGTGCGGACGGCGCGTTCGGCGACGACGGGCTGGCGGATGATCTGCGTCCGCGCGCGGCGCACGCTCGGGTCGACGCTCCTCGGCCCGCTCTCGGAGCTCGACCTCGACGCCGACGTCGAGGCGCTCGCGCCGATCGTGGAGCGCCTCGTCGCGCGCGCGCCGGCGGAGATCGACACGCTCGTGTTCGAGCTCTTCGAGCCGCTCGAGGTCGAGGGGGCCGGCACGTTCGCGGGCTTCCGGCTCGCCGGCAAGAAGGGCTTCGACGCGAGGTCCCGCTGGCTCGCTTCGCAGCCCGAGTGGCAGCCCACCGGCGCGTTCCTCCCGAGCCGTGCGCTCGACGCGCTGGTCGAAGCGGCGGCCCGCGCCCGCCTCGCGCAGAAGCCCGCCGTCGCCCACGCGCTCCGCTTCGGAGCGGCCGCGCTCCTCGCCCGCGGCGTCGTCCGCGGGGCGCATCGCGTGGTCGTCGCGTTCGAGCAGGGGGAGGCGTACGAGGTGCTCCCTGCGGCGTCCGGCGTCGCCGAGATCGAGCGGAGCGTGTCGTGAGACGAATCGATGCGACGGCTCCCGGGCTCGCGTGTCCGAGAGCCATGCGCTTCGGTCTGCTGTTCGCCGCGGCGGTTTCGCTGAGCACCCTCGCGTGCTCGACGCTGTTCGGAGTCGATTTCGACGACGAACGGCCGCGCGAAGCCTCCGTCTCCGGCGAGGGCGGCGCGACGGACGGCGGCGACCCGCCGTCGCCTCCCGAGGACGTCGGTGCGGACGCGGAGACGAGACCGCTCCAGGTCGATGCGGTCGCGGTCGGCGGGAGGCACGCCTGCGCGCTCCTCTCGACGGGTGGCATTCGCTGCTGGGGCGCGAACGGCCGCGGGCAGCTCGGCAATGGGTCGAAGGCTGCCGCGGTGGGGCCGGTCACCGTCGTCGGTCTCCCCGCGCGCGTCGTCGCGATCCGCCCGGCGGGCGACCGCACGTGCGCCATCCTCGCCACGAAGGAAGTCGCCTGCTGGGGCTCGAACGGCTGGGGGGAGCTCGGCGACGGAACGAAGGAGGACCGCACGACGCCGGTCCTCGTCCGCGGCCTCACGGGCGCCGTCGAGCTCAGCTCCTCGGGCGACTTCGTCTGCGCGCGGCTCGAGAAAGGCACCGTCTGGTGCTGGGGCGGGAACACGGAAGGCCAGCTCGGCGACGGTTCGAACGTCCATTCGTCGACGCCCGTCCCGGTGAAGAACCTCACGGGCGTGACGCAGATCGCGTCGGGCGGGTCGCGGACGTGCGCGCTCCTCGCGACGGGCGCGATCCGGTGCTGGGGGTACAACGACGCGGGGCAGATCGAGCCGAGCAAGACGCACCAGAACACGCCGTTCGAGATCGTCGGGCCCGGTTCGACGATCAAGGCCGTGTCCGTCGGCTGGCTGCATACGTGCCTGCTCGGTCCGACCGGCGCCGCCTCGTGTCGCGGCTACAACGGTTGGGGCGAGCTCGGGGACGGCACGAACGCGGACGCGTGGTCGTTCGGCGGCGCGACGCCGTGGGTGTCGGGCCTCGGCGAGGACGTGCTCGGCGTGCGCGCATCGCTGTATCACTCGTGCGCGCTGCGGAAGTCGAGCGGTGCCGTCTCGTGCTGGGGCGGGAACAACTGGGGTCAGCTCGGCGACGGGAAGTACGACAACCGGAACGTGCCGCGCGACGTGACCGGCGTTCCCGGCCGCCCGCGTGCGCTCGGCGTCGGCGACAGCGCGAACTGCGCCGTGCTCGAGGACGGCGTCACGATCCTGTGCTGGGGGAACAACGACGCGGGCCAGCTCGGCGCGCCGAGCGCCGATCGCTGCGGGAAGGCGCCCGACGACCACCCGTGCAGCGCGACGCCCGTGAAGGTCCAGAACGTCCTTCCCTAGAGCCGCGCCTTGCGGACACCGACGAGAAAGGAGCGGAGCTCGCGCTCGTTCGGCGGATCCTCGGGGAGCGGGCTCTCGTCCCGCGCGCGATCGAGCTCGGCGAAGAGCGCGTCGAGCCGCGGGCGCCACGCCTCGAGGAGCGTCGTCTCGATCGACGTGCGCTCGCCGGCGCGCTTCCGCTCGACGAGCGCACGCGCGTCCGCGAGGCCGTAGCGGTCCATCAGGTTCGTGAGATCCGCGTCGAGCTCGCCGGTCCGGAGGAGGTGGATCCCGGTCAGCGTCGTGCGGAGCACGTAGAGGAGCTTCTTCGCGGACGGCTCCTTCTGGAGGATACCGAGCTGGTTCATCGCGAAGCCGCGATAGTGGCGGTGCACGCGCCGCGAGAGCGCGCGCACGACCAGCGGCCGGAGCTCTTCGAGGAGCGGCGAGGCGACGGGATGGAGCACGCCGAGGATGCGCTCGAGGAAGTTCCCGTTCCCGCGGAGGATCCCGCCGAGGGCGTGCGCGAGCTCGTTCGACGTGTAGTCGATCTCGACGCCGGCGATGACCTCGGCGCGATCCGTCGTCGGCGAAGGCGGCTCGAAGCCGAGGAGGTCCTCCGTCCGCGCGACGTGGATCGCCTTGAGATCGAGGTCGCTGTCGGGGGAAGGGAAGCCGTAGGCGTGCGCGCCGCTCAGGTAGACGACGACGTGCTCACGCTTCGCCGATTCCTCGGCGAGGACGGCCGTCATGATGCGCTGCTGCTCGCTCGTGAGCATCGTCCTCACTCGTTCCACGTGACCTCCGGGGCAGGCGGCGCTCCTCGGCCGAACGGACCTTCGCTCTTCGTGATCCACCTCCGGGCGACCTCTTCGTGGATCCGCCGGAGGAGCGCGTCGGCGCGGACGACGTCGGGGCGCTTCGGCAGCACGGACGCGTCGCGAGCGCGTTCGAGCTCTCCGCTCATCGCCTCCGCCTGGGCGAGGACGTCGTCGAGCGGGACCTCGCCCTGCTTGATCGCGAGGAGGCGCTCGCGGCGCGCGCCCTCGGCGGCGAAGGTGGGGGTGCCCTCGCGGAGCCAGCGCGTCGCGGTCGCGACGAGGCGAATCAGGTTGTAGGCGTTCTTCGGGCGGAGCTCGCGCGGCAGATCGAGCTCGCGCGCGCCGCCGCGTGCGAAGGCGACGAGGGAAACGAAGTCGTTCGCGGCGAGGAGGCCTTGATCGTGGAGCGAGCGATAGAGCTGCTTGACGTACTGCTTCGCCTGGTGGACCGCGTCGGCCACGGTCGGGTGCACGCGACCGGAGACGCGCGAGAGGCGGACCGCGATCTCGTCGAGGCTCGGCAGAGGCTCCTCGCGGAGCCACTCGAGGACGACGGCGCGGTGCTCGGCGAGCCGCATCCCTTGTTCGAGCCGGCGGAGCTGGCCGACGGCGTAGCGGCCGAAGGTGCCGTAGATCTCGGTCGAGACGAACGCGTCGCGCGCTTCGAGGATCCATGCGCCGATCTCGTCCTTCGGCGTGGCGCCCGGGACGAAGAGCATCTCGAGCGTGTTCGGATCGGCACGGAGCGCCTGGCGCACCGCCTTGTCCGCGGCCCAGTAGCTCGCGCTCCCGTCCGCGCTCACGAGGTCCTCGGGCGGCGCGACCAGCCCCGTCGTCCACGGGAGCGGGAGCGCGAAGACGCCGCGGAGGTCCTCGTCCGAGCCTTCGCCTGCGAGGTTCCACGCGTGGGACCCGACCCGCGTCTCGAGGACGATGTTGCCGGAGAGCGCCGACCACGCATCCTCGCGTCGCTGCGCGTAGAGCGCCTGGCCGGCGCGCCGGGGCGTGAGCTCGTCGCGCGCGTAGCGGAGGACGCCGACGCCCACGACGGTGACATGGATCGCGTCGCCCTCGCTCTTCGTCACGCGCCCGACGGTGCCCTGCGGCACGCGCCGCTCGCCGACGACGCGATCGACGCGCGTGACGACCTCGGTGCCGTGCGGAAGCGCCGCGGCACGCGGATCGAGCGAGGCGAGGTGCCGGAGGCGGAGGTCCATCGCGCCTCCGAGTCTAGACCAAGATCAGATCTCGCCGGCGGGGTCGCGTTCGACGGCTTCGGCTTCCTGCCGCGAGATGACCTTGTCCCCGTTCGTGTCGAGCGCGTGGACGATGAGCTCGGCGGTCACCGGCGAAGGGTTCTGCGTGATGCGCGCGAGGGCGGTCACGACCTCGGAAGCGGTCACGCGGTCGTCGTGGTCGGCGTCGACCGCGTCGAAGCCGCCGAGCTGCTTCCAGAGCGCGATCGAGAACGCGTCGACGAGCACGAGCCGCACGTCGCGCCCGCTGTCGGAGTCCGGGATGCGCTCGGGCTCGTCGATCGCGAAGCGCATCAGCGGCTCGATCCCGTCGAGCCCGAAGAACAGGTTCCGGACGAGCGCGACCCGGTAGTCGCGGTCGGGATCGAGCGGTGCGCCCGCGACGTGGGTGACGACGAGGCCCGAGGCATCGGTTTCGATCCGGTCGTCGACCTGGAGAAAGCCTCCGTGCTCTGCCGGCGCGCGCAGTCGTGACGACGCGACGGACTCGGCGATGACGCGACCGGGGATCCGCGCGACGACGATCTCGTTGTCGAACGGCACCTCCGCCTTCAGGTCGCCGTAGGTGAAGCGGTCGCGATACGTGCGAGATGCACGGATGCCACCGCCGTTGAAGAGGCACGCCTCCGCGCCGAGCACGTCGCGGATTCTCGAGCAGAGGAGCGCGCCGACGCTGGTCTGCTGCGAGCGCGTACCGACCGACGAGAGCACGACGCCGGGGGGCAGCGCGAGGAGCGTTGCCTTCTCGAGCTCGCGGACGCGGCGCATGTGGACGTCGACCCGCGCGCGGACCGACGTGTCCTCGGGATGACTCCCGAGCTCCTCGCGGCGGATGGTCGTCTGCACGCGGCCGTTCGCGCCCACCTCGATGTCGACGACGAAGGCGCACGTCGCCTCCGTCCCCGCCTTCAAGATCCAGGTCCCGTGCGCTTCTTCTCGGACCGGCTGGTGCTCGTGGCCGCCGAGGATGACGGGGAAGGGGAGCGCCGCCTCGCGCGCGGCGCGGGCGAGCGCGCGGTCGTCCTGCACGAACTGGTGCGTCAGCGGCAGGACGAACGCGCAGCCGTGGTCGGCGACGAGCTTCTCCGCCGCGGCGAGCGCGGCGTCGATCGCCGGCCGGACCTCGCTCCCGCCGAACGGCGTGCGGCGGTAGACCGACGCGTCCGTCATCACGACGCCGAGAAGACCGACCTTCACACCGGCGACGTCGCGCACCTCCGTCGCCGGCAGGTCGCTCGCGAGGCCGCGAACGTTCGTCGCCAGCCAGGTCGCCTCGAGCTCGGCGATCCGCGCGAGGAGCTGATCGTGCTCGAGGTCGTCCTCGTGGTTGCCGAACGTCACGTGCGTGACGCCGACGCCGTTCAGGCAGTCGACCATCCCGCGGCCCGCGTCGAGGCTCGAGAGGATGCTCGGGGAGAGGAAGTCGCCGGAGACGGTGACGAGCAGCTCGTCGGCCGGGTCGACCGTGCGCGCGCGTTCGACCAGCGTGCGGAGGCGGGGCAGGTTCTCGAGCGAGTAGACGTCGTTGACGGCGACGATGCGGAGCTTCATCGGGATGTGTCGGGCGCCGGCGGCCAGCGCGGTTCGTCCTTCACGGGATGGCCGTCGCGGAGCCACACGTGCACTTCGCCGAACGAGCGAGCGAGGTGATAGTTCTCCGCGACCCAGCGCGAGGCCGTACCGCAGCAATAGCGGAAGTCGTCCCAGGCCTCCTGGTAGGTGATGAGCGGCGCCTTGTCGAGGAACACGAAGGCGTCCGGCGGGCTCGCTTGCAGCTTCTCGAGCAGGTCGCGTTCGTGCTCTGCGCGCTTCCTCTTGATCACGACCTGCTCTGCGTCGGTGGGTCGGTTCGACCAGCCCCCGTCGAGCGCGGCGTCGGCGTTCAAGTCGTACGCGTAGATGTACGGCGTCGCCGAGCGCCTCCCGGCGAGGAAGAGGATGTACGGGTCCATCCCGTAGACCTGCACGCGCGCATCGGACGCGGTGACGTGCGCAAGGTAGCTCGCGGCGTTCCGGAGCTCCCACGGGAAGAAGTCGTTCGTCCGGAACGTCGCGAAGTACTCCTCCCACGTGCGCCGCTCGGCGGTCTCGCCGCCGGCGAGGATCCACACGTTGCGCGTGTGAGGCGAGCCACGCATGCTCGCCGCGACGTAGAGCGTGAGCGCGCCTGCGGCAGCGAGCGTCGCGTACCGTCCCAGGCGGCGGGTGCGCGGCGCGTTCCGGTACCGCTCGGCGAGCATCGCGACGGACGCGAGCGCGGCGATCCACGTCGTCGCCGTGAGCGGGTGGAAGTGGTAGCCGAAGCCCTTGTGCTGGGCGAGCACGTTGACGAGCCCGCAGAGCGGCGCGAGGCCGAGGACGAGCGCGCGACGAGGCAGCTCGCGCATCGCGACGAGGACGAGGACGAGCACCGCCGCCGCGATCCCCATCGTGGCCGCGGTGAGCGGCCCGTCCTCGCCGAGGATCTCCTGCGCGCTCTTCGCCCAGATGAAGCGATAGACCTGCGGGACGTCGGTCGACGAGATGCGGAGGAACGCGAGCGGATCGCCGTACCGGACGAGATAGAAGAGCGGCGCGAGCGCGCCGATCACGCCGCCGACCACGAAGCGGACCGTGCGCGCCATCCGCGACAGCGGGATCGCGGGGTCGACGAGGAGGACGCCGAGCTGCATCACGGTGAAGAGCGCGAAGGTCGGCTTCCCGAACCACGTGATGCTCGACAGCGCCGCGATCGCGACGATCCGTGCAGCCGCGCGTGCCTTCGTCCGCGCCGGAGGCAGGACCTGGAGCGCCAGGCTCGGGAGGAGGAACCAGTCGCAGAAGCTCTCGCGCTGCGCTTGGTTCCAGTACGTGTAGAGGTGGTACTGCGCGGAGAGCACGACCCACGACGCGGCTGCCCACGCGGCGCGCTCGACCCAGAGCGCGATCCCGCTGCGCCGCGCGCGCGCGACGAGCCCGGGGAGGCACGCACCGACGAAGGCGAACGAGAGGCCCGTCGCCCAGAGATCGAGCACGTGGAAGCGGTGCTCGTCTCCGCCCCCCAGCTTCAGCATCACGAGATGGAGGAGATGGATCAGCGGCCCGTTGACGTCGCGGATGTCGCGATAGTCGACCTCGCCGCGGGCCACCGCCCACGCGACGTACTGGAAGATGCCCTGGTCGCGGCCGACGGTCGTCACCGACGCGCGCTGTGTCGCGTCGACGACCCAGAAGAGGGGCACGAGCGCGATCGCGAGCGGGACGAGGACGCGCCGGGCGACGTCCTCTCGGAGCTTCGGATACGGGAGCTCGCGCAGGCGCGAGACCGCACGGCGCTCGCCGGACGAGCGATCGCCGTCGGGCGTGCTCGGACGCGACGTGCGCTCGGGCGCGGGCGGCGGGAGCTCGGACTGGGCCATCTCGTGGGACGCGACGCTTAGCGCTACTCGTGGTCGGCGACCACGTTGTCGAACACCACGTCGAGAAAGCCGGCCTTGACGCTCGTGAAGTACGCGCCGAGCCGGATCTGCGCCGTGGCCGCGCTTCCGACGGAGAGGCCGGATTTCTGGTCGATCACCTTGGCGTCGACCGCGACCTCGAGCGCCCACAGTTGCGTGTTCGCGTCCTTCGCGAGGAGGACCCGGCCCGTGTGCCACGGCCCCGGCGAGGCGTTCAGGCGGTTCGTGTCGCCCGGTTGCGGGGGGCTCGTCGTGTCGAGGTAGTCGCCGTACCAACCGAGGCCGAACGTCGCGAGACCGGCCTGCTGAGGGAAGGCGAACGTCGCGAGGGCGGCGTACTCCATCGTCGACTCCGCGATCCGGAAGTCGAATCGGAGGTCGTAGCGCTTGCTCGTGCTCGGCGACGTCCCCGGCACGTTCTTCCAGATGGCCACCTTCAGCGAAGCACCGCCGTCCGCCGTCGCGCGGAATCGCATCCCGCGCGACCCGTCCTTGCCGACGCCGGGCTCGATCGCGAAGTCGCCGCCGTTCCGCTCCTTCTCGTCCCAGCCGAAGTTCGGCGCCGTGAGGCCCTGATCCTCGAAGTCCGTGCAGAATGCACTGTTCGGCCACTGAGCGCAGAAGCTCCCCGGGGCGGCCTCGCTCCCGCCGTCGGTCGGAACGGAAGGGCCCGCTTCGGCGGCGCCGCTCTCGATGCCCTCGGGAGGGCTTCCGTCGGCTCCGGTCGCGAGCCGGTAGTCGTCGGAGAGACCCGTCAGCGCGTTGCACGCGCCGAGCGCGAACGCCAGGGCGAGGATGGCTCGTGCGCGCACGTCAGAACGCTCCCGTCAGGGCGGCGCCGGTCGGCCCGACGCGGAGCGCGGTCGACGCGCCGCCGGAGCGACTGCCGCCGACGAGGAGCATCGTCGCGCCGAGCGCGATCCCGGCGCCCCCGACGACGAAACCGACGGTCGAGATCGTCCCGAACGTCCGGCCCTGGTCGACGGAGTCGAGCGCCGCCTGATCGGGGCAGTTCCCGAGCGGGCACGTGCGCTCCGCGTCCCGTGCGCGCGAGAGCGCCATCAGCCCGGTGATCGTGCCGACCGCGACGCCGGCCGCACCGACGCCGAAGCCTATCCAGAGGAGCGGGCTCGGCCTGCGGACGTCCGCGTCCCTCGCGACGCTGCCGTCGCGGGAGGGAGCGGTCCTCGCGGGCGCGCCGAGGAGGAGATCGATCCGCTTCGTCTCGCCTTCGCCGAGCGTCACCTGCGTCGAGGTGTCGTCGCGGCCGGGCGCGTGGACGACGATCGTGTGGGCGCCCGGATCGACCGGCGCCTCGATCCCGAGCGACACGCTGCCGAGCGCGACGCCGTCGCGCGTCACGGTCGTGCCCGCCGGCGCGTCCGCGGGGAGGACGACGGTGAGCCGCGCGAGGCGAGGCTCGAGGAGCTTCGCGCGTCGCTCGGCCTCGGCCTCGACGTCGCGATTGCCTTCGACCTTCGCCCGCGCGCGCGCGTCGACCCAATGACCGAGCGCGCTGCCGAGCCGTCCGAGCTTCTCCTCGCAGTCGGCGTAGTTGATGAGCGTGATCGCTTTCACGTCGAGCTTCAGGCTCTCGTCGAAGAGCGGCACGGCCGCGTCGCACTTGCCGTCCTGCGCGAGGAGATAGCCGCGCTTCAACAGCTCGCGTGCCGCCGCCGGGTCTCCGGCGTGCGCCTCGCGTGCGCCCAGGACCAACGCGAAGCCGAGGACGGCCGCGCAGATGCCGGGAGCGCGCCTCGGACGGGCTCCGCGAACCATGCCGTTCGAGTCTACCGGATCCCGGCCGCGCGTTACGAATGCTCGGCTCAGAACGGACGGTACAGGTCGGCGGTGGACTTCGGACGCGGCGCGGGCGGCTTCGCCGGCGCGGGTCGTGCGGTCGTCGCCGTCGTCGTCTTCGGCGTCGCAGTGGTCGTCTTGCTCGGTACGCGGTCGTTCGTCGGCGGAGGCACGGGCGCCGAAGCGAGAGGCGACGGGGCGGGTGCGGGCTCGAGCGCCGGCAGCGGCGTCGCCGGCGGCGGCGCGACGGCCGGCGC
>JBDHVE010000033.1:0-66599 GCA_039809485.1 Polyangiaceae bacterium | reverse complement strand
GATCGCCGCGCGGAGGAGCACGCCGCACGCGCCGGTCGCCTCGCCCGAGCCGCCCGCCTCCCCGCCGCTCGAGCCGGCGGCTCCGCCGCCCGCAGCCGAGCCGGCCCCTCCGCCGACGGTGTCGGTCACGACCTCGCCCCCGGAGGCGAAGCCTGCTCGGCGCGCGACGTCGGCGGCCGCGCCGAAGTCGGCGCCGATCGCGACCGGGAGCCTCGCGTTCCGCGTCCGCCCCTGGGCGGAGGTCTTCGTCGACGGTCGTTCGCTCGGGATGACGCCGCTCGCGCCGGTGAGTCTCTCCGCCGGGCGCCACGTCGTCGTCCTGAAGAACAAGGATCTCGGCACCGAGCGGCGCGTCGTGGCCGACGTCCCCGCGAACGGCGCGAGCACGGTCCGCGTCGACCTCTTCGAGTAGCGGGTATACTCGGCGGCCTGTCCGCATGGGCACGAAGACCGAGCCGATCGCACCTGCCGGAGAGCTCCTCCGCCTCGACCCCACCACGGGAGCGCTGCGCGCGCGCGACTACACCGTCTCCGTCGTGGCGGGTCCCGACGCGGGGCGCACCGTGCCGGTCACCGAGCGCCTCGTCGTCGGGACCCACGCCGACTCCGGCCTCGTCCTCACCGACACGACCGTCTCGCGCTTCCACCTCGAGCTGACGCCGCGCGGCGACGGCGTCGCGCTCCGCGACCTCGAGTCCCGGAACGGCGTCTACGTCGGCGGCGCTCGCGTGCAGGATGCACTCATCGAGAGCGACTCGACCGTTTCGCTCGGCCGGACGAAGCTCGCCATCACGCTCGCCGAGCACGACCTCGCGATCGAGCCGAAGGAGCTCACCGCGTTCGGCGGAATGGTCGGGCGGAGCGCCGCGATGCAGAGCCTCTTCCGCGTCCTCGAGCGGATCGCGCCCACGCAGGTGAACGTGCTCGTCCTCGGCGAAACGGGGACCGGCAAGGAGCTCATCGCGCGCGCGATCCACGACGCGTCGCTGCGGAGCAGCGGTCCGTTCGTCGTCTTCGACTGCGGCGCGGTCGCGGAGAACCTCGTCGAGAGCGAGCTATTCGGTCACGTGAAGGGCGCCTTCACCGGCGCGATGAACGCGCGCGCCGGCGCGTTCGAAGAGGCGAACGGCGGGACGATCTTCCTCGACGAGATCGGCGACCTGCCGCTCGCGATGCAGCCGAAGCTGCTCCGCGTCCTCGAGGCGGGGACCGTGAAGCGCGTCGGCGAGACCGGCTACCGGCACGTCGACGTCCGCGTCGTCGCGGCGACGCACCACGACCTCGGCGCGCTCGTCCAGACCGGCCGCTTCCGGGCCGACCTCTTCTATCGGCTCTCGGTCATCGTCGTCCGCGTCCCGGCGCTGCGCGATCGACCGGAGGACATCCCGCTCCTCGTCCGCCACTTCGTGGAGCGCGCCGGTCGCTCGACGGCGGAGCTCGGAGAGCACGACCTCCGCCGCCTCTACGAGCACCCGTTCCCCGGCAACGTCCGCGAGCTCCGGAACGAGGTCGAGCGCGCGCTCGTCCTGCCCGTCGCACCGGCGCCGGTCTCGGCGTCGGTCCCGCCGCCGTCGCGACCGGTGGGATCCGCCCTGTCGGCCGAGGCGTTCGAAGCGCGTGGCCGGCGCGTCGCCCTCGCCCTCTCGCGCCGCGCCGGCAACCAGACCCTCGCGGCCCAGGACCTCGGCATCTCGCGCCGGACGCTCCTCAACTGGCTCGACGAGCACCAGATCCCGCGGCCGCGGAAGGGCTCCACGTGACGGCGCGCCTCTTCGCAGCCCTCGTCGTGCTCGCCGGCTGCTCGGTGTCGCTCGTCGACCCGGCCGGGCGTGCGTGCGACGAGACGCACCCGTGCGCGGGAGGCCGCGTCTGCAGCGCAGGGCACTGCGTCGTGCCGGGCGGAGCTCCCAGCGCCGATGCGAGCGCCGTTCCGATCACGTGCTCGCGCGTCGCGGCGCCGAACGGCTCCGACGCGAACGCAGGCACCGTCGAGGCGCCCTTCGCGACGGTGGGACGGCTCGTCGACACGCTCGGCCCCGGCACGACGGCGTGCTTGCGGGCCGGCACCTATGCGGGCGACACATTCGTCACGAAGGGCGGCGTCGCCGGTGCGCTCGCCACCCTCCGCAGCTACCCCGGCGAGCGCGCGAAGCTGGTCGGCCGCTTCCTGATCGCCTCGACCGCAACGTACTTCGCGCTGTCGAGCCTCGACGTGGACGGCACCCACGCGCTCGGCGACAGCAGCCCGGTCGTCCTCGCGACCGACGTGATCCTCGAGGACTCCGACTTCACGTCCAGCAACAAGGACGGCTGCATCCGACTCGGCGATCCCGACGGCCCCGACGCATCACGCGCGATCGTCCGCCGGAACCGGATCCACCGCTGCGGCATCACCTCGACGAACAGCGGCTCCGGCGTGAAGCTCGTGAAGGGCAGCGGGATGCGCGTCGAAGACAACGTCGTCTTCGACAACCCCGATCACGGCCTCCTCTTCTACCCCGCCGCGCAGGGCGCCGTCGCGGTCCACAACGTCCTCGACGGCAACCGCGTCAACGTGCTCTTCGGTGGCGCGAAGAGCGGCAGCGCGAACGACAACGTCGTCGAACGGAACGTCATCGCCTTCCCCTCCGGCGAGCTGAACGTGACGTCCTACTACGACACCGGCGCGAGCATCGGTCAGCGGAACTTCGTCCGCAGGAACTGCCTCTTCGGCGGGAGCGCGAACGGCGGCGTGCCGACAGCGCCGCAGGGCTTCTCGCTCGTCGACAACGTCGTCGCGGACCCGGCCTACGTCGACCGCGCGGCGAAGGACTTCCGGCTCGGCGGTTCGAGCGGCTGCCGCGCCGTCGTGGAGGGCTCGTGAAGCGCGCGCTCGTCGTCGCGATCGTCCTCTGGGCCGAGGCGGCGTCGGCCGCGCCGGGGAAACCGGAGCCCCACCTCGCGGCCGCGAAGAAGCACCACGAGGCGCTCGAGTTCGAGCGCTGCCTCGATCAGATCGCGCGCGCGGACCGCGCCGACGCCTCCGAGACCGAGCACGTCGAGCTCGAGCTGTACGAGGGACTCTGCGCGCTCGAGCTCGGTCAGACGGAGCGCGCCGACGTCCACTTCCGCGCCGCGCTCCGCCTCGATCCGCACGCGACGCTTCCGCCCTACACGAGCCCGAAGATCGTCGAGCGGTTCCAGGATCTCGCCGCGAAGGTGGCGTCGCCTCCCCCCGCACCCGCACCCGCACCCGCAGCGGCGCCGTCCAGCCCGCCTCGTCGCGAGCCTTTTCCGAGCGCGGCCCCGCCGACCCTCACGTTCGTCCTCGGCGCTGGTGCCGTCGTCGCGGCGGGTACCGGGACGTGGCTCGGGCTCCGCGCGAGCAGCCTCGAGGACCAGGCGAGCTCGGCCCACTTCGAGTCGGACGCCTACGCGCTCGGCGACGACGCGCGCGCGCACGC
The DNA here is from genome assembly GCA_039809485.1 of Polyangiaceae bacterium. Lineage (GTDB taxonomy): Bacteria > Myxococcota_A > Polyangia > Polyangiales > Polyangiaceae > Labilithrix. Next base: position 63,156 of record JBDHVE010000033.1, on the reverse strand, counting down.
GACCGGCGCGAACATCGCGTTCGGAGCCGCCGTCGTCACCGCCGCCGCCGCGCTCGTGTGCTGGTGGCTCTGGCCGAAGGACACCTCGCCGGAGCGCTGACGGCGAGTGCGCGTGATGCGCACCTGGGGCATCGGCGCGGAGGCGATTTCGCTTCGAGCGCAACGCCGAGGCGCGGATTTCGCGAGGAATCGGGCTTGCCGAGGTGGCGTGTCCCTTGCGCACGGGTGCCCGAGCGCCACGCACCCGGGGCCTGCCGAGGCTCCGGCGTGCGTGGCACGGAGGAGAGGACCATGTCGATCACGCGTTTCGTCCACCGTCAGGCGCTCTTCGCCGGTCTCGTCGTCGCGGCCTCCGCATGCAGCGTCGACGAGCCGAGCACGACGCTCGAGACGCCCGCCAGCCCCAACGATACCGACGGGCGCGTCACGGAGACCGCTCCGACGAACCCAGGCTCGGAGCCGGCCGCGCCGGCGACCCCCGCCCCCGCCCCGACGACCGCGGCCGCGAACAAGGTCCTCCGCGGCGTCAACATGTGGACGCTCTTCTACACGAGCGGGTGGTCGAAGCTCACCGAGCCACAGTCCTCGTTCGACTTCCTCGGCGCACGCGGGATCAAGGTGATCCGGCTCCCGTTCGCCTGGGAGCCGCTGCAGCCGACGCTCGGCGGCGATCTCGACGCCGCCTATCTCACGAAGGTGAAGGATCAGATCACGAAGGCCGCCAACGCCGGGATGCAGACGATCCTCGACCTCCACGACTACAACCCCGAGTGGGACGCGCGACCGGCTTCGGCGGTAGGGTCGAAGTTCCAGGTCGCCCACTTCGCGGACCTGTGGCGTCGCCTCTCCCTCGAGTTCAAGGACGACACGCGCGTCGTCGCCTACGACCTGCAGAACGAGCCGAACGAGATCTCCACCGCCGCGTGGCAGACGTCCTCGAAGGCCGCCGCACAGGCGATCCGCGGAAACGGCGACCAGAAGCTCCTCTGGGTCGAGTCGATCAACTGGTCCGCGGTGCAGGACTTCGCGCAGGTCACGCCGTGGATGAACGACCCGAACGTGATGTACTCGGGCCACGAGTACTTCGAGTACTCGGGGAGCTACCGGAAGGGCTTCGACTTCGGCGCCTACGCGGCCGAGACGTCGACCGCGCTCTCGCGCCTGAAGACGTTCACCGACTGGTGCCAGACCCATCAGGTGCGCTGCTCGATCGGCGAGGTCGGCTGGCCCTCGAGCCGGAGATCGTCCTCGTGGCAGCAGTGGAACGCGCTCGCCGAGCAGTGGTACCAGGCCGCCGACGCCGCGAACCTGTGGGTCACCTACTGGACCGCAGGCTCCGCGATGGACGAGGTCCAGGTCGCCTACGACGCGCCGGCGAACAGCGCGAACCCGCTCCCCGGCGTCAGCGTGGCCGAGACGCAGTCGCTCGTGATCGAGAAGCACCCGTCGTTCTGAGTCGCCGCCTCAGGGCCGCAGCGCGATCGTGAGCAGGCGCATCGAGACGTGCTGGACGTCGATCGCGAAGTCGCCGGCCTTCACCTTCGTCTCGTTGCCGGCGTCGAGGTGAGCATCGAGGCACGTCGCGCCCGGCGGGCACGTCGCGCGCCCACTCGGAACGGCGGCCACCTCGCGGACGATCGCCATCGGCACGACGCCGCTCGGCGCGGAAGCCGGGAAGCGACACGTGGCGAACTTCTTCGCACCGGCCAGCGTCAGCTCGACGAACGTGTTCTTCGACGGCGTCCACGCGAGCACGAGGTCGGCGCCGGCGCTTGCGTCGAGTCGCTGGACGACCCCATCCTCCTTCGGGTCGACCGCGCCGACCACCTCGACGTCGTCCGACGCGGTGACGCTCGCCTGGAACGCGGGGACGACGTCGCCCGTAGCGGTGACGTCGGTGCTCTCCCCCGCGACGTCGAGGCGGACGTGATCGATCGAGCCGCTCGAGTCCTGCGCCGAGTAGTAGCCGTGCTCCGCCTCCCACGGGAGGCGCTTCGTCAGGCGGCCTCTCTCCGTCGAGACGTACGAGATCTGGACGTCCCCCGCCGAGAGCCCATGGAACGATCCCGGCTCGCCGATCGGCTTCACGTAGCAAGTCGGCGTCGCCTTCGGAGCCTCGTCCCAGAACGACGCGTCCAGCAGCACGTTGTAGGCCAGCGTCGCGACCCGCACTCTGCCTGCGCGGGTCGCCGGCGGGAGCTCCGCCGGTTCGGCGCTCGGCTCCGTCGGCCCGGCGCTCCCGCTCGACGGAGCGGAGCTCCCACGCTCGTCCCCGGTGGCGCCGACAGGCTCGCCGACGCGACCTCCACATCCGACGACGAGACCGAGAGCGAGAACGAGCACGGGACGGCGGTACGGCATGCTCGTGTGGAGAGCAGCCCGCATGCCGACCACGACGCGGCGGTTTTGCCGCGTGGCGAGGCGTGCACCGTCGACGACAGGAACGGTTCGTCAGCGCGTTGACGCCGCCCGCCGTGCGGGGACGAACGCCGTGCGTCAGCGATCGGGATCGGCCGCGTAGCGCGTGGAGGTGACGAGGCGGAGCCCTCGATACGCGAGGTAGAGGCCCGCGACGAGGAGCAGCGATGGCAACATCCCCGCTTGCACGACCGAGGTGGCGTACCCCTTCGCCTTCGCGCCCTTCTCGTCCAGCCCGGAGACGACGGCGATCCCGAACGGCGCGGCGACGGCGAAGCAGACGAACGACGACACGAGCCACACGACGCCCCTCGTCCGCTGCTCTTTGATGCTCTTCGTGACCATGCGCCCGATCGTGAGCCGCGCCTCGGTGCTCGGCATCCCCCGCGACTCGAGGAACCGGATCGCCTCCTCGGGAGGCTCCCCACCCTGCAGGCGGAGCTGGACCTCGAGGAGCGCCTTCACGTCGTCGGCCATCGCCCTTCCCCCTTCGCGCCACAGAACAGCCGAGCGCGGGGGGCCGACGCAAGCCCCGAACCAGGTACGGCCTAGCGCAGGAGCGCGTCGATCGCGGTCGCGGCGAAGAAGCCCATGCTGACGTAGGCGTTGCAGTCGAAGAACGCCTTCGGGATCTTCGCGAGGTCCGCCTCGCCGCCCTTTCCGCGCACGAGGCGATGCTCGACGACGAGGATCACCGCGACGAGCAGAACACCGCCGAAGAACACCGGACCGCGGAGGAGGAGCCGCCCCGCCGCGAGGAGGCACGTCACCGTCACGACGTGGGCTGCCACCGCCATCTGCATGGCGCGCTTCGTCCCGAACCGCGAAGGCACGGAGAAGAGGCCTTGCTGGCGGTCGAACGCCTCGTCCTGGAGCGCGTAGAGGACGTCGAACCCGAAGAGCCACGTCACGACCCCGACCATCAGGAGGACGATCCCGGGGTTCGGCGCGGCGCCCATCCCGATCCACGCCCCTCCCGGCGCGAGCGCCAGCGCGAGCCCGAGCCACGCGTGCGCCGCCCAGGTGAAACGCTTCGCGAACGAGTAGCCGAGGAGGACGAGCAGCACCGGCGGCGCGAGGACACCCGGCCAGAAGCCGAGCGTCGCGGCGAAGGCGCAGAACGCGAGGCCGGACACGAACGTCAGCGCGAGCGCTTCGGCAGGCCTCACGCGGCCCGCCGGGACGGGACGCCCTGCCGTCCGTGGGTTCTTCGCATCGACGTCGCGATCCGCCCAGCGGTTGAACGCCATCGCCGCCGTCCGCGCCGTCACCATGCAGGCGACCATCGCGAGGACACGGAGCGCCGTGAGCTCCTCGTGGGGGAACGACAGCGCGATGACGACCGCGCTCGCCGCGAACGGCATCGCGAAGATCGTGTGCGAGAACGTGACGAGCTCGCCGTAGCGGCGGACGCGCGCGAGGATCATGACCGTGACTCCATCACCTTGCGCGGCACGACGAAGCGCCGCGACGACACCTGACTCGAGAGGACCGCCCGCGCGTCCCGCGCGCCCTCGATCGCGAGGACCCCGGGTCGCGCGCCCTTCACGAAGCGCCCGAGATCGGGCCGCGCGAGGGCGCGAGCTCCGTTCGCCGTCGCCATCGCGACGAGCTGCCAGGGCGGGACGTCGGGGAACGACTGCGCGAGGAGCTCGGCCTCGGCGAGCACGTCGAGCGACGGGCACGATGCGAGTGAGTCGGTGCCGAGCGCCGGCGCGAGCCCCGCCCGCAGCATCGCCTCGAGCGGCGGGCACCGTCCTTCGATGTGCGCGTTCGAGCGCGGGCAGAGGACGACGGACGCGCCGGCCTCTGCCGCCCGCGCGATCTCCCCTTCGCGTGCGTCGGTGACGTGGACGAGGAGCGTGCTCGGCGCGAGCACTCCGAGCTCGGCCGCGACGTCGAAGAGCGGCTGCTTCGGCCACTCTCGCTTCTGCCGCGTACGTGCGAAGAGCCACTCGACGACCGGGCCGTCGCCCTCCTCCATCGCACGACGCTCGCCGGCGTGCTCGGCGAGATGGACGCTCGTGGGCTTCCCGGTCCTCCGCGCCGCCTCGGCGAGCGCGCGGACCGCATCGGGATGCGTCGTGTAGAGCGTGTGCGGCGCCGGCGCGTAGGCGAGGTCGGACGGCCACGACGGGAACCGCTCCTCGAGCTCCGTCCGCAGCCCCTCGACCCGCCTCAGCACCGCCTCGCGGACGATCCCGAAGACCTCGTGGAAGATCGATCCCGCGACGCCGCGCGCGGCGAGCGGACGGACGGCCGCAAGCGAGTTCGTGACGTCACCGACCGCGACGGTGCCGAAGCGCACGAGGTCGTCGACGGCGGACGCGATCGCGGCCTCGTCCTCCTCCGGCGGCATCTCGCTCCGCGTCCCGACGAGCGCGTCGACCCACGCGACGAACCCGCGACCGCCCCGGATCTTGCCGCCGAGCCCGGAGAGCTCGAGATGCGTGTGCGCGTTGACGAGGCCCGGCATCACCGCGCCGTGGACGCGCACGATCTCCGCGCCGGCATGGCGCGGCCGGAGCTCGCTCGCAGGACCGACGTCGACGATCTCGTCGCCCTCCGCGACGACGGCCCCGTCCGCGATCTCGCGCGCCTCGCCCGTGAGGACGAGATCGGCGTGGACGAGGACGGGGCTCTTCACCGTGCGCTCCGATTCAGACCGGCTCGGTGAGCCAGTCGTAGCGGACGTTCCGCCGCGTCGCCTTGAAGCCCGCCTCGTGGATGCGGCCTTCGATGGCGGCGGCGTTGATCCCGAAGGTCGTGCCCGCGCTCGAGACGACGTTCTCCTCGAACATCACGCTCCCGAAGTCGTCCGCGCCGAAGCGCAGCGCGACCTGACCCACCGCGGGACCCTGCGTGACCCAGGACGCTCCGACGTGATCGATGTTGTCGAGCATCAGACGCGCGACCGCTTGCGTACGGAGGTAGAGATGCGTGCCGTTCTCTCCCGCCTGGATCCGCGTGCCCTTCTCGTACTGGTAGTCCCAGCAGAAGAACGCGGTGAAGCCGCCGGTCTCGTCCTGGAGGTCGCGGAGCTTCACGAGGTGCTGGATCCGGTCCTCCGCCGTGTCGACGGTGCCGTACATCATCGTGCCGCTCGAGCGGAGCCCCATCTGGTGCGCCGTCCGCATGACGCCGAGCCACTCGGCGCTCGTGCACTTCGTCTTCGCGATCTTGCGGCGGACGCGATCGACGAGGATCTCCGCGCCGCCTCCCGGCACCGAGTCGAGCCCCGCGGCGTGGAGGCGCTCGAGCACCTGCCGGACAGTGAGGCTCTCGAGGCGCGCGAGGTGGAGGATCTCCTCGGGCGAGAGCGCGTGGAGCCCGAGCTTGTACTCGGCCTTCATCCAGCGGAAGAGGTCCTCGTACCACGTGATCGGCAGATCCGGATTGAGCCCGCCCTGGAGGAGGATCTGCACGCCGCCAGCGTCGACGACCTCCTGCAGCTTCTTCCCGAGCTCCTCGCGCGAGAGCACGTAGCCCTCGGGATGCCCGACAGGCCGATAGAAGGCGCAGAAACGGCAGCTCGTCGTGCAGACGTTCGTGTAGTTGACGTTCCGATCGACGATGTACGTGACGACGCCCTTCGGGTGCTTCCGCTTCCGCACCGCGTCGGCGGCGAAGCCGAGCTCGAACATCGACGCCTCACGGAGGAGGCGGACGCCTTCTGCCGCGGAGAGCCGCTCGCCGTCGGAGGCGCGCGAGAGCAGCGTGTCGAGCGATGCGGAGCGCATCGGCTTCACCGGCTTCACCTCCTCCGGCACCTGCACCGAAGGCGTGACGAAACGCGGCGCCGCGGCGGGCAGGAGCCGCGCCCGCGCCGCCTCCGCGTAGAAGCGCTCGAGGCCGCGGATGGCCTCTTCGTCGAGGTCGTAGCGGATCGACTCCGTGAGGTACGAGCGGAGCGAAGTCTCGTCGAGCCCGAAGCGGGCGGCGTGGTCCTTCGCGATCTCGGCGACGCGCGCGCGTCCCTCTTCCTTCGCCTGCTCGAGCAGCGCGACGTGCTCCTTCGAGAGGCGTCCCGGGACGGCGAACCACGCGGCGAACACGAACGGGAGCCCCGTCCACGCGAGCCAGTCCTCGGCGAGGTCGAGGCGGTGCGGGAAGCGCTTCTCGACGTCGAGGGCCGCGTCGCCGATGAGGAGCGCACCGGTCCGGCCCTTCACCTCCGCGATGGCGTCCTCCGGCGTCGCGCCGAAGAGCTTCGGCTGGAGCTTGCGTCGCTCGAGGAGCAGCCGTCCGAGGACGACGCTCGTCCGCGACGACAGATCGAGCGCGAGGCGGTCGATCTCCTCGAGCGGGCACTCCGACACGATCGCGACGCTCCGGACCTTGCCCTTCGCGCCGATCGCGATGTTCGGGACGAGCTCGAGATCGCCGAGCGTCGCCGCGGCCGCGACGGGCATCAACGCGACGTCGCCTTCGCCTTCCGCGATCGCGCGCGAGATCTCGCTCGGCTTGCCGAGGACGACATCCGCCTTCGCGTGGAGCGTCTCCCAGAGCGGCCGCGCGTTGAGGTACCCGACGCCGAGGACGCGGAGCGCTCGGTCTTCCGAGCGCGTCGAAGCGGTGTCTTCGCTCACGACGACACCTCCTTCTCGCCCTGGACGACCGGCAGCTTCGCGCGCGGCCTCCGCTCGCGGTCCTTCACCTTCAGCGCCGCCTCCGGCACCGCCGCGCGCGGGTGCTCGCGGAGGACGTTGTAGAACGTGTCGCGCTCGATCGGGGTCCGACCCGCCTCGCGGATCAGGCGCACGAGCTCGTCGTAGCCGAGCGCACCCGGCGACGCGGTCTTCGCCGCCTTGTAGATGGTCTCGTGGACGATCGTGCCGTCGATGTCGTCGGCGCCGAAGCGGAGCGCGATCTGGGCGACGTCCGGGCCGGAGCTGACCCAGAACGCCTTGATGTGATCCACGTTGTCGAGGAGGAGCCGGCTCACCGCGAAGGTGCGGAGGTCGTCGATCGCGGTCGGCGCCGGCAGGTTCCGCATCCCGTTGCCGTCCGGGTGGAACGCGAGCGGGATGAACGCCTGCACGCCGCCGGTCTCGTCCTGGAGCGCGCGCACGCGGAGGATGTGATCCACGCGGTGGGCGAACGTCTCGATGTGCCCGAACAGCATCGTGATGTTCGTCTTCATCCCCATCTGGTGGGCGATGCGGTGGACCTCGAGGTACTCGTCGGCGGTCGCCTTGTCGTCCGAGATCTTCTTCCGGACGTCGGGGTGGAAGATCTCCGCGCCGCCGCCGGGCAGGCTGTCGAGCCCGGCCGCGCGGAGCTTGTCGAGCACCTCCCGGTGCGTCATCCCGTAGTGCGTCGCGAAGAAGTGGATCTCCACCGCCGTGAAGCACTTGAGGTGGACGCTCGGGTGGATCCGCTTGAAGCCGCGAAGGAGGTCCTCGTAGTACGAGAACGGGAGGCCCGGATGGAGGCCGTTGACGACGTGGACCTCCGTCGGCGGATCGTCCATCCGCGACGCGAGCTCCTTCCACGCGTCCTCGAGCGACATCGTGTGGGCGCCCGGCATGTGCTCTTCGAGCTTCGCGAAGGAGCAGAAGAGGCACGAAGCGACGCACACGTTCGTCGTCTCGAGCCGCATGTTCTTGTTGAAGTAGGTCCGGTCGCCGTGACGCTTCTCCCGCACCTCGTTCGCGAGCTGCCCGACGGCGAGGAGGTCGGGCGCGAGGAAGAGGGCGAGGCCGTCCTCCGCAGAGAGGCGCTCCCCGGCGCGGACCTTCTTGGCGATCTCTTCAAGCATTGGCAGCTTCGCTTTCGGAAAGAGCCGGCGGGACCGGCGAGGGCGCCGGGCGATCGTCGGAGAGGAACGAAGGCACGCGGCCCGCATGGGTGACGAGCTTCGCGAGCTCGCGCTTCTTGAGGACCTCGAGGGAGACCATCCCCTCGCCCTTCACCTTGAGGACCTCGTCTTCGTAGATCGGGAGCCCGTTCTTGCGCGTCACCGACCCGCGGAGGTCGGTGATCCCGAACCCGAGCGCCACCTGCGCGAGCTCGAGGCCGTGCTTCGACCAATCGAGCCCGACGCGCATGCCCTTCGCGCACGCGATCCGCGCGATCGCGCACGCACGGAGGACGTCGAGCTCGGAGGTGCCGGTGGGGACGTCGACCCACAGCGTGGTGCCGGCGGCGGTCGCGTGCTCGTCGTGGAGACGGACGACCTCGCCGACCTCTTCGCTCCGCAGGAGATCGGCGACCGCGCCGAGGGCGAGGAGATCGGCCTTCGCGAGCTCGGCGACGTTCGCGCGGACGGTGTCGAGATCGCCGGCGCGCTTCGCGGCGAGGACGGGCGAGAGCCCCGAACGGTGGATCGCTTCTTCGAGAAATCGCGTCACGAGTCTTCCTCCGGAGCTTGCGCGGCGTCCCCTGGGGTTCCCCAACGATTCAAGAGGTCGTGCTCGAGCCCGAGGTGATCGAGCACGCGCCCGACGACGGTGTCGACCGCCTGCGAGAGCGTCTTCGTGCGGCCGTAGAACGACGGCATCGCCGGCATCACGACCGCGCCCGCGCGTGCGAGCGAGGTCAGGTTCTCGAGGTGGATGACGGAGAGCGGCGTCTCGCGCGGGACGACGACCAGCGTGCGCCGCTCCTTCAGCATCACGTCGGCCGCGCGCGTGAGGAGCGTGTCGGAGATGCCGTGCGCGATCCGCGCGCACGTGCCCATCGAGCACGGCACGATCGCCATCGCATGCCAGCCTGCGCTGCCGCTCGCGAACGGCGCCTTGTAGTCGCGCATCCCCCAGATCGGCAGGTCACCGAGCTCCTCGCGGAGATCTCCGCCGCACTCGAGCTGCCAGACCTCGGGCGCGGTCGCGGAGAGGCAGACGCCGACCTCGACGTCCTTCGCCGTGCGCTTCCGCTCCGCGAGCCAGCCGAGGAGGCGCTTCGCGTAGGGCGCGCCGCTCGCGCCGGTGATGCCGACCACGATCTTGCGGGGCGACGCGCGCATCACGGCTCCTCGCCGGCGTGGGCAGTGCGGGGTGCCGCGGCGCCGGCCGTCTTCCGCCGCGCGGGAGCGAGGCCGCGCACGATCGAGGCGACGCCGAGCGTGAGATCCGACGACGCGACGTCGCCGAAGCCCTCGTCGCGGAGGAGGGCTTCGTACTCCTCGCGCGTCACGAAACCCTGCATGCTCTTCGCGAGGTACGCGTAGGCCTCGCGATCCTTCGCGACGACGGCGCCGAGCGCGGGAAGCGCGATGTTCGCGAACGTCTGGTGGAACGCACGCGTGCGGAGCTTCTGCGCGGCGAAGAGCTCGAGGGTCACGAACGTCCCTCCGGGGCGGAGGACGCGCGCGGCCTCCCGGATGCCCGTCCGGAGGTCGGCCAGGTTCCGCATCCCGAAGCCGCACACGACGACGTCGAACGACGCGTCCGCGAACGGAAGCGCGAGCGCGTCGCCGACGACGACCTCGGTCCGGCGGACCTTGTCCTTGCCGCGCGCGAGCATCGAGGCGGAGAAGTCGCACGCGACGATCGACGACGTCGGGAGCGCCTCCTCCAGCATCGCGGAGAGGTCGAGCGTCCCCGCGCAGAGATCGAGGATCCGACCGCCGTTCGGGACCGCCGCGCGGATCATCTCGATCGCGCGCGCGCGCCAGCGCTTGTCGATCCCGGCGGTCATGAGCCGGTTCAGGACGTCGTAGGTCGGCGCGATGCGCTCGAACATCTCCTGGTTCGCGCTCGCATGCGCCTCGGCCTTCTCGGCACGCTTCGCGAGCTCGGGGACGAGCACCTTGTCACGCTTCGGCGCGTCGCCGCCGCGAAGCGGGATCCCGAGCTCGCTCCAGATCTGGTCGACCTTCGCGACGACCCCCTGCTCCTGCACGCAGATGTCCGGCCACTCGCGCTGGTAGCCCTCTTCGGGCCACTTCTTCGTCGCGTCGATGCAGACCTTCCCGCCCCAGAGCTTCTGGCTCGCGCCGTGATCGAGCTGGTCGATCGGGCCGTCGACGAACGACATGTCCCGCTTCGGATCCAGGTTCGCGAGCACGCGCCAGACGACCTCGGCCGGGTTCTGGACGTCGACGTCCTCGTCGACGATGACGATCACCTTCGAGAACATCATCTGCCCGGCGCCCCAGAGGCCGTGCGCGATGCGCGTCGCGTGGAACGGGTACTGCTTCCGGATGCTCACGATCGCGAGGTTGTGGAACGCGCCCTCGACGGGCAGGTTCATGTCGACGACCTCGGGGAAGAGCATCCGGAGGAGCGGCAGGAAGAGTCGCTCGGTCGCCTTCCCGAGCCACGCGTCCTCCATCGGCGGGGGGCCGACGAGCGTCGCCGGATAGACCGCTTCCCTCCGGTGCGTGATCGCGGTGACGTGGAACTTCGGGAACGCGTCGACCGGCGTGTAGTAGCCGGTGTGATCGCCGAAGGGCCCTTCGGCGAAGAGCTCTTCGGACGGATCGACGTAGCCCTCGAGGACGAGGTCGGCGCAGGCAGGGACCTCGAGGTCCACGGTCTTGCACTTCACGTACTCGACCGATTTTCCGCGGAGGAAGCCGGCGAACATCCACTCGTCGATCCCGTCCGGGAGCGGGGCGGTCGCGGCATAGGTGAGCGCGGGATCGCCGCCGAACGCGACGGCGACTTCGAGCCGCTTCCCGAGCTCCTTCGCGCGGCGGAAGTGACGCGCGCCGGTCTTGTGCACCTGCCAGTGCATCCCGGTCGTCTTCGCGTCGATCCGCTGCATCCGGTACATCCCGATGTTGCGGTTCCCCGTGTCCGGATCCTTCGTGATGACGTTCGGGAGCGTGAAGAACGGGCCGCCGTCCTTCGGCCACGTCGTGAGGACCGGGAAGACGTTCAAGTCGACGTCGCCGCCGGTCTTCACCACTTCCTGACAGGGCGCGGAAGAGACCTTGCGCGGGACGGCGCTCGCGAGCGCGGGCACCTTCCCGGCCATCTCGGCGAGCTCGCGCGCGTTCTTCGGCGCGCGGGTGTGGACGAGCTCGGCGATCGCCTTGGCGTGCTCCTCGAGGTCCGGCGTCGAGAGCGCCATGCTCATCCGCTTCCGCGAGCCGTACGCGTTGATGAGGAGAGGGAACCGCGACCCCTTCACGTTCTCGAAGAGGAGCGCCGGGCCGCCGCCCTTCATCGCCCGGTCGGCGATCTCGGCGACCTCGAGCACCGGATCGACCTCGCGGCGGATCCGCACGAGCTCGCCTTCACGCTCGAGCGCTTCCACGAATGCGCGCAGGCCGTCGTATGCCATGACCAAAGGCCTCCTCAGCCTCGTGGGGGCGAAGCCCCACAAGTTTCAAAAACTTTTGAAAGGTCTGTATAGGCCGACCCGGTCCGGCGTCAAGGAAGGGCTGAGGGTGCCTCCTGTCCCGTTCTGCCCCGTTGGCCGGATCGCGGCCGGGCCTTACGTTCGGCCCGGTGAAGCCCGGCGATCATCCCGAGTTCTTCCGTTTCCCCGCTCCGGAGGGACGGTCCCGCGAGAGCACGATCCGCCTCGACGCCGAGGGGCGTTTCTTCCACGAGGGCAACCTCGTCGAGCACCCGAAGCTCAGAGACGCGCTCCACACCTGGATCAGCCGCCACCCCGACGACGGTCGGTACATCCTCACGAACGGCTACGACTGGACGTACTTCGTCGTCGACGACGTCCCCTACTTCGTCCGGAGCGTGCGGGCGGAGGACGGCGAAGCGGTGCTCGTCCTCAGCGACGGGACGGTCGAGCCCCTCGACCCCCGCACCGCCCGGACAGGCGACGGCGGCGCGCTCTACGTGCAAGTGAAACGGGACGCGAAAGGCGGTCCGTACGATGCGAAGCTGACGCGCTTCGCGCAGACGCAGATGGGCCCGTTCCTGCGCGAGGAGGCCGGCGGCCTCGTGCTCGCGACGAAGCGCGGCAGCGCCCGTCTGCCCGGCTGAGCGCGCCCGCTTTTCCGGGCATCTTTTCCGGGGATCGGGCCTACAAGTTCTTCCGTTTTCGGCTAGAGTGCGCGCCGCCATGCGTCTCCTCATCGCCGACAAGCTCCATCCCCGTGCGGTCGAAGAGCTCCGCTCTCTCCCGCTCGACGTCATCTACGAGCCGGAGATCACGAAGGAGACCCTCGAGTCCAAGCTCTCGGGCGTCGGCATCCTCGTCGTCCGCTCGAAGGAAGTGACGCGGAAGGCGATCGAGTCGGCGAAGACGCTGAACCTGATCGTGCGCGCGGGCGCCGAGACCTCGACGATCGACGTGAAGGCCGCGAGCGAGCGCGGGATCTACGTCGCCAACTGTCCGGGCAAGAACGCGTCCGCCGTCGCCGAGCTCGTCTTCGGGATGCTCCTCGCGATCGACCGCCGGATCCCGGACGCGGTCGCGTCGCTCCGCGCGGGCCGCTGGGAGCGCCAGGAATACGGCAAGGCGGAAGGCATCCTCGGCAAGACGATCGGCATCGCCGGCCTCGGCGCGATCGGCCGCGAGGTGGCGATGCGCGCGAAGGCGTTCGGCCTCCACCCGATCGGCTGGAGCCGGAGCCTCACCCACGCCCGCGCGAGCGAGCTCGGGATCGGCTACTGCGCGAACCTCGAGGACCTCGCCGCGAAGTCGGACATTCTCACGTTGCACCTCGCGTTGAACGACCGCACGCGACAGATCGTGAGCCGCAAGGTCTTCGGGCTGATGCCGAAGCGCGCGATCTTCCTGAACCTCGCCCGCCCCGACCTCGTCGACTACGAAGCGATGCGCGAGGCGGTCCAGAGCCGTGGCCTCCGCGTCGGGATCGACGTCGTGCCGAACGAGCCCCGCGGCAAGAAGGAGATCGCGGCGGACCTCTACAACCTGACGACGCCCAACGCGACGGGCGGCTTCCTCTACGGCACGCCGCACATCGCAGCGTCGACCGACCAGGGCCAGCTCGCCATCGCGACCGAGACGGTGCGCGTGATCCGCTCGTTCCTCCTCGAAGGCACGGTGCCGAACGTCGTCAACGTCACGAACGTCTCGACCGCGCGCTTCCAGATGGTCATCCGGATGCTCGACAAGGTCGGGACGCTCGCGAACGTGCTCGCCGTCATCAAGCGTCACGGCATCAACGTCGAAGAAGTGACGAACACCGTCTTCGACGGCTCGACGGCGTCCTGCGCGAAGCTCCGCGTCGTGTCGCGCCCGAGCGAAGCGTGCATGCACGAGATCAGGGCCTTCGACGAGGTCCTCCACGTCGACATCGTCCAGCTCCCGAACCTCGCCTGAGCCGCGCGGCTTCATGATCGCGGGGAGGGACGGACGCCGGCGGAGGGGCACACGCGTCGTGTGCCTCCTGGCGCTCGTGTGCTCGTCTGCCGCGTGCGGGAAGTCGGAAGCGACGACGACGACCTCCGCCGCCGATGCGGTCGTCGTCGTCGGCCGCGCCGATGCCGGTGAAGCCGGCGCGCCGCGTACGGCGCGCGTCGCCGATGCGGGCGCGACGGCGGAGGACACCATCCTTCCCGCGGCCGGCAGCGAGGAGCTCGCGGCGCGCATGCGCCACCTGGTCGAAGCGATCGCGCAGGGCAACGCGGACCTCGCGAACGACGTGCTCTTCCCGCGCGATGCGTACCTCCTCCTTCGTGACTCGCCCGATGCGGCGAAGGCGTGGGAGAAGAAGGTGTCCGTTCCGTTCCGTCGCTCCGTCGAACGCTTGAACAAGCACACGAAGGGCGTCGCGAACGCGAAGTTCGTCGGCTTCGAGCTCGGCCACTCGGTCCAACAGCTCACGCCGAAGAAGAAAGACTGGAAGAACGCCGTCTGGCGCGTGAAGGGCTCCAAGCTGACTTTCACGGTCGACGGCAAGCCTCACCAGATCCGCATCGCCGAGATGGTCGCGTGGCGCGGCGCTTGGTACGTGACGCGCCTGCGCTGACGTGAGACTGGCGAGCGCTCACGTAGAGTCTGCGACGACGCTCCGTGTCGGTGGCGCGTACGGCCGCGCTGACGGCATCGATTGTCGCGATCGCCCTGTCGCGTTCCGGGCCATCTGATACGCATGGACGGAGGGCGCGCGGGGCCAGGCGCGCGGGAGGCGGAGAGGACGCTTGCGCATTTCGATGTCGTCGATCGAGCGGGCGCGTGAATACCGGCGTGGGCATGCGACGAGTGTCGCGCGCGAGCAAGCCCATGCGCCTCGGGTCTGCCGCGCGTGAGCTGCGAAGACGCGCAGGTCGTCCAGGTCCTCGTCATCCTCGCGAACAACGCTCTCGACGCGACCCAGGACGCGGGGCGCGTGCGCATCGACGTGACGGAGCAGGTCGAGCAGCTGGAGGTCGAGCGCCACGCCCGGCGCGTCGTCCGCTTCGCGGTGACGGACGACGGTCCCGGCGTTCCCGAGCACCTCCGGGCGGCGATCTTCCACCCGTTCTTCACGACGAAGCCGCAAGGGACGGGGCTAGGCCTCTCGATCGCGCAGCAGATCGCGCACGAGAACGGGGGCAGGATCGAGCTCACCCCGAACGTCCAGGGCGGCTCGACGTTCTGTCTCGTCATCCCGGCGGTACCGACGTGAAGGGGCGCATCCTCCTCGTGGAAGACGACGCCGACTTCGCGTTCGCGCTCTCCCGCGCGCTGAAGATGCAGGGCTACGAGGCGCACACCGCACGCGACGGTCAGGCCGGCCTCGCCGCGGCGCGGTCGCTCGCGTTCGACGCGGTCATCCTCGACCTCGGTCTCCCGGACGCCTCCGGGCACGACGTGCTCGCGACGCTCACGACGACGGACCCGCACGTCCCCGTGATCGTGCTGAGCGGGCGCGACGATGCGGCCTCCGCGGTCCGCGCGATGAAAGAGGGCGCGTGGGACTACCTCACGAAGCCGCTCTCGTCCGAGGAGTTGTTCCTCGTGCTCGAGCGCTGCCGCGATCGCGCCCAGCTGAGGCGGCGGATCGAGGCCGCCACGCGCGGAAACGCCGCGGCGGAGGGCGTCGGCGCTTCACCGGCCTGGCTGCGCGCGATCGAAGCCGTCCGCGCGGCGGCGGCGGCGCCGCGGACGCCGGTGCTGGTGACCGGCGAGTCCGGGACGGGCAAGGAGGTCTGCGCCGCGCTCGTGCACGCGTGGAGTGAACGGGCGGGCGGCCCCTTCGTGACGGTGAACGCAGGCGCGTTCACCCCTTCCCTCCTCGAGAGCGAGCTCTTCGGCCACGAAGCGGGCGCGTTCACCGGCGCTCGCGCCGCGAAGCGCGGCGTGTTCGAGCTCGCCGCCGGCGGCACGCTGTTCCTCGACGAGCTCGGCGAGCTGCCGCTCGACCTCCAGCCCAAGCTGCTGCGCGTCCTCGACGGCCACCCCTTCCGACGCGTCGGCGGCGAGCGCGAGATCCGCGCCGACGTCCGCCTCGTGTCGGCGACGAACCGCTCCCTCGAGCGCGAGGTCCGTGAAGGCCGCTTCCGGCTCGACCTCTACCACCGCCTGCGCGTCGTCGAGGTCGCGCTCCCGCCGCTCCGCGAGCGCACCGGGGACGTCGAGCTCCTCGCCGCCCACTTCCTCGCCGAGCTGTCGCGCGAGCTCGGCGTCCAGGCGCCGTCGATCTCGAGCGAGGCGCTCGACGCGTTCCGCGCCTACGACTGGCCCGGCAACGTGCGCGAGCTCCGGAACGTCCTCGAGCGCGCCGTCGTGCTCCGCCGCGGGCCGGAGATTCGTCTTCGCGACCTGCCTTCCGAAATCGCGCGCGCACGCGCGCGGGACTCGCAGTCACCCTTCGTCGCCGGCGCGGTCTCACGCACACAGACCGCGATGCGCCCTCTCCACGAGGTGGAGAAGGAGCACGTCCTCGCCGTCTTCAAGGCCGCGCAGCAGAACCTCTCGCTCGCGGCGCGGGTCCTCGAGGTCTCGCGGATGACCCTCCGCAAGAAGCTCCGGGACTACGGCGTGATCTCGCGGGACGAAGCCGACGACGCGCGCTGAGGCGGCACACTCGCGTTCCCGCGGCAGATGCGGAGCACACCGCTGCTCGCGAGCGCGCGGTTCGTCTGCGTCCGGGCGAAGCGGACGTGGAGGACGCGCGCTTCGGCGTAGAGCGGCCGGAGGACGTCGAGCACGTCCTCGCCCGCCACGACGACCTCTTCGATCATGTCGTCGGGGGTGGCCGCCGCGGCACCGAGGGCGAGCGCCGACCAGAGCTCGACGGCCTCCGCGCGCCCCTCACCGTTGTTCCCCACGCTCGCGATGACGTTGCCGGTCGCATCGACGAGAAAGGCCTCCAGGACGCCGTCGAGGCTCGCCGCACGCGCGACGAGCTCGTGGGCCTCCGGATCGTCCGGCGCGTCCTGCGAGGCCCACGCCTTGTCGGTCCACAGCTCGAGATCGATCTCCTCCTCGAGGACCTCCACGAACGGCGTGTCGTCGTCGAAGAGCTCGAGCAACGTCGGCATCCCGCATCGGATCGTCCTGCCGGCGGGGCGCGTCTCGTATTCGACCACGACCGACAGCGTCGTGATGTCCGAGACCGAGCCGGAGAGCGCGCTACCCGGTACGAGGCGCGCGACGGCGTCGACGCCGCGCGCTTCCCCGAATTCGGCGTCGACCGGCTCGCCTCGATCGAGCCAGAAGACGACCTGACGCGCGACGCCTTCCTTGTCCTCCACCCCGACCCGGACCGCCACCGTGGCGCGCGCGAGCCAGGCCGCGCGCAGTACCGTGGTGAACGTCACGACATGCGCGCGTGGTCCGTCGCGCAGCACCGGCGCGAGACTGGCGAGCTTCGAGACGGGGCCGCAGCCGAGAAGGCCACGATCCCGTCCGGTCCTCGCCGCCGTCGCGGCATCGGCCCCGAGATACAGCGCGAGGCGCGCGTGCTCGTCGGCGAGCTTCGCGACGAGCTCGACGGCCCCGGGCAAACGCGGGTCCAGCGCGACGACCTCGAAGGCGTCGCCGCGCGCGAGCAGTCGTGACGCGTGCGCGGCCGAGATCGCCGCGGTCGCTGGCCAACCACCCGCGCCGAGCGCTGTCTGCGCGGCCTCCGCGTCTCGCGCATCGTGCGCGACGTACAGCAAGGGCGGGCGGTCGGTCACCGACATGGGCGGGCTCCGCTCAGAGCACCAGCTCGCGCTCGACGTCCGCGAGCGTGATGCGCGCCATGCCGAGGTTCGACCGCGAGCGGTCGAGCGCGAGGTAGAAGAAGATGTTCGGCTTGTTCTTGAGCGGGCGGATCAGGTGGTACTGCTTGCCGAGCGTGATGAGGATGTCCTCGATGTCGTCCTTCAGGTTGAGGGACTTCGCGGCCTTGCGCTTCGCGCGCACGACCTCGGAGTTCGTCGCGCCCGCGACCTCCATGTTCAACGTCCCGCCGCCTTCCGTCGCGAGCACCATGCCGCTGTCCGCGTCGCAGAGGCACGCGCCGATGAAGCCGTCGAGCGAGTCGAGCTTGGAAAGAGACTCCTTGAAGTTAGCCATGAAACCCTCCTTCGAGATGTTGGTGTGTTCGCGTGTCGTGTCGTTTCGAAGAGCAATGTGCTCCTCGGACGTCTTGGGATCGGCGGGCGGAACGATCGTCCAGCCGGTGTGGAGCTCGACATCGTGGTCCGCGCGAGAGATGGATCCCTCGTCGGCGAGCCGGCAGGCTTCCATCACGAGCTCCATCCAGGGCACCACGATCGATCGCTTCGGCGCGACCGCACCGGGGCGCATCGAGAACGAGCCGCCCTGCCAGGTCATGATGTCGTAGAAGGCTTCCGCCCCCGCCTTGTCGCGCGTGACCGCGTGCGGGATCGCGCCCCGGTCGAACCAGATCGTGCCGGTCCGGTCACCGCGCGAGACGTCGAGCGCTCCCGTCGCGTTCGAGAGCGCGTAGAGCTGGATCACGTCCGGAAGGGTCTGGACGAGGATCGCGCCGGAGAAGCCGACGCGTCCGCGCTCGAGAGCGCGCTCGACGGCGCCGACGAACTGGGTGAACTCGAACGGTTTCTCGAGGAACTCGATCGCGCCGCTCTCGCGGATGGTCTGGACGACGTCGCTGCTCGGGTATGCCGTCATCACGACGACGGGGAGCTGCGGCCGCTTCGTGCGCGCGGCGAGGACGAGGTCCATCCCGCTCATCGCCGGCATCCGCAGGTCGGCGACGAGGACGTCGAAGTGATCCTGCTCGAGCATCGCGAGCGCCGCGTGGCCGCTCGTGGCGGTCGCCACCGCGAGGCGCGGACGCTCTTTCCGTAGCCGCTGCGAGACGGACCACAGGAGCTCCTCTTCGTCGTCGACGACGAGCAGCCGTGCGCTCGCTGGAGTGGTCCCCCGCATGCGGAGGACGAGGAGAGCAGGCGGCGTGCCGACGCGTGCTGCGCGCGCAGAGCAGGGAAAACCCGCGCGTTCGTCGCGCAGGTCGTTCGTCACCGGCTCGAACGTGTCCGGTCAGGATCTGGCCGGTGGAAAGGTCTTGGCCAGCCTCGCGTCTTGCCGAGCGCGGCCGCGACGGCGAAGCGTGCGTCTCCCCACATCTCCCGGCCACGAATGGGCACGAGCTCTGACGACGATGTCGTCAGAGCTCGGTTCGCCCGCTCGCGCGCGGCGTGGTCAGGCCGATTCTTCTTCGGCGACGGGCTGCGGGCCCGGCACGATGCCCGCGATGTCGGGATCCTCGCCCGGCGCACCGGCAGGCCGGTTCGCCTTCTCTTCGCGGCGACGGGCCTTCTCGGCGGCCTTGTCGCGCTGCTTCTCCGCGCGTGCGCGCTCCTTTTGACGCTTGTTGACGCTGGGATTCATCGCTCCTCCTCGAGTTAGTTCGGCTCCTTCAAGACGACGGCCGTCCGACCGCCAATCGACACGCGCTCAAGTGAGCCGCGCGCCGCGATACCTTCGGCGTGAACGACGACGACGCGCCGCGCCCGAGGGCTCGGTGCCACCCTGGGTCGCCGACGCGCCCTGTTGCGCGCCGGCATGCGCGGCCGGTGCCGCCGGTCGCTGGCCGTGGCTCGGCCTCGGCGTATGGCCACTCTGCTTGTGGACGTGCGGGGCCGGCCTCGCCGGACGCGCGGCCGGCGCATCCTGCGTCTCCACCGGGCGAGAGGACCCTGCCGCGACCGGGATCTTCGCACCGAGCAGCTTCTCGATGTCGTGGAGGAGCCCACGCTCCTCGGCCGGGTCGCAGAACGTGAACGCCGTTCCGGTCGCGCCTGCACGGCCGGTCCGGCCGATCCGGTGCACGTACTGCTCGGCGACGTTCGGCAGCTCGAAGTTGATGACGTGCGAGACGCCTTCGACGTCGATGCCGCGCGCCGCGAGGTCGGTCGCGACGAGCACCGGCGTGACGCCGGAGCGGAACTGCGAGAGCGCGCGATCCCGCGCGTTCTGGGACTTGTTACCGTGGATCGGCAGCGCGTCGATGCCGGACTTCGTGAGCTGCTCGGCGACGCGGTTGGCGCCGTGCTTGGTCCGCGTGAAGACGATCGCGCGATCGATCCCCGACGTGCGCAGCAGGCGCTCGAGGAGCGCGCGCTTCTCGGCCTTCGCGACGAGGTAGACGGACTGCGTGACCGTCTCGGCCGCGGTCGCCTGCGGCGTCACCGAGACGCGCACCGGGTCGCGCAGGACGCCCTTCGCGAGCTCCGCGATCGGGCCGGGCATCGTCGCCGAGAAGAGCAGCGTCTGCCGGTCCTTCGGGACGGCCGCGATGATGCGCTTCACGTCGGGCAAGAAGCCCATGTCGAGCATGCGATCCGCCTCGTCGAGGACGAGCGTGCGCACGCCGGAGAGGTCGACGTAGCCCTGGCCCATCAAGTCGAGCAAGCGACCCGGCGTGGCGACGAGGACGTCGGGCCGCGCGCGGAGCGCCTCTTCTTGCGGACGCTGACCGACGCCGCCGTAGATCACGGTGTGGCGGATCCCGCCGTGGCGACCGTACGCGGTGATGCGCTCGGCGATCTGCGCCGCGAGCTCACGCGTGGGGGTCACGACGAGCGCGCGCACCTTGCCGGTCCGCTGCTCGGCTGCGAGGCGCTGGAGCATGGGCAGGACGAATGCAGCCGTCTTGCCCGTGCCGGTCTGCGCGCACGCGACGAGGTCGCGGCCCGCAGCGGCGTGCGGGATCGCACGAGCTTGGATCGGCGTCGGCTGCGTATAGCCCTCGTCGGCGACGGCCCGGACGAGGCCCGGAACGAGCCCGAGCGAAGCGAAGTCGGTCGGGAGACGGATGTCCGAGGGCTCCGCAGCGGGGACCTCGGGGGCGCGGGGCGCCGGCGCGTGGGCCGGTCGTGCCGGTCGAGCTTCAGGAGAACGGGGATGGCTGCGATGGTTCGAAGAGGGGGAGGCGACGCCATGATCGGCGCGCCGCGTAGGAATACTCACGCTCGAGGTCTCGTTTCGTGCGGCCCGGGGGGTGGCGCCGTGGCGACCGAACGATGTGTCGGTCGAAGCCACGGGGCGGGGGCACTGGCACACCTCCGCGCGGCCGCGGGCGGAGGAGAAAAATCACGGCGCCGAACAACGAACGCGATCGTACGACCACGTCGAAAGCGCCTTGCCACCTCACCTGCGCGTACTCTTTCGGGCGCGTCGCGATGTGCGACTCGGTGCGGTTCGTGCGGGTAAGAGGAGTAGCGCGCCGTGCGCGCGAGCGCAAGGCCAGCTCTTCTCGCCGCGGCGTCGCGGTGGCCTCGCGGACCGCCCTCAGATGCCGCCGAAGAGCTCGTTCGCGAGCAAGCCGAGCACGAAGCTCGCGCCGTTTCCGGCGAGCGAGACGAGCGCGCCGCGTCCCCACGTGACGCGGGCGAGGCGCGCGAGGATCGCGGCCTCGACGAGCCACACGCTGATCTCCGCGAGCGCCACCCAGCCCGCGTACGGGACGCCGATCGCGTCGAGGAGCGGGAAGGCGAACCACACGAACGGATGCGTGACGAACGAGGGGACGAGCGCATGCCACCAGCGCACGCCGAGCGCGCGACGGTAGATCGGCGCCTCGACGACCTGCGTGAAGAGCAGCGCGCGGAGCCACGCCAGGACGTACGCCTGCGTGAGCACGCGTCAGCCGATCCGCGGAGCGAGCGCTCCCCTGCCCTCGACCGCGACGAGGGCGAGGACGGCGAGCTCGAGAGGGCCGTGGAACGCCGCCATCACGAGGTAGAGATCGCGCGCTTCGGAGAGCGAGCCGGCCGCCGCGACGACGACGAGGAGCACTGCGCACGCTGCGGCGGAAGCGAGCACCCACGGGCCGAGATCACGACCGAGCGCGCGCGCGCTCGACGAGAAGCTCCGGATGCCGCGTCGTTCGCGCGCGAGCTCCGGGACGACACGCAGCCACGCGACGTAGTGGACGCCTTGCGCGAAGACGAAGAGCGCGACGAGCCGCAACGCGAGCACCGGATCCTCCAGCGGCGCCATCGTCGCGACGACGGAGCCGATCGGCTCGGCCCCGCCGGGCTCGATGAGCGCGAACGGTCTCGAGAACGCACGGTCGAAGACGCCGACGACGATCGCGGCCGCGAAGACGACGAACACGGCGATGGGGATGGCTTCGAGCCAGCGCCGGCGCGCGAAGACGACGAGCACGAAGACGGCGCCGATCGCGTTGTGCGCGTGGACCATCGTGAGCGCGGCGCGCTCGGGATGGAGTGATGCGAGCACGACCCCGAAGAGCGCGACGCCGGCGACGACCGCGCGGCGCGCGAGCGAGCCGCGCGCGAGCAAGGCGACGATCACCGATGCGGCGAGGCCCACGGCAGGCCGGTACGTCGTCGCCGACAGGACGAGCGGGACCGCGACGAGCGCGACCAGGAGCCGACGACGGTGGAGCCCGGGCCGGACGACGAGGTACCGGACGTCCGCGAGCACGTGAGGGATGCCGAGGACGAGCGGCGCTATCGCGAACACGTGGAGCGGCGCTGCGCACGTGAGAGCGAGCGCGACGAGCACGCCCGAGAGGCCGTAGAGCACGGCCCGCAGCGAAGGGTCGCGGAGGAGCGCTCGCCCGGGCGCACCGAGGCGCCGGAGCAGCGCTGCGCGCGCTCCGTCGACGGTCGCGAGGCCCGGGAGAGGCAGGTTCATCGCGCGCTCCTCAGTAGAGGTCGCCGGACGGCGGCCCGGGCGGCGGCTTCGCTGTGCGCGCCGCCGGACGTGCGCCGGCGTCGCTCGCCGCGGGTGCGGGCGGCGGCGGCGGCGTGGGAGACGGCGGCGGCACGCTCTGCATCTTCGCGAGGTCCGCCTCGAGCTTCGCGACGCGCTCCTTCAGCGTGCGGAGCTCGGTCTCGACGTTCATCTTCGACCTGTCGTCGTCGTCGATGATCTCGATCTTCTTCACGCGGAGCACGTCGAGCCGCTCCTGGATCCCCTGGCACGACGCGATCCCGAAGAGCGCGACGACCGCGACGCGAAGCGCGTTTCGTTCCATCACGCCGTAGCGTACGCGATCAGCGACCGGCGCTCACTTGCCGCGCTTCTTCTCGTCCTGCGCGACTTCGTGAAGCAGCTGCTCGATGCGGTCCCGCGCATCCTGTCCCGCGTCGTACACGAACCGGAGCTCCGGCGCGTAGCGGAGGCCGACGCGCGCGGTCACCGCGCGCTTGAGGCGGCCGGACGACTTCTCGAGCGCCGTCGTCGCGTCGGCGCGGCGCGCCTCGAGCTCGGCGCCCGACGCGACGGTCGCGAGGCGCCAGAAGATCTTCGCGACGCGGAGATCCCCGCTCATCACGACGTTCGTCACGACGAGCTCCGCGAGCCGCGGATCCGCGATGTCACGCGCGACGAGCCGCGCGAGCTCCTGCCTCACCTGCGCGCCCACGCGGGCAGGCCTGTTGTCACCCGGCATCGTCGCCTCCATAGAGCTCGTCGCCGACCGGAATCAGCTCGGTCGATCGGTCCGCGAGCACCGCCTCTTCCTGGAGCTCCGCGGTGCGCGCGACCTGCTCCAGGACGGAATCACAAACCGCCGCATCGGCCGAGACCACGGCGACCCCGAAGATCGCCTTCTGGTGGAGGTCCTGCGCCTCCACCTCGGCGATCGACACGTCGTACTTCGCGCGGATGCGATCGCGGAACTTCCGCACGACCGAACGCTTCTCCTTCAGGGAGCGTGCGTGCGGGATGTGGAAGACGAGACGAAGCACACCGACAATCATGGTTCTGCTCTCGTCTCGTCTTCTCGCGCGCCGTAGGCGTTCGCCGAAGGCGACGCGGGGGAGGCTCGTCGCAGAGCGACGAGCGGGGTGCGCAGCACCCCACTTGACCGTGAAGTTGTCGGACGCGAGGGGCGGCTTGCCGCCCCCGCGTTCCTACAACTTCTGCTTGACCTCTTCGATCTCGAAGGACTCGATGACGTCCTTTTCCTTGAGATCGTTGAAGCCCTCGAGGCTGATACCGCACTCGAAGCCCTCGGCCACTTCCTTGACGTCGTCCTTGAAGCGCTTGAGGGCGTCGACCTTGCCGTCCCAGACGACCGAGCCGTCGCGGACGAGCCGTGCGTGGCCGCCGCGCGAGACCTTGCCCTGGATGACGTAGCAGCCGGCGACCGCGACGCCGCGGATCTTGAAGATCGCGCGGACCTCGGCCTTGCCGTTCAGCTTCTCGACCTTCGTGGTCGGGAGGAGGCCTTCCATCAGGCTCTTCACCTCGTCCACGGCGTCGTAGATGATCGTGTAGAGGCGGATCTCGACCTTCTCGGCTTCGGCGACGCTCGCGGCCTTGCCGGCCGGGCGGACGTTGAAGCCGATGATGCTCGCCTTCGAGGCGATCGCGAGGTTCACGTCGCCTTCGGTGATGGCGCCGACACCCGAGTGGATGATCGACAGCTTCACGCGGTCGGTCGACAGCTTCGTGAAGGCGCTGACGAGCGCCTCCGACGAGCCCTGGACGTCCGCCTTCACGATGACGCGCAGCTCCTGCTGCTCGCCCGCGGAAGCGCGACGCGCGATCTCTTCCCAGGTCGCACGGACGTCGCCGCCGATGCGGACCTTGTCCTGCTTGTTCTTGCGGCTCTCCGCGATCTCCTGGGCCTTCTTCGGGTCCTTGACCGCGTGGAGCGGGTCGCCGGCGCCCGGCACGTCCGACAGGCCGAGGATCTCGACCGGCGTGGACGGCCCGGCCTCGTGGACCTGCTTGCCGTGCTCGTTCGTCATCGCGCGGACCTTGCCGAAGCCCGGACCCGCGAGGACGAAATCACCGACCTTGAGGGTGCCTTCCTGGACGAGGATGCGCGCCACCGGACCACGACCGCGGTCGAGGAGCGCCTCGAGGACGACGCCCTGCGCCGGCTTCTTCGGGTTGGCGCGGAGGTCGAGGACCTCGCTCTGCAGCTCGATCATCTCGAGCAGCTGCGGGATGTTCTCGCCGGTGAGCGCGGACAGGTTCACGAAGATCGTGTCGCCGCCCCACTCTTCGGGCTGGAGGCCCTGCTCGACGAGCTCGCGCTTCACGCGGTCGGGCTCGGCGCCCGGCTTGTCGATCTTGTTCACGGCGACGATGATCGGGACCTTGGCGGCCTTCGCGTGCGCGATGGCTTCCTTCGTCTGGGGCATCACGCCGTCGTCCGCCGCGACGACGAGGACGACGATGTCCGTCGCACCCGCGCCGCGTGCGCGCATCGCGGTGAACGCCTCGTGGCCCGGCGTGTCGAGGAACACGATCGTGCCGCGCTCCGTCTTCACCTTGTAGGCGCCGATGTGCTGGGTGATGCCGCCGGCCTCCCCCTGCGCGACGTTCGCCTTCCGGATCTTGTCGAGGAGGCTCGTCTTGCCGTGGTCGACGTGACCCATGACGGTCACGACCGGAGGACGCGGCTCCATGCCTTCCTCGGCGACGGCTGCATCGGCTCCACCGCGCGCCTCGGCGATGTCCTCTTCTTCCGTCGTCGCGACGTCCTCGACCTCCCAGCCGAACTCGCCGGCGAGGATCTTCGCCGTGTCGGCGTCGAGCGTCGTGTTGATGTGAATGCCGGTCATGCCCATGGAGAGGAGCTTCATCAGGAGCTCCGTCGCCTTGAGGCTCATCTTCGCGGCCATCGCGGAGAGCGTGATGTTCTCCTCGATGCGGATGACCTTCTTGTCGGCGCTCATCTCCTTCGTGGAGACGTTCACCGGACCGCGCCGCATGGGCGGGAAGCCCGGACGACCGCGGCCCATCGGACCGCCACGGCCCATCGGACCGCCGCGTCCCATCTGCTGGCCCGGGCGCATGCCCGGACGGCCCGGACCGCCACCCGCGCGCGGGTCGTACTGCACGCGGCGCGCGCCGATGCCGGCCGCGCCACCACCGATGCCGGTGCGCTGTGCACCGATCGGCGTCGGCATCGGAACGCCCGGACGGCCGGCCCAGTACTCCACGCCCGTCTTCGGAGCAGCGGAGGGACGGGGCGGAGCCTGGACCGGGGGCTCGGAGCGCGGCGCCGGCTCGGGCTCCGCTGCGGCGGCGGCCGGCGGAGGCGGCGTGGCGGGAGCGGCCACAGGCGCCACCGGAGCGGGCGCGGGCTCGACCGGCGCGGCCGCGACAGACGCGACAGACGCAACCGACGCGACCTCGCGGACGGAAGCCGGAGCGGCCGGGGCCGACGCCGCCGCCGCAGGCGCGACCTCGCGCACCGAGGCCGGAACCGGCGGAGGCGCGACCTCGCGCACCGAAGCCGGAGCCGGCGGAGGCGCGACCTCGCGCACCGAAGCCGGAGCCGGCGGAGGCGCGACGACGGCAGGAGCCGAGGGCTCCGGCGCAGGCATCGCGCGGACGCTCGAAGGCGCCGCAGGCGGAGGCGCGACCTCGCGGACGCTCGCGCGGTCCTCGGGGATCTCCTTGACCGAGAGCGGCGCGCGCGCGCCGACGTCGCGTGCCGATTCCCTTGCGCTCACCTCGCGCGACGAAGCGGGCGCGCTCGGCGCCGCCAGCGCGGAGAGGTCCCGGCGCGACGCGACATCCGTGAGCCCCGCGGCGACATCCGACGTCGACGGTGCGGCCTGCGAGACCGGCGCCGACGACGACGGCTCGCCCGCCTTCGCGACCGCACGGCGCTTGATCACCGCTCCGGCACCACGGCGGATGCGCTCCTCGACCACGTCGTGGGTCTTCTGCTTCTCGAGGTTGCGCTTCAGCCGCTCGACCGCGTCCGAATCGACGGAGCTCATGTGGTTCCGCACATCCGTCACGCCGATGGACTGGAACAAACCCACCACGGCCTTTGGGTCGAGGTTCAGCTGCTTCGCTACTTCGTAGACCCGAACCTTGCTCATCGAACCTCCCGAGACCACCATGCTTCACTCCCGGCGAACGGCCGCGACGCTCGATACACACTCGACATCGCCTCGGCGATGCCCGCGTGCAACAGAGCGCAAACCGCGACCTCGTCGCGCCCGAAGAGCGCGCCCAGTCGCAACTTCTCTCCCCAAGCGATCGCCTTGCCCCCGGCGATCGCCTCTTCCACTTCCATCGAGCGAGCTGCCGCCGCTGCGTCCACCGCGACGACGACGAGCTCCGCCTTTCCATCTCTGAGTGACTCACGCACCGCGTCCGCGCCGACCGCGACGAGACGCCCTCGCTTCGCACCGCCGAGGAGCCCCTCGATCCGGCGATCCGCCGCGCGCACCAGCTCTTCGCCGAACGCACGCGGCTCCACGACCACCTTCGCCTTGAAGCTCTTGGCCAAGCCGCCCTTGATCGCCTTCGTCACGCACGGCGCCGCCGGATGCACGTAGGCGCCGCGGCCGAAGCCGGAGCTCGCCAGATCGACGGCGAGCTCGCCGGAAGACGGATCGAGCACGACGCGCACGAGCTCCTCCTGCGCGGCGTGCTTCCCGCACCCCGCGCACGTGCGCTCGGGACCGCTCTTGGCAGTCCGCTCGCGCCGCTCGTCGTGTTTCGTGTCGACCATCATTCCTTCTTCGCGTCCCTCGTGTGCTCCGTCTAGCGCGCTGCGTCCGTGACAGCTCGGTGACGAATCACACCGTGCCGTTCGCGCCGGTCGTCGCGGCCGCGCTCTTGCGGGCCGCTTCGATCTGACGCCACTCGTTCTGGAGGAACTGCTCGGCGCCCTGCTTGAGCGCGCGGGCCTTCTTGATGCCGAGGCCGCTCTTGATCGCGAGCTTGTCCTCGTCCTCGCGGAGGATCTCCTCGATGCTGCGGTAGCCCGCGTCCTCGAGGAGCTGCACCGTGCGCTCGCCGCAGCCCGGCACGAAGAGCAGCTTCTCCTTGTCGGAGAGCGGCTCGGTGCGCGACTGCGCCGACTGGATGCGCTCCTGGCGGAGGCGCTCCATCGTCGTCTCCGCGGCGGCGCGGATCTTCGACGCCTGGTCGGCGCCGACGCCCTGGATGCCGGCGAGCTCCTGCTCGGAGGCCTCGGCGACCTCTTCGAGGGCGCGGAAGCCCATGCGGTACATGTTCCGCGCGACGACGTCGCTGATGCCGTCGATGCGCGAGAGCTGCGAGATGGCGTCCTCCTCCATCTGCTTGAACTTCGACTCGCTGATGATGTCGAGCTTCCAGCCGGTGAGGTGCCAGGCGAGGCGCACGTTCTGGCCCTTGCGGCCGATCGCGAGCGAGAGCTTCTCGTCGGGCACCACGAGCTCCATGCGCCCGTCCGCCTCGTTGACGATGACCTTGTTGACCTCCGCGGGCTGGATCGCGGCGCAGACGAAGCGCGCCGGATCGCGGTCCCACGGAACGATGTCGATCTTCTCGCCGCGGAGCTCCTGCACGACCGCCTGGACGCGCGAGCCCTTCATGCCGACGCACGCGCCCACCGGGTCGACGTCCGCGTCGCGGCTCATGACGGCGATCTTCGAGCGCGCACCGGCCTCGCGGGCGCACGCGACGATCTTCACGATGCCTTCGTAGATCTCGGGGACCTCGCTCTCGAAGAGCTTCTCGACGAGCTTCGCGTCGGCGCGCGAGAGGATGATCTGCGGACCACGCGCTTCGCGATCGATGTCCTTGAGGAGGGCGACGATGCGGTCGCCGGGGCGGTACGTCTCCCGCGGCGTCTGCTCGCGGAACGGGAGGATGCCTTCCGTGCGGCCGAGGTCGACGATGAGGTTGTTCCCCTTCTCGAAGCGGCGGACGACGCCCTTGATGAGCTCGCCCTTCTTGTCCTTGAACTCCTGGAAGATGAGGTCCCGCTCCTCGTCGCGCATGCGCTGGTAGAGGACCTGCTTCGCCGTCTGCGCCGCGATGCGGCCGAACTGCGAGCGCGCCTGCTTCACCATCAGCAGGTCGCCGAACTCCTTGTCCTGCTCGGCCGCCTTCTTCGCGTCCATCGGGTGCCAGAAGATCTGGAAGCCGAGCTCCTCGCCCATCTCGGCCTCGAGGCCGTACTTCTGGGCGTCCTCGAGCGCGATCTCGCGCTCGTCGTCGGACACGTCGTCCACGACGGTCATGAACTGGAAGAGGTCGACCTGGCCGGTCTCCTCGTTGAAGGTCGCCTGGAGCTCGCGGTTCGGACCGAACACGCTCTGCGCGGCCTTGAGGATGGCCTCCTCGATCGTCTTCACGAGCCGCGCGCGGTCGATTCCCTTCTCCTTGGCGACCATGTCGATCGCCTGGGCAAGGTTCACGTCAGACTGGGCTGCTTGCTGCTGAGTGGCCATGGTCTTCCTCTTCAGATCGCTTCGCGTGTCAGGTACGCCGAGGGTCACGACTTCCCCTTCTTCTTCTTGCCGCCGCCAGGCGACGGCTTGCTCGCGGGCCCGAACTCGAAGACCAGGCGCGCGCCGAGGATGTCGTCCAACGGAATCTTGTAGGTGCGGCCGCCGTCCTGCACGGCGATCGCGCCGTCGGCCAGCTCGCCGAGCACCCCGACGACCACTTTCTGGCCGGCGTGTGCGTTGCGGAGCTTCAGCTTCGCTTTCTCTCCCTGGAAGCGAACGTAGTCCGCCTCCTTCTTCAGGGGACGCTCGACGCCGGGAGAGCCGACCTCGAGGTTGTAGCGGTGGGGGATCGGGTCCGCCTCGTCGAGCACGGGCGAGAGCTCACGAGCGATGTCGGAGCAGACGGCGAGATCGATCGCGGCCTGCTTGGTGCTCATCTTCTCGGTCAGCGCGCCGAGGCGCTCGACGAAGACGCGCAACACCCAGCCGTTCTCGTTCTTCAGCTCGATGTCCACGAGCTCCGCCCCGTGTGCGCGCACGACGGGCTCGATCACGGCAGTCAGCCGCTCACGATCGAAGCCGGGGGTGCTCTTGGGGGGTAGGCTCTGGTGCTGCATGCCGTTCGGAAGACAAAAAAAATGCGAACCCGAGAATTGGGGTCCGCATCGCGACATCCTCCAATTGGGGCCGCGAAGATAGCGCGCAGGGCGGCGCTGATCAACCCACTCCGGAGGGAGCGACGATCATCCGCGACGCGGCAGTGCTCCTCCCGACCGATCCGATCCTCGCGGCCGCGGGTCCCCGCAGGACCGGACCTTAGTCCTTTCGGTGTGTTGGGGAAGCTCCGCGGTCACAGAAAGCGCCCACGCGGTCGCCGACCTAGACTCCTTTCCATGGACGTCGGGGGGGTCAGGGTCTCGTTCGTCGGCCTCGTCGGCCTCGTCGGCCTCGTCGGCGCCTGCTCGGTCGACGCGATCGACGGCGCGGCCGGGACGCGCGGAGGCGTCGGAGCGCTCGGCGACGAGTGCGTGTGCGCCAACGGGCAGGCGGACTGCGACGGAGCGCAGGCCGGCTGTCAGCTAGGGCTCTCGTGCGTACGCGGCGATCAGAGCGGACGGAACACGTGCACGCGCGCATGCCCTTGCCCGCTCGGCTTCGTCTGCCGAGCTGCCGCGATCCCGGGCGCGCGGCTGTCGTGCTTCAAGACGCCGTAGGTCGCGAGAGGCTCTCGTCTCCCAGCTGAAGACTGAAGACTCGCGTCGCGTGTCAGTCATCGACGTCGGAGTCGCTGATGTCGTGCGCCTTCAGCTTCTCCCAGAGGTTCTTCCGCGAGATGCCGAGGAGCTCGGCGGCCTTCGTCCGCTTGCCGCCCGATGCCGCAAGCGCGCCGAGGAGCTGCTCGCGCTCGAAGCGCTTCATCGACTGCGAGAGCGGCAGCACCGTCTCGCTGCCTGTCTCCCCGCGCGCCTCGCGCGTCATGTCCTCGGGAAGATGCTCGCGCCGGATGACCTCACCGCGCGACATCACGATCGCGTGCTCCACCGCATGGGCGAGCTCGCGCACGTTGCCGGGATAGGGGTGCTTGCGGAGGACGCTCCACGCGTCGACGTCGACCTGCGGGAGCGCTCCGCTCCCCTTCGCGCTCGCGTGCAGCCGGAGGAAGTGCTCGACGAGGAGCGGGACGTCTCCACTCCGATCGCGGAGCGGTGGAACGTGCACGAGGACGCCCGCGAGGCGGTAGTAGAGGTCCTCGCGGAACGCCTTCTCGCCGATCATCGCGCGGAGATCCCGGTTCGTCGCCGAGACGATCCGGACGTCGGTCGCGATCGGCTCGTCCGAGCCGAGCGGCGTCACCCGCCCGTCCTGCGCGGCGCGCAAGAGCTTCACCTGCGCGGCGAGCGGCATCTCGCCGACCTCGTCGAGGAAGAGCGTCCCGCCGCTCGCCGCCTGGAACCGGCCGGCCCTCTTCTTCTGTGCTCCGGTGAACGCGCCGCGCTCGTAGCCGAAGAGCTCGGCCTCGAGCAGCGACTCCGGAAACGCCGCGCAGTTCACGGCGACGAACGGCCCTGCCCGGCGCGGCCCGAGGTCGTGGATCGCGCGCGCGACGAGCTCCTTGCCCGTGCCACTCTCGCCGGACACGAGGACGGGGAGGTCGCTCGGCGCGACGGTCGCGATGCGGTCCCGGAGGCGCACCATCGCGGGACACTCGCCGACGAGGACGCGCTCGAGACCACCGGCCTCGCCGAGGCGCTGGCGCGCGCGCTCGAGCTCCTCCTCGAGACGACGCTTCTCGCGGACGTGGCCGACGCGGACGAGCAGCTCGTCGATCTCGAACGGCTTCGTGAGGTAGTCGCGCGCGCCGGCTTGGAGCGCGGCGACGACCTGGCGCACGTCGGCGAACGACGTCATCAGCACGACCTCGGGCGCGCTGCCCCCGACGGAGGAGCGCGCGGCGTGGAGCACGTCCATGCCCGAGAGCCTGCCCGGAAGGCGCACGTCCGAGATGACGAGGTCGAACGCGCGCCGCTGGAGCTCCTCGATCGCAGCCGTCGCCTCCGCGCACGCGACGACGTCGTCGCCTTCGTCACGGAGCGACGTGACGACCGCCTCACGCACGTCGCGATCGTCTTCCACCACGAGGATGCGCAGCACGCGCTGGAGCATACCTCGCGTGCGGCCTTCGTGCTCGGCGCGCGGCTCAGCCGCTCGGCGGCGCATCGCGCTCCACGAGCGGGAGGCACACCACGAACGACGTGCCGTGGCCGACCTCGGTCCTGACCTCGAACCACCCGCCGTGGTCGCGCACGATCCCGAACGCGACCGACAGGCCGAGGCCGGTCCCCTCGCCGACCTCCTTCGTCGTGAAGAACGGATCGAAGACGTTCGGAAGGATGTCGTCCGGGATCCCCGGGCCGTTGTCCTCGACCCGGATGCGGGCGACGCCTTCCTTCGGATCGGACGAGACCGACACGCGCACGCGACCGCTTCCTTTCATCGCCTGGACGGCGTTGACGACGAGGTTGCCGAGGACCTGCTCGATCTCGCGAGGGCTCACCGGCGCGACGACCGGTCCGCCGTCTTCCACCGCGATCTCGACGCCGCGCGCGCGCGCCATCGGCTGGAGGAGCCGGACGGAGCCGCGGACGAGCTCCTGGAGATCCGTCGCGGTCTTCGCTGCCTTGCCGCGACGCGCGAACGCGAGGAGGCCCTGGATGATCTCTCCCATCCGCAGCGCCTGGTGCTGGATGATCGTGGCCGAGCGGAGCGCGTCGCCGCCGACCACCTTCTGATCCGCGATGAGAGAGGCACGACCGGAGATGACGTTCAGCGGCGTCCCGAGCTCGTGGGCGACGCCAGCCGCGAGCTTGCCGATCGTGGTGAGCCGCTCGGCGTGACGGAGCTGCGCGACCGCAGTCTCACGGCCGCGCTGCTCTTCCTCGACGCGCGCACGGAGGCGATCGAGCACGAGGACGAACGCGAGGAAGACGCCGCATTCACAGGCGATGTTCCAGACGAGGACCGCGACCGGCGTCTTCGAGGTGTAGAGCCACGTGAAGAAAGAGCTCGCGGTCGAGAGAAGCGCGATCGCCGCGCCGAAGCGGCTGTTCCGGAACCAGACCGCGATCCCGACCGGAGCGAGGTAGAGGAGCGTGAACGCGACCTCGGCCGTCGTGAGGACGTCGCCGAGCGCGATGAGGACCCAGAGGAGGAGGCTCGCGGGCACGGCGGTCCGCGCGTCGATGCGGATCCAGCGCAGCGCGCGCTCGCGCCGCGTCGGCGCCGAAGGGAGCGGCCATGTCGCGACGCGGAGGCTCACGGATTCGCTCCTTCGTCGACGAGCCGGCGCACGATCTCCTGGAGGACGGAGATCTCGAAGGGCTTATGGAGGAGCGTGACGCCGAGCGCCTCGGCGCGCTTGCGCGCACACGCGTCGGGGAATGCGCTCATGAGGACGAGCCGCGGACCTCCGCCCCTCGCGGCCCACGCCTCCGCGACCTCGAGTCCGTCGTAGGCCGGCATCTTCACGTCGGTGATGACGACGGCGACCGGCCTCGGCGCCGTCTCGACGACCCAGAACAGCTCACGGCCGTTCTTCGCCTCGAGGACGTCATAGCCGTCGGCACGGAGGATCTCGACGAGCAGCTCGCGCATCGCGCGCTCGTCTTCCGCGACGAGGAGACATGGTCGCTCGCGCGACGCGGGGCTCATGAGGTCCTCGGGGCACGCACCGTCGCGCGCGCGCGGCGTTCCTCGGCGTCGTCCTCGAGCATGGTCGCGATCTTCTCGGCGAGCGTCGGCATCGGGAACGGCTTCGAGAGGACCTCGACGCGGAGGCGCGCGGCCGTCGCGCAGAGCTCCACGCTCGCGAACGCGGTCATCAGGATCGCCGGCGTGGTCCAGTGCGCGGCGCGGAGCTCGCGGAGGACCTCGAGCCCGGTCGGGCCGGGCATCCTGAGGTCGGTGAGGATCAGATCGACGCCGTCGAGCGGATAGGCATCGAGGATCGCCGACTCGAGCATCCAGACGAGGTCCTTGCCGCTCGTCGCCGCATGGACCTCGTAGCCCTCGTCCTCGAGCGTGCGCACGACGAGCTCACGCAGGTCCCTGTCGTCCTCCGCGAGGAGGATGCGCGCGCCCGGCGGCCGAATCCCCGGCAGGAGGTGCTCCTGACCGGCTCCCGAGCCGCCGCGCTTCTGCTCTGCCATGACGATCGCTCCTTCCGGAGCCGGTCGCGATCGGCCGGTCTCCGCGAGGGGCGACACGCATCACGCGTGCCGTCCGGGAGAACGGGCGCGATCGCGAGGCGCGCGGCCGATCGGACGTGTCCCCCTGGTGACGTCCGCGCGGCCGGTCGTTCCCACGCGGTAACGCGTGGGCGGTGGGTCAGGGCGTCTTCGGCGCGGCCTTGCGCTTCGGCTCGGCGGCCGGCGCGGCGTCCTGATCGACGATGATGAACTGCACGCGGCGGTTCTTCTGGCGGTTACCAGCGGTGACGTTCGGGACGAGCGGCTTGCTCTGCCCGTAGCCGCGCGCGACCAGCCGGTCGGCGGCGACGCCGTGCGAGGTGAGCCACGCGACGACCGCATTCGCGCGGTCCTCGCTGAGCTGCTTGTTGCGCTCGGCCGTGCCGGTGTTGTCGGTGTGGCCCTGCACCTCGACGCGGCGGATGCGCGGGTTCTTCACGAGCGCATCGGCGATCTCGGTGAGGAGCGCGTTCGACTGCGGGAGGATGACGGCCGAGTCGACGGCGAACTGGATCTGCTGCTTGATCGTGATCTCGGTCTTGCCGACGTTGACGAGCGGATCCTTCGGACGCTTCTGGAGGACGAGATCCGCCTGGTTGTCCTGACGCGGCTTCACGTCGACCTTCTCGGTCAGCGCGAGGTATCCCTCGGCATCGACCGTCACCTGCGCTTCGCCGGGGCCGAGCTGCTCGAAGCGGAAGCCGCCCTGCGGGTCACTCGAACCGGAGAGCTCCTTCTTCGCGCTGTCGACGACGCGGATCGTCGCGTTCGCGACCGCATTGCCTTCGGCGTCACGCACCTTGCCGACGACGTTGCCGACGCGCGGGAGCGCCTGGAGCGTGCAGTCGAGCTGGATGTCGCCGCCGCCCTGCGGAGCGGGCTTGCCGGGCGCCGGCGGCGGCGTCGGGCCGGGCTTCGCCGGGCGCACCACCGTCGTCGTGCACTGGCCCGGCTTGTAGCCCTCGGCCTTCACGCCGAAGACGTAGGGGCCTTCTTCGAGCTCGTGGGTGACGAAGCGCCCGTCGGCGCCCGTGACGAGGCTCGTGAGCTCGGGATGGTTGTCCCACGAGATGACGGCACCGGCGACGCCCGTGCCCTGCCCTTCTTCGTGGACGAACCCGCGGATCTTGCGCCCCGCGGCCTTCGCCGCGACCGGCTTCTCGACGACGCGCTCCTGGACGACCGGCGGCCGATCCTGCGTGTCGAACGCCCAACCCGCGCCGAGGTAGAGCATCCACGGCGGCGTCGGACGCACTTCCTCGATGAACGTGCCGACGCCGGTGACGCCGACATCGAGCGCAGCGAGGAGGTTGAACCCGCGCTTCCACGGGAAGAACCGCGCGCCGAGCGTGAGGCTGCTCGGGGCGAGCGCTTCGTTCGCGAGGCACTTGTCGCGGCTCGGATTGTTCGCCCGGCACAAGTAGTCCTGGCGGTTGATCGGGATCGCGATCTGGTACTCGAGGAACGGCCGGACCTTCTCCTGCGCCGCGAAGAGCTCGGCGCCGAGGTGGATGTCGAAGTGGTCGACGCGGTTGATGTTCAGGCCGTAGCGCTCGATGCGCGTGATCGGCGCGCCGCGCGACGTCTCGGTGTCCTTGACGACCTCACCGGTGTTGTCGAGCACGTAGGTGAGGTTCGTGCTGATCCGGAGAGGGACCTTCTTCTCGAGGCCGCGGAGGTCGGCGGTCGCGAGACCGCGGAACTTCGCGCTGGTCCCGCCGCCGGCGAGCCCGACGGAGCCGGTGCCGTTGACGAGCCAGAGCTCGAACGCGCCGCCGGCGGAGAACCACTTGTTGATGTCGCCGTGCGCCTTGCCACCGAGGACGCTGTCGCCGAGCACCTGGAGGAGCGACGGACGATTCGCGTTGTTCGAGTTCGCGATCGCGCTCGTGGCGACGTAGGTGTCGAGCCACTTCAGCACCTGCATGTCGAGCGTGAGACGCCCGCCGATGTGATCGGTGCTGTCGCTCGTGATGCTGCCGGCGCCGCGCGGGTTCGGACACGGGAACTCGCTCGAGCAGAGGAAGCCGGCCGACATGAACTCGGTCGTGAAGCCGAGCCGGAACTGGCCGGGCGCCCCGCCCTGCGCGTGCTGCGTGTGGACGAGACCGACGCCGCCGGTGAGCGTCGAGGCCTCGTTCAGCTTGCGGTCACGCTCCGCCCACTCGTCCTGCTTCTCCTCGGGCTTGTCGATGCCCTCCGCGAGGAGCTCGCGCTCCGCGGTCGGGCTCGCGCCGGCATTGGCGCGCGCGTCGGCGCCCGTCTGGGCCGAGGCCGCGCCTCCTCCCCCGAAGGTCACCTTGCCGCCACCTCCTCCGCTCGCTTGAGCGTGTGCGATGGCGGGAAAAGCGAAGCAGACGAACGTGGTCGTGCAAAGGAAGCCGGCTCTCTTCATGACGCCGGGCACGACCGTAACACCCTCTTTCGGCCCGTGTCACGATGACGGTCGAGCTGTTGAGGGGGTGCGGTCCGTCCTTTAACCGAGGGAACTGCTGACCGGAGGCGGCGGTTGTCACCCGCCCCCGGGAATGGCAAGACCAGAGGACCCCCATGGCCGCCTCCGCGCAGCAGGCCCCGCAGCCCCGATCGACCCCGCGCGGGCGGATCCTCGTCGTCGACGACGAGGCGAACGCCCGTGCGGCCCTCAGCGAAATCCTCCGCGAGGAGGGATACGCGACCGAGACGGCCGCCGACGGCTTCAAAGCGCTCGGCAAGCTCGAAGAGTTCGCCCCCGACGTGGTGCTGACCGATCTGAAGATGCCCGGCCTCGACGGAATCGCGTTCATGGAGAAAGCGAAGAGCGCCTCGCCCCAGACCGTGTTCGTCGTGATGACCGCGTTCGGCTCCATCTCGAGCGCCGTCGCGGCGATGAAGTCGGGCGCGGAGAACTACCTGACCAAGCCGCTCGACTACGAGGCGCTCTCCGCCGTCGTCGAGCGCGCGATGGAGAAGGCGAAGCTGCTCCAGGAGACCCTCGCTCTCCGTGACCGGCTCCGGGAGCGCAACGCGCTCGGTCACATCGTGACCGAGGACCCGAAGATGCGCGCTGTCCTCGACCTCGTCGCGCAGGTCGGCCCGAGCAAGGCGAGCGTCCTCGTCACGGGGGAGAGCGGCACGGGCAAGGAGCTCATCGCCGAGGCGATCTGCGCGGCGAGCCCGCGCGCGAGCGCGCCGTTCGTGCGACTGCACTGCGCGGCGCTCGCGGAGTCGCTCCTCGAAAGCGAGCTCTTCGGGCACGAGAAGGGCGCCTTCACCGGCGCAGTCGCGCGCCGCGAGGGCCGCTTCAAGCAGGCCGACGGCGGCACGCTCTTCCTCGACGAGATCGGCGAGATCCCGATGGGGACGCAGGTGAAGCTCCTTCGCTTCCTCCAGGAGAAGACGTTCGAGCGCGTCGGCGGCAACGAGACGGTGAAGGTCGACGTGCGCCTCATCGCGGCGACGAACCGCGACCTCAAGGCGGAGATCAAGAAGGGCACCTTCCGCGAGGACCTCTACTACCGCCTCAACGTCATCTCGATCGAGCTGCCGCCGCTCCGCGAGCGCCGCGCCGACATCGGGCCGCTCGCGAGCTTCTTCCTCGCGCGCTACGCGAAGGAGAACGGCCGCGCGATCGAAGGGATCAGCGACCAGGCGCTGAAGGTGCTGAGCGGCTACGACTGGCCCGGCAACGTCCGCGAGCTCGAGAACGTGATCGAGCGCGCGGTCGTCCTCTGCGAAGGGCCGCAGATCGAAGTGCGCCACCTCCCGTTGTCGCTCGCACCGGCGAACCAGAAGGACGCGCCGCCTCCGATCCCCGGGTCCACGATCCAGGACCTCGAGCGCTACGCGATCCTGCGGACGCTCGAAGCGTGCGGGGGCTCGACGTCGAAGGCGGCGAGCATCCTCGGCGTCTCCCCGCGCAAGATCCAGTACAAGCTCCACGAGTACAGCGCAGGCCCGGTCGCGGGACCGGCGAGCACGCGGGACGAAGACTGAGCCGCCTTCGGGCGCGCCGGGCCTGGTAGGATGCCGGGCTGAACATGCCCGGCACCGACGTCGTCCTCTCGGTCTCGAATCTCGCGAAGACGTTCAAGAAGCCCTTCACCGGCAAGAAGGTGGAGGCCGTCCGCTCCGTGTCGTTCGAGGTGCATCGCGGCGAGACGTTCGGCTTCCTCGGCCCGAACGGCGCCGGGAAGACGACGACGATCAAGATGTTGACCGGCCTCATTACGCCGACGAGCGGGAGCGCCACGATCCTCGGCGAGGTCGCGCCTTCGCCGGAGGCGATGGGGAAGGTCGGGTTCCTGCCCGAGAACCCGTACGTCTATCCGTACCTCACGCCGCGCGAGTTCGTGTCGCTCTGCGGCCGCTTGAACGGGATGAGCGGGAGCACGCTCGCGAAGAAGGTCGTCGAGGTCATCGAGCGCGTCGGGATCGGTTACGCGATGGACCGGCCGGTGCGGAACCTGTCGAAGGGCATGCTCCAGCGCACCGGCTTCGCCGCCGCGCTCGTGCATTCGCCGGAGCTCCTCATCCTCGACGAGCCGATGAGCGGCCTCGACCCGGTCGGGCGGAAGGAAGTGCGCGACCTCATCGTGGAAGAGGCGAACGCGGGCCGTACCGTGTTCTTCTCGAGCCACATCCTCAGCGACGTCGAGATGCTCTGCGACCGCGTCTGCATCCTGCGCAAGGGCGAGGTCGTCGCATCCGGGGAGATCGAGGAGCTCGTGAAGTCCGACGTGCGCCGGAGCGAGATCACGCTCGCGGACGTGCCGGACGAAGCCGCGTTCGAGAAGCTCGCCGAACGGACGCAACGACTCGGCAAGAACCTGGTCCTCGAAGTGCAGGGCGACGAGGGCGTGCGCGAGGTGCTGCGCCAGGCGCTCGAAGCGAATGCGCGGGTCGAGAGCGTGATCCCGAAGCGCGAGACGCTGGAGGACATCTTCGTGCGGAGCGCGCTGTAGCCGCCCGCGCCTAGAACGCCACGCCCGCCGCGCCGACCATCACCCCGCCCGGCGCCCCTTCCCTCCCCGCCATCGGGGCGACGAACGGCGTGATCCGGCCCCACCCCGCGCCGACGCCGTTCAGCGGCGGGAGCGGCCGCTTCCGCTTCTCGTCGAACTGCGGGACGAACGCGACGTTCGCCTGGACGATCCCGCCGACCGCGACCGCCGCCAGCGCGCCGCCGAGGCCGAGGTTCCAGGTCCGCAGCGTGTCGGCCCGGTCCTGGAGCTCGTTCGCGCGATCGATGAGCGCGATCTCGCGCGCTTCGTCACGCGCGCGATCGCGCCAGTAGAGACCGAGGCCCCACGTGACCGCCGTCGCGACGAAGAGGCCCGACTCGACGCCGAGGAAGGTCCAGCCCAGCACCGGCTGCCGGTTCTGGAACTGGCCGGCGCCGAAAGGCATGCACGCGACCAGGCGCTCGTTGCGCACCGTCACGCGCTCCTCGCCTGCCTGCGTCTTCACCTTCTCGAGCCACGCCTCGCGGGCACGCCGGTCGGCTTCTTCACGTGCACGACGCTCGGCCTCGAGCTTCGCCGCGGTCTGGGCGGCAGCCTTGAGGCGCTCCTGGAGCTGCACGCGGGTGTCGATGAAGGTGTTGACGACGTCGGCCGGGAAGCCGAGCGGGTCGGGCTCGTACGCCGGGTCCTCGAGGATGAGCTTCTCGAAGACGTCCTCGGCCTGCTCTCGCTTGCCCTGCGCGAGGAGCGTCGCACCGAGGTACATCCGCGCTTGCGAGAGCACGACGCGCTCCTTCGTCCCGGAGTTCGGATCGACGAGCGACCGCAGCCGCTCCTCCGCCTCGCCGTAGTTCCGTGCGAGATAGGCCGCACGCGCCTTCTCGAGATCGGCGCGACCCTGCGCGAACGCCGTTCCGCTCGCCAGGACGACGAGCGCGACGACACACGCACGGAGGACACCAGCGAGCCGCATGCTCGCCGGCGAGTCTACCAGACGCCGCGCGCGGTCAGTTCGCTTCCAGCGTCGCCGTCTGGTTCTTGCCCGCGAGGAGGCGCACGCCCTTGCGCCGCGACGGATCCGCGCGGTCGTAGAGCGTCACGTCCTTCACTCCGGTCGGCATCGGGACGTCCGCGGCGACGCCCGCCGCGAGCGTGACGCCCGGCATCTCCTCGATGCCGTAGGCCGCGCCGGCCGGGCCCTGCACGACGAGGCGCGCCGGGAGGATCTGCAGGGTGACGTCGAACGTCTCGTCCTTGTCGCCCGGCGGCACGTTGACGTTCTTCGACACGCAGAGCTCCGCCCCCTTCGCGTCACGACAGGTGAACGTGAGGACGTGCGGCTTGTCGTCGAGCGTCACCTGGAAGCGCCCTTCGGGGCTGCCCGCCTCGGCGCCGTCGACGTTCATGTGCACGCCGTAGCGCGGCTGGAGCGTGCCCGAGACGGAGCGTGACACGCGCTTCGCACCGTTCGACGCGATCGGCGGCGTCACGATGGCGGTCGCGACGATCCGCGGCGTGCTCGACGCCGTCTGCGCGCGACTGCTCGTCGCCGCGGCGGCGCTCGTGGCCGGAGCTGCGGACGGCTTGGCGCTCGGCACCTGCCGCGGCCGATCGGCGCGCGCCGAGGTGTCCGGCTTCACGTTCGAGAGTCCGGGATCGCTGCTCGCCTTCACCGCGCGCGCGACCACGTAGGCGGACCCGCCCATCGCGAGCGCGCCGAGCACGAGCGGTCCGAGACGACGCGCGAGCCGGCGTCTCTCCTCGGCGCGATGCATGCTCGAGACGATCTTGAGGAGCGCCGGGTCGGCGGGCGCATACGCGAGCGCGCGGTTGTAGTCCGCGGCGGCGGCGACGGCGTCGCCCCGCTTGCGCGCTTCGCCGCCGAGCTCGCAGAGGCGCGCGATCATCTTCTCGTCCTGCGCCGCGGTCCATCCCTCGGGGTCGTCGAGGAACGCCTCGAGCGAGCCGCGCGATGCCCCGAACCCGAGCCGCCCGAGCTCGGCGAGGAGCGCATCGCGCATCGCCTGGGCGGTCTCGAAGCGGTCGTCCGGCTTGCGCGCGAGCGCGCGATCGACGAGCTGGCT
The DNA here is from genome assembly GCA_039809485.1 of Polyangiaceae bacterium. Classification (GTDB taxonomy): domain Bacteria; phylum Myxococcota_A; class Polyangia; order Polyangiales; family Polyangiaceae; genus Labilithrix. The sequence goes on along the minus strand of JBDHVE010000033.1, from coordinate 22,504 downwards.
CCACCGCTTGCCGACGATCGGTCGCTCGCGTTCGGCGCTCGGATAGATCCCGTCGAGCACGCGACGAAGGACTTGGGCCGGGTTGTTCCCCTCGAAGGGCAGGTGCCCGACGAGGCACTCATAGAGGAGGACGCCCATCCCGAAGACGTCGGCGCGCCCGTCCACCTCGCCGCCCTCGATCTGCTCGGGTGCCATGTGCGCCGGGCTCCCGAGCACCTGTCCCGTCGACGTGACGCCCTGCGCGTCGAGGAGCTTCGCGATCCCGAAGTCGGTGAGCTTCACGGCGACGCGCGCGCCGTGCTCGCTGTCGACCGGAGAGGATCGCCGCCCTTCGGGCGTCGAAGGAGACCCACTGCCGTTCGCGCCCTCTTCCGAAGGACGCTCCTCGGTCCGTGCCGGACGATGCTCGATGAGCACGTTCTCCGGCTTGACGTCCCGATGCACGACGCCGGACGCATGCGCATGGACGAGCGCGGAGAGGAGCTCCACGGCGATGACGGCAGCGATCTCGGGCGGCAGCCCGCCCCGCTGTTGGAGGAGCTGGCGGAGCGTTCGTCCGCGGACGAGCTCGACGACGAGGAACTGCTCGTCGTCGTCCTCGCCGGAGACGTCGAAGACCTCGACGATGTTCGGGTGCCGCAGCTTGGCGACGGCCTTCGCCTCGGCGGCGAAGCGATGGGCGATCTCCCGACTCTCGCGGAGGTGCGGATGGAGCACCTTCACGGCGACATCGCGGGCGAGCCGCTTGTCGTGCGCGCGATACACCGTTGCCATCCCGCCGTGCCCGAGCTCCTCGAGCACGTCGTATTTCACGAGCGCAGGCACACGGCCGGTCCTTCCCCCGGCACTCGCCACCATCGTCTCCCAGCATACCCGCCGGCCGAGCCACGGCGCGAGCCGTTCTCACCGCCGTTTTCCCGTGCGATTCTCACGGTCGCTCGGGACGTTCGGGCGCGCTCGTCCCCGTAACGCGCTCAGGTCACTGGCAACCGCGGAGGCTGCCCTTGTCGCAGTCGGTCCCGCACGCGTCGTAGCAGTTGCAGTAGTTCTCGACGCACTTGGTGCAGGCAGCCGTGTCCGCGGCGGCTGCCGCCGCCGTGATGCAGCTCGTGTACGTGTCGCTGCAGGACTTCTCCTCCGATTCGGAGCAGGTCGAGCTGCAGGCGGACTGGGTGGCGACGACACCGAGCGTCCCGACGACGGCGACGAGGAGCGCGAGCGCAGCGAGCGGCTTCTTGAGCAACGTGGAGAGACGCATTCCGCCTTCATAAGCGGGGCGCGTTCCGGACGTCGACTTTTCGGCTCAGCCCTTGAGGCCGAGACGCTTCAGGCGCGAGCGGAGGGTGCTCTCGCTCATCCCGAGCGACCGGGCGGCCCGCGACTGGTTGTTGTCCGCGCGCGCGAGGACCTGGACGAGGATCTCGCGCTCGAGGTCGTCGAAGGTCGTCCCGCCCTCGGGAACGTCGAGGACGAGCGGACCGGGCGGGATCGCATCGACGTCGAGGCGCGGACGCGACATCGGCGGCGGCTCGATCTCGTCGAGCGGAAGACGCGACTCGCTCGGCCGCACCTCCCATGCCGCGTCCGGCGTGAGCGGGATCGACGGATACGAGCGCGGCCGCTGCGACTCGGGCGGCGGCGGAACCGGGCTCGCGAGGTACGCCGGCGGCGCCGCGACGAACGCGCCCGACCCGTACCCGGCCGCCGTGTAGGCGGCCGCCGCGTACGCGCCCGACCCGTTCAGCGTCGCCGGGTTCGGGCTGCTCGGCGGGCTCGACCCGTGGTTCTGTGCGTTCTGCTGATCGCGCAGGTTCGGGTAGAGGCTCGCGCGGATCCCCGACGGGAGCGCGAGGTCCTGCGGCTCCACATCCCGGCCGGCGTGGTAGATGACGAGCCGCTCCATCACGTTGCCGAGCTCGCGTACGTTGCCCGGCCACGGGTGCGCTTCGAGCGCCCGCCACGCGGCTTCGCTCAGGCGCGGGACCTCCCGGTTCATCCGCTTCGCCGCTCCCTCGAGGAGCGGCAGACCGATGCCGCGCACGTCCTCGGTCCGCGCGCGAAGCGGTGGGACCTCGATCGGGCACACCGCGAGGCGGTAGTAGAGGTCGAGCCGGAACATGCCAGCATGCGCGTCGGCGAGGAGATCACGGTTCGTCGCCGCGACGACGCGCACGTCGACCCGCCGTGGCTCGCTCGCACCGACCGGCCAGAACTCGCGCGACTCGAGCGCACGGAGGAGCAGCGCCTGGAGCGAAGGCGGAGCCTCGCCGATCTCGTCGAGGAACAGCGTGCCGCCGTCGGCGAGCTCGAAGAGGCCGCGCCGCGCCTGCTGCGCGCCCGTGAACGCCCCCTTCACGTGGCCGAAGAGCTCGCTCGTCATGAGCTCCGGCGGGAGTGCCGCCAGGTTCTGCGCGACGAAGCGCGCACGCCGCCGTCCGCTTCGCTCGTGGATCTCCGCGGCGATGAGCTCTTTTCCGGTGCCGGTCTCGCCGTGGAGCAGGACGCTCGCGTCCGTGCTCGCAACGGCGTTCACCTGGGCGATGACCCGCTGCATCGCCGGCGACGTCGCGAGGAAGCGCGGCCGCGGCGACGAGCGCGCCACCGCCTCGACGTCGTCGCGCAGACGCGAGTTCATCGAGCGGAGGTCGTTCGCGAGCCTCCGGTTCTCGAGCTCGAGGGCGCGGAGCGCCGACGCGTGACGGATGACGAGCCGCAGCTGCGGACCGTCCCACGGCTTCTTCACGTAGGCGAAGACGCGGCCGCGGTTCACCGCGTCGGCGAGGTCGTCGTGGTCGCTGAACCCGGTGAGCAGGATGCGCTGCGTGTCCGGGAAGCTCGTGAGCGCGCGCGCGAGGAGCTCGGAGCCCTTCATCGGGCGCATGCGCATGTCGGTCACGAGGACGTCGAAGTCGCGGGTCGCGAGCGCGTCGAGCGCTTCTTGCCCCGTCGCGACGCACTGGACCTCGAAGTCGCCGCCGAACACCGCCGCGAACGCTTCGCGGACGTCGGCCTCGTCGTCGGCGTAGAGCACGCGCGGGCGCGTTCGGTCACCAGGCGGCGGCAGCGACACGCCGCTTCCATAGCAGAGATCACGACGAGAGCCCGTCTGCGGATCGCATGCAACGATGCGAGCGCTGTCGATCACCCCCCGAGGATCATCCCTCGCAAACGCCGTCTCGTCGCGTCAAAGGTCCGCGGCGGAGGCGAGCTCGGCGTGGAACGCGTGGAACGCGCTCTCCTCGGGCCAGGTCGGCGCGCCCTCTAGGAGCGCGCGCGCTTCGACCTTACGCCCTGCGTCGATCGCGATGACGGCCTGCGCATAACGCATCGCCCAGTGGACGAGCGGCGTCGAGCGTGCCGCCGAGCGGAGGGCCCGCGTGTCCCCCGCAGTGCTCGCGTGCGCGAAGGCGCGCGCGAGGGCCGCGATCCCGCTCCGGAGCCGCGCCACCTTGCGACGGATCCAGAAGCTCGTGGGCGGGAGCGGGAGCTGCTCGAGCTCGGCCGCCTTCGCGAGGGCCTTGTCGCGATCGCCTTCGTAGACGTCGAGGAGCGCCTCGACGAACAGACGCTGCTCCACGGCGGCGTCCCATGCCGGGCCCTTCGCCGCGCGATCGAGCGCCCTCCGTGCCGGATCGATGAAGCCGTAGGCGGCGTAGGCGGTCGCGGTCATCAGCGGCGCCATCGTCTCCGGGTACATCACGCGCGAGAGCGAGCGCTGCCATGTTCCGAGGACCCGACCGACGTCTCCGGACATGAGCAGGTTCCGCATCCGACGCCGCGCGAGCCACGGCGGGAGGAGCAGACCGGCGACGACGAGCACGACCAGCAGGAGGTACCGCGGGTCCTGCGCGACGAGCCTCGCCGACACGATCGCGAAGAACACGATCGAGGTCAGCCTGAGAGCACGAGCGAGGAAGCGGTCCACGACGGGCCTACTTAAGGCCGGTTCGGGTAGACCGCAATGCCGCGGCGTGGCGTGCGCTTCGGCTGCCCCTCCAGACTGCCCGGCTGCGCGTCACTGGACCGGCGTCTTCCGTCGTCCGTCTTGCGTCCGAAGCCGCCCGCCACGACGCGTATGGGACGCGCAGGTCGCGCGGCGAATCGGTAGGCGGAGCCCCCGCCGAAGGCGTAGGACCCAGCAGCCGAATCACGTCCCGTGAGTCTCCCGCCTGCGGGTCTCGAGACGAGCCGGCAGGTCCCGTGCGACGCGTAGCGGAGCACCCGCCGCAGGCGTCCAGCAGATCCGCGAGGACCCCGCAGGTCGCCGTGCGACGCGTAGCGGAGCACCCGCCGAAGGCGTAGGACGCGCCAGGTCCGGTCGACGCCGGCCGACTCGCAAAGCGCGCCGGCCGGATCAACCTACGAGACTAAGGCTCCTGGCTCTTCTTCGGATCGCCGATCCCGTGCCGCCGGAGATACCCACGGACGTGGGCGCGCTCCATCGCGGCTCGACGGCCGATCTCGCTGACGTTGCCGTTGCACTCGGCGTAGAGCGCCGTGAAGTACTCGCGCTCGAAACGAGCGAGCACCTCGCGCTTGGCATCCTGGAACGTGCGGCCACGCGTCGGTGTCGACTCGCTCGCTGCGACGAGCGGGGCGAGGTGCTGCGCGAGGTCGATCGGGCCTTCCTTGCCGAAGGCGAGGGCGACCGCGATGACGTTGCGCAGCTCGCGCACGTTACCCGGCCAGTCGTGGCGCATCAGGCGCTCGAGCGAATCGTTCGTGATGCGGTCGTACGCGCTCGGGTCGCCGAGGTCGCCGATCATCTTCCGGACGAGCGCGGGGATGTCCTCGAGCCGGTCGCGGAGCGCGGGCAGCTCGATCCGGAGCTGCGCGACGCGGAAGTACAAGTCGCTCCGGAACGTGCCGGCGTTGACCTCGCGGACGAGGTCACGACGCGTTGCCGCGATGACGCGGACGTTGACGGGGCGGTACGTGTTCGAGCCGACGCTCTTGATGCGCTGCTCGGCAAGCGCGCGGAGCAGCTTCGGCTGGACGTCGAGGGGGAGCTCACCGAGCTCGTCGAGGAAGATCGTTCCGCCGTCGGCTTCGACGAACGGCGAGATCCGCTTGTCGACCGCGCCGGTGAACGCGCCGCGCTCGTGACCGAAGAGCGCGCTCTCCGCGAGGCTCGGCGGGATCGCACCGCAGTCGACGACGACGAACGGCTTGTTCTTCCGCTCGCTCGCCTGGTGGATCGCCGCGGCGACGAGCTCCTTGCCGCAGCCGGTCTCACCGAGGATGAGGACGGTGAGGTCCGTCGGCGCGGCCTTGCGGCATCGCTCGAAGACGGCCCGCATGCCCTGGCTCACGCCGACGAGCGGGCCGAACTGCGCGACCTCGGGGATGTCGACCTGCTCCGGCTGCGTCGGGCTGAACTCGAGCGAGGACTCGCCCACGGTCAGCACCGTCGTCTTGAGGAGGTAGACCTCTCCGATGCGCGTATCCCCGATGAAGGTCCCGTTGCGCGACCCGAGGTCGCGCACGCGCACCCCTCGCTCCGTCGCCACGAGCTCCATGTGAACGGCGCTCACTTTGCGATCGTCCAGCACGAGGTCACAAGCCTCGTTCCGGCCGACCACTTGCGTGTCGGGCCCGATGTCGATCGAGGACCGGTTGGCCTGTCCTCGGTTGACCTTCAGGGTACCGCCACGAACTTCGAGCCGCCCCTTCGCGACGACGGTAGCATCCACGGATTCGCGTTGTACCACGCCGGGCTCTGCGACCGGCAAGCAGAATACGCAGAAAGCTCCTTCCACCTCCGCGCTCGCCCGCATCCGCCCGCATCGCCTCCCCCTCGTCCGTCCTCGCCGGCGCCCTCGCCCGCGCTCTTTCCGCCCCAGGTTTTGCGGTCGAGAGGGCACTACCGCTAGGATGAGGAGGCCCTCGGCGCGCGCGCCGCCGCCGCCGGCCTCCTTCTCCTCCTTTCCTCTCCTTCCCTCCTTGCCCTTCTCGGCCCCGAGAGGCCGGGTCCTTCGTGATGCACCGCTTCCGCCGTACCAGCTACGTCGTCCTCCTCACCGCCTTCGCGTCCGCGGCCTGGACGTTCGCGTGCTCGTCCGACGACAGCGAGGTCGCCGCGACGACGACGCCGGACGCGAGCCTCTGGGACGCCACGCCGGTCGCGCCGCTCGACGGCTCGACGAAGACCGACGGCGGAAACAGCGGCCCGAGCCCGACCTGCGAGAGCTACTGCAAGGACGTCGTCGACACGTGCACCGGGGACAACGCCCAGTACGGCGCGCCGGAGGAGTGCATCTGGTTCTGCGCGCGCATGCCGGAAGGATCGCTCGGCGACAAGGACGTCGACACGCTCGCGTGCCGCGCCTACCACGCGAGCACGACGGCGAAGACCGACGCGAAGACGTGGTGCGCCGCAGCCGGCCCCTTCGGCGGCGGCGTCTGCGGTGACCGCTGCGGCGCCTTCTGCAAGCTCACGCTCGCGGTGTGCACCGCGAAGACCGGGACCGGCTCCTCGCCGTGGGCCTCCGAGCCGGACTGCGTCACGGCGTGCGCGGGGTTCGACTACCTCGACGGCGGCACCGACGGCGGCGGTGAGGGCGCGAACGGCCCTGCCTACGGCGACACGCTGAACTGCCGCCTGCGCTCGCTCCGGGAGGCGCTCCGCGACCCGGCACGCTGCGCGGACCTCGCCCCCGACAGCGGCGCCTGCCGCTAGGTGCCGAGAGTATGCTCCTCGGAATCACCTTCGATTCTCGTCACCAGAAGCTGCCGTCGGGCGCCTTCGTGTTCGTGTTCTCGTAACCCCAGCATCCGGCCGTGCCGTTCGCTGCGATGGCGCAGATGGTCGTCCCGCTGGCGGCGACCTGCCGGTAGACGCCGGGGACCGCGTCGGTGACGGGCAGCGTGCTGACGTTTCCCCAGTACGTAGGGTTGCCCGCCGCGTCGAGCGCGACCCCGTAGTCGGGTCCGAGGGCGAAGTCGGCGAAGGTCCCGGCGGGCGCCACGGTCCGGTTCGTCACGTTCTTCCCCCAGCAGACGAGCGAGCCGGTGACCCCGAGCGCGCACGCGAAGGCTCCGGTCCCTTCGTACGGGAACTGCCCCGCGATGACCGAGGCGTACAGGCCCTGGGTCGGAGGCGTTGCTTGCTTCTCGTCGTCGTCGCCCCAGCAGCGGAGGCTGCCATTCGTCCGTACGCCGCAGCTGACCCGGGTCCCCGCGCTCACGCTCGAGAACGTTCCCGACGGTGCCGTGCTCTCGCCGCTGGCGTTCCGCCCCCAGCACGTGACCGTGCCGTCCTCGCGGACGCCGCACGAATGATCCTGGCCGGCGCTGATCTGGAGGAAGTTGCCCACGGGAGCGAGGTGCTTCCCGTACAGGTTCGACCCCCAGCACACGGCGGTCTTGTCCGTCCTCACGCCGCACGCGTGCAGGTACCCCGTGCTGATCTGCCGGAACGTGCCGGCAGGCGGCGTGAGATCGTAATTGCTCGAGGGGTCCGGGATGCTCGTGAACTTCAAGGCTCCCCAGCACGCGATGGTCGCGTCCGCGCGGAGGCCGCACGCGTACCGGTACCCCGCGCCGATGCGTCGAGGCGCCGGCTCGCGAGGTCCGCCGTCAGCGCCGGGACCGGGAGCGACGACGACGGGCACGGAGCCTTCGTCCCCGCCTCCGGACGCCCCAGGGGGCGTCTCGCCGGGAGCTTCGCCGGCGTCGGATCCGGCGCGCGCCTTCGCATCGAAGTCGACCCCGAAGACCGCGCTGCACGCCATCAGCGGCAGTGCGAGACCGGCCGCGAGGCACGGCACGAGGGATAGGAGGCGACGTCGGATCATGCAGGGACGCAGTGCCATACCGCGCGAGACACGCCTGCGCACGTCGCGTCGCGCACAAATGCTGAGTCGAGGCCGCAGGAGCTCCGATCCGAAGCCGCCGGCGCCGAGACGGAGAGCGCCTAACGGCGCGATCGGCCGGACGGCGGCAGCCCGGCGAGCGGTCCGCCCGCATCGGTGAACGTCGCGGCGGTGACCTCTGTGTGATCGTCCTCCGGGACCGGCTGGACCGGCTTCCGCCGCGAGGTCGCGCCGTTGCCGCCTCCGCCCGCGCCGCCACCGCCACGCGCGGCGCCGCCGCCCATGACGCGACACACCTTCCGCCACGAATCGAGCGCCTCGAGTGCGCTGCCGAAGCGCTTCTCGCGCTCGCGCGCCATGATCTTCGCGAGAAACTTCTCGATCGCCGCCGGCCACGTGTCGCCGGTCGTGTGCGCGAGCGTCGGCGGATCGCGATCGAGCTTCAGCGCGATCAACGTCAGCGCGTTCGAGCCCTCGAACGGGAGTCGCCCGGTGAGGGCGCGGAACGCGACGGCGCCGAGCGCATAGAGGTCCGCGCGCTCGTCGACGCGGGCCGACCCGCGGACCTGCTCCGGAGCCATGTACGCGAAGCTCCCGAGCGTCGCGTCGAACGCGGTGAGCGACGGCTCGCTCCGGCGCTGTCCGTTCGACTTCATCTTGGAGACGCCGAAGTCGAGGATGCGCGTCCTCTCCTCGTGCTCTCCCGCCTGGATCTCCTCCGGCGTGAGCTTCCGCTTCTCGATGAAGAGGTTCGCCGGCTTGATGTCGCGATGCACGACGCGCGCCTGGTGCGCGGCATGGAGCCCCTGGAGCGCGTCCTCCACGATCGGCGCGACCTCGGCGAACGAGAGGTACTGCTCGCGGCGCAGCCGCTCGTCGAGGCCCTCGCCGACGAGGCGCTCGAAGGCGATCCACAGCCGACCGTCGCGCTCCTTGCCGGAGCCGAGGATGGCGGCCACGTAGGGCGACTGGATCTGCTTGGCGATGTCGGCCTCGCGGTTGAAGCGCGCGACGAGGTCCGGGTCCTGCGCGGCCCGCTCGTGCAGCACCTTCAGGGCGACCTTCTCACCGCCGCGGCCCTCGGCGGCATACACCTCCCCCATGCCACCCTGACCGATGAGCCGGCGGATCTTGTAGATGCCGCCGATGATCGATCCCGGCGCGAGGCCAGGCTCCGCTGCCATCCCGGCGAGGTTAGCAGAGATACCCGCCACCGGGTAGCCGTCGATCCACCCCCGCCGTGCGGAAAACGCGCGAGGGTCGCCCGACCTTCCCGGTCTCGAGCCGCGGCACCGAGAGAAAGCGCACGGCGGGCTTCGTCGCGAAAAGCTTGTGATCGGGCCGTTCCATGGGCCGGCTTCCATGGTTAGCCTGCGGATCATGCGAACGGTCCAAGACGTCGAGGCGTACCTCGGCAAGATGCACAGGCGTTACTCCGCGGTCGACGACCAGCCGGGGACGTTCCTCGTGCACGGTGGGTCCAACATGCCGCCGACGGCGCTGCGCGTGGATCCCCCGCTCGTCGTCCTCCGCGTCCACGTCGGCGACATCGAGGGCGACGCCGCAGCGAACGGCACGCTCTACGAGAAGCTCCTCACCCTGAACGCGCGCAACCTCGTCCACACGAGCTTCGGCGTCGAGAGCGGGAAGATCGTCCTCTCCGCCGCGATGGAGCTCGAGAACCTCGACTTCAACGAGCTCGCCGCGACGCTCGACGAAGTCGACGTCACGCTCGCCCAGCAGGTGCCGCAGCTCGCCGAGCTGTCGCGCGCCGTCGCCTCGCAGCGTCCGTCGACCCTCGCCTCCAAGGGAAACGCCTGACATGGGTATCTTCAGCCGTCTCGCGCAGCTCATCAAATCGAACCTGAACGACCTGATCAGCAAGTCCGAAGACCCGGAGAAGATGCTGAACCAGGTCGTGCTCGACATGAACAACCAGCTCGTCGAAGCGAAGAAGCAGGTGGCGGCTTCGATCGCCGACGAGAAGCGCCTCGCCAAGCAGTACGAGCAGGAGATGGCGCACGCGGCGGAGTGGGAGCGCCGCGCGATGATGGCGCTCCGCGCCGGCAACGAAGAGCTCGCGAAGGAGGCCCTCGCGCGCAAAAAGGAGCACGACCAGCTCGCCGAGACCTTCAAGGACCAGTGGTCGAAGCAGAAGAACGCGGTCGATCAGCTGAAGAAGGCTCTTCGGATGCTGAACGACAAGATCGAGGAGGCGAAGCGCAAGAAGAACGTGCTCGTCGCCCGGAAGAAGCGCGCCGAAGCGCAGAAGGCGATCCAGGAGACCATGCACGGTCTCAAGGATCAGAGCGCCTTCGAGACGTTCGAGCGGATGGCCGGCAAGATCGACCAGATGGAGGCCGAGGCCGAGGCCGCGAGCGAGATCCAGGAGGAGTACACGGGCGACATCCTCGCCTCGAAGTTCCAGAGCCTGGAGCGCACCGCCGGGGCGGACGAGGACCTCATGGCGCTCAAGCGCAAGATGGGGATGCTGCCTCCCGAAGAGGCGCCGCCCGTCCGCGCCGAGACGCCGAAGCGCGTCGAAGCGCCCACGCCCGAGCCCGCCGCCTCGCGGACGGAGCAGGACGAGCTCGCTGCGGCGCTCGAGGAGCTCGAGGCCGAGCAGCAGCAGGAGCAGCGGAAGGCCGGACGCTGATCCGTCGCCCATCACGAGCGGCGCCTTTCGACCCGTGACCCGTGTAGACTCGGCGCCCTCGTGAGCGACGCTCCGCCCCTCTCCGCCCGGCCGAAGACCGACGCTTCACGGCGCGACCTCGCCGCCGTGGCCGCGACCTCGAAGTGGCACACGGGGTCCGTCGAGGATCTCGTCGAGCGCTTCGGCGCCGACCCCGCGAAGGGTCTCACCGAAGAAGAAGCAACGAAGCGCATCGCGGAGCACGGCCCGAACGCCCTGCCGGAGCCCGAGCCGCCGAGCGCGCTCAAGCGCTTCTTCGTGCAGTTCGCGAACCCGATCGTGCTCACGCTCGTCGTCGCCGCGGTCATCGCGACGGTGAACGGCGTGAGCGCGAAGGGCGAGGGCTCGTTCCTCGTCCGCTACGGCGACGCGATCGCGATCGGGCTCATCGTCGTCCTGAACGCGGTGCTCGGGTACTACCAGGAGCGCCGCGCGGAGCAGGCGCTCGACGCGCTCAAGAAGATGCAGACGCCTTCGGCGCGCGTCCGCCGCGGCAACGCGGTGAAGGTCGTGCCCGCCGAGACGCTCGTCCCCGGCGACGTCCTCGAGCTCGAAGCCGGCGACGCGGTCCCGGCCGACGCGCGGCTCCTCCAGACGATCAACCTCGCGACGATGGAGGCTTCGCTCACCGGCGAAGGCCTCCCGATCACGAAGGACGCGCTCGCGGAGCTCCCCGACGACGCGCCGATCGGCGACCGCGCGACGATGCTCTTCGTCGGCACCTCGGTCGTCCGCGGCAAGGGGCGTGCGCTCGTCGTCGCGACCGGTGCGAAGACGGAGCTCGGCAAGCTCTCGACGATGCTCGCCGAGTCGGGGCAGACGAAGACGCCGCTCGAGGAGCGGCTCGAGGAGTTCGGCAAGCGGATCCTCTGGGCGTGCCTCGGGATCAGCGTGTTCATGTTCGCGTGGGGCATGATCCGCGGCCAGGCGAGCTGGCACGAGCTGCTCCTCGAGGCGGTGAGCCTCGCCGTCGCCGCGATCCCCGAGGGCCTCCCCGCGATCACGACGATCACGCTCGCGCTCGGCATGCAGCGGATGGCGAAACGCGGCGCGATCATCCGGAAGCTCGCCGCCGTCGAGACGCTCGGCGCGGCGACCGTCATCTGCTCCGACAAGACCGGCACGCTCACCGCGAACGAGATGACGGTGCGCGAGGTCTACGCCGGCGGCGCCGGCTACAAGGTGACCGGCACCGGCTACGATCCGAAGGGCGAGCTCGTCGACGCGTCCGCGAAGACCGTCGACGCGGCGAGCCACCCTGCCCTCCGCGACCTGCTCGCGACGATCGCGCTCGCGAACACCGCCGAGCTCGAGAAGAAGGACGGCAACTGGGTCGTCGTCGGCGATCCGACCGAAGGCGCGCTCCTCACCCTCGCGGCGAAAGGTGGCCTCCCGAAGGAATCGGTCGCGCCTTCGCACCAGATCGTGAAGGAGATCCCGTTCGACAGCGACCGCAAACGGATGACCGTCGTCACCCTCGACGAGACGGGCCGCGAGGTCGCGCACACGAAGGGCAGCGCGGACGTGCTCCTGCCTCGCTGCGTGGCGGCGAGGACCGACAGCGGCGAGCTCGAGCTCCTCGACGACGAGAAGCGTCGCGCGATCCTCGCCGAGGCGGAGCGGATGAGCAATCTGTCGCTCCGTGTCCTCGCCGTCTGCCGTCGTGATCTCTCCGAGAAGAAGGAGCACGATCACGAGAACCACGACAGCCACGACATCGAGCAGCGGCTCACGTTCATCGGCCTCGTCGGGATGATCGACCCACCGCGCGTGGGCGTGAAGGAAGCGGTCGCCGCCTGCGCCGAAGCGCACGTGCGCGCGGTCATGATCACGGGCGACCACAAGCTCACCGCGGTCGCGATCGCGAAGGAGCTCGGGCTGTGGGAAGAGGGCGCGCTCGCCCTCACCGGGTCGGAGCTCGAGAAGCTCACCGACGACGCGCTCGAGCGGCGCGTCGATCACGTGCGCGTCTTCGCGCGCGTCACCGCGGAGCAGAAGCTCCGGATCGTGAAGGCGTTCAAGGCGCGCGGCCACGTCGTCGCGATGACGGGCGACGGCGTCAACGACGCGCCGGCGCTCAGCGAAGCGCACATCGGGATCGCGATGGGCCGGATGGGCACCGACGTCGCGCGCGAGGCGGCCGACATGGTCCTCGCCGACGACAACTTCGCGACCATCGTCGAGGCCGTGCGCGAGGGGCGCGCGATCTGGCGCAACATCCAGAAGTTCATCTTCTTCCTCCTCTCGTCGAACGCAGGCCTCATCGTCACCGTGTTCGCCGCGAGCGTGCTCCCGGGTCTCCCCGGGCTCCGCCCGCTCATGATCCTCTGGATCAACCTCGTGACGAACGGGCTCCCTGCCCTCGCGCTCGGGATCGACCCGCCGGATCAGACGCAGATGGCGGAGCCGCCACGTCGCTCGACGACGGGCCTCCTCGGCTCGCGCGAGTACCTCGGCATCGGCGCCGTCGGCGTCCTGATGGGTGGGCTCGCGCTGGCCTGCTACTACATCCCGTGGGAGGGCAGCGGCTCCGGCGACCGCATGAGCTACGCGCGTGCGGCGGCGTTCTCGCTCCTCGCGCTCTCGCCCCTCTTCCACGCGCTGAACTGCCGCTCGGCGACCGCGTCGCTCTTCACGCTCCGCCCGCTGTTCCCGCCGGCGCTCCTCGTGGCGATCGCCGTCAGCGCCGCCATCCACCTCGTCGCGCTCGTCGTCCCGAGCCTCCGGCTCGTGTTCCAGACGCACGAGATGCCGGGCGCGGACTGGCTTCTGCTCATCGCGCTCTGCGCGAGCATCATCCCGATGATCGAGCTGCTGAAGGTGCTCCAGCGGCGCGGCTTCGTCGGGAAGGACCTCGAGCCGATGTCCCGTCGCGTCCCCGGCGGCTCCCCGCGCTAGGGAGCGACCGGCACGCCGCCCGGCGCGGTCCGCGCGCGGACGAAGGCGACGAGGTCGTCGTACCAGACCTTCGCCGCGCTCCCTTCGACGTCGGCGCCGGTGAGCCCGTCGATGTGCGCGAGCTCGCCGTAGGGCTTCACGACGAAGGCCTCGGCCGGCGTCTTCACGAGCTTCCGCAGCTCGTCGTACGCGGCGGGATCACCGACGAGCCGGAACGGCGCCGCGTAGACGGGCACGTCGATCGAAGCGCCGTGCTTCGTGCGGAGGCCGTACTCCGCCCAGCGCCAGTCGCTCTCGGTCACGTTCAGGGTCGTCGCGACGGAGAGGTCGACCGAGAGACGCGCCGGGAAGTACCACTCCGGGAAGTTCACCCCCGGCCCCTCGAACCATGCACGCGCGAGATCGGCGAGACGCGTCGGCTCGCCGACGAGAGGTCCGTCCTGCCACGTGTACGTCGCGGCGGGATCGCTCGGCTGCGTGAGCTCGCCGCCGAAGACGGACGTGTAGGAGCCGATCGCGCCGCCTGCCGGCGCACCGCATCGCGCAGCGGCGAACGAGAGGAGGGCCGAGCCTTCGTCGAACGGGAATCCGAACGCCGCTGCGTTCGACAGCTTCGGCAGCGTCGTCGTACCGAGCACGAGGGAGAGGAGCTGGTCGCGCGCGGGCACCGCCGCCTGCACCTCGTCGGGCCGGTTCTTCGCATCGATCGCGACCGCCTCCGCGACGACGAGCGCCTTCACGCCGAGGAGCGGCAACGACGTGAACACGCTGCCCCCGCGGATCGCTTTCACGCCCGGCGAAGCCACGAGGCCTCCGCCCGCGCCGTTCTCGTACACGTTCCGGTCGACCGTCTCCGGCGCGGCGCCTTCGCGCCGCGCGACGCCGTCGGCGAGGACGAGCGCGGCGAGATCGGCGTGACCGGGGCGCCCCTCGAAGTCCCACGCCGCGTACGACTCCGCCACGCTCGCGCCGAGGGAATGGCCGAGCAGCACCACGCGCGCCTTCCGCGCCTCGGCGGGGATCTTCTCGATCACCTTCCGCAGGTCGCCGACGGTGGTCGCGAGCCCCCATTCGCTCGCCCACGGGACCTGCGCGCCGGTGAGGAACCCGGCGAAGGTCTTCCCTTCGACCGCCTCGTTCCGATCGTAGTAGGCGTACGCCGGTTTCGCGTCGCCCGCCTTCTCGGCGACGTCGAGCCCGTGGGTGTCCTCGAGGAGGTTCGACCGTCGATCGATCGCCCACGCCTCGAGCGCGTCCCCCTCCCGGCTCCGCGACACGATCGCGCGCGCGAGGCCGTCGAAGCTCCCTGCCCCGGCGAGGAAGCCCGGCATCAGCACGACCACGGCGCGCGCCGGTCGCGGCGGCTCGGCGTCGACGCGGTAGCGCACGAGACGGAGCTTGTTCTGCTCGGGTGGCGTCGCCGCCCCGCTCGGATTCGGCGGCGCGACCGCGCCGTCGACAACGAGGATCTCGCGCTTCACCGGCGACGGCGTCGTCGCGACCGGCGGCCCGGCGTCGGCCGCCGACGGGGCGGGCTGGGCGGTGTCGTCCCCACACGCCGCGAGCACGATCGTTGCCAGGACCGAGGAAGCCAGAGGAGCCCGCACGGCGCGACCGTAGCACTCGGTACGTCGTGCGGACGCCTCCGATTTTCCGTTAAGCTCGCGGGCGATGACGACCTCGAAGTGCCTCTCGCCGCTGTCCCTGCTCCTCCTCGCCGCCGCGGCGTGCGGCGGTGCGGGCGGCGCGAACGACACGAATGCCCAGAGCCCGAAAGGCGGCTCCGCCGCAGACGCGAAGGACAAGAAGGAGTCGATCGCCGACATCGCGGCGTCGCAGGGCGGGATCGCGGGGCTCGGCGGCGCCGGAAATCGCGAGGAGAGCGGCGCGACAGGCACCGAGGTCGCGATGGGCGCGACGCTCCGCGCGGAGGAGGTCGAGAAGCAGAAGCCGGTGAAGCTCGACGGCGTGCTGAAGGAGTGGCCGCAGCGATCGCCGATGCGCGAGGCGATCTCCGGCAAGACCGAGGGTCTCGGCCTCGACATCGCCGTGCAGTACGACGACGCGAAGCTCTATCTCGGCGGCGACGTGACGGACGCGCGGCCGAATCGCTCGGGCAAGCACGCGGCGGGCGATGATCACGTGGAGCTCGTGCTCGCCTTCCCGGCTGGGCGCGGCGTCCTGAAGACGTACGAGATCGGGCTCTGGGCGGGGAAATCCGGCGAGAGCGCCGGCGCGGTGAAGTGGCTCTCCGGTCCGCAGCGCGGTCAGGAGATCACGGGCGCGAAGATCGTCGAGAACGATTCAAAGGGCGGCTACACGTTCGAAGCGGCGATCCCGTGGGCGAGCTTCCCGGAGGCACGCACGATGCGCGTCGGCCTCCGCGCCGCGTTCCGCTACCACGACGGCGACGGATCGGGATCGAGCGGCGTCATCGGCAACGCGCGCGCCTCCGAGAAGCCGGGGGACCTCCCCCCGCTCCCGAGCGCCGCCGAGCAGGCCGTCGTCGACGGGCTCCTCGCGCAGAAGAACCTCGCCGGCGAGCCGCCGAAGATCGACGTCTACGCCGACGTCGCCGGCGACGACCGGAAGGAGCGGATCAGCGTCTTCGGCCGCTTCTTCACGATCTGTGGGCCGGGCTACAGGGGTGGACACCAGTTCTTCTGGCGCGAGGTCGGCGGCGAGATCACGTCGCTCGAGGCCCGCGACGTCACGGGTCGCGGCAAGGAGGACCTCGTCGTCCGCCGGCGGATCCCGACGAAGGCCAGCGTGCGCGAGACGGTCGAAGTCTGGTCGCTGACCGGCGGCGACGAGCCCGTCACCGTCTTCGCGCACGAGGCGGCGGTCGCGTCTCCCGACGGCAGGCAGCGCGTGACGAACGCGGTCCGCGTCTCGTCGAAGGAGATCGAGGTCGCGACCGAGCCGCCCGTCGGCTGGGACGTGAAGAGCTTCAAGGAGGCGCCGCCGAACGACTACGAGCCAGTGCTCCTCCCGTGGGGAACGGTGAAGTCCCGCACGTTCAAGTACGAAGGCGGGAAGTTCACGAAGGCGACCGAGGTCGCGCAGGCGGGGACGGCGGAAGCGTCGCCCGCGAGCACCACGCCGAGCCCGATGGCGCGTGATCTGCCGACCCCGGCGAGCAAGCCCGCGCAGGCCGATCTCGGCAAGCAGGTCCTCGACGCGTACTACCGCGACGCCGGGCTCTCGCCGGGCACGAAGGCGAAGTTCGATCTGGAGGTCAACGTCGACGGCGACGGTCGGCCCGAGCGCGTGCTCCTCGTCGGACGCGACATCGTCGTGCTCGGCCCCGGCTTCAAGGGCGGCACCGGCTACGCGCGCATGTCGCTCTCGCAGTTCGCCGACGACAAGGACGTCGGCGAGATGACGGTGCGGGACGTGACGGGCGACGGCGCGGCCGAGATCCTCGTCCGTGGCGTTCGTCGCGTCGCGGCGACCAGCGGCGAGCGCGTCGACGTCGAGGGCCTCTTCCTCTACCAGGTGAAGGGCGGCAACGTCACACGCGTGCTCGCGATCGAGACCGCACGCGAGCTCGGCGGCAAGCGCGTGCAGGGCCTCGTGCAGTTCGTGCCGGCGAAGGGCGGCAAGGCCTTCGACGTCGACGTGAGGCCCGGGGCGGCGAAGGGCTGGACCGAGAAGACGTACCCGTGGCCGCAGGACAAGCCGGGCGGCTCGATCGAGCCGCTGCTCCTGCCGTGGGGGAACGTGAAGTCGCTCCGGTACACCTGGAACGGCTCGCAGTTCGCCGTGCAGCCGTGAACCCGCTCCTCGCGTTCCTCGACGGCGTCGAGAAGCCGGTCGACGCGGTCCGGAGGCGCCAGCGTTCGTACGACCTCCTCGCCGCGAAGGCGGGCACCCGCGCCGTCGACGTCGGCTGCGGAGCCGGGACCGCGGCGCGCGAGCTCGTCGAGAGGGTTTCTCCCGGCGGAACCGTGGCCGGTGTCGACATCAACGAGCCGCTCCTCGAGGCGGCGCGCGAGCGAGCGGCGGGCCTCGCGGTGACCTTCACGAACGCGAACGCCGAGGCGCTCCCGTTCGAGACCGCGAGCCTCGATGCCTACCGTGCCGAGCGGCTCTACCAGCACCTCGTCGATCCGACGAAGGCGCTCGCCGAAGCGCACCGGATCCTCGCCCCCGGAGGGCGCATCGTCCTCGTCGACCAGCACTGGGACGCGACGCTGATCGACAGCGACGACGTCCAGACGACGCGCACGCTCCTGCGCAACTTCGCCGACGGAATCGCGAACGTCTCGGCCCCCCTCCGCTTCCACCGGCTGCTGCGCGACGCCGGATTCGCGGAGGTCGAGGTCTTCGCCGAAGCCGTCACGAGCAGGAGCTGGGACGACTACGGCTGGTTCCCCGAGCTCCTCGCGCGCGTCGCGGAAGCGTCGGGGATCGTGCCGTCCGCCGTCGCGTCCGCCTGGCTCGACGATCAGCGGGGGCGCGCCGCCGAAGGCCGCTTCTTCGTCACGATGGTGCAGTTCCTCGGCTGCGGAACGCGCTGACCGCGGCTCAGAGGTTCTCGCACTTGCCGTAGAGGAACACCTGCCCGGCCGGGCACCTTCCTGTTGCCGGGGCCGGCGGCGCCGCCGAGGGCTTCGACGCCGGCTGCGGTGGCGGCGTCGTCTTCGCGCCGCCGCGCACCGGGGCCGTTCTCGCGGGCTCGAGCTCGATCGTGACCTCGGGGGCGCTGCCGTCGACGATGACCTCGGAGGGCTTGAAGCCGGGTTTCTCCGCACGGACCACGACCGTCGCTGTCCCCTCGACGACGACGGAGCGCTCGCCGAGCCCGAGCTTCACGTGCTTGCCCCCGCTCACGTCGACGAGCACCGCGTCCTCCGGCACCGGTCGGACCTTCACCGAGACGCGCACCGGAGCCGGAGCGACGACCGATACGGGCGCAGCCCCCGTCGCGCTGGTCGGCGCCGTCGCGACTGCAGCCGAGGCGCCCGTCGCACCGCCGTGCTCGACGCTCGGCGCCGCCTGGCTCCGCGAGTAGAGGACCACACCTCCGACGACGACGAGCGCCGTCGAGATCGCTCCGATGACGCCCATCACGAACACGGACGTGCGCTTCGGCGCGAGCGCCGGCGTACCGGGCACCATCGCGGGACCGCCCGGACGCGAGACGTTGCGGAAGTAGTCGACCGGCACGTTGAAGCCGCCGGATCGCGCCATCAGCTCCGGCAGCGCGTCGGGGACGAGGCCCTGCTCGACCTTCTCGAGGTCCGCGACGACCTGTTCCATCGAGGCGTAGCGGAGCTCCGACTTCTTCTCGAGGCACTTCATCACGACCGCCTCGAGCCCGGGCGGCACTTCCTGCGGCTGCGGGACGATCTGCCGGATGAGCGCCGGCTTCTTGTACATGTGCTGCGTCAGGATCCCCATGAAGTTGTCGGCGTCGAAGGGGACCTTCCCGGACGCCATCTCGTAGAGGATGACGCCGAGCGCATAGACGTCCGTTCGCTGATCGACCGGCAGCCCCGCCGCCTGCTCCGGCGCCATGTAGTGCGGCGTTCCGAAGACGCTGCCTGCCTTCGTCAGACGCCCCGACTCGCCGCCCACCTTGGCGATGCCGAAGTCGAGGATCTTCACGAAGTCCTTGTCCTCGGCGCGACGGACGAGCATCACGTTGTCGGGCTTCAGATCGCGGTGGACGATCCCGACTGCGTGCGCCGCCGCGAGCCCCCGCGCGATCTGCTTCGCGATGTGCGTGATCCGCATCGTCGGCACGCCGCCGCGGTGGGCCGCCATGAGGTCGGCGAGGCTCTGGCCGTCGAGGTACTCCATGACGAAGTACGTCGAGCCGTCCGGCAGGCGGCCGAAGTCGGAGATGTCGACGATGTGCGCGTTACCGATGCTCGACGCCGCGCGCGCTTCGTTGAGGAAGCGCTCGGTCATCTCGGCGTCGGTCGCCATCTCGCTGCGGAGGATCTTGATCGCGACCCGCTTGTCGATGACCTTGTGCCGCGCGAGGAACACGACGCCCATCCCGCCCTCGCCGAGGAGCTGCTCGACGACGTAGCGGTTGTCGATCGTCTGACCGACGTAGGCGAGCAGGCGCTGCGACGAGGCGGGGCTCGGTCCCGACGTCGGCCCCCCCGGCCCCGCCATCGTGACGGCATCGGCGGCAGCTCGTTCCTCGAGCTCCGGCGGCGCGGCGAGCGTCACGGAATGGGGGCCAGGGCGTTCTTTCATCGAGAATCGCGATGCTCAGCGGACAGTCTACGGGGTCCGGCACCGAACTGGAAACGGTCGCTGTTCCGTCCAGGGCACGAGCTCACCTTGTGAGCCTCGGCGGGCCTCTGCCGCGATTTCCGGAATCTCGCGGGGTGCCGCCGTGCTAGACGGGCGTGGCTCCGCCCATGCTGGGTTACCCGTTCCAGATCGCGCTCCGGTACCTCGGCTCGAAGAAGCGCGCCTTCATCTCGGTGGGCAACGCCTTCGCCATCCTCGGCGTCGCCCTCGGTGTGGCCGCGCTCGCGATCGTCATGAGCGTCACCGGCGGCTTCCAGGAGCAGTTCCGGGAGAAGGTCCTCGGGGTCAACGCCCACGTCATCGTCCTCAAGTACGCGATGCATTTCCGCGACTACCGGGACGTGATGAAGAAGGTCGAGCAGGTCCCCGGCGTCGTCGCGGTCGCGCCGTTCGTCATCAACCCGATGATGGTCACGCACGGCGACCGGACGGCCACCGGCGTGCTCCTGAAGGGCGTCGACCCGGAGCTCATGCCGAAGGTCCTCGACCTGCCGCGCCACATCATCGCCGGCTCGCTCGAGGGCATGCGCAAGCCGGGCGCGAAGCCGCCGGAGAACCCGAAGGACAGCTTCTTCGACGTGAAGCAGGGCAAGGCGCCGAGCGAGAACGAGCCGGCGCGCCCGGAGAACGGCAAGGTCCCCCTCCTCGAAGCGATCGAGAAGCAGATCGCGGAGGACAAGGCGAAGGATGCGCTCGCCGATGCGGGCGCCGGCGTCGACCTCGCGACGTTGTTCGCGACCGGCGCGGCGGGCGAGATCGCGAAGGGGAACGCGGAGAAGAAGCCGAGCGCGGCGCCGCCGGACGAGATCGACGCGATCCTCGGCGGCGGCGCGAAGCCCGAGGCGAGCGCGGCGCCGGCGAAGCCCGAGACGCTGCTGCCGAGCGGCGAGGTCACCCCGAGTGGCGGGTACAAGAGCGAGCTCCCGACGGACGACGTCCTCCCGCAGGAGATCGACCCCGACCCGTGCCGCAGCCCGGAGCAGGTGAAGGCGCTCCCCGGCGTCGTCGTCGGCGCCTCGCTCGCGAAGCGGCTCGCGGTCGGCCTCGGCGATTGTCTCCAGATCACGTCGCCCCAGATCGGGATGGCCTACGGCGGCGCGGGCGGGCGCCCGCCGATCGCGAAGCAGTTCCGTGTCATCGCGATGTTCGAGGCCGGCTTCGATCAGTACGACTCGAAGCTCGTCTACACCGACCTCTACGAAGCGCAGGCCTTCTACGAGCAGGGCGACAGCGTCACCGGCGTCGAGGCGAAGGTCGCCGACATCGAGCGCGCCTCGAAGATCGCGAAGAAGGTCGAGGAGCTCCTCGCGAACGGCGTCTACCACACGATGGATTGGCGCGAGCTCAATCACGGGCTCTTCACCGCGCTGTTCATCCAGCAGGTGATGATGAGCGTCGTGCTGACGCTCATCATCGTCGTCGCCGCCTTCACGGTCGTCGCGACGCTGATCATGGTCGTGCTCGACAAGCGCAAGGAGATCGCTCTCCTCAAGGCCCTCGGCGCGAGCGACGAAGCGGTCCTCCGCATCTTCGTCTACCAGGGCGGGATCATCGGCATCGTCGGCACCGCGCTCGGCCTCCTCGTCGGCTGGGCGGGATGCAAGGCCCTCGGCGCGTACGGGTTTCCGCTCGATCCGAAGGTCTACTTCATCTCGAAGCTCCCCGTGAACGTCCGCCCGACGGAGTTCCTCATCACGGGGTACATCGCGATCATCATCTGCCTCGTCGCGACGATCTTCCCCGCCCTCTACGCCGCAAGGCTGAGGCCGTCGGACGGACTCCGCTCCGAATAGAAGATTCGGCTGACGAAGCTCAGCGCGAAATGGGCTCGCCAACCGCCGGGTCCCTGATGATAACGTTGCGCGTCAAGCGCATGCGTTGGCTGGTCGAAGTGTCAGGGCTCGGCAAGTCGGACTCGCAGAAGCTCTGCGTCGAAGCGGAGTCGTGGCAGCGCGCGCTCCAGGCGGCGCGGGCTCAGCGAGGCGAGGACGGTCCGATGAGCGGCTTCTCCATCGAGTTGCTCGAGGAGGGGTATCGCGCCGTCGATCCGATGGCGCGCGTCCGGTTCATCGTGAAGCGTGCGCCGGACGACATGCCGATCACGCCCGCGGCGCCGCCGGTCGAGAAGGGCCAGAAGAGCGAGAAGACGGAAGCCAAGGTGAACGGCGTGAAGGCGCCGGTCGCGAGCCCCGACGACCCGACCGACCGCGTCGTGCCGCCGGCGCCGACGTCGTCGGCTTCGGCGGTCGGTGGACCGAAGATCCCGCGCCCCGGCGCGAGCGCGCCGCCGCCGGCGAACGCGACGCAGGCGCAGACGCCGGAGGCGAAGCGCCGCGCAGAGACGA
The DNA here is from genome assembly GCA_039809485.1 of Polyangiaceae bacterium. Classification (GTDB taxonomy): domain Bacteria; phylum Myxococcota_A; class Polyangia; order Polyangiales; family Polyangiaceae; genus Labilithrix. The sequence continues at coordinate 476 of JBDHVE010000033.1, read as the reverse complement.
TGACGTTCAATACGAAGACGGACGCCGAGAGCGGCCCGGCGATGGAGCGGCCGCCCGCGCTCGCGGTCGGCTCACCGATCCCCGGCCTGCCGCCGGCCAAGCTCCTCTCCGAGCGCGCGCAGGATCCCACCGAAGCCTCGCCGCTCACCTATCGCGAGTACGCGTTCGCGCTCGCGAGCGGCACCGCGGAGGAGACGGCGGCGGAGGTCCTCCGCGCGCAGCTCCGTCTCGTCGAGGCGTCGCTCGCCGCGGCGAAGCCCGGCAAGCTCGTGAACCTCGCGGCGTTCGACGTCGAGTTCACCGGCAAGCCCCCGCGCGCTCCGCTCGCGACGCTCAGCTGGAAGGATTGGAAGGGCGAGCCGGTGATCGCGTTCCCGCGTCGCGGTGGCGCGCCCGCCGCGTCGCGTCCGCCGTCGGCGGCTCCGCCCGCGGCCGCGGTTGCGCCCGTCGTCGTCCCGCAGACGGCCCCCGCGCCG
>JBDHVE010000032.1:0-67497 GCA_039809485.1 Polyangiaceae bacterium | reverse complement strand
CCCGACTTCGACCACGTGTCGATCGACGGCGTCGTCACGAGCTCGCTCGGGGCGAGCCGGATCGACACCGCCCGCGTCACCGTTGCCGAGGGCATGGTTCTCAAGGCCCACATCGTCGCGTTCAACGACGACAACGAGGTGATGGAGACCCGCGTCGAGACGAAGCAGGGCGGCATCCTCGGCATGAGCCGCGTCATCTCCGACGGCGACTTCGCCTTCTACGGCATCAGCGCCGGCGAGACGGAAGTGGAGCTCTACGCCGACGGAAAGCTGGTCCTCATCATGAAGGCCACCGTCACGCCCCAGTCGCAGTGACGCGCGCGCCGCTCCTTGATAGAGGTGCGGCATGGACAGCAAGTACGTCGAGGCCGAGGCGGCACGGGCCGTCGCGGAGCGGGCACCTTCGGTCAGCGAGCTGCTTGCACTGCGCACGTATTCGGCGCGCCTCCTCGGTCGCTCGCCTTCGCTCGTCCTCCACGGCGGCGGCAACACGAGCGTGAAGGCGCAGGCGAAGACGATCTTCGGCGAGGTCGTCGACGTCCTCCACATCAAGGGCTCCGGCTGGGACCTCGCTACGATCGAGCCGGCCGGACACCCCGCGGTCCGGATGGAGACGCTCCTCCGTCTGCTCGATCTGCCGGAGATGAGCGACGAGCAGATGGTGAACGAGCTCCGGCTCGCGCTCCTCGATGCGAACGCGCCGACGCCGAGCGTGGAGACCCTGCTCCACGCGGCGCTCCCGGCGCGCTTCATCGACCACACCCACGCCGACGCGATCCTCGCCGTCGCCGATCAGGACAACGGGCAGCGCATCTGTCGCGAGATCTTCGGCGAAGCGCTCCTGTGGGTCCCTTACGTGATGCCGGGCTTCGGCCTCGCGCGCGCGTGCAAGAAGGCGTGGGACGCGGCGACCGCCGAGGGGCGCTCGCCGACGGTGATGGTCCTCGAGCGCCACGGCGTCTTCACCTTCGGCGACACCGCGAAGGAGAGCTACGAGCGCATGATCGACGCGGTCACGCGCGCCGAGCGCTTCGCGCACGACCACATGGGCACGGTGAACGTCGGCGCGATCGACCGCGACGAACGGCTCGAGGCCGCCGTCCTCCCGATCCTGCGCGGCGCGCTCGCGACGGTGTCGAAGGAGGCGCCCGAGCGCGCCCCGATCGCGGTCGTGCGCTCGAACGAGTGGATCCTCCAGTTCCTCGAGCGGAAGGACGCCTACGAGCTCGTCCAGCGTGGCTGCGCAACGCCCGACCACGTGATCCGCACGAAGCCGACGGCGCTCTTCGTCCCCGACGCGAAGTACGACGACGACATCGCGTTCGCGGCGCGGATGGAGCGCGAGATCGCGGAGTACGCGCGTCGCTACGACCGCTACTTCGAGGAGATGTGCGCGAAGAAGAAGGTGACGCGCACGAAGCTCGATCCGTGGCCGCGGGTCGTGCTCCTCCCGCGCGTCGGCATCGTCGCGTTCGGCAAGACCCGGAAGGACGCGGAGATCGTCGCCGACGTCTACGAGCACACGATCCACGTGATGGTCGACGCGTCCGACGTCGGCGCCTACTCGCCGGTGAGCCGCGAGGACCTCTTCGACGTCGAGTACTGGAGCCTCGAGCAGGCGAAGATCAAGAAGACGGCCGAGCTCCCGCTCGCGGGCCGGATCGCGGTCGTCACCGGGGCCGCGTCGGGGATCGGCCGCGCGACCGCGAAGCTCTTTCTCGAGCTCGGCGCCCACGTCGTCGCGAGCGATCGCGACGGCGCCGCGCTCGAGAAGACGGTGAAGGAGCTCTCCGCCAAGCACGGCGCCTCGCTCGCGTCGGCCGTCGCCGACGCGACGAAGGCGGCCGACGTCGACAACCTGTTCCGCGTCGCGGCGCACACGTTCGGCGGCGTCGACCTCGTGGTGAGCAACGCGGGGAACGCGCCGGAGGGGAGGCTCGACACCGAGGAAGGGGAGGCTGCCCTCCGCGCCTCGCTCGAGACGAACCTCCTCGCGCACAACCTCGTCGCGTCGCGGGCCGTCACGATCATGCGCGCGGCGCGAAGGCCGGGGTGCCTCCTCTTCAACGCGAGCAAGAGCGCGTTCAACCCCGGACCGGGCTTCGGCCCCTACGCCGTCGCCAAGGCGGGGCTCGTCGCCCTCATGCGTCAGTACGCGGTCGACCTCGGCAGGTTCGGCATCCGTGCGAACGCGATCAACGCGGACCGGATCCGGACCGGGATCTTCGGCGGCGGGGTCCTCGAGTCGCGCGCCGCCGCGCGCGGCGTGTCGGTCGACGAGTACTTCAAGAACAACCTCCTCGCCCGCGAGGTCACGGCGGAGGACGTCGCGCAGGGCTTCGCCTACCTCGCCCAGGCGAAGGCGACGACGGGGTGCGTCCTCACCGTCGACGGCGGCAACGCAGCAGCGTTTCCGCGCTGATTTTTCGCGGTTTCGCACCGGCTGCTCGCCTGGTTCCGGGAGCCCGGCCGTGCTACGTGGAAGCGTGATGCGAGGCTCGCGAACCACGCTCGTGCTCGTCGCGTCCATGGCCGCCGCGCTCTCGCTCGGCGCGGCCTGTGGCGGCGACGACACCTCGTCCACGGCCCCGACCGCCGACGGCGGCGTCCCCGACGCGAGCACGCAGGCGGCGCTCTGCGTCGACGGCAAGCCGGTCGACTGGCCGCCGGGGCCGTACGAGATCGTGATCGACGGGACGCTGCCGAAGGACCTCGCGTTCGAAGGGCCCGAAGGCACGGTCAGGCCGTCCGACTCCTTCGAGCCGTGCGCACCGCGCTCGCGCCTCCTCGTCTTCCGCTCCGTCGGGAGCTGGTGTGGCACGTGCGAGTGGCACGCGACGCACACGAAGCGCCTCTTCGAGGACGCCCGGTTCGAGGGGCGCGTCCAGCTCGTCGACCTCCTCGTCGGCGACGAGGACAACGCGCCGGCGACCGTTCCCGCTGCCGCGCGCTGGAAGGCGAAGCTCGACGCGCCGGCGAAGGTCGGCATCGATCCGAAGTACACGTTCTCGACCGCGCAGCTCCCGCACGCGCCGCTGCCGACCTACGTGCTCGTCGACACGCGGACGATGCGCGTCAGGACGGTCCTCGACAACCCCGCACCCGAGACGCTGATCAGCCGGATCGCGTCCGAGCTCTCGCAGCTCGACGGCACCGGACGAGGCGACGTCGCTTCGCCGAAGGTCTGGGACGAGATCTTCAACGAAGAGCAGTGGGACATGATCAAGGCGATGAAGCTCGTCTCGGCGCCGCCGCCGGATCCGACGAACGCCTACGCCGATCTCCCCGCCGCCGCCGCGCTCGGGAAGAAGCTGTTCGACGACAAGGCGCTGTCGCCCTCCGGGACGGTGTCGTGCGCGACGTGCCACATCGACACGAAGGACTTCACGGACGGCGCACCGACCTCGACCGGCGTTGCGGTGGGAAACCGGAACGCGCCGTCCGCCGCGCTCGCGTCGCACGCGCGCTGGCAGTTCTGGGACGGTCGCGCCGACACGCTCTGGGCGCAGGCGCTCGGTCCGTTCGAGGACGCGAAGGAGATGGCGTCGAGCCGCCTCTTCATCGCGAAGCAGATCGCGGCCCGTTACGCGGCCGAATACGACGCCGTCTTCGGCGCGAAGTATCCGCGGCCCGATCTCACGAGCCTCCCCGATGCCGGCAAGCCCGGGGACGCGGCCTTCGATGCGCTCCCGAAGGAGCAGCGCGACGCCGTCACCCGCATCTACGTGAACGTCGGCAAGGCGGTCGCTGCGTTCGAGCGCACGATCCGCGTGAAGCCGAACGCGCTCGATCGGTATGCCGACGGAGATCTCGCCGCGCTCACGCCCGAGCAGAAGAAGGGGCTCTCGGCCTTCTTCCGCGTCGGCTGCGCGCAGTGCCACTTCGGCCCGCGCCTCACGAACGACGCCTTCCACGTCCTCCGCTTCCCGACGGGACGTACCGACGCCCTCGCCGACAACGGCCGACTCGACGTGCTCGCCGGGCTCGCCCAGCGCGAGTTCGTCGCGACGACGACGTGGAGCGACGACGCGTCCGCCGCGAAGCTCCTCACCCTGGACCCGAAAGCGATGCCGAACATGCTCGGCGCCTTCAAGACGCCGACGCTCCGCGGGCTGCCGAAGACGGCGCCCTACGGCCACGGCGGCACGTTCGCCGAGCTGCTCGACGTGTCGCGTCACTACGGCCAGCGCGGGCTCGCGAGCGACAGCCCGCTCGCGAGCGGCACGACCGAGGAGTGGGTCACCACGTTCGACCACGGCGCGCAGCGTGACCTCGTGCCGTTCCTCCAGATCCTCGACGCCGAGGTCGAGGTCCCCTGAGCGTCACTTGAAGTCGGCGTAGCCCGTCACGATCGCCGCCGCGATGCACGGGCGGCCGGGCAGGGCGAGGAGCGTGTGGCCGGAGCCGTCCGTGCTGTGGAGGTCGTCGCCGCGCCACACCTCGGCCCCGCCGTCCCGCTCCTCACGGAAGCCGCCGTCGAGGACGAACATCGTCTCGTCGCCGTGGTGCGCGTGCTCCGGAAAGCGCGCGCCGGGCTGAATCCGCACGAGCGTCGCCACTGCGTTCGCGTGCTTCGCGCCGGCGGTGACCGGGATCATCTCGACGCCTTCGACGAGGAACGGCTGCCAGCCCTCGCCGTTCTCGAGCTTCGTGCAGAGCGATTCCGCCTCCGCGACGGGAAGGTCGAACATGCGCGCGAGCCGGTCGGCGAACATCCCGAAGCGCCCAGGTCGGCCGGCCGACGCGAGCACGCGATCGCGGACCGACGCCGGCGGCGCGTCCTTCGCTCCCGAACCGAGCGCGACGGCGACGACGGCCGCCTTCGCTCCCGCGAGCTCTTCGGCCGCCACGCTCTTCGCGAGCGCTTCGTCGGCGCGCGCGACGGCGGACGGCGACTTCACCTCGAGCAGATCTGCGAGCTCGTCACCCACGCGTCGAGTCTATCACGCCCCCGGGAGCGCGCACGGCCGTGCTCGCGCTGCGTCAGAACCGCAGCGTGAGCTCGACGCGGGCGCCGGAGAACGCCGGGAACATGCGGCAGATGCCGCTCACGCAGCGGAGGCCGCCGCGGTTCTGGCCCGCGTAGACGCGGATGTTCGACTCGCTCGTGAAGCGATAGACGACGCCGCCGTTCACGTAATACGTCGGCAGGCCGAGGAAGGTCGTGTACTCGAAGCCCTGCGAGAGGATCCACTTCGGTGCGATCTTGAGCGCGTTGTAGTGCTCGCCCTGCACCCACGGCTCGCCGCGCTCCGAGTTGTCGCGGAGGTTCTCGAGATCCTGCTTCCGCCAGCGGTGACGGCCGGCGAGCTCGATCGCGTAAGGGCCCTTGATGTACTTCGTGACGGAGTACTGCGCGGACAGCTCGCGGTAGTAGACGAGGTCCTTCTCGGTCACGTCGTTGCGGCCGGTCACGTTGAAGAACGCGATCGACTTGTCGTCGTCCCAGCGCCACTCGACGCCGAGGCTCGCATCGGTGACGTGGCTCGTCGTGCCCGCCTTGTCGTCGGCGGTGCTCCGGCCCCAGCGGTCACAGCCGCCGCCGGGGACCTCGCTCTTCGTCTCGAAGAACCCGAACGTCGCGTAGGCGAGGAACGTGGGCGTGAACCGGTAGTCGAAGCGATCGCGGGCGCCGGTCGTGCAGACGTTGAAGCGACCGAACATCGAGTCCTGGATCACGACCTCGCCCGTCGGCGGCGCCGAGTAGGCGATGTTCGCGAATGCGGAGGCGCGCGAGACGTTCACTCCCCCGGCCATCGGGTAGAAGTTCCGATAGCTCTTCATCTCGAGCGTGTTCGAGACCGGCCCGCCGGTGAGGACGAACGAGCTGTAGAGCGCGTTGCCCTCCGTGTCGTTGTTCCGCGGGTCCTCGAGCTCGCGACGCTGCACCGCGCCCTCGACGTAGAGGTTGCCGTGCCCCCACAGGCTCGGGACCTCGATGCTCTGGCCGGCGTTGACGACCTGCCGCGCGTTGATGACGGGGCCGAGGTTCGAAGGGAGCGAGTCGAGCCAGGTGACGCGCGCGTTGTCCTCGCACGTCCCGAACGGCGCCGACAGGAGCGAGTCGTCGACGGTACCGTCCGCGCGATACTTGTAAGGTGCACATCGGCTGAGCATCACCGCGTGCGTCGACGAGCTCACCGGGAGACCGCGGCCGGCCTGGATCTGCGCGCCGACCATGCGATCGGACCCGAAGATCGGCTGCTGCGCGCGCGGGTCTCCGACGATCGGCGTCGGGAGGAAGAGCGCGCGTCCCGTCGGCTCGTCGATCCGGGAAGGGTTCACCTGCCCCGCGATGAGCGTGACCGAGAAGGGGTCCTTGGTGACGGTGACCTTGCCGCCGAAGAGCGTCGTGTCGATCCCGAGCTCGTCGACCTTGCGGAGAGAGAGGACGAGGCCGCGCCCGAACTGCACGTACGCGTCGCCCGCCGTCGCCTCGAGGCCGGTCGTCTTGTACGTGAGCCACAGCTTCGCGGGGTAGATCGCGTTCCGGTAGCGGGTCGAGCCGTCGACGATCGCGTTCCGCTTCAGCTGCGGATCGGGGAAATCGCGGTCCTGCGGGCGGAGCTCGTAGAGCGACGAGTCGATGCGCGCCCCGAGCGTGAGCTTCTTCCAGCCGAACACGAGGTTCAGGCGATTCAGCCACGCGAAGTAGCCCTGGTCGGCGGGGTTCTCCCCCTCGCGCGCTTCGAAGCGCTGCGCGACGATCGACGTCTCGGTGATGTCGAGCTTCACCGGCGCGCCGCCCACTTTGGGCAGGTCGACGGCGTGGGCATTCCGCGGCGCCGCGCAGACGAGCGCAACGACCGCCAGCCCCGTTCGGAGCGCGGAGGTTCTCACGGTGGCAGCTCGCCCGGATTACTGCGACGCCGGCGACCCGTCGAGCATCTTCGCGATGTCCTTGGCGAGGAATTCCTCGTCGCCGGGGTTGTACCCCTCGCGGATGCTCGAGATGCGTCCCTGCTTGTCGATCAGGACCGACAGCGGAGCGCTCTTCTTCGGGTTGTAGATCGACGCGACGTGCGAGTCCTCGTCGAGAAGGACCGGGAAATTGATCTGGTTCCGCTTCGCGAAGGCGGGGACGTTCGCGACCGACTCGGGGCCGTCCATCGCCACGCCGAGGATCTGGAGCTTGTCCTTGTTCGCGTCCTGCAGCCTGCGCAGGTGCGGGAACTCCGCGATGCAGGGCTCGCACCACGTGGCCCAGAAGTTCAGGACGATCGCCTTCTTGCCGAGATAGTCGGCGAGGCGGACCGTCTTGCCTTCGGTGTCGCGCGCGGTGAAGTCGGTTGCGCTGCCGCCGGCGGTGGAGCTCGCGGTCGGAGAGGCGGCGCCGGGCCCACTGGCCTCGGCACCACCACAGCCACTGACCACGAAAGCGAGGGAAGAAGCGGCGGCGACGAGCGCCGCGGAGAAGAAGTGGGTCATTTAGAGAGCGGTGTTCGTCATGGCGAGCGCGTCGTCGATCTCCTTGAGGATCGCGTCCTTGCCCGTCGTGGCGCCGACGGTGGCCGTGAGGATCTCCATCGTGCGCGCGTCGATGTTGGTGTTCCAGGGGAGCGCTGCGGCGTCGTAGAAGATGCCGAGCTTCGCGTTGCCCGCGTCCCAGAGGTGCGTGAACGGCGAGTTGAACGCCTTCACCCAGCGATCGAGGTCCGTCTTCGTCGACGGCGAGCCGGGCGTGACGCCTTCGGCGAGGCTGATGATCCAGACGACCTTCTTCGCCTTGATGTCGTTGACCATCGGCGTCACGACCTCCGTCTCCTGACGGCAGTACGTGCACCAGGAGCCCGACGCCTGGATGTGGATCAGGCGGTACTTCGTCCCCTGCGGGTCGAAGAAGTTCGCGAGCGAGATCGGCTGGAGGCCGCCGTCGACGTTGCCGTCCGGGTAGCCCATGAACTTGAAGTTCGCGATCGTGTTGCCCTTGGTCTTCCCGATGCGCGGCTGGGTGCCGATGTTCGCGGTCGGGTACTCGACGCCGTCCGGGTTCTTGTCCGGAGCGCTCTCCGCCTGCGAGGCGCCGGTGCCCGTTCCGGTGAGGCCCGGATCCTGCGCCGGCTCCGTCGAAGACGTGCACGCCGCGGCGGCGACGAGAGCGATCAGACCAACGGCGGGAGCGGTAACCGGACGGGCGATCTTCATGGCGTTCACCTCTACGCGCACCGCATGCATGCGGTTTGCGGCGGGCAGCCTACTTCCGGGAACGGAGAGGTCAAGCGGCCCGTACCTTCTTTCTGAAGCCCGCGGGCAGCCTCGTCAATGCTGCAGAGCGGCACACGTACAAGGGGGGTGATCACCTCTTTTCATCAAGGATTCGTCGTCTCGGTCTCGTCTCCCGATCCTGTCCGGGGCATGTCCGGGCGAGTGGACGGGACCCGCGAAAAGGCCGCTCGCGTCCGCTTGTCGCGTGCGCCCTGTCGCGCTACACGGCCGCGCATGTCTTCGTCCTCCGGGGGCTTCCCCCGCGTCGCCGCCCACATCGTCGCCCTCGCTTTCTCCGCCGCCGCCGTCGTCGTGGCCGCGCCCGGCTGCTCGAGCGATCCGAAGCCCGCCGCGTGCGACAGCTCGAAGTGCGCGGCCGGGAACAAGTGCCTCGCGCTGAACGGCGAGACGAAGTGCAGGAAGACCTGCGCCAGCAACGCGGACCCGGCGACCTCTTGCCCGACCGGTTACACCTGCGTCGCGCATCCGGAGTCGGAGCCGTTCTGCGAGCAGCAGGTGAACGCGCCGGCGCCCGGCCCGAAGCAGTGGGGCACGCCGTGCAACCCGGCCTTCGGTCTGGAGAACAACAAGGACTGCGACGTCGACAACGGCTTCTTCTGCTTCGGGCAGAGCCCGGACGACGCGAGTGCATACTGCACGCGTTACGAGTGCACGAAGGACCTCGACTGCGCGCCCGGCTTCTTCTGCGGCGACGTCAACGTCGCGCCGAACGTGAAGACGGCCAAGCGCACGTTCCACGAGACGGTGAAGGTCTGCCAGCGCCGCGCGTACTGCGCGCCCTGCGTCGCCGACTTCGACTGCCCGACGATCGCCGGCTCGCCCCAGCGCTGCATCACGGACGACGACGGCAACGGCTTCTGCACGAACGAGTGCGATCAGTCGCGCGCCTGCAACGTCGATGCGAAGTGCGTCGACCTCGGGGGCGTCAAGCTCTGCTACCCGCGCGCGGGTCGCTGCAAGGGGCAGGGCGAGCTGTGCTCTCCGTGCCGCTCGGACGCGGACTGCCCCCAGGGCACGTGCGTGACCGGTAGCTACACGACGGAGAAGTTCTGCACCGTGAAGTCGCCGTCGCCGTGCACGAACGACGAGAACAACGGCAAGGCGTGCCCGGCGCCGATCGGTCCGCCGAAGCGCGCCGTGCGCTGCCTCGGCAACCAGGACGACGGTCGCGGCGGCGTCATCTTCCCGGACATCCCGAAGGACGAGTGCCACGGCATGTACCCGCTCGGCGAGAGCGGGGACGTCGGCTGCTGGACGCCGGATCGCTGACCGGCTCGCCTAGACTGGCTCGTCCGCGCGCGCGAGCATCGCCCACTCGGCGGCGACGACCGCGGCGAGCGCGTGGAGCGGCACGTCGAACGAGCCGTACGCCACGAGCGCGAGCGCGGTCGTCGCGAGGACGACCGGACCACGACCGCGCTGCACGAGCGCGACGAGCGCCAGGAAGAGGCTCGCCGGGAGGAGGAACACGGCGACCGGGCCGAGCCCGAACGGCGAGGGGACGCCGGCGGCCGCGCCGAGCGACGAGCGCAGCACGAGCTCGACGCTCGACGGCGTGTCCGACTGACGCCCCGCGATCCACGTCATGACGAACGCGAGCACGATCGCGACGTTCGCGAGGATCCGCGCGCGCCATCCGGAGCGGGACCCGAGCCACGCTCCGGCGAGGAGGAGCGCGGTCGCGTGGACGACGACCCCGAACGTCGCGATCCCCTGCGCGACGTGGAAGAGCGAGAGGCTCGCGCTCTCGCCTGCGGCGGTCGCGGTCTCCCACGCCGCGAGGCGGAGGAGCGACGTGAACGAGAGCAGCATCAGCACGACGCCGACGGCCCGCGTCCGCGTCGCGCGCACGGCAGCGCCGCCGGCGAGCGTCGTGATGATCGACGTGAACACGACGAGCGCCGCCGCGATGCCGCGGGGCAGCCGGTCGACGACCGCCGGCGACGCCAGCGCGACGACGAGGCCGGAGAGCGCGACGACCGGGAAGCGCGCGCTCGGCGAGAGCTTGTGCGTCTTCGCGAGCTCGAACGACGCGACGCCGATGAGGGCGACGAAGAGGCCGGTCAGCACGTAGCCGAGCATCGCGGAGAACACCTGCGCGCGCTCGACGACGGCGGCCGGCGCCGCCCCGCGCATCCCGGGCGCGATCACGACGCCGAAGACCTTCGCGACGACGGCGAGCCCCGCCGTGAGCACGAGCGAGGCGGACGCCCACTCGTGGGTCGCCCGATGCGCTGGAGCGGGAGTCACGTTCTCCGGAGCGCCGGAGATGGACGGTTCGTGCGTCGGACCGGTCACCAAGACTTCACGCGAGCCTACACCAAAAGGGGCGCGGGCCGCCTTCTGCGATCCTCAGCCCGACGACGGAAGGCCCGGGACGAAGCGGCGCGGAAGAGCTCCCTCGCGCGTCTCGTTCACGTTCACCGGCGGCGGCGCCCCGCGCTCCTGCGTCGGAGGAGCCTTGCCCGGAGGCGTCGGCTGCTGCGGATCGCCTGGCCCCTTCGCGGGCACGTTGAGGATGAACGGCCGCGCGTTCATCGTCGAGCACGCGAAGACCTCGTCGCGGTGGAACTCCCAGTGGAGATAGACGTTGCCGTCCGGGGAGACGATCGCGCCCGGCGCGGGGCCGAACGGCTGCGCACGGCTCACGCTGTCGAGCGCCGCGATGTCGAACGCGGTGATGCCGCTCGTCCGCGTCACGCCCATCTTCACGAGGTGACCGTCCCGGCTCACGACGATCTCGAGGTTCGTCCGGAGCTTGGGATCGTTCATCGGATGACCCTTCGGCAGGTTTTCCAGCGAGCCGAGGAAGCTGTCCGCGAAGATCGGGTGGATGCGGTTGTGGATCGTGTTGAGGTACGTCGCGAACGGCACTGCCGCCGTGTTGAGCGCGGTCTGGTTGCCGGGCTTCACGCTCGAGACGTAGTTCTCGATCGCGTTGCGCCACTTCTCGAAGCTCGAGGCCGCCCACGAGCCGCGGTGCTCGCTCTTCCGGCGCTCGCCGTCCGCCTCGCGCTCCTTCCGCAGCTGATCGGCGCCTACGACGGCGACGACGCCCTGGTGCGTGAGGTTCAAGTTCACCTGGCCGGGGCCGGGCTTGCCGCCGAGGCCGAGCCACGACGTCTTGTTCGGCTGGCTCGGCGCTAGCGGGTTCTGCTGGTTCGTCGTGCCGGGGACCGGCTCGCCCTGGCCGGGCGGGAGCGTCGGCTTGAGCGGGTTGAACGTCCAGCTGCCGCCCGGCGCCTGCACGACCTCGGGGCTCTGCGCGGGGGCGGCGCCGGGCGCGAGCTGCGGAGGCGTCTCCTTCGTCGCGATCTGCGAAGGCGTGCGACCGTCGCCGCCGACGCGCGGCACGTCCTGCGATGCGGCCGGCTGCTGGACGGCGACGGGGCCCATCGGCTTGTCGATCGGCTTGTTGTCCTTCGCGATGTCGAACTCGGTGCCCTTCTCGCCCGGCGCGCGTTCCTTGTCGCCCTTGTGCTCTTCGCTCTCGGCGATCTTCGTGCGCTCGCTGTCGCCGACCTTGTCCTGCGGGCCCGCGGTCTTGTTGCCGCCCGGCGTCGGGTTCGGATCGTCCTGATCGTGCGAGGTCTGCGTCGCGACGGTCTCTTCCTCGACGTGGTTCGCCTGATCGCCGATGAAGCGCGCGTTCGGATTGTCCTGCTGGTTCTCCTGCGCGTGCTGCCGGACCGCGATGCGCTTGTCCGCCTTGAGCTGCTCTTCGTCGAGCTTCTTCAGCGGGTCGTCCGGCTTGACGGTGACCTTCACGTCCGTGACCTTCGTCTCCTCCTTGGGCTTCTCCTCCGGAGACTTCGGCGGCTCGGGCTTGGGCTCGTCCTTCTTCTTCTCGGCGACGGGAGCGGGCTTCGGCTCCTCTTCCTTCGGCTCGGTCTCGCTCGGCGCGCCTTCGTCGATGACGGCGACCTCGAGCGTCTGATCCGCGACGCGCGCCTTCTCGCGCGCCTTCGACGCGAGCGCGCTCAGGAAGCGCTGGTCCGCGCGCACGTTGCCGATGCGCTTCGAGACTTCTTCCGTGCCGCCGCCGAAGACGAAGTGCGCGACGAGCGCCGCGCAGATCCACAGGATGATCGGCGTCTCCGCACCCGAACGACGGGCGAGCGGCACGTACGGGTCTCCCGGGTTCTCGATGCGACGCTTCATCGGGGGGACTCGCTGGAAGGTGTGCCCTCACGGGAACGCCGTCCAGTCACCTCACGCTAGCACCCGACCCCGCTTCCATCCATAGATGGGAGAACGAGATCGCGGCTGAATTTCCGGGTGGTTAGCGCGAGCAGAGCAGGATCGCGCGAGATCTTGCCGCTTCAGTCGCCATCCATGGACGCCGCGCGGTGATCGCCGGCGGTGACCTGGATCGCAGACAGTTCTTCTTCGCGCTGCAGCTCGTCCCACAGGCCCCAGGCTCGCACGTTCCGTTCCAGATAGACGACGCGCTCGGCACAGCGAGCGATCGCCTGGAGATTGTGCGTGACGAGGACGGCCGCGATCACGTCGCTGCCGCTGATCTCCGCCATCAGATCGATGATCGCGGCCCTCCCTCCGACATCGACGCCTGCGGTCGGCTCGTCGAGGACGAGCAGCTCGGGCTTCGTCGCGAGGGCGCGTGCGAGGAACACGCGCTGCGTTTCGCCACCGGACAGATCGCGCATCTGCGCGTGCGCGAGCTTCGCCGCGCCGGTGCGGGCGAGAGCCGCCATGGCGATCTCGCGCTCGTCGTCGTGGATGCGCAGGGGCCATCGGCCGCGCAGGTTCGCGACGACGACGTCGAGCGGCGTCGCGGGAAAGTCGCGATCGAACGACTTGCGTTGCGGGACGTAACCCACCTTCCGCCGCCCCTTGGCGATCGGCTGCCCGGAGATCGTCACCGAGCCCGCGTCGGGCTGGAGGAGGCCGAGCACGATCTTGAGCAGCGTGCTCTTGCCTGCGCCGTTCGGTCCGCAGAGGCAGAGGAACTCGCCGACGGGCACGTGGAACGTCACGTCCTCGAGCACGACCTTGTGACCGAAGCGCTTCGTCACGCCCTTCACGTCGAGGACGCGTGGCGCGTTCGGCTCGGGGAGGGTTCCGCGGAACGGGACGTTCGGTGGGCGGATCGAGCGTGGCTTGCGCGACGCAGGCCCGAGGCCGGCGCGCACCGAGAGGACCGGCGCCTCGATCTCGAGCTTCTCGGGACGTTCGCTGCCGCTCACTTCAGGTGCTTCTCGAGCTGCTCGACGTCGAAGCGCACGAGCTTCTCGTACGAGTCCGTCTCGGGGCCGCCGCCGACGGGATCGAGGACGCCGACCGGGATCTTCGCCTCGCCGGCGATGACCTGCGCGGGGCGCGGATCGAGCTGCGGCTCGCTGAAGAGCGCCGTCGCCTTCTTCTCCTTCACGACGTTCAGCACCTTCGAGATGTAGTCGCCGGAGGGCTGCGCGCCGGGGAACGGCTCGATGACGGCGAGGATGTCGAGCTTGTAGCGCTCGGCGAAGTACTGGAAGCTGCCGTGGAAGGTGACGAAGCCGCGCTTCGTGAGCGCCTTCGTCCGCGTCTCCGCCTCCTTGTCGAGCGCCGCGAGCGACGCATCGAGCGCGGTCGCGCGCTCGCGATAGCCGAGGACGTGCGCGGGATCGGCGCGTCCCATCTCTTCGGCGATCGCGCGGACGATGAGCTGTGCGCGCTGCGGATCGAGCCACACGTGCGGGTCGAGCGCGCCCTTCTCGTGATCGTGGTCGTCGTCGTCCGCGCCGCCGTCGTGCTCGTCGTCGTGTGCGTGCTCGCTCGCGCCGACGGGATCGTCCTTGATCGCGAGGGTCGGGACCCGGTCGCCGACCTTGAGGAGCCGCGCGTTCGGAGACGCGCCCTTCACGAGCTTCTCCATCCACGGATCGAGGCCGAGACCGACCATCACACCGAGCTTCGCGCGCGCGGTCGTTTCGACGTCCTTCGGGGTCGGGTCGAACGAGTGCTCGTTGCGGCCCGGAGGCAGCAAGAGCAGCACTTCGGCGTCCGGCCCTGCGACACGGCGCACCAGGTCATAGACGGGGAAGATGGACACGACGACGCGTGGCTTGCCGTCCGCGGTCGTGTCGCCCGTCTTGCCGCACCCCTTCGAGCACCCGAGCAGACCGGGTAGAACCGCGCAGATCGACGCGAGAACCGCGGGAAGAAACGCGTGTTTCAGGTTCCGCACGACGTCAACGTATCGCGGAGGCTTCGGAGGTGTCCACGAGCCGCAGGCCCGTGGTAGAACGCGCCCCCGCCATGGAGACCTCCGGAGACCTTCAGGGCAGCCTCGCTGCCCCCACGAGCGAGAGGACGCTCGGAGGCTCGGGAGTCGGACCTCTCTTCGAGCTGCGCGGGTCGACGCCGGACGACGAGGAGCAGATCCTCGACATCTCGCGCCACCTCAATACGGTGAACCTGCCCGAAGAGCGCGAAGGGATCCGCCAGATCCTCGATGCCTCTCACAAGAGCTTCACCGGAGCGGTGAAGGACCCGAAGCGGCGCCAGTACGTCTTCGTGCTCGTCGATCGGACCGCGAACAAGATCATCGGCACCTCGATGATCTTCGGGCAGCTCGGGCGCCGAGATGCACCTTACATCTATCTCGACGTCATCGACGAGGAGCGTTACTCGCAGACGCTCGACAAGCACTTCAAGCACACGATCCTGAAGATCGGCTACTCGTACAACGGGCCGACGGAGATCGGCGGGCTCGTCCTGCACCCGGGCTACCGCCGCGTGCCGGAGCGCCTCGGCACGTTCCTCTCGTACGTGCGCTTCCTCTACATCAAGCTGCACCGCGAGTGGTTCCGCGACGAAGTGCTCGCGGAGCTCCTGCCTCCCCTCGAGAAGGACGGCACGTCCCATCTGTGGGACGCGCTCGGCCGCCACTTCACGGACATGACGTACGCCGAAGCGGACAAGCTCTCGCGGCGTAACAAGGAGTTCATCCGCGGGCTCTTCCCCGAAGGGACGATCTACGCGTCGCTCCTCCCGCAGCAGGCGCAGGACGTGATCGGCAAGGTCGGGCACCAGACGCGCGGCGTCGAGAAGCTGCTCCGCCGGATCGGCTTCCGGTATGCCGAGCGCGTCGACCCGTTCGACGGCGGACCGCACTTCACGGCGCTGACCGACGAGGTCACGCTCGTGCAGAATACACGCAAACTCGCGATTGAAGAGCTGCTCGACGTCGACGACGGTCCCGAGGCGCACCCGAAGAAGCGCGCGATCGTCGCGATGGAGCCGAACGGGCCGCCGTACTTCCGCGCGATGCTGAGCGCGTACGAGGAGCGGCCCGGCGACAAGTGCGCGATCGGGCGCGGCGCCGCGCAGGCGATGGGCCTCGACGTCGGTCAGGACGCGTGGGTGCTGCCGCTCGAGTGAGCGGCAGCGCCGGTCTCACAGCTCGATGCGGTGCTCGCCGAGCGCCTCGCCGGTGACGGCGGGGAGCGACTGCGTCTCGCGCGTGAGCGGTTCCTGGCCCGCGCCGGGCTGACCGGGTGTGAGCTCGAGGTTCACGCGGACGGGCGCAGGATCGGTGAAGGCGAGGGCGATCGACGGACCGGGCGCGCCGTGGCCGGAGAGGCCGGGGTGACCGCCGCGTCCGCCGTCGCCGCCGAAGAACGTGAACGTCGTTCCCTTTCCGCCCTTGCCGCCGGCCTGGCCAGGGAGGCCGAGCGCCCCTCGACCCGCGCGTCCGCCCGTCTTCGCGACGAGCTTCACATTGTCGAACGTGACGGAGCTCTTCCACGAGATCGCAGCGATGCTCGCACCGCCACCGGTGCCGGGCGTCCCCGGGATGCCGACGCAGCCTCCCGCACCACCGCCGGCCCCTGCGGCCGCGAAATAGTACGGCTGGAGGGCGTTCTGCGGAGGAAACTGCGTCAAGCAGGTCGCGACGTTGTTCGGGTTACACCAGTTCTCCCGCCCCGCGCCGCCGCCGCCGCCCTGGCCGGCAGTCCCGATCCCGCCGGCCGTCCCGTTTCCGGCAACGAAACCTTCCGCGCCGAACGACCATGCGCCGTTTGCGCCGTTCGCGCCATTGCTGCCGTTCGTCCCGAGTCCCCCCGGCGAGCCCTCCGTCGAGCCGCCCTGCGCCGTCTGCGGCGTCGGAGAGAGCGGGTAGCCCTGCTCGATCAGCCCATCGCCGCCGATCACGTCCGGGTCATCGAGCGCGACGTTCTGATTGTACTTCCGGCCATCGCCTCCGCGTCCGCCCGGACCGGGCTGCGGGCCGACGAGGCAAGCACGGTTTCCACCCGGCGCACCGTCGTGGCGCCTCACGTCGGCGCACGGCTTCGTGAACGTGGCGAAGGTGCCATCCTGGCAGTGCACCTGCTCGGATCCCGCGAAGCCATCGGCGATCCCCGTCGAGCTCTGCGCGCTCGCCGGCGGGTCCGCGCCGTCGGTGCCCGCCGCGCCGTTGCCGGCGGTGATCGTCGCCTTCGCGAGGATCAGGTTCGAGCTGTCCTTCACCCACGCGCCGATCGAGCTGCCGTTGCCGCCGTCGCCCTTGTTGCCGTCCGGCGCGACGACGTCGACCGCTTCGATCCGCGTCGCCTTCGTGACGTCGCGGGCGAGGAGCGCGGGGCTCGAAGGCGCGAGCAGCTTCGAGCGCGCGCCTTCCTTCCGGACCCACGGCGTCGCGTTGCAGTCGAGGTCGCCGTAGATCGACACGCCGTCCTGCAGCACCAGCGCTTCGCGGTACTCCTCCGCGCAGGCGAGGACGCGGAGCTGCTTCTGGCGTGCGAGCGAGACCGCCTTGCCCAGTGTCTTCAGCGGACGGTCCTGGGTTCCGTCGGCGTCGTCGTTGCCACGGCTCGACGAGACGAAGACGCCCTCGAGCGGCTGGCCGGACACCGGCGGCGTCGCGTTCTCCTGCGAGCGATCCGGCGGCGCGGGCGGCACATCGGTGTCTTCGCCACCGAAGACGCCACATGCGGAGGCGAGGACCGAGC
This sequence comes from Polyangiaceae bacterium, assembly GCA_039809485.1. Lineage (GTDB taxonomy): Bacteria > Myxococcota_A > Polyangia > Polyangiales > Polyangiaceae > Labilithrix. Next base: position 50,311 of record JBDHVE010000032.1, on the reverse strand, counting down.
CGACGACGAGACCTGAGCGAGCGAAGAGAGCCATCGTTTCCTCCGGGATGATTTGCACGAAACCGGTCGGATGCGCCCGCCCTTTCGTTGCGCTCCGCGTGCGAAAACGTCACTCCTGCTAGACCACGTCCGTGGTTTCCACGATGGACACTCACCGATCCGGGGAGCCGTGCGCGGCGGTGGCGAACGGAGGCCGCGAGTCAACCGAGGCGGAGCACGCGCGGGCTATACTGCGCGCGTGAACCGGCGCGAGGGACGAGGTCGGCGCGGTCGCTCGCGCGGGTGGCGGAGCGGCGCGGCCCCTCCGCCTCCGCCGCGCGAGGAGCTCGAGGTCCACACCCACGACGGCGCGAACCTGCGTGCGGTCCTCGAAGAGCCTGCGGAAGGCGTGCCGCTGCGCGGGGTCTTCGTCCTCGCGCATGCGCTCTTCGCGCGCGGCTCCTCGTTCGGGCGCGAAGGGCGCCCCGGGCTCCGCGCGCTGCTCGCCGCGCGCGGCTATCGCACGCTCGTCTTCGACTTCCGCGGCCACGGCGCGAGCCGCGCGCCGCGCGCGTGGCGCTACGACGACCTCGTCCGCTTCGACCTGCCGGCGATGATCGAGCTCGCGCGTGCACGCAGCGACGGGTTGCCCGTCCTCGTCGCAGGCCATTCGCTCGGTGGGCACGTCACGCTCGCGGCGCACGGGACCGGGCGTACGCACGTCGACGGCATCCTCGCGCTCGCGACGAACCTCTGGCTCCCGGAGATCGAGCCGTCCTTCGTGCTCCGTGCGGCGAAGCGGGCGTTCGCGCGGGCGACGCTGCCGGTCGTCTCGCGTACGACGACGGTCCCCGCGCGCCGCCTCGGGATCGGCAGCGACGACGCGCCTTCCGAGGTCGTACGCATGATCCTCGAGCTCGCGCTCGGTCGTCCGTGGAAGAGCGAGGACGGCGAGGACTACCTCGCCGCGCTCGCGAAGGTGGAGGTGCCCGTCTGCGCGGTGGTGAGCGACGGCGATCGCCTCGCCTGCACGCCGACCGCCGGCGCGTCCTTCGCGCGGCGCTGCCGTGGGCCGGTGGAGATCGTCACGATCGGGCACTCCGACGACGGCGGGCCTCCGCCCGGGCACATGCGGATGGTGACGTCGCTCGCGGCGCGGACGTCGCTCGAGCGCGCGATCGCGTGGCTCGATGGTCGGGTCCACCTCGGAGAGGCGGACCTCGGCTCGCGAGGGAGCTCGGAGATCGTCTAGGCGCGGCCGTAGAGCGGGATCGCCGCGCCGCTCACGTCGCGTGCGTCGTCCGAGAGCAGGAACGCGATCACGCCCGCGGCCGACGCGAGCGACACCCAGCGCGTGGGATCCGCGTCCGGCATCGCGGTGCGGTTCGCCGGCGTGTCGAGCGTGCTCGGCAGGACCGCGTTCACGCGCACGTTCTGGTCGCGCACTTCCTCCGCGACGACCTCCGCGAGCGTGACGACGGCCGACTTCGTCGCCGCGTAGGCGGCGGCGCCCGTGCTCGTCCAGGGCCGTTCGACGGCGCGCGAGCCGATGACGACGACGCTCCCCGCCTCGGCCGCCACCATCGCGGGGAGCAGCGCGCGGAGCGCGTGGTAGGCGGTGTCGAGGTTCTTGTGGACCATCGAGGCGAAGGTCGCTTCGTCGCCGGCATGGAGAGGCGCGCCGCCTTCCCAGCCGCCGGCGACGAGCGCCGCGTGCGTGGGCGCGCCGCCGAGCTTCGCGCGCACGTCCTCGATCGCGGCCGCGAACGCGCCCGCACTACCGAAGTCGCCGACGTGCGCGGACGCGCGCTCCTCACCACCGAGCTTCGTGACGAGCGCATCGAGGCGCGCGCGCGATCGCTCGGTGTCGAACAGCGCCGTCTTGTACCCGCGCGACGCGAGGTGCTCGGCGAGCGCGCTGCCGAGGGCGCCTCCCGCTCCGGTGATGGCGACGATCCGCTCGGTGCTCATGCCGGCATCCTAGGAGCGTCGCGCACGCGAGGGAACACGAGTCGACGAGGCGCCCGTCGCGAGATTCGCGAGCGATGTCGAGCCAATCGGTCGCGAGCTGTGGCCGAGCCGCGCGGACCGTAGCTTCGTCCGCATGCACGCGCGGCTCCTCCTCGTCCTTCCGCTCGTCTTCGGCTGCTCCCATCTCGAGGCAGAGGACGACGCCGAGCCGACGTGCACGTCGACGACGAAGACGGACACCGAGCCGACCGGCACGTTCGTCGGGCTCCCGCCTTCCGACGGAGGAGCGACCGACGACGGCTACCGGGCACCGGATCCGTTCGACATCATCCGCTTCGGATCCGACCGGCTCGAGCTGCGCAACGCGATGTACCTCGTGCGTGTCCCGCTCCCCGCCGTACCCGGGCACTACGAGCTGGCCGCGCTCGGCGCGCACCTCTGCCGGCGTCCGTTCGACCCGGCGCCGATCTGCGACGAAGCCGTGCTCGAAGGCACGCTCGCCGTCTTCCCCGGCGTGCCACGCGTCGTCGAGATCGAGGTGCCACCGAAGGACGGGCTGCCCGCGAACAGCACGGTCTACGGTCATCTCCGCATCGAGCAGCGCGTCCACGCGGAGACGACGTGCACGACCGTCTCGACCGGATCGAGCTCGGGGTGCCGGACGCCCGGTCCCGGGCCGGGCCAGCTCTAGTCCTTCAGCGCAGCACGAACGTGCCGAGGATCGGGACGTGATCGGACAGGCCCCGGAACATGCCGTTCTTCTGTCCGAACTTGTGCGTGCCGTCGAAGTCGCGCCACTCGACGGCCGCGCCGCTGAAGACGTGATCGAGGTGCATCCGAAGGTTCATGAACCCCGCCGTCGGCCATCGAACGAGGTCCTCTTCGCCGAACCGGTAGTACTGGGCGAAGGGGTCGCAGAACAGCCCGCTCTCGAGGAGCGTGCGGTAGACCGGCGACCCGGGCAGCGCGTTGAAGTCGCCCATCAGGACGAAGCGCTCGCTCTTCTTCTCCTTCTTCACGAACGAGACGAGGTTGCGCGCTTCTTCGAGCTGGTTGGGGCCCCACCCCATCCGCCGCGGCTCGAGCCAGAACTCGCGGGAGAACGTGGTCGGCAGCGAGAGGTGCGTGTTGAAGATGTCGAGGTCGAAGCCCCTCTCGTGCTGGACGCGGAGGTGCGCGCAGATCCGCGTCTGCTTCAGCTTCTTGACGGGATGGATCTTCCGGAACGTGATGTCGTGCGGCTGCCCCGCGTTGTGGTGCGAGACGTGGAAGTCCCGCTTCGCGATCACCGCGAGCCCGGTCGTGTAGATCGGCGTGATGCTCAGCCGGTACGTGTGCGCCGGGAAGTAGTAGGCCTCGTAGAGGTCGCGCTTCCCGGCGGCGAGGAGCGCCGAGTGGAGGCGGCCCATGAGCCGCTCGAGCTGCGTCTCGCCGTCCGGCGCCGGGTGCGCGAAGTTCGACCGCAAGGACGTCGTCTCCACCTCCTGGAGGCAGATGATGTCGGCCAGCGGGTCGAGCGAGGCCAGCGCGGTCGCGATGCGGTCCATCGACCGCGCCGTGCTGGCGAGGCCGCGGGTGCCGTGGCCGAAGTAGCGAACGTTGTACGTGATGATCCGGATCGGCCGCATTCCGCGCTCTCCGATTCTAGATCGAGCAGGTCCGGGTGTGGCGTCGGATGAGGTAGAATCTGCCCGTGAGCGACGCCCCGCGCAGCCTGGCGGCCGGCATGGCCGTGACGCCGAACGTGCGGCTCGTGAGCCCGCTCGGCTCCGGCGGCATGGGCGCGGTCTGGCTCGCGGACCATGCGGGCCTGAAGACGCGCGTGGTCGTGAAGTTCATGCTGCGGGGCGGGCAGGCGACCGCGGCCGAACGCGCCCGCTTCGCGCGTGAAGCGGCGGCGGCCGCGCAGGTGAAGAGCCCGCACGTCGTGCAGATGCTGGACCACGGCGTGACGGAGGACGGGATCCCGTTCATCGTCATGGAGCACCTCGAAGGCCGCGACCTCGGCATCGTCCTGAAGGACGAGGGCGCGCTCGATCCGCTCGAGGTCGTCACCATCGTGTCGCAGGTCGCGAAGGCGCTCGGGAGGGTGCACGCGGCCGGGCTCCTCCATCGCGACATCAAGCCGGACAACATCTTCGTCTGCGACAACGAAGACGAGATCTTCGTGAAGCTCCTCGACTTCGGTGTCGCGAAGCGCGAGGCGCAGGGCGGCGAGGAGGGCTCGCTCGACGGCAGCACCAACACGGGGCAGGTCGTCGGGACGCCGTTCTACATGAGCCCCGAGCAGGTCACGGCCCAGAAGGCGCTCGATGCGCGCTCGGACGTGTGGTCGCTCGGCGTCGTCGCGTTCGAGGCGCTGACGGGGCGAAGACCGTTCGACGGCCCGTCGTTCGGCGCGCTCGCCGTCCTCATCGCCACCGGCACCCCGCCGAAGCCGACCGAGGTGAACCCGAGCCTCCCGAAGGAGGTCGACGCGTGGTTCCTGAAGGCGTGCGCGCGGGATCCGGCCGCGCGCTTCGCGAGCGCCCGCGAGCTCGCGGAAGGGCTCCGCGTCGCGTTCGGCGCGCTCGCGCCGCCGATGAGCGACTCGGGACAGCGGAGCGCGAACCCGGCGAAGATCACCGGCGGTGCGAGCTCGCGCGCGCGCTCGTCTCCGTCGAACGATCCCGCGTCCGGCACGCCGTCGTTCGTCAACGCATCGACGCTGGAGTCGCCGTCCGCCGGTCCGCTCGGCGCCACCGGCTCGGCCGTCGTCGACGCGCGTGCGCCGTCGAGGGCGGACGCGAAGCGGCGGTCGCACCTCGTCTTCGGGACGGTGTTCGCGCTCGCGGGAGCGCTCGTCGTCGCGCTCCTCTTCGGCGGCGGCGACAAGTGGCGTGGTGGAGAGCGCGAGAAGCCCGTGAAGCCGACGCAGACGAAGACGCCGGTGGCGAAGACCGCCCCGCCGGCGAGCACGACCGCTCCGAGCGCCCACCCCGGGCCGAGCGCAGCTCCGATCGCATCCTCTTCGCCCGCGATCGTCGACGCCGGCGCGTCGGTGATCATCCCGACGAACACCGTCGCGCCGCCTGCGACCGCGGTTCTCCGGTCTGCGCCGCGCGCGGACGCCGGCGCGGGCGCGGGCGCGACGCCGATCGCGCGTCCGACGCCGAGCGCGTCGGCCGCTCCCGCGACGAGCGAGACACGTCCGCCCTTGCACCCGCCGCCCTCGCACGACGATCCTCTCTACTGAAGGTGGACCTCCGGCCCTCGCTCTCCGTCGTTCGCGCGCTCGCGATCCTCGCGTCGCTCGCTGCGCCGTGCACGGCGTACGCCGATGCTCCGCCCGCGCCGAAGGCGGAGGAGCCGAGCGCCGGCGACCTCGCGACCGCGCGTGCGGCGCTGCGCGAAGGGCAGGCGCTGCGCGAGAAGGGCGACCTCGACGGATCGCTCGCGCGCCTCGTCACCGCGTGGGAGCTCGTGCAGACGCCGGTGACGGGCTTCGAGCTCGGCAAGGCGCAGATGCTGAAGGGGCGCATCCTCCAGGCGCACGAGATGTTCCTGAAGGTCGATCGCATGCCACTCGCGGTCGAGGAGTCGGAGCGCTCGGCGAACGCGCGGAGCGAGGCCGCGCGCCTCGCGAAGGACCTCGAGCCACGCCTCCCTTCGCTCCGCCTCCGGCTCACGCTCCCGCCGGGCGCGACCGCGAAGGTGCTCGTCGACGACGACGAGGTCCCCGTCACCGGCGAGACGCCCCGGCGCGTCGATCCCGGAACGCACGTCGTCGTCGCGAAGGCGGGCGACGGTCCCGAGCAGAAGGTCACCGTGAGCGTCGCGGAGGGCGAGACGAAGGACGTCCTGCTCGCGCCGCAGTGGGTCCCGCCGAAGCCGCCGGTGAAGGGTACGTCGACGTTCGTGGTGAAGACGACGAACTCGCTCGTCTTCGTCGGGTTCGCAGGCGCGTCCGCTTCGCTCGTCCTCGCCGGCGTGAGCACGCTCCTCTCGATCGACAACACCAACCGCGCCGAGGCTCGGTGTGGGACGACCTACTGCCCCCCGGACGTGCTCCGCGACGACGCGAACGTCGCGCGCTTCTGGGGAGCGATGGCGATCGCGAGCACGATCAGCACCGCGGTGTTCCTCTCCGTCGGCATCGTCGCCTCGTCGTTCCCCGATCGGCAGAAGATCGGCGGCGTCGCGGTCACGCCCGCGATCGGCCCCGGCGGCGCCGGCGTGATCGGGAGGTTCTGATGTCGACCGGGCTACGCGTCGCCGCGGTCGTCGTCGTCGCGACGGGCTTCGGCGCCGTCCTCGTCGCGCAGTCGGCGTGCAACGCGTTCTCGCTCCCCTCTCGCGAGTGCCTCGCGGAGGGGATGGCCGTCTCGGAGAGCACGCCTTCGACCGACGACCCGTGCCAGACATGTCTCCAGACGCGGTGCTGCGATGTCGTCGGCGAGTGCCAGCGCGCGCCCGGCTGCGCGGCGGCGGTGAAGGAGACGCATGCCTGCGTCCTCGACGGGGGGCGCCCGCAGGTCGACGAGCCGGTCTGCACGCCCCGCCTCCGCGCCGTCCTGGCCGCGGACGCCGCCGTCGACACGTACGCGTGCCTGCGTGGGAGTTGCAGGGCGGAGTGCGGACTGCCCACGTGCCGCTTCGAGTCCGACGTCCCTTCGTTCCAGAACGCGTCGTGCGATCGGTGCATCGAGTCGACGTGCTGCGAGCCGGTCGTCGCCTGCGCGGAGAACCGGCTCTGCAAGGCCGCGCTCGCGTGCATCGTGTCGAGCTGCCAGCCGGAGATCGCCTCGATCTTCGCCGGTGCGGCGGAGCCCGCGCTCCTCCTCGAGCGCGTCGCGTGCGGCGCGCCCGAGGCGATCGACGCCGGCGGCGCTGCGCCGTGCGTCGCCCGCTGCCTCGACCTCTTTGCTCCGGCGGCGTCGCCGGACGTCGTCACCGACGATCGCGAAGCGCGCTGCTCGGCGGCGCGGGTGCTCGCGTGCGGCGCACGGTCCGGCTGTGGAGCTCAGTGCTCCGCGTTCTTCGGAGCGCGTGGCGGGGCGGCCTCGCCCGACGGCGGCTGAGCTCCCTTGCCGTGGGTCGAGTCGATCCGGACCTCGCCGGAGAGGACCTTCGGATCCCGCGTCGAGCCGAGCGACTGCCGGCAGAGCCCGCAGCGGTACGTGACGGAGATCGGCTTCGGCGTCATGCCGAGCATGCTGAGCTGGATCCATCCCCAGAGCGAGTAGTCGCGCTCCGGGATGATCATCGGGTGGCTGCGCGTGTGCCCGCAGCGGCACTTGCGCTCCGCGGGCTCGGAGTAGGCCGAAGACATCGGAGCGCACCATAGGGCGAAGCCGCTCGCCCCGCCAGCCGCGTCCGATCCGACGACGCGCGCCATCGGGTGTGGTAGGTCGGAGGCCAAGTCGCCATGTCCGATCGCACTCCCGTTCGCGAGCTCCTCCAGCAGAAGGGCCTCCTCGACAAGGACGTCGTCGCCATCCGCACGGCGGACGGCCACATCGTCGACCTCCACTCGACGATCGAGCCGACGACGAAGTTCGACGTCGTGCACGCGACCGACAAGGACGGGATCCAGGTCATCCGCCACTCGACGGCGCACGTCATGGCCGACGCCGTCCAGCGCCTGTTTCCGGGCACGAAAGTGACGATCGGCCCGGCGATCGAGGACGGCTTCTACTACGACTTCGACAAGCCCGGAGGCGGCTTCACGGACGAGGACCTCGCCAAGATCGAGAAGGCGATGTTCGACGTCATCAACAAGAACACGCCGTTCCGCAAGGTCCCGGTCAGCCGCGACGAAGCGCTCGCGAAGTTCGAGAAGATGGGCGAGACGTTCAAGGTCGAGCTCATCAGGTCGATCCCCGAGGGCGAGGAGATCAGCCTCTACGAGCACGGCAAGGACGGCGACAAATGGGTCGACGTCTGCGAGGGCCCGCACGTCCCGACCACCGGATTTCTGAAGGCCGTGAAGCTCACGAGCGTGGCCGGCGCGTACTGGCGCGGCGACGAGAAGAACCCGATGCTCCAGCGCATCTACGGGACCGCGTTCCCGAGCAAGGAAGCGCTCGAGGAGCACCTCCGGCTCGTCGAAGAGGCGAAGGCGCGCGACCACCGGAAGCTCGGCAAGGAGCTCGACCTGTTCCTCTTCGATCAGGTCTCGCCGGCGATGCCGTTCTTCCTGCCGCGCGGCGCGTTCCTCTACAACAAGCTCGTCGACTACGTGCGGAACCTCTACGTCGACTACGGCTACGAGGAAGTCATCACGCCGCAGGCGTTCGATCCGAAGCTCTTCCGGACGAGCGGTCACCTCGGCAACTACAACGAGAACATGTACCGCCTCTGGACCGAGGACCTCCTCGAGGAGGCGCTCCACGGCAAAGAGAGCAAGGACGGCAAGAAGGTCGAGCGGTCGGCCGAAGCGCTCCTGAAGGACCTCCAGGAGAGCTCCTTCGCGCTGAAGCCGATGAACTGCCCGAGCCACTGCGTCATCTTCGGCGCGCGGAAGCGGAGCTACCGCGAGCTGCCGTGGCGCGTGGCCGACTTCGGGCGTCTCCACCGCTACGAGCGCGGCGGCGTCGTGCACGGTCTCTCGCGCGTCCGGTCGTTCTGCCAGGACGACGCTCACATCTTCTGCACGCGCGACCAGGTCCCGGCGGAGATCGAGACCTTCATCAAGATGCTCTACGCGGTCTACAAGGCGTTCGCGTTCGACAGCATCGACATCAAGCTCGCGCTCCGCCCGGAGAAGCGCGTCGGCTCCGACGAGTTCTGGGACATGTCCGAGAAGGCGCTCGCCGACGGGCTCGAGCGCGCCGGCCTACCGTTCGAGAACCTGCCGGGCGAGGGCGCGTTCTACGGCCCGAAGATCGAGTTCCACGTGAAGGACGCGCTCAAGCGCTCCTGGCAGCTCGGCACGATCCAGTACGACCCGAACCTGCCCGAGCGGTTCGAGCTCGCGTACACGGCGGAGGACGGGAAGGATCACCGCCCCGTGATGCTCCACCGCGCGGTGCTCGGGTCGCTCGAGCGCTTCATCAGCGTCTACATCGAGCACTGCGGCGGGAACTTCCCGGCGTGGATCGCGCCCACGCAGGCGCTCGTCCTGACCGTCAGCGACAAGAGCGAAGAGTACGGGCGGAAGGTCCTCGAGGCGCTCCGCGGGAAGGGGCTCCGGATCGAGGCGGACTTCTCCGCGGACAAGCTCGGCGCGAAGATCCGGAACGCCCGGCTGATGCGGCACCCGTACATGCTCGTCGTCGGTCCCAAGGACGCCGAGGCGGGGACGGTGTCCGTCCGGTCGCGCGACAAGGGCGAGCTCGGAGCGATGCCGCTCGAGCAGTTCGCGGCGACGCTCCTCGCCGAGAGCCAGCCTCCGCGCTGAGTCGCGATCGATCCGGTCGAGGCCGTCCAGCCTCGGACGCCTCGACCGGAGCCGCTCTTCCGTGCCAGCGTGCAACTTGTGGATAACTCAGTTGTCCACAGGTTCCTCGACTCGGCTGTGTGGCGATCCTGTTGATGCGCCGTGCCCCGAGTGTGGCGAGACCGCACGGTCAGCGGTTGCCGATCTTCGCGCGGTCTGTGCTCGCGCTTGCGTGTGGGGGTTGGTCCGCTCGATGCAAAGGCGGGCCTCGCCGCCGGACGTAATCCCCTTGTGGAGAACGGCCGGAGGTAAGGGGGTGCAGCACGATGTTTTCCGCGACGATGGTGACGAGCAGCATGGGTTCGGTAGACGAGGGCGCGCTCAGGACGCGCATCTCGATCCTGGAGGCTGCGCTCGCGTGCGTTCAGCGCGAGTGCGCCACGGCGTTCGACGTGCCGGAGGTGTCGTTCGCGACGCTCTGCCGGATTGCGTCGGTCGCTCGGCAGACGATGCCGGCCAGTAGCTGCGACGCGGAGTGAGCGAATCGAAGTGAAACCAGGGCCGCGGCGCTTCAGGCGCCGCGGTCGTTCTTCCGAAGCGCCGCGTTCTCGATGCCCACCGCAGCGAGATTCGCGATGGCGCGGAGAAGCGCGACATCGTCCGGACGGAAGGCGTCCGGACGCGTGATGCTGTCGCCGTAGAGGACGCCCACGGTCCCCGAGCCCGGGTCGATCGGGACCGCCATCGCGGCCCTGACCTCGGCATCGGCACGCGGGTCACGCGGATCGGGAGGAAGCGTGCGGTCCTTCGAGACGTCGGCGAAGGTCGCGGGGCTGCCGTGGTCGACGACCCAGTCGACGACACGCTGGCTGTACGGAGCGCCGTTCGCCGGAGCGAACGACTTCAGGACGCGGGGGTTCATCTCGAGCGTCTCCTCGTCGAGTGTGAGGAGCGCGAGACGATCGACCTCGAGGACCTGCGCGCCGAGCACGACGAGCTCGTCGAGCAAGCGGTCGACGGAGAGATCCGAAGCGAGCAGCTCGCTCGCGCGGATCAGCACGAAGAGCTTCTCGCGGTAGCGACCTTCGTCGTCCACGACGACTGCGGGGCTCGGGATGCGTGTCGGCCGCTTGCTCAGGGCCTGTTCGAGGGCGAGCGGGGAGGGGAGCGTCTGCGCGACGGCCGACATCTTGGCCTCCGAGATCCGCCGGTCCTCGTCGGCCTGATCGCTGCCGGCCTCGACGAGGAAGCTCACGTCTCCGCAGCGGAACGTGTCGCCCTCGTCGAGGTCCGCCGAGCGCACCCGCTTGCCACGGACGAACACGCCGTTCTTGCTGTCGAGGTCGACGATCCGGATGCGGACGCCGTCGAACTCCACCGCCGCATGCACGCGGGAGAGGCTCTTGTGCACGCAGACGACCGCGTTGTCGCGGGTCCGCCCTATCGTGGACCGGCCGATCGACAGTGCGAACGTCTGTTCCTCGCTCCCCCCAGGGTTCATGACGAGCAGCACGGGCGGGAGCCTACTACGGCCATGTCCCTCCCCGCACCGCGGCGCCATGCGCCGCGTGCACCCCAGCCCAGCCGACGGAAAACGCGTTCTGTCGAGCGAAATTCGTGCCTGCCAGGGTTGACCAGGCCCCGATCCGCGAGGAAACTGCACTGTCTTCGGCGTCCGCCGAGGTTTTTAAGGAGGTCACGGTCAGCTCATGTCGATGGGTCGTCCCCGCTTTGATCCGCGCCAACCGCAGCGCCAGTTCCAGATTCGCGTCAATCACCGCATCCGCGTCCCCGAGGTCCGAGTCATCGGCGCCGAGGGAGAGATGCTGGGCGTGATGTCGACGCACGAGGCGCTCCGTCGTGCGCAGGAGCTCGGGCTCGACCTCGTCGAGGTGAACCCGAAAGCCGAGCCGCCGGTCTGCAAGATCCTCGATTTCGGCAAGTACAAGTACGAGGAGAAGAAGAAGGCCGGCGAGGCCAAGCGCAAGCAGACCGTCGTCGAGGTGAAGGAGATCAAGCTCCGTCCCAAGACCGACGATCACGACATCGCCTTCAAGACGAAGGCGGCGCGGCGCTTCCTCGAAGCCGGTCACAAGGTGAAGTTCACCGTGCGCTTCCGCGGTCGCGAGATCACGCACCCCGAGAAGGCGCAGGAGCAGCTGAACCTCATCATCCCCGCGCTCGAGGACGTCGCAAACGTCGAGACGCGCGCAATGATGGAAGCGCGTGCGATGAGCATCCTCGTCGCGCCGAAGCCGGCGATCCTCCAGAAGGTCGCCGCGATGAAGGCGCAGCGCGAGAAGGAGCGTCAGCAGGCGGAGAAGGAGGGCCGCGAGCTGCCGCCCGAGCCCGAGTCGCTGCCGGACGTCGAGGACGACGACGACGACGAGGACGACGAGGAGAGCTGAGCGAGAGCTCGCTCCGATGCCCGCGGGCTTCCCTGGTACGCCAGGGAGGCCCGTTCGGCTTTGTGCTCCTTTCCGGAGCGACGCGCGGTCGCGTTAGGATGGGGCGATGAAGCTCGGAGCCTCCGTCGCTGCCGTCGGTCTCGTCCTCTTCGCCCTCGCGTCGCCCGCGCAGGCGGCGCTGACGTCGAGCGAGAAGGCGCAGATCCGAGACTTCGTCAGCGCTGCGCAGCTCGAGAACGCAGGGCGCGTCCGCGCGCTCGTCGCGAGGACCGATCTCACCGAGGCCGAGTCGATCACGGCGATGAGCGACGCGCTCGAGCCTCTGCCGTTCGACACCTCGCGTGCGCGCTTCGTGAAGGAGGTCGTCTTCGGTCCTTCGTCGGCGCCGTCCCGCCCGCTGCTCGCGACCGCCGCCGTGCGCGGCTTGCTCGCGCGCGCCGATGCCATCCACGCGAAGTTCCCGGGCGGTCTCGACCACGAGCCGCGCGCGCTCGCGGAGCTCCAGGCGATCTACGGCTTCCTCGACGGCGAGATCGCGAACGCAGGGCGGACCGGCCTCCCGGGGCACGACCCGAACGCAGGCATCCCCGCCGCGACGTACGAACAGTGCTCGAAGGCGCTCCGCGATCACGTCGAGAAGAACGCGCGCTGGCTGAAAGGGGACGGCCCCGTCGCCGAGGCCGCCGCGCGCGTTCGCGCCCAGGCGCAGGTCGCGCTCTTCGACATGCTGCCCGACGGAGCGACCCGCCGCGCCGAAGCCGCCGACCGCCTCGGCCTCCGCGGCGCGCGCAAGCAGATGCTCGTCGAGTGGGGGCTCCTCTTCGCGGACGCAGGAAAGCTCGACGAGGCGGCGGTCGAGAAGATCCGTCGTGCGCTCGTCCGCCTGCCCGCTGCGCGCACGGACGTGAGCGTCCTCTTCGCCGGAGAAGACCACGGACCTCTCCGCGCCCGCGCAGGGGTGCAGATGCTCTCGACGCGCGCGCCTGGCAGCGGATCGCCGTTCGGCGACGAGGTCGCGAGCACGCCGTACGACGCGACCGTGGGCGGCGTGCTGCTCGACGTCGCGACGCTCGCGGCCAAGCGCACGATGCAGGACAAGCCGAAGCTCCGCGAACAGTCGCTGAAGGACGTCGTCGCCGCCCAGGCGGAGGGACGCGTGCTCGGCGTCGCGCGCGGGACGGCGCCGGAGGCGGCGATGGGCGCTGCCGTCCAGCTGCTCCTCGTCGACGCGCCGCGCGCGGTCGACCTCGCGATGGTCCGGTTCCTCGGCGGTCATCCCGAGAGCGCCGCGCTTCTCTCGGATGCGCTCGGGATCGTCGCGGCACAGGGCGCGGAGCCGTACGAGCTCGGGAAAGCAGGCGGGACGACGACCCTGACGGGCGTGCGCGTCGCACCGAACGGCGTCGTCCTCGCGTTCACGCTCGAGGGCGCGACGTGGATGATCGACCGCGCCGAGGGCTCCCTCGCCGTCGTGGCGGTCCGGCGCGGCGGTCAGCCGGTGAACCTGCTCCACCTCGCGACCGCGAAGACGCCGCTGCGCGAAGGTGAGCGCTGGACCGATGGCGACCTCGCGATCGTGCGCATGCGCGGCGCGCCGCGCGTCGGGATCGTGCCTGCCGCCGCGGGTGCAGCGGGGCCGACGCTGAAGATGATCGGCGCGGGCGCGAAGGGCTTCGACGCGATCGCGATGACGGCGCCCGACGACGACGTCGTCGTCGAGGCCGATCTCACCGTCCGCGGAGGGCCCGCCGGAATCGGCCTCCGGCTCGCGAACGGTCGCGACTCCGTGCGGGGGGCGATGCTCGTCGTCGCGCCCGGCGCGAGGACCTCGATCCTGACGACCGACGACACCGGCTTCGAGGCCCTCCTTGCGGCGCCGGTCGAGCCGGCGATCGAGACGCCCGTGCACGTGAAGCTGACCCTTCGCGGGACGAAGCTCTCCGCCGTCGTCGGGACGACGAAGCTCGAAGGCACCCTGCCCGCGACGCTCGCGAAGGGGGACGTCGGCCTCGTCGCGAAGAAGGGGGCCTGGGTCGAGGCCGCGGGCTGGTCGGTCAAGAAGGTGTCGGCCGGCGGCCCGCCGCCCGCGACTGCACGGAAGTAGGCCGTTTCCTGGCGAGGGTGGGACATTATCTTACATGTCCCGAAGAGCCCTCGCGGGCACCGTCCTCGGTATCTCCTGCCTCCTCGCGGCCTGTGGCCGTGACACGGGACGTGACGGCGAAGGTCGTAAGGGACCCGACGCGCTCGACGCGCTCGTCGCTGCGCAGAAGGCGAGCGCCGCGGCGATCGCGAAGCAGGAAGCCGCGCCCCGCCTCCCGCGGATGGCCCTCCGCGTCCTCGTCGCCGGAGACCTGATCCCCCATCGGCCGAGCCTCGCGTCGGCCGCTTCGGTGAGCACCGCCCTCGCGCCGCTCGGCCCGCTCTTCGGGGGCGCGAACGCGGTGATCGCGAACTACGAGGCCGCGACGGCGACCGGTGCCGAGCTGCCGAAGCGCAAGATGGCGTACGCCGCCCCGCGCGGGTGGCTTGGTGAGCTCCGTCGCGCCGGGCTCACGGCCGTGACCGTCGCGAACAACCACGCCTGCGATCTCGAGGGACCCGGCGTCACGACGACGCTCGATGCGGCCCGAGCCGCAGGGCTCGTCGCGCTCGGCGGCGACGCGGAGGATCCGTGGGCGCCGCGCGTCGTCGCCGAGGCGAACGGCAAACGCGTCTGCGTCGTCGCTTGGACGACGCAGATGAACGCCGAGGGCGCCTGCGGACGGAGCAAGCACCTCGCGATCGCGAGCCCGGGCAGGCGCGCTCGGGTCGACGCCGCGATCCGCGTCGCGAAGACGACGTGCGACGCGACGATCGCCGTCCTCCACGGCGGCGAGGAATATGCGCCGCAGACCGAGACCGTGATGGACCTCGCCCATCACGTCGCGGACGTGGGCGCGGACGCGGTCGTCGTCCACCATCCGCACGTGGCCTCTCCGGTGGAGCTCCACACGACGAAGGATCGCCGCCGCGTGCCGGTCTTCGCCTCGGTCGGCAACCTCGCCTCGAACCAGGGCGAGTCGTGGACGGCGGAGATGTTCCCCGTCCTCCCCGAGAACCGGCGGCTCGTCTGCGTGAACGCGTGGACGCGGCTCGGGATGATCGCGGACCTCTCCTTCGACTTCGAGGAGACCGGCGTGCGGATGGAGTGGGGCTACCACCTCGTCTGGAACGAGAACGAGCACGCCACCGACCGCGCGATTTCGGTCCCGAAGATCGAAGCGCGCCTGCTCGACCCGGAGCGCGACCGGGGCCTCGTCGCGAAGCTCGCCGAGGACCGGAAGGGGCCCGTCCCCGTCTTCGAGGACCCCTGCTGGATCGAGAGCCCCGGCTCCGAGGACGCGCGCGCACACAGGTGCCGGGCGAGCTCGATGCCGTCGTCTGTCGCCGCGGTGGCCCCGCCCGTCGTCGTCCCGGCCAAGGCCCAGGTCGCACGGGCACGCCGCCGCCGCTGAGCGCGTTTGACAGGACGCCCGCGGCGGATGATAACCACGCCATGTCGCAACCGGCCGCCTCGACCCAGGCCCGCAAGGTCCGCATCCTCGTCGCCAAGCCTGGCCTCGACGGCCACGACCGCGGCGCGAAGGTCGTCGCGCGCGCGCTGCGCGACGCCGGCTTCGAGGTCATCTACACCGGCCTCCACCAGACGCCGGAGATGATCGCGAACGCCGCCGTCCAGGAGGACGTCGACGGCGTCGGCCTCTCGATCATGTCGGGCGCGCACAACACGCTCTTCCCGGCCGTGATCGACGCGCTCCGCGCGAAGGGCGCCAACGACATCGTCGTCTTCGGCGGCGGCATCATCCCCGAGAGCGATCTCGAGCGCCTCCGCAACGCCGGCGCGAAGGGCATCTTCACCCCGGGCACGAGCCTCGAGGCGATCATCGCCTGGGTGAAGGACAACGTCCTCGCCCGCGCGTGATCAGCTGCGCTTCAGCGGCGGCGTGAACGTGTCGAGCACCCAGCGCGTCGCGTTGGGGAAGTGCCGCGCGACGGCGAGCGTGCGCGGGTAGACGATGCGGTCCTTCTTGTGGACCACCGCATCGACGACGAGGCGCGCGAGCACGTTCGGATCGCCGGTCGGCGTGTTCTTCGAGATGTTCGTCTCCTCGTAGGCCGCGCGACCGGCGGCCTCCATCGCGCTGTGCACGGGGCCCGGGTAGACGGTGACGACGTGGACGCCGAACGGCTTCACCTCGGACCGCAGGCTCTCCGACGCCGCGGCGAGCCCGGCCTTCGCGGCGTTGTAGAAGAACATCCCGGGCGTCGGCGCGATCGCCGCCATCGACGCGATGTCGACGATGCAGCCCGACTTCCGCTCGATCATGCGCGGGAGGAGGAGCTGCGTCAGGCGGAGCGGGGTGTGGAGGTCGAGGCGGAGGAGCTTCTCCGCGTCCTCCCACGCCGTGTCGGTGACGGCCTTCACGATCTGGACGCCGGCGTTGTTGACGAGGACGTCGATCGGGCCGAGGGCGCGCTCCGCGTCGGCCACCCAGGCGCACGCCGCCTCGGGATCGGCGAGGTCGGCGGTGACGACGTGCGTGCGGGACGGCTCCGCGGTCGCGGCGAGCGCAGTCAGGAGATCACGCCGGCGCGCGACGAGCGTGACGTTGTCCCCATGGGCGAGGAACGCGCGCGCGAGGGCTTCGCCGATGCCGCTCGATGCGCCGGTGACGACGACGTGCATGGGGGCGAGCATACGCTCACGCGCGGAAGTCGGGGGAGGCAGTGCGTGCCTCGCGCGAACGCAGACGCCGCCGGAGGGGCAGGAGGAGCGCTGCTGCGACGATCGTGATGCGCGAGAGCGGGCTCGGTCCGCGCGACTTCTGCGGGACCCCGTCCTTCGACGCGACCTTCGACGGAATCCGGAGGTGGAGGGGCTTGCCCTTCGCGCGGAGCGAAGAGCTGACCGAGGCGGTCGACGACGACGTCGACGTGCTGCTGCACGAGTCCGAGCTGCTCGAGTCGTCGGTGTCCCAGCCGTCGTCGGAGGAGCCCGACGAGCTCGACGACGAGCTGCTCGAGCCGCCGCATCCGTCGGAGCTCGACGAGCTGCTCGAGTCGTCCGAGTCCCAGCCGGAGGAGTCGTCGCTGCTCGAGTCGTCCGAATCCCAGCCGTCGCTGCCGCTCGACGAGCTGGACGAGCTCGACGAGCTGCCGCCGCACGAGTCGGAGCTGCTGCCGTAGTCCTCCACGTAGGTCGGCGGCGGCGAGTCGTCCTCGACGTAGACGACCGTGCTCGAGCCGGAGCAGCCATCGTGGGTGACCACGTACTCCTCGTCCGGCGGAGGCGGCGGCGGCTGCTCGATCGGGCGCGGCGAAGGCGTCGGCGCGTCGAGCGCGCACGCGTACGCGGAGGAGCGCTTCACGGGGCTCGACGGCGCATCGCCCTCGAACGTGACGGGCAGATCGAGCGCGAAGGACTGCGCCGGGGCGATTCCGACGAAGCGCGTGAGCACGACCCGCTCGGGGTGGAGGCCCGAGAGCGCGAGGGCGAGGTCGTCCTCTCCTTCGCAGACGAACGCGGACGCCGGCACGCTGCCGGTCGAGGGCGTACAGGCCGTACCGCCCGGCACGCGTCCGAGCGTGCCGGCGGCGCAGACTCGGCCGAGGATCGCGCCGCGCGTCGAGCCCGCCCGCCGCGCGGTGTCGATGCACGTCGCGGGCAGGTTGCTGCCGAGGACGGAGGGGAGCGGAACCGAGTCGATGTCGAAGAGGAGGCTCTGGCCCGCGGCCTCGCGGAGGAGGCGCGAGCCGTCGGCGATCGCGAGGAGGCGCTGCGCGGCGTAGTCGCTGCCGGAGGCGCCCCACGTGAAGGGGCCGGCGGCGTCGAACATGCGAGGCACCGTGGCGGTGCCCTCGCCGGTGACGAACGCGCTGATCTTCATGTCGACCGCGGCGCCTCCGGTGAGCGCGAGCGGCAGCATCGTCGGGCCGTCGTCGCTCACGCGCAGGGTGGGGGAGCTCGTCGTCCCGGAGCGGCCGCTCACTTCGAGCGCGACGAGCTTCCAGCCGTCCACGAAGGCCGCGCCGAGACGGGCGGCGGCCGCCCGCGAGAGGACGAACCCACGCGCGGCGATGTGCGCGCGCGCCGTCGCTTCGTCCTCGAGGACGACGGCGTTCGAAGGGGAAACGATCGAGCCGCGCGGTGCGCTCCACGCCGGGACCTCGATCCCGTCGCGGACCGTGCACGTCGTGGGCTCCGGCTCGCTCGGCGGGAAGACGCGCGGCTTCGAGCCCTCCGCGAGCGCATCGAGCCACCGATCGCTCCGGAGATCGAGCGCTGCGCCGGGGCGCGCGGGCACGAGCCAGAGCACGGTCCCACCGCCGCTCACGTTGAAGCGGCTCCAGCGCGTGGTCCCCGTCGGCGTCGCGGCGACGGCCATCTCCACGTCGATCGACGTCGGCGCCGCGGCGTTCGGGCTCGCGACGACGGCACCGCCGGCGTGCGC
The DNA here is from genome assembly GCA_039809485.1 of Polyangiaceae bacterium. Classification (GTDB taxonomy): domain Bacteria; phylum Myxococcota_A; class Polyangia; order Polyangiales; family Polyangiaceae; genus Labilithrix. The sequence goes on along the minus strand of JBDHVE010000032.1, from coordinate 32,099 downwards.
ATCTCGCGCAACCGCGGTCCCCGCGAGAGCGGCGACGAGGGCGAGCGCCGAGACGCGGGACGAACGTGCAGAGACGGGTGACGCCACGAACGGCGCTTTCGCAAGCGCCGTACCGACGTCGCCGACGGCCGTTTCTCGCGGAGATCTCGGATCGTTCGTCGAACGCGCGTGTACGCCCGGCGCGATGCGCCTGCGAACGCGCGGTTACAGGCTCACTTGGCGGTGACCGTCTTCTTCACGCGCGCGGAGGTGTTGCCCTTTGCATCGACGAGCCAGAATTCGATGTCGACCGTCCCCGCGCTCGGGGCCCCGAGCTGGAGAGCGAGCTGCTGCCGTCCCTGCTTCTGGCCCTTCGCCTCCGGCAGGTCGAGGAGCTTCTGGGGGTTCGTCGTGCCGCCGCGGACGGTGACCTGCTCGCCGACCTTCTGCACGTCGCCGTCGGCATCGGCGTAGTCGAGCGTGAGGACGAGTTGCTCGATCCTGCCGACCTCGATCTCGGACCTGTCGAGGCTGACGCTGTCGAGGCTCGGGGCGGAGCCGTTCGACGGCTCGGCGTCTGCGCTGCAGCCGGAGAGGACCGCTGCGAAGGAAAGGAACGCGAACGAGGAGAGGATGCGCGAGTTCGACATGGCCGAGAACGTAGGCAGGCGCGGGCGGCGCGCCGCTGACACGGGCTGACACGCTTCAGCGGAACGCGTACCCGAGCGAGAGCGAGGCGGTGTGGAACGACGTCTTGAACACCCAGTCGACCTCGCCGCGGACGGAGACGGTGACCCAGTGGTGCTCCGCGAGCGGGACGACGTCGACGGTCGCGGACGCCGACGTCCCCACCGCGAGCCGGAACAGGACCGGAGCCGACGCGCCGTAGGGGCCGGGCTCGAGGCTGCTCTTCCGGACGACGAAGTGCGCGCCGCCGTGGACGCCGAGCCCGAGGTGGAGCCGCTCGAACGGCGCGTACGCAGCCGCCGCGCCGAGCGCGACGCGCGGGACCGAGACGCCGTTCTCGGTCGTGCCGCGCTCGAGGACGAGCTCGGCGGCCGTGATCTCGAGACGATGCATCACGCGTGCTCCGAACGCCATCCGGAGCGGGACGCGGGTGGACTCGACGGCGAGGGGACCGGTGAAGAGCTGGCCGCGTCCGACCCCGAGTGACGTCTCGAGGAACCAACGCGGGCGCGGCGACGGCGGCGTGCCGGCCTTGGCCTCCTCCGCTCGCGCGAGCGAGGTCGTCGTCCCGAAGGCGAGCAGGGCGAGCGCGGTGGCGACCGCCTTCACGGGCACACCGGCGGCTGGAAGCTCGAGGAGCCGAGCTCCTTGTCGTAGCCCGCGTGCCACGTGTACCAACGGTCCGGCGCCGCGCTCGCGGCTCGTTCGCAGATGCCGCGGGCGACGAGCTCGTCGCAGCTCGCAGCGACGATGCAGCGGCTCTCGGCTCCGTCGAACGCAGGGTGCTCGCCTTCGTCGATCGCGCTCTCGCATCCGGAGTAGCGCTGGACGTAGTGGCAGCGGATCGCGCGCGGGTCGAACCCCGGGCAGCACGCGTCGAGCTTCGCGGCCGCCTCCTCACAGGCGAAGACGCTCTCGCGGAAGTTCGACGTGTCGTCCCCCGCGACGGCGGTGGTCGGGCGGAAGACGAGCGGCAGGAGGAGGAAGAAGAGAAGGGCCCTGGGGCTGATCATGTCTCGAGGACAACGTGCGCCGCTCCGGGCGACGTGCCCCTGACACGAGCTGAAAGGGAGCGCCCCGTCTGACGAACGCTTGCCTCAGCGGGCCTGCAGCTGCGCCTTCCTGGGCGGCAGCTTGCAGTTGATCACGCCGCGGATGTTGATGCAGCAGTGCGTGGCGTCGCAGCAGATGCGACCGTCCTGGTTCTGATCGCCGCTGCAGGTGACCGCCGACGGTCGCGAGGACATCTCGTTCGCGAACGCCCGTGCGGCGGGGACCTGCTCCGCGTCCGGCTGGGCCGCGGCCTTCTCGACCGGATCTTCGCCACGCGCGCAGGCGACGAGCATCGCCGCGCCGGCCATCGCGGCGAGGAGGGACTTCGAGAGCACCGAGCGCGGGGACGTGGTCTTCATGTGCCCCTCTACGTGCGACCGCGATCGGGGCCACGCATGTCGCCCGTTCGAGGGCGCTGCGGCACCTACGCTCGCGCCAGCGCTATGACTTGGCACGTACCGACGTGGCCGAGGCCAGGGGCCGGGCCAGGCCGGGCCGGGAGCCGGGGCGTGCAACGTCGCGAGATCGCGCGTGCCGGCGATCGGCATGCGCCTCGCTCGGGGGCGCGCCGAAGGAGGCGTTCATGAAGCTCGGACTTCGGATCGTGTCGCGTGTGGTGCTCGTCTCGACCCTGATCACGGGGATGGCCGTCGCGTGCGGAGGCGCACCCGAGGTCTCGCCGGAGCGTTTCGGCGCTCCGGTGGCCCGCGGAGACGCGGGCGCGCCGCTCGACGAGACTGTGCAGGTCGATCAGGTGGAGATCGTGGCGGGCGTCCCCGCGCGAGGGCGCGATCCGGCCGTCGTCGCGATCGACGTCGGCGGCGAAGGGCTCTGCACCGGGACCCTCATCTCGCCGCGGCTCGTCCTCACCGCGCGGCACTGCGTGAGCCGGACGACGTCGCAGGTCGCCTGTCCGCCCTCGAGCGTGCAGGTGCTCGCGGACCGGACGCCTTCGTCGCTCGGGATCCTGCTCGGGGACGACGTCGCGTCCGCGCGCCGCGTCGCGGAGGGGGTCGCGATCGTCGCGCCCGGAGGCGTGACCCTCTGCGATGCGGACATCGCCGTCCTCGTCCTCGACATGGCGATCACGGCGGTGAAGCCGCTGCCCGTCTCGCCCCGCGGCGTCACGCGCGGCGAGCGCGTACGCGCGATCGGGTACGGCAAGCGGGGCGACGCGCAGGGCGCGGGGACGAAGCTCGTGCGCGAGCACGTCCGCGTCCTGTCGGTCTCCTCCGCCGAGTTCGCGGTCGGCGAGGCGACTTGTCAGGGCGACTCCGGCGGTCCCGCCGTCGACGAGGACACGGGCGAGATCGTCGGCGTCGTCTCGCGCGGCGGTCCGACGTGCGAAGGCAGCGGCGTGCACAACGTCTACACCCGCGCGGATACCTTCACGTGGCTCGTCGAGGAGGCGTTCGCGCGCGTCGCGGAGCTCGGGCGCGAAGAAGCCGCCGACGCCGGCGCGCGCGACCCCGCCGCCCCGAAGCGCGGCACGAGGCAGAAGCCGCCTTCGGACGTCGGCGGACCGTGCGAGAGCGCGGCGGACTGCGCGGCGGGCATCTGCGTGCGGGACGGCGAGCGCGCCTACTGCTCGCGGCCGTGCGGGGGCGGTGACCGCTGTCCGACGCGGTTCCACTGCACGCCGACCGCGCAGGGAACGAGCGCGTGCGTGCAGGTTCGATAAGGGATTCTCGACGCGGCGCGGCACGACCCGCACGGCCGCTCGTCCTTGACGCCTCGGCTCGGGGGCCCCTAGAAGCCTGCGGTCCCCATGGATTTCTCCGCGTCCGAGCACCACGAGCTCCTCCGTAAATCCGTGCGCGAATTCGCGCGCGCCGAGGTCCTTCCGCACGCCCGCAAGTGGGACGAGGAAGAGCGCTTCCCGAAGGAGATCGTCCCGCGTCTGGCCGAGCTCGGTCTGCTCGGGATCCGCATCCCGGAGGAGTACGGCGGCTCGGGGATGGACACGACGAGCTACGCGATCTGCGTCGAGGAGATCGCGAAGATCGACGGCTCGCTCGCGCTCACGGTCGCTTCGCACAACGGGCTCGGGACGGGGCACATCCTGTCGTTCGGGACCGAGGCGCAGAAGCAGAAGTACCTGCCGAAGGCGGCGAAGGGCGAGTGGCTCGCCGCGTGGGCGCTCACCGAGCCGGGCAGCGGCAGCGACTCCGCCGGCCTCCGCACGACGGCGCGTCGCGAGGGGAACGGCTGGGTCATCAACGGGACGAAGATGTTCATCACGCAGGGGAGCGTCGGCGGCTTCTGCGTGGTGCTCGCCCGTACGAACCCGGACGTCCCGAAGCAGAAGGGCATCACCGCCTTCGTCGTCGAGCACGGGACGAAGGGGTTCACCGCCTCGAAGCACCTCGAGAAGCTCGGGTGCCGCTCGAGCGATACCGTCGAGCTCACGTTCGAGGACGTGCACGTCAGCGACGAGCAGCGCGTCGGCGAGGTCGATCACGGCTTCACCGACACGATGAAGATCCTCGATCGTGGCCGGATCTCGATCGCGGCGATGGCGCTCGGGCTCGGCTACGGCGCGCTCGAGATGGCGGTCGCGTATGCGAAGGAGCGCAAGCAGTTCGGGAAGGCGATCGCCGACTTCCAGGCCGTCCAGTGGATGCTCGCGGACTGCAAGACGGAGCTCGATGCTGCTTCGCTCCTCACGTACCGCGCGGCGTGGCTCTGCGATCAGGGCCGGCCGTACACGAAGGAGGCGTCGATGGCGAAGCTCTACGCGAGCGAAGCCGCGAGCCGCGCGTGCAACAAGTCGCTCCAGATCCACGGTGGCTACGGCTACACGCGCGAGTTCAACGTGGAGCGTCATCTCCGCGACGCGAAGATCTGCGAGATCGGCGAAGGCACGAGCGAAGTGCAGCGGATGGTCATCGCCAAGCAGCTCCTGATGGGCTGAGTCGCCGTATCCCACATCCGAGAACGCACGCGCCGGGGATGACGCCGCGGGGGAAAGGCGTAGATCCAGGAGAGCCGTGCTGTCCCGCGCCTTCCTGAGCCTCGTCCTCGTCTCGACTGTCCTCGCGCCCAGCCTCGTCGCGTGCGGGGGCCGCCAAGCGCGTCCTGCGACGCCCGCTGCGGCGACCCCGGCGTCGGCGTCGGAAGCCGTTCCCCCTGCGCTCGCGACGAATGCCGAACGGGATCGCCGCGCCGACAGCGGCGTGCGCGCTCCCGCGAAGCCGCTCGTCCTCGGCGGTGAGCGGAGCATGCCGCGTTGCGGGAAGCTCGGTCCCGCCGTGCTCGGGAAGGGGACGTCGAGCGCGCCGCCGGCCGGCCGCGCTGCGCGTGGACGAGGACGCGCCGGGGCGAAGCCTGCGGCTTCGAAGCCGGATGCGAAGCCCGAGGCGTCGAAGGGCGAGCCCGTCGATCTCCTCGCCGGAAGGCTCCGGGTCGGACCGTTTCCGCACAGCCGCGCGCTGCCGGCGCCGAAGGACGGACCGACGCTCGAGGAAGAGTCGCGCGTCGTCGTCGACGCGGGTGGGGAAGGGCTCGCCGTCGTCGCGAAGGAGACGTTCCAGCTCGATCCCGATCGGTTCGCCCCCGAGGCCGATGCGAAGCCGAACCCCGGCACGCTCGACGAAGAGGCGCCGAAGTTCCTGAAGGCGACGTTCCCGAACGAGGAGGCGCTCGAGATCACGCCGGTCGAGATCGGCGAAGCGAAGCTGCGCGCGTACGCCGCGCGTCCGAAGGAGCCGAACGCGCCGCCCGGCCAGGACGTCGCGCTCGTCCTCGCGCTCCTCGTCGCGCACCCCGACGGCACGCTCCAGAGCGTCACGTTCCACGTGAAGGGGGAGATGGTGCGCGTCGCGACCGGCAACGCGCTCGTCGGCTGCACGCGTCTCGCCGAGCGCGTCGCGCAGACGATCGTCGCCGGGCCGCGTGCGCTCGAGAAGAGCGCTGGCACGCGCCAGCTCCTGCCGATCGCGGAGGGCAAGGACCTCGTCGTCCGCGTGCCCGACGACTACGTCGCGGTGAAGGGCGACGACGTCGTGCGCCTCTACAAGCTCCGTCCGCTTTCGCTCTACGCAGGCAACATCGCGGTCGTCGTCGGACCGAAGCGCGATGGCCGCCCGCAGGAGGAGGGCGCTGGCGACGCGGTCGCCGGCAAGCTCCTCGGGCGCGACGTGAAGTGGCAGAGGAAGACGCTGCCGAAGGGCGGCGGCTGGCTCTACGCGAGCGAGCCGATCGAGCCCGGCGGACCGAAGTACGCCGACGTGCTCGTGAAGACGCGGCAGGCGAAGATGCTCGACGAGATGCAGAAGGTCGCCGAGACGTTGACGGTCGCGCCGAAGCCCTGAACGCTCACTGCACCTGGAGCGGCGGCGTCCCCGCACGCGTGAGCGCGTCGCGCAGCGTCGTGCGGTAGTCCGGGACGAACGTGGCGAGGAGGTGGAGCTCTCCGCCGGGCTGGAGGACGTACGCCATGAACTCGTTGCGGACGAGGACGTCGTCGGTCACGTCGTAGACCGCGCTCAGCGTATTCCTCACCGACTCCTTGTCCGTCGCCGAGACCCTCTCGTCCCAGAAGCGGTCTGTCGTCTCGCGGTACGGCGCCTGGAGGAAATACTGCGCGTGGAAGATCTCGTGCGCGATGGCCGCGCCGCCGTCGTCGGACGGGAACGCGATCAGCGCGAACGGGCGGCCCTGCGCGAGCAGCGGGAGGATGTAGACCTCGAAGAGGAGCCGCTCCTCTCGCGTCGCGCAGTACGTCGCGCCCAGTTCCGCGCAAGCACGCTCGACGCCGGTCCAGAACGCACCGAGATGCTCGGAGCGGAGATCGTGACCACCGGCGTCGACGAGCCCGTAGCGGTACGCGGGGTCGCTCGTCGACGCGACCTTGCCGCGCACCGCTCCGAAGTTCCCTTCCGCGAACAGCGACGCGCGCAGGAGCGCGCGGTTCATGAACGCCGACGAGGAGCTCGCGCAGACGTGCCCGCCTTCGAGCTCCGCGATCGGCGCGCACTCGGTGTAGCCGGTGGCGGAGTCCTCGACGTCGCGGCCGCGATTCGTGACGCGCGCCGTCCATCCGCGGAGCTCGCTCGAGAGCTGGATGCTCTCGCGCGGGACGACGGGCTCCGGAGGTGAGGCAACGTCGCCTCCGTCGGAGGGCGCGCTGCAGCCTCCGAGCCCCGACGCGTGGACGACGAAGACGACGAACGAGAGCAGCGTGAGCGAAGCGCGGCGGCACGGCATGACCGGCTGCGTTCCGCACGGCACGTGCCCGAACGGCCGCGCCTCGGATTCCCGCGCGGAGCTCCCGTCCGCCACTTCCCGCCCCGGACATCCGCGTCGCGATGTCTGCCGAGGTGTGCCGCGGCCCTTGGTCCGCGCACATAGGCCTGTGGAAAACTTGTGACGAAGTCCTGATCTAAGGCTTCTTGGAGCAGCAGCGCGGCCGCGAGGGCGTCCGGTGCACGGTATTCGACCGGCCTACATCATGGAAATGTTTGACGCTCATCCAGGGTCAAAATATCTTCGCGCTGCTACGTGGGAAGAAGTGGCGGAGAGTGCCAAGAAACGGCACGAACGCCCGAGGGCCCCCCACGGCGCGAGGACGCGGCCGGATGTTCCGTGGTCGGTACGAGCACACGATCGACGCGAAGGGGCGCACGAGCCTCCCTGCGCGCTATCGCGACGTGCTCTCGTCGATCGGCGAGCGCCGCATCATCCTCACGAGCGCGCTCGATCCTTGCCTCGTCGCGTACACCGCGCCGGAGTGGCATGCGTTCGAGGAGCGGCTCGCGAAGCTCCCGCAGTTCGACCGTGCCGTGCAGAAGCTGAAGCGGCTCTACGTGTCGGGCGCGGTGGAGTGCGAGGTCGACGACTCGGGCCGCATCCTGATCCCGCCGACGCTGCGCGAGCACGCTTCGCTCAAGAAGGACGTGCTCTGGGCCGGCAGCGGGAAGTACGCCGAGCTCTGGGATGCCGAGCTCTGGAAGAAGCACTTCGAGACCACGGACGAGGAGCGCGCCGAGATCGGCTCGCGCCTGGCGGAGCTCGGCCTGTGACCGCGGGACCCATCCGGCCTCATCCGGACGTCGCGCTCGCGCAGGCTCAGCTCGCGCTCCCCGGGGTCGCGTCCGAGGCTACTGCCGAGTGGACGTGGACCGAGGAAACGGGAGAGGAGGCGGAGGTGTCGAGCTTCGTCCACGAGACGGTGTTGAAGGCGGAGGTCGTCGCCGCGCTCGCCCCGCGCGACGGCGTCTACGTGGACGTCACCCTCGGCGGCGGTGGTCACACCGAAGCGATCCTCGAGGCGCACCCCGCTGCGCGCGTGATCGGACTCGATCGTGACGTGAACGCGCTCGACGCCGCGCGCGTCCGGCTCACGCGCTTCGGCGATCGCATCACGCTCGTGCAGACCGCGTTCGGTCGCGTCGCGGAGGTGCTGAAGGCGCTCGGCGTCCCGCGCGTCGCGGGCCTCTGCGCCGATCTCGGCGTGAGCTCGCCGCAGCTCGACGAAGCCGGTCGCGGAATGAGCTTCCGACGCGAGGGCCCGATCGACATGCGCATGGATCAGACCTCGGGCGAGACCGCGCTCGATCTGATCGAACGGCTCAGCGACGAGGAGCTCGCGGACGTCCTCTTCAAGTACGGCGAGGAGCGCCGCTCGCGTCGCATCGCCCGGAGCGTGAAGCGCGCGCTCGCCGACGGGCAGCTCGCGACGACCCTCGATCTGCGCCGTGCGATCGTGCGCGCGGTGGGTCCGGTCCGCGTCGGCGGCGTCGATCCCGCGACGCGCACGTTCCAGGCGCTCCGCATCGTCGTGAACCGCGAGCTCGAGGAGCTCGAGGAGCTGCTCGCTGCGCTCCCCGACGTGATCGAGCCGGGCGGCGTCGCCGCGATCATCAGCTTCCACTCGCTCGAGGATCGCCTCGTGAAGCGCGCGTTCGCCGACCGCGACACGTGGAACCCGCTCTCGAAGAAGCCGATCGTCGCCGCCGACGAGGAGAGCAACACGAACCCGCGCGCGCGCAGCGCGAAGCTCCGCGCCGCAGCACGCGCGGCGGCCGGCGAGCACCGCGGCTACTTCCGGAAGGATCGCGACGCGGCGCCCGACTCCGAGGACGTCGACGAAGCGCCGGCGAGCGGCGAGGTCGAGAAGGACGGTGAGCCGTGAACGCGCGCCGCGCCCGCATCTTCCTCCTCCACTGGACGCTCGCCGTCACGGCGGCGGTCTGCGCGTTCGTCGTGCACCTCGCGCTCCGCGGGCGCACCGTCGCGCTCGGCTACGAGATCGGCAAGGCCCGTCAGGAGCAGGCGCGTCTCCGTGAGGTGAAGCGCGTCCTCGAGCTCGAAGCGGCGAGCTACAAGACGCCCGAGCGCGTCGAGATCGTCGCGCGCTCGCTGCTCGGGATGGAGCCCCCCGGCGAAGGCCGCATCGTGCCGGTCGGGATGCGCGTGGGGATCGACCCCGACGCGGAAGGGACCAAGACGGCCGGTGCGCAGCCGGCGGCGCCGCCGGAACGGATGCCGTGAGGAACCTCGATCCCGCGCGCGCCAAGTGGATCCGCTTCCGCATGGGGCTGCTCTGCGGGACGATGGCGCTCGGCCTCGGCGGGTTCGTTTCGGGCGCGTACCGCGTGCAGGTCGAGGACGGCCAGACGTGGAAGGACACGGCCGAGAACCAGCGCCAGCGGCGTCTCCACATCGAGCCGAAGCGCGGCGCGATCTACGACCGGACCGGGGCGGCACTCGCGGCGAGCGTCGAGGTGCCGAGCATCAGCGCCGACGTCGTCGAGATGCTCCGCGCCTACGAGCAGCCCGCGCAGCGTGAGGTGATCCTCGACGACTTCTCGCGCCGCCTCGCGACGACGCTGTCGCTCGACGCCAACGAGGTGAAGCAGAAGCTCGCCTCGAAGCGCCGCTTCGTCTGGTTGAAGCGCCGGGTGACGGCGGAAGAGGCGCAGGCGATCCGCGACCTCGGCGACCCGAAGAAGCAGACCCACGCGATCAAGGGGCTCGCGATCGAAGGCGAGGGACGCCGCTACTACCCGGGGCGCGAGCTCGCCGGACCGGTGCTCGGGTTCGTCGCGCCGGACGGGTTCGGCAAGGACGGCCTCGAGCTCGCCCTCGACGAGGAGCTCCGCGGCAAGGCCGAAGAGGTGAAGGGCCTCCGTGATCGGAGCGGCCGTCTCATCTTCTCGGAAGGGACGAACGACGAGTCCAGCCTGAGCGGGCACGACGTGCACCTCGCGATCGACGAAGGCATCCAGCACGTCGCGGAGCGCGAGCTCAGCGTCGCGATGCGCACGTACGAGACGAAGGGCGGGTCCCTCGTCGCGATGGATCCGCACACGGGCGAGATCCTCGCGCTCGCCTCGGCGCCCGACTTCAACCCGAACGACTACGCAGGTAGCGAGGTCGACTCGCGCCGCAACCGCGCCGTGAGCGATCGGTTCGAGCCGGGGTCGGTCATGAAGGTCTTCACCGTCGCCGCCGCCCTCGCGGCCGGGACGTTGAAGCCGACCGAGACGATCTACTGCGAGCACGGCAACTACCGCCTCGCGAACGTCACGATCCACGACACGCACCAGAACGACTGGCTGACGCCGACGCAGGTGCTCGCGAAGAGCTCGAACATCGGCGCGCTCAAGATCGCGCTCGCGCTCGGCGAGCCGGGCCTCTACTCGGCGTATCGGCGCTTCGGCTTCGGCGAGCCGGTCGGGCTGCCGCTCCCGGGCGAGGCGTCGGGCGTCCTCCGCCCGCGCGGCCGTCCGTGGTTCGACGTCGAGACGGCGAACGCGTCGTTCGGTCAGGGCATCAGCGTCACCACGGTCCAGCTCGCGCAGGCGATGAGCGCGATCGCGAACGGCGGCAAGGTCGTCGAGCCGATCCTGGTCCGCCGGATCACGGACGGCCGCGGCAACGTCGTGAAGGAGTGGACGCCGCACGTGAAGCGCGAGGCGGTGCCCTCGCACGTCGCGAAGATGGTGGCCGAGATGCTCACGGCCGTGGTCGAAGAGGGCGGCACCGGCGTCGAGGCGTCGATGAGCGGATTCCGCGTGGCCGGAAAGACGGCGACGGCGCAGAAGGTCGACCCCGCGACCGGCAAGTACTCGGAGGACAAGTACACGGCATCGTTCGCCGGCTTCGTCCCGGCCGAGAAGCCGCGCCTCGTCCTCGTCGTGGTGCTCGACGAGCCGATGATCGGGCGCTACGGAGGAGACCTGGCCGGACCGGTGTTCCGGCGCGTCGCCGAGGCGAGCTTGCGGCACCTCGGCGTCCCTCCCGTGAACGCTGCTCCGAAGCTGAAGAACGTGGCCAAGGACGCCGAGCCCACCCCCGCTGCTCTCGCGAACGTCGCCGGTGCGGAAGCGCCCGGCAAGCCCGACGTCGCGCCCGCGCCGAGCGTGATCGGTCCGCCGGCGCCGAACGGGATCAAGGTGCCGGACATCGCCGGGATGGGCGCGCGGACGGCGATCAAGGCGATCGGCGCAGCCGGGCTCGTTCCGGTCGTCGAGGGAACGGGGCGGCTCGTGAAGCAGGTGCCTTCCGCGGGGACGCAGGTGCCGAAGGGGACGCCGGTCCGGCTGGTCTTCGAGCCAGCGTCATGAACCCGGCGGGGGACGACGACGAGCTGTCTCGGGAGGCGAAGCCCTCCGAGGCGCTGACCCTCGCCGAGGTCGCGCGCGAGATCCCGGGCGTCGTCACCGTCGAGCCGCCGGCGGGAGCCGCCGTCGCCGTCACCGGCGTCCGCCACGATTCGCGCAAGGTCGAGCCGGGCGATCTCTTCGTCGTGCGGCCCGGTGCGAGCGTCGATCCGCGGAGGTTTCTGCCCGACGTCGTCGCGCGCGGTGCCCGCGCGGTGCTCGCGGCTCGAGATCTCGAGCTGCCGGATCTGGCGGTGCCCGTCCTCCGCGTCCCCGACGCAGCCGTTGGCCTCGCGTGGGCGGCGGCCGCCGTCTACGGCCATCCGGCGTTCTCGCTCGACATCGTCGGCGTCACCGGCACGAACGGGAAGACGACGACGACGCACCTCGTCCGCGCGGCGATCGACGGGGCCGAGGGCAAGGCGTGCTGCGGGGTCGTCGGGACCGTGGGCCACACGTTCGCGGGGCGCACCGTCTCGGCCGCCCACACGACGCCGGAGGCCGACGAGCTCGCGCGCGTCCTCGCGGTGATGAAGAAGCGCGGTGCGACGTACGCGGCGATGGAAGTGTCGTCGATCGCGCTCGTCCTCGGCCGCGTCGCGGCGGTCCGCTTCCGCGTCGCCGCGTTCACGAACCTCACCCAGGATCATCTCGACTTCCACGGGACGATGGAGGCGTATGCGGACGCGAAGATGCGCCTCTTCACGTCGGCCGGACCGGGCCTCGCCGTCGTCAACGTGAGCGACCCGTTCGGGGAGCGCATCGCGAGAGCTGCGAAGTGCAAGGTGCTGCGCGTTCGGACCGAGCCCGGGGCAACGAATGCCGACGTCGTCGCCGAGCGCGTCGAGGAAGGACCGAGCGGGATGCGCATCCTCGCGCGCACGCCGTCGGGACGCGCCGAGATCGCGACGCGCTTCGTCGGCCGCCACAACGTCGAGAACCTGCTGGTCGCGATCGGTGTCGCCTCCGCGCTCGATCTCGACGTCGAGCGCGCCGCGGCCGGGCTCGCTTCCGAGCGCGGCGCGCCCGGGCGCCTCGAGCGCTGTGACGGGCCCGGCGACGACGTCGTCGTCCTCGTCGACTACGCCCACACGCCGGACGCGCTCGCGCGCGTGCTCGAGGCGGTCCGTCCGGCGGCGAAGGCGGGCGGCCGCGTCGTCTGCGTGTTCGGGTGCGGAGGCGACCGCGATCCGACGAAGCGGAGGCCGATGGGCGAGGCCGCGGCGGCGCGTGCCGACGTCGTCGTCGTGACGAGCGACAACCCGCGGAACGAGGACCCGGCCGCGATCGTGGCGCCGATCGATGCGGCCGTCCGCGAGGCGCTCCCGCCGGTCGATCCCGACCACCTCGACCGCGCCGACCGCGGCTACGTCGTCGAGCTCGACCGTGCGACGGCGATCGAGATCGCGATCCGTGGCGCGCGGCCGGGCGACGTCGTCGTCGTCGCCGGCAAGGGCCACGAGGACTACCAGATCGTCGGCAGCGAGAAGCGCTCGTTCGACGACCGCATCGAAGCGCGCGCGGCGCTCGCCCGCCGCCGCGTCGTCCACGGAGCGCCCTGAATGGCCACCCCGATCCCCGAGAACCACGCCCGCTTCACCGCCGAGGAGATCGCGCGGGCGAGTGGCGGCACGCTCCGCGGCGGCGGCGACGCGGTCGGCGTCGTCTCCGACAGCCGCGCGGTGAAGCCCGGCTGTGCGTTCGTCGCGCTCCGCGGCGCGAGCTTCGACGGTCATGCGTTCGTCCGCGGCGCGATCGAGCGCGGCGCCGCCGTCGTGGTCGTCGAGCGCGGAAGCGGCGAGGGGCTCGAAGGCGCCGCCGTGGTCGAGGTCGACGACACGCTCGTCGCCTGGGGCGCGATTGCGCGCGCCCACCTCGAGCGTTGGCGGAAGACGCCCTGCGCGAGCGGGCCGCGCCGCGTCGTCGCGATCACCGGCAGCGCCGGGAAGACGACGACGAAAGAGCTCACCGCCGCGCTCCTCGGCGCGGTTTCGCCGTGCCATGCGACGGCCGGAAATCTGAACAACCGGATCGGCGTTCCCAGTGTGGTGCTCGCCCTCGAGGAACGTCATCGCTTCGCCGTCGTCGAGATGGGGATGAGCCTCCCCGGCGAGATCGCCGCCGTCGCGTCGATCGCGCGTCCCGATGTTTCCGTCGTCACCAATGTCGGCGTCGCGCACGCAGAAGGCGTCGGCGGCCGCGAAGGCGTCCTCCGCGAGAAGCAGGGCGTCTACGAAGCGCTCCTCCCCGACGGCGTCGCCGTCGTGAACGTCGACGACGAGTGGTCGCGCCGCGCCGGACGCGCCTCGCGCGGCGGCTCGGCCCAGACCTTCGGCCGTGACGCGTCCGCCACCTATCGCCTCACGGGCCGCGTCCCCCGCGGCGCGGCCGGGGCGACCGTCACCTTCGCCGTCCCGAACCGCACGCTCACGGTGGAGCTCCCGCTGCCGGGCGAAGCCGCCGCGATCGACCTCGCGGCGGCGCTCGCGGCGCAGGAGGCCGCGAGCGGCGTCGTCCTCGAGGCCACCCAGATCGACGAAGCGCTCGCGCGCGTGAAGCTCCCCGGCCGCGCCGAAGTGCGAACGCTCGGCGACGGCACGCTCGTCGTCGACGACACCTACAACGCGAATCCGGGCAGCGTCCGCGCCGCGCTCGCGTCGCTCGGGGAGATCGCGCCTTCGCGGCGCCGCGTCGTCGTCCTCGGCGAGATGAAGGAGCTCGGCGCGCTCGCCGTCGCCGAGCACGAGTCGATCGGCGACGCGATCGCCGAAGCGGGGATCGCCCTCGCGATCGGTTGCGGCGGCCTCGTCGGCCTCTCGCTCCGCCGCGCGGCCGCGCTCACGGCCGCGCTCGAGGTCGTCGACGCCGCCAGCACCGAGGAGGCCGCCCGCGAGGCCGCGGCGCGCGTTCGCCCCGGAGATCTCGTGCTCGTGAAGGGCTCTCGCAGCGTCGGGGCCGAGCGCGTCGTCGCCGAGCTCGCGCGGACGCGTGGCGAGAAGGCGCCGGAATCTTTGCCCTCTTCCGGAAAATCTGCATCGTCTGGTGCGGAATGATTTACGAGCTGCTCTACCCGCTGCGGCACTCCGTGAGCTGGCTCGGGTGGCTCAACGTCCTCCGTTACGTCCCGTTCCGCGTCATCGCCGCGACGATCACGGCGATGCTGATCTCCTTCCTCCTCTCGCCGTGGTTCATCCGCGAGCTGCAGAAGAAGCAGATCGGGCAGGTGGTCCGTGACGACGGCCTCATCCCCGAAGGGCACAAGGTCAAGAAGGGCACGCCGACGATGGGCGGCGCGCTCATCCTCCTCGCGGTCCTCGGCTCCACGATCCTCTGGTGCGATCTCCGGAACGCCTTCGTCCTCTCGGCGACGGCGGTGACCGCGGGCTACGGCGTCATCGGGTATCTCGACGACTACCTGAAGATCCGGATGAAGCACTCGAAGGGCTTGTCCGCCCGCTACAAGCTCACCGGACAGTTCCTCGTCGCCGCCGCTGTCCTCACCTACGTGTACACCGCGAAGGACCACGTCCCGCCGGACTGGTGGGAGATCCGGAACCGCCTCGGCGTGCCGTTCGTCGCGTTCGCGAAGCACCCGATCACGCTGCCGGTCGGCGTCTACATCGCGTTCGCGGTGCTCACCGTCGTCGCGATGTCGAACGCGGTGAACTTCACCGACGGCCTCGACGGCCTCGCGATCGGCCCCGTCATCTTCAACGCCGGCACGTACCTCGTCTGGGCCTATCTCTCCGGCGCGACGTTCGGCATCGCGAACGTCGCCCAGCGCTTCGTCGTCGCGAAGTACCTCGACATCCCGTACCTCGCGAGCTCCGGCGAGCTCGCCGTGTTCTGCGGGGCCATGGTCGGCGCCGGGATCGGGTTCCTCTGGTACAACACCTACCCCGCGCAGGTCTTCATGGGCGACGTCGGCGCGCTCGCGCTCGGAGGCGGCCTCGGGATGTGCGCCGTCTTCACGAAGAACGAGCTGCTCTCGGTCATCCTCGGCGGCATCTTCTTCCTCGAGGGCCTCAGCGTCGTCACGCAGGTCGTCTCGTTCAAGCTGACCGGCAAGCGCATCTTCCTGATGGCGCCGATCCACCACCACTACGAGAAGAAGGGGTGGCCAGAGCCGAAGATCATCGTCCGGTTCTGGATCATCTCGATCCTCCTCGCGCTCGTGAGCCTCGCGAGCCTGAAGCTCAGGTGAACACCGTGGTCGACGTCTCCGGAAAGCGCGTGGTCGTCGTCGGGCTCGGCACGAGCGGGATCGCCGCGTGCAAGCTGCTCGTCTCGCGCGGTGCAAGGGTGGTCGCGACGGATGCGAAGCCGCGCGAGAAGGCTTCGCCCGACGTGCTCGAGCTCGAGAAGAGCGGCGCCTCGCTCGTCCTCGGCGGACATGCCGAGGCGGACCTCTCGCATGCCGACCTGATCGTGGTCTCGCCGGGCGTCCCGATGTTCGCGGAGCTCGCCGCGGCGGAGCGCGCGGGCGTGAAGATCTGGGGCGAGGTCGAGCTCGCGGTGCAGTCGCTCCGCCACCCGGCGCCGATCGTCGCCGTCGGCGGCACGAACGGCAAGAGCACGACGACCGAGCTCGTGGGCGCGATGCTCGCGGCGACGAAGAACGTCTTCGTCGGCGGGAACCTCGGCGAGCCGCTCGCCGCCCACGCGGACGAGGCGTTCGAGGCGATCGTGCTCGAGGTCTCGAGCTTCCAGATGGAGCGCGTCGAAGCGTTCCGTCCGAAGGTCTCGATCCTCCTCAACGTCACGGCCGACCACCTCGATCGGTACGCCGGGATGGAGGAGTACGCCGCGGCGAAGGGCAACGCCTTCGTCCAGCAGACGGAAGAGGACTTCGCGATCGTGCCCGCCGGCGACGCCGTGTGCCTCGCGCAGGCGAAGCGCGGACGCGCCTCGATCACGACGTTCGGGCCCGGCGGTGACGTCGACGTCACGCCGGAGGTCATCGTCCACCGGGCGTCCGGGATCACGGTGTCGCGCAACGCGCTCGTGCTCGCCGGTGACCACAACGCGATGAACTTCGCGGCTGCGATGGCGGCCGCGATCGCGCTCGACGTGCCGGGCGACGCGATTCACCACGTCGCGAAGACGTTCCTCGGGCTCCCGCACCGGATGGCGTTCGTCGGCGAACGGCGAGGGATCCGCTTCTACGACGACTCGAAGGGCACGAACGTCGGTGCGTCGGTCACGGCGCTCCTCGGCGCGAAGGAGGCGAAGGTCGTCCTCGTCGCCGGCGGCAAGGACAAGGGCGGGAGCTACGGCCCGCTCGTCGATGCGCTCCGCACGAAGGGGCGCGCCGCCGTCCTGATCGGCGAGGCGGCCGGGCTCATCGACGACGCGATCGGCGGAGCGGTCCCGACGCGCCGCGCCGGGTCGATGGAGGAAGCGGTCCGGATCGCCGCCGAGCTCGCGCAGGACGGCGACGCCGTCCTCCTCTCGCCCGCGTGCTCGTCGTTCGACATGTTCAAGGACTACAAGCACCGCGGAGACGTCTTCGTCGCGGCGGTGCAAGCGATCCTGCGAGGTGGCTGGTGAACATGGTGCGCAACGTCCGCCGCCTCCCCGAGGTGAAGCTCGCGGCGCCGCTCGACGCGAAGCCGGACGTCTCGCGTGCCCACGGTCCCGTCGACGTCGTGCTCGCCGCGCTCGTCGTCGGCCTGATCGGCTTCGGCGTCGTGATGGTCTACAGCGCATCCGCCGTCCAGGCGACGCTGCACATGCACGACCCGCAGTTCTTCCTGAAGCGCCAGGCCGCGTACGCGACGGTCGGGCTCGCGCTCTTCTTCGGGATCGGGCTCATCGATTATCACCGGCTCTACAAGCTCACGTACCCCGTGCTCGCGGGCGTCGGTGGCCTCCTCGTCCTCGCCGTCGCCGGCTTCGGTCACACGGGAGGCGGCGCGACGCGCTGGCTCGCGCTCGGGCCGATCCACGTCCAGCCTGCCGAGATGGCGAAGCTCGCCCTCGTCACGTGGCTCGCGTACTCGCTCGCGAAGAAGGCCGAGCGGGTGAAGACGTTCACCGTCGGCTTCCTCCCGCACCTCATCGTCGCGGGCGTCTTCATGTTCCTCTGCATGAAGCAGCCGGACTTCGGCTCGAGCGTCGTGCTCCTCCTCCTCACGTTCACGATGCTCTTCGTGGCGGGGGCGAAGGTCGGCTACATCCTCGGCGCCTCGATCCTCGGCGCGGGCTTCGGCGCGATGGCGATCACGATGCGCGAGTACCGCTACCAGCGCTACCTCGCGTGGCTCAACATGGAGCAGCACAAGGGCGACCTCGCCTATCAGCCGTTCCAGAGCGTGATGTCGTTCGGCTCGGGTGGGACGTGGGGGACGGGGATCGGCAAGGGGCTCCAGACGCTCTACCTGCCCGAAGCGCACAACGACTTCATCGCCGCGATCATCGGCGAGGAGCTCGGGTTCGTCGGCATCCTCTGCCTCTGCATCGTCTACCTCGCGCTCGTCGCGCGCGGTGTCCGCGCGGCGTTCCGCGCGCCGGACGACTACGGATCGTACCTCGCGTTCGGGATCTCGACGATGTTCGGCGTCCAGGCGCTCGTGAACCTGTCCGTCGCGCTCGCGATCCTGCCGACGAAGGGACTCACGTTGCCCTTCCTCAGCTTCGGCGGTTCGTCGCTCCTCGTGAACGCGGCGGCGGCGGGGATCCTGCTCAACATCTCGCGTCAGGGCGAGCGCGACAAGCCGGAGTCCGAGATCCTGACGCCGGAGCCGCCTTCGGCGGAGCCGGAGGACGAGGACGGCGGCGTCGCGGATGCGCTCGCGGAGGAGGCGTCCTGATGCGAGAAGAACAGGAAACAGGAAACAGGGAACGGGCAACCGGGAATGATCCGAGAGGCGGCGCGCTGCCCATCATTGCCGGTTGCCGGTTGCCTGTTCCCTGTTTCCTGTTCTCTCTTCTCTCCAAGGCGAGGTCCAGGACGTGATGCGTTCCAGCCCCGTGATCCTCGTCGCCGGCGGCGGCACCGGTGGCCACGTGTTCCCCGGGCTCGCGGTCGCGAAGGCGCTCTCGGCGCTCGCCGACGTCGAGATCGTCTTCGCCGGCACCCCGCGGGGCCTCGAGGGGAAGATCCTGCCGGCGCACGGCTACACGGTGGAGATGCTCGACGTCGAGCCGATGAAGGGCGGAGGACCCTCGCGCGCGATCCGCGGCGCGCTCGTCGCCGCGAAGGCGATGCGTCATGCGACCGGCATCATGGGCCGGATCCGGCCGGCGGCCGTCCTCTCCGTCGGCGGCTATGCCGCCGGTCCCGCTGCGCTCGCCGGCGTCCGGATGCGGATCCCGCTCGCGATCCTCGAGCCGAACAGCATCCTCGGCCTGGCGAACCGTCTCCTCGCGCCGTTCGCGAAGCGGGCGTACGTCGCGTGGAACGAGACGGCCCGCGTGTTCCGCGGGAACAAGGCGCGCATGTACGGCGTGCCGCTCCGGCCGGGATTCACTCCTCGCGTGTACAATGCACATGGCGGCCCGAAGCGCGTCCTCGTCCTCGGCGGCAGCCAGGGCGCGAAGGCGCTCAACGAGCGCGTGCCGCTCGCCTTCGCACGCGCGAAGGAGAAGCTCGGCGACGTCGTGATCGTGCACCAGACCGGCGCCGATCGCGTGGACGACGTGAGGAAGGCGTACGAACAGGCGCAGCTCCACGGGGCGAGCGTCGTTCCGTTCCTCGACGACGTCGCGGAGCAGATGACGGCGGCCGACCTCGTCATCGCGCGCGCCGGCGCCGTGACCGTCGCCGAGATCGCCGCGATTGGTCGTGCGTCGATCCTCGTCCCGTTCCCGCACGCCGCCGACGACCACCAGGCGAAGAACGCCCTGGCGCTCGCCGACCTCGGCGGCGCGGTCTGCGTCCGGCAGGAGGCTGCCGACGAGGTCCGTCTCGCGAGCGAGATCGAGCTTCTCCTCGGAGACGACGACCGACGCGTGCGGATGGCGAACGCCGCCCGTGAGCACGGCAGGCCGCATGCGGCCGACGACATCGCCGGCGATCTCCTCGAGCTCGCCGGCATCCCGCGCCGGAAGAAGCCGGAGAAGAAGACGAACGGCTCGGGCGCGATCGGCTCGGGCTTCTCGTTGCCGCGCGCCGGCAAGGAGGTTTCCTGATGTTCCGCGGACGCGTACGTCGTGCCCATTTCGTGGGCATCGGCGGCATCGGTATGAGCGGCCTCGCCGAGATCCTCCGCACGATGGAGTTCGAGGTCTCCGGCTCGGACCTCAAGCCGAACGACATCACCCGCCGGCTCGAGACGATGGGCGTCCGCGTCGACGTCGGCCATCGCGCCGAGAACGTGGACGGCGCAGATGTCGTCGTCTACTCGTCGGCGATCGATCCGAAGAACCCGGAGATCCAGCGCGCGCAGCAGCTCGAGATCCCGATCATCCCGCGCGCCGAGATGCTCGCCGAGCTGATGCGAGTGAAGTACAACGTCCTCCTCGCCGGCTCGCACGGCAAGACGACGACGACGTCGCTCGTCGCGACCGTCCTCCGCCACGCGGGGCTCGACCCCACCGTCGTCGTCGGCGGCAAGGTCAACGCGCTCGGCTCGAATGCGCGGCTCGGCGAGGGCGATCTCTTCGTCGCCGAGGCCGACGAGAGCGACGGCTCGTTCCTCAAGCTCACGCCCACGATCGGCGTCATCACCAACATCGACGCCGAGCACCTCGATCACTACGGGACGCACGAGGCGGTCAAGGACGCGTTCGTCGCGTTCGCGAACAAGATCCCGTTCTACGGCCTCGCCGTCCTCTGCATCGACCACCCGCACGTGCAGGCGATCATCCCGCGCATCGGCCGCCGCCATGTGACGTACGGCGTCTCGCGCCAGGCCGATTACCGCGCGAAGAACCCGCAGTACAGCGGGCTCGAGACGCACTTCGAGGCGTTCCGGCGCGGCGAGTCGCTCGGATCCTTCACCGTCAGGATGCCGGGCGCGCACAACGTCCTCAACGCGCTCGCCGTGATCGCGGTCGCCGATGAGCTCGAGGTGCCGCTCGACGTCGTCCGCGAGGCGATCTCGAGCTTCCACGGCGTCCAGCGTCGCTTCACCGTCGTCGCCCAGCCGAAGCTGGCGAAGGGCGGCGAGTCGGGCGACGTCATGATCGTCGACGACTACGGCCACCACCCGGCCGAGATCGAGGCGACCCTCGACGCCGCGCAGCGCGGCTTCGACCGCCGCGTCGTCGTCGCGTTCCAGCCCCACCGCTACACGCGCACGCGCGACCTCTTCGAAGACTTCACGCGCGCCTTCAACAAGGCCGACGTTCTCTTCGTCACGGACGTCTACGCCGCCGGCGAGAAGCCGATCGACGGGGCGACGGGCCAGGCCCTCGCCGAGGCGATCAAGGCGCACGGTCACCACGCCGTCCGCTACGTCGCGGACAAGAAGACGATGAGCCGCGTGCTCCTCGAAGAGGTGCAGCCCGGCGATCTCGTCATCGCGCTCGGCGCGGGCGACATCAACGCGAGCGCGCGCGAGCTCGCGGCGATGCTCGAGAAGGGGGCCCGATGACGCCGCGCAACCCGCTCACCCCGCCGCCGCCGCGGATCGCGCGGAACATCCGCCGGCCGCGGGCGGAGAACACCGAGGTCGCGAGCCCGGTCTCCGCCCCGCCTCCGCCGCCGAAGGCCGAGCCCCGCTCGGACGGGACGTTCCTCCGCGTCCTCCGCGGCGTGGTCGGGTTCGTTCTCGTCGTCGGAATCGGCATCACGGTGGCGTGGGCCGCGCGGACGTACGTGAAGACGAGCCCGCGCTTCGCGATCTCGGAGATCATCGCTTCGGGGAGCAAGCGTCGCGGACCCGAGGAGCTCGCGACGATCGCGGGGATCGAGAAGGGACAGAACGTCTTCACGACCGACCTCGATCGCGCGCGAGCGCGGCTCCTCGCCGACCCGTGGGTGAGCGAGGCGACGCTCGGGCGGCAGCTCCCCGGCACGATCTTCCTGCGTGTCGTCGAGCGCGAGGCTGCGGCGGTGCTCGGCACCGGTGACGGCACCTACCTCGTCACGCGCGACGGCTCGATCATCAAGAAGCTCGACACCGGCGATCCGACGGATCTCCCCGTCGTCACCGGCGTCACGCTCGAGCAGCTCACGGCGGACCGCGAAGGCGCGACCCGCACGATCCGTCGCGCGCTCGACCTCGCCTTCGACGTGGAGCGCTCGCCGCTCGCGCAGCGCTCCCCCCTCGAGGAAGTGCACGTCGAGCCGAACGGCGAGATGACGCTCGTGATGGGCAAGAGCGGCGTCCGCGTCTTCATGGGCACCGCGCCGTACCGACGGAAGATCGAGCAGGCCGTCCGCGTGCTCGCCGAGCTCGATCGGCGTGGCGGCAAGCCGGACACGATCATGCTCGACAACGAAGGTCGCCCGGACCGCGTCGTCGTTCGGATGCGCTGAGGGCGCTCACTCCGCCGAAGCGCGGGTCTCCTCTGCGAGGATGCGCTCGACGCGGGAGAGGAGCTCTGCGTTCGAGAAGGGCTTCTGGAGGAACGTGGAGCGCGCGACGCGCCCGGCGTCGGGCGTCGGGAGGGTCTCCGGCGAGAAGCCCGACACGAAGAGGACCTTCGGCGGGCTCTCCAGCTCGACGGCCCACTGGCGCTCGAGCTCCGGACCGGTGAGGCCCGGCATCAGCACGTCGAGGATGACGAGCGCGATCCGATCTGCGCGCTCGCGCACGAGCGACGCCGCTTCTTCGCCGCTCTCTGCGACGAGCACGTCGTAGCCCCTCCTCCGTAGCGCGCGCTGGATGGACGAGCGCACGAGCGGATCGTCGTCGACGACGAGGATCGTCTCGCTCTTCGGCGCGAGCGAAGCGCGCGGCGCGGCCGCCGAAGCGGGGGCGGCCTCCGTCGTCGCGGGCTCGGCGTCGTCGCGCGGGAAGTAGAGCGACATCGTCGTTCCCGCGCCGGGGGTGCTCGTCACCTCGATGTGGCCGCCCGAGCGCTTCACGAACGTGTAGACCATCGTGAGACCGAGGCCGGTGCCCGCGCTCGTGGGCTTGGTCGAGAAGAACGGATCGAAGATTCGCTCCACGATCTCACGCGCCATGCCTTCGCCCGAGTCGATGACGTCGATCGCGACGTAGGAACCGGGAGCAGGCGCGCCACGGCGGACCGCTTCGGCGTCGAGCTCGACGGCGCGGGTGCGAAGC
Source organism: Polyangiaceae bacterium (assembly GCA_039809485.1). GTDB lineage: Bacteria > Myxococcota_A > Polyangia > Polyangiales > Polyangiaceae > Labilithrix. The sequence goes on along the minus strand of JBDHVE010000032.1, from coordinate 9,592 downwards.
GTGAGCCGGCCACGCTTGCCCATCGCGTCGCGTGCGTTCGTCGCGAGGTTGACGATCGCCTGCTCGATCGCCGTCGGGTCCGAGCGGATCGGAGGCGCCGACGCCTCGAGCTCGAGCGAGATCCGGACGCGCTCGCCGACGATGCGCTGGATCATCGGGGCGAGGCCGGTGAGGAGCTGCTGCGTGTCCACGCGCTCGAGGGGAAGTGGGCGGTGGCGCGAGAAAGAGAGTAGACGCTTGGTCAGGTCGGCCGCGCGCGCCGCCGCCTCGCGGATGACCCCGAGCTCCTCGCGTGCCGCGTCGTCCTCCGGCACCATGCCCTCGAGCGCGTCGACCGACGCGAGGATCGCGGCGAGCATGTTGTTGAAGTCGTGCGCGATGCCGCCCGCGAGCTGCCCGACAGCCTCCATCCGCTGCGCCTGCACGAGCGACGCCTGGAGCTGCTCACGCTCGGCGAGCAGACGTGCGAGCTCGAGCGCGACGGGCACCTGGGTCGCGAGCGCGGAGAGGGCACCGCGCGCGGCGGCATCGAACCCGGTCGACTCGGCCGCGCACTCCACCCCGAGCGCGCCGACGACGCGCTCGAAGAGGCGGAGCGGCGTGACGACGAAGCCGGGATCGCCGCTCCCGCGCAGCGTCTCGACTGCGATGCCCGAGAGGCCGACCTCTTCGAGCAGCGCGCGGTCGGTCTCCGGCACGCGCGAGACGATGCCGCCGGCGTCGACGCCGACGACCACCTCGCCCGTGCGCGCGTCCGCGCGGAAGAGGAGGAAGCAGCGCTCGGCGCGGAGGACGCGGACGACCTCCTCCGCGACGAGGACGGCCTGCTCGGCCAGCGTCGCGTCGCGTCGCGGAGCGCGCGCGAGGGTCACGAGGCTCCGGAGCTGTCCGCGGGACGATTCGGCCGCCGAGCGGCTCGACGACGACACGTCCGCCGTCACGAGCGGCGCGAGGGAGAGCTCTTCGGCGATCCAACGAGCGCGCACGACCGCGCCGTGGCTCCGCGCGAGCGCCTCCGCGGCCCGCGCCTGATCGCGCGCGGCGCCGAGCGCGCCACTGCGCGCGAGCGCATGCGCGCGGGTCCGCGCGACGGTGTAGAGCACGGCCGGTGCATCGACGTCGCGGGCGGCGCGCTCGGCGAGGGCGAGGAGCTCTTCGACCTCCTCCGGTCGCTTTCCTTCGAGCCATGCAGCGTGCGCGCGGGCCGCGAGCATGTGCGCGTTCGTCGTCGGGAGCGGCGGCGCGCGACGGAGGTCTTCGATCGCCTCACGCAGTCGCGCGGCATGGAGCGAGCGTTCGTGATCGGGCGCGCGAACGCTCTGGTAGATGCGCGCGTCGATGACGGCCTGGAAGAACTCCACGATCGCGACGTGCGCGCGCCGCGGATCGATCGCGAGCTTTCGGAAGCCAGCGAGCAGCTCTTCGAGCGGGGCTCCGACCTCGCCACGCTCGACGAGATAGCGCGCGCGCGGGCCCCAGGTGAGCATGCCCATCCAACCCTTCGTGAAGGTGGCGGGGTCGATCGCGGCCAGCTTCGCCGAGAGGAGCGCGTCCTCGGTGTCGTCACGACCGGCCGCCGCGAGCGCAGCACGCATGCGGAGGAGGATGAGCGGGGTCGCCCCGTCGGAGCGCTGACGACGCCGCACGCGGTCGTAGGCGCGGCTCGCCCACGACAGCGACGCCGCGGCATGGCCGCGCATCGTCTCCAGCAGGTCGGCCGTCGACGCGAGGAGACATGCCTCGGCCAGGTCGAGCCAGAGACCGTGCTCGGCCAGACATTGCTCGACGAGCTGGAGGCTGCGGTCGCCTTCGGCGAGGAGCGACGAAGCGATCGCGCGCGCCTGCGCGCAGAACGCGAGGCTCGCGCGGTCGTCGAGCCGCGCCGCCATCCGGTCCGCTTCGTCGACGGCGCGCCGTGCCGCCTCGGCGCGGCCGACCGCGGCATAGAGCAAGCCGAGCGTGGCCCGCGAGCGCGCGAGCGCCGGTGACTCCCCGAGCGAGCGACTGACGGCGAGCGCCTGGATCGTGCTCTGGAGGAGGCGTGCCGGCTTGCCGTATTCGATCCCGAGCCGCGCGTTCTGGTAGTGGAGCTGACAGAGGAGCTCGGTGACGGCCGGCTTCTGCGGCCTCGCGCGCTGGAGGCGCTTCGGCGCGAGCGCGCGCACGGTGCCGAGGACGGAGGAGACCTTCTCGCCCGGGATCTGCTCGCCGAGGAGCTCGAAGGCACGCGCGAGCGACCGCCACGCGAGGACGGGCTCGCTCCTCGACTGATCGACCCACGCGAGCCGGCCGAGGAGGCGCGCGCGGGCCTCTGGCGAGACGGCGAACGCGAGCGCTTCCTCGAATGCGGCGCGGCTCGCCTCGAGATTGCCGAGGCGGAGGTTGGCTTCGCCGGCGGCGGCGTGGAAGCGCTCGTCGAGCGCGATCCTGCCCGCTGCTGCCGAGCGTCGTGCGAGGGCGAGGAACTCGAGCGCGTCCTCGTTCGCGCTCCGCGCGAGCGACGCATCGGCCGCCGAGCGCTGCGTCCAGTACGCCTTCTCGGGCGAGCGCTCGACGATGCCTGCGCCGTAGTGCCTCGCCGTCGCGCAGAGCGACTCGAAGTCGGGACGGCCCATCGTCTGGAGGACGTCGGCGAGTCGCTGGTGGAGGTCCGCGAGCGCCGGCGCCTCGATCCCGGAGAGCAACGTCGCGCGGACGGCGTCGTGCACGAAATGGACTCTGCCCGAACGCGCGATCGCCACGAGCTTCGCCCGCCGTGCGTCGGCCACCGCGAAGCCCATGTCCTCGACCGTGACCGCGAACACGGCCGCGAGGAGCGGCTCGTCCCAGGTGTTCGCGTGGACCGCGGCGGCCTCCATCACCCGCCTCGTCGCGCTCGGCAGCTCCTCGACGCGGCGGCGCAGCAGCGACGCGGTCCCTTCCGGCAGCGCGGTCAGGCTCGCGCGGTCCTCGTCGAAGACCCATTCGCCTGCGCGCGGCCGGAGCGCTCCGGTGTCGAGATACGTCTCGAGCACCTCGAGGACGCCGAGCGGGGTCGCGTCCGCGAGCGACGCGACGCGCTCGACGAGGCCGTGCGGGGGCGCGAGCCCGAGGTGCGCGGTCAGGATCTGGCCGACGGCGGCGCCGTCCAGCGGCGCGAGCTCGAGCGCGCTCGCTCGGCCGCGCGCCGCGGCCACGATCGCGTCGTAGGTGACGCCGCGGTGATCCGGCCGAGCGCCGAGGACGAGCGCGAGCGGGAGCTGCGCGACCTGGTCGGCGAGCGCGACGAGCACGCGACGGCTGAGCGCGTCGATCCAGTGGATGTCGTCGATCGCGAGGAGAAGCGGGCTCCGCAGCTTGATCAAGGCCGCGATCAGATCGGCCGTCGCTTCCCCGAACGCGTCGTTCCCCGCGTCGTGCTGCGCATCGCTCGTCTCGAGGAGCGCGGCGAGCGAGGGCGCGACGAGGCGCGCGAACGGCTTGAGCTCGGCGCGCACGTTGCTCTCGAGCAGGCCGCGGAGAGCGGCTTCGTCGGGCTGCTCCGTCCGCAGGTCTGCGACGAGGCCTTCGACGAGCCTCCGGACGAGCGCGAGCGGCGGGTCACCCTCGAGACACGTCGCCTCCGCCGCGTGGCCACTCGCGAGGTGTCGCACGGCCTCGGCGGCGGCGCCGAGGAGCCGGGTCTTGCCCGTTCCGCGCGGGCCCTCGACGCACACGAGCGACCCTCCACGCGTGGGGGCCTCTCGCCACTCGCGGACGAGCCGCTCGAGCTCCTTCACGCGGCCCGGCAGCACCGCCCGCGGCTTCGACGTCTCGCGGGCGCGCGCGATCGCCTGGCCCCGGACGCGCGAGAGCGCTTCGAGCAGCTCCGGTGCGTCCCGGAACCGATCCTCCGGCGCCTCGGCGACGAGCTCGACGATGACGGCGGCGAGCTCGCGCGACGCACGTCCTTCGAGCGCCTCCGCGATCGCCTTCGGGGCGCGCGAGACGGGAAGGGATCCGACGAGCGCTTCGAACATGACGAGACCGAGCGCGTAGAGGTCGGCCCTCCCGTCGACGCGGCTCGGCGAGCGGCGCTGCTCGGGCGCGGCGTAGAGGGGCGTTCCCGCGGCGCTCGCGTCGCGGCCCATGCGCTCGAGCCCCATCGCGAAGCCGAAGTCGACGAGACGGATCCTGCCGCTCGCTTCGACGACGATGTTGCGAGGCTTCACGTCGCGATGGACGAGGCCGACCTCGTGCACCGCGGCGAGCGCGCTCGCGAGCTCGGAGGCGAGCTCGACGACCTGCGGCTCTCCCATCCGCCCTCGCGCGAGGCGGTCGGCGAGCGACTCTCCCGAGACGAGCTCGAGGACGAGGAAGGGAAGGTCGTCGACCTGGCCGACCTCGATGACGCGCGGGAGCGCGGGATGGTGCACGCGCGCGAGCGCGACGGCCTCGCGATAGATCCATCGCGTCCAGCGCCCGCGGACGGTGGGCACTTTGACGGCGCACGGCCTTCCCTCGAGCGTTGCGCGGTAGACGATGGAGCTCGACCCGCGGCCGAGCTCACCTTCGAGTGTCACGCCGGGAATCGCGTCGGCAGCCACGACCGTGGTCTAGGCGAACAACGCGAGCGGGTCGAGGCTCGCGGACACCCCTCACGCGATGGGATGGACGCGGAGCTCGGGAGGTAGGTCTCCTGCCCACGCGGGTGTTCCGAACACGAGCGGGATCGTGCTCCCGCAATTCGCCTTCGCGACGCGAAGAGGCGCAGCCCAGTCGGGCGTGAGGTCGTCGTACGTCACGCTCGTGCTCGCGGGCGCGAGCGCGAGGACCCGGTCGATCCACCCGGCGTGTCGCCGGTGGGCCCCTTCGAGCCAGTCGGAAACCCGGCGGTGATGGCCAGGCCACTGGAAGTACTCGAGGTGTCCCATCGCCGAGGGCGTGACGACCGGCGGCGCGATCGGAGCCGCTTCGCCCCAGAGGAACGCGCCGCTCTGGAGCGCTTCGTCGAGCGCGGCGCGGAGCGCGGTCGGTCGCGACGGACGCGCGGCGAACCCCATCGCGAGCGGCAGCTCCGGGCGCCGCGGCAGCGCGAACACGCCGGCGATCGTGAGGCCACTCGTGACGCGCGAGGAGCCGTCGTCCGGGAAGAGGTACGCGCGGACGTCCCAGCCGTCGACGTGGAGGAGGGGCGTCTCGGTGTCGATCGCGATGCGCTCGGGAGCGCTGTCGCCGAACCAGGCGCGGAGGACCGCGTGCCGCTCGGCGAGCTCCCAGCGTGCGCGCGCGCAGGCCTCGGCCCAGGTCGCGTGGAGCGCGACGCCGTTCGAGAGCGCGACGCGACTCGCGCCGGAGGCGTCCTCGAGAGGACGGTCGCGTCCACGCATCCACTCGAACGTCGCGATGCGCTCGACGAGCTCCCAGCCGGCGCGCTCCGCCGGAGGCGCGCCCACCGCGGCGGCGGCTCCGGTGACCTCGGCGCCGTCGGGAGCGACCGCGGAGAGGCCGACGCGGCCGATCGGCACCTCGCCTATCGCGATCGTGTCGACGAATGCCTCCGCTGCCCGCCAGCCGTCAGGCAAACGCGGGTGCATGGCTGCGGCGCGGAATGGGCTCGGCGTGCTCGTCGTGCGTCACGACGTCCTCGCAGAAGCGTTCGAAGTGGTCGATGCTCTGCTCCAACACCCGACGGAGCGCGGGGAGCTTCTCGGGCGCTCCGACGAGCTCGTCGATCTCGTCGAGCGCCGCCCGGACGTGATCTCTGTCGAGCTCGGCGTGGTTGCCGACGACGGACATCGCCGCGCGCGGGATCCCACAGCGACGCTCGAGCATGTCGAGCCAGTCGGGGCCGAGGAGCACGGTCACGTACTCCGCGAAGAGGATGTACGCGAGATAGAGCGCCGGGTCTTCGTCGATCGTACGCTCGACGAAGTCGAGGAGCGCGCGCGTCGACGAGAGGAGGTTCGTCCGCGGAGCGTCGGCTCGACGCGTGACGACGGTCAGGTCCGTCACCGCCCATTGCTCGTGGCCCTCTTCTTCCCCCAGCCGCCGGCCGAAGTGAGCGGTGAGCACGCCCTGGCCGCGCGCGCGGGCTGCTTCGCGTGCACGCGCGAGGTGGACCGGCGTGTGCGCGACGACGGCACGTACGTTCGCGAGGTAGAGGACGACGTGGTCGACCGTCAGCGCGCCAGCCTCCGCGGCGGCGAAGAGAGCGTTCCCGCCTCGCGTGGAGGCTGCGTATGTCTCGACCTGCGCGCGAAGCGCTTCTCCGATCATGATCTCTGCTCCTCGACATGGGGTTGGAAGCCGGAGCGCGTGCGGCGAAGAGCTCCGCCGCACGCGCTCCGGAGACTTTCGAATCGATCAGAACGTCAGCGTCGCGAACTTCTTCACGGTGTCCTCCTGGAGTGGGTCATGGGTGAGTAGAGGTCGAGGAACGCGGCCTTCGCTTCCTCGTCGAGGAACTTGGTCATCCGGAGCAGGAAGCCCCACCGCTCCGATGCGACCGCGCCGGTCGCGACGAAGCCGGCGGCGGCCAGGCAGTGCTGGATCGCGGCGTTCGTCGGCAGACACTCGGCTTCGACGCGCCGGACGCCGGCGTCTCGGAGCTGATCGCACACGCGCTGGATGAAGCGTCGGCCCACGCCGTGCGACTGCTTCTCCGGCAGGAACGCGAGGGTCCTCCAGTAGTACGTGCTCCAGTCGGTGAGATGCCCCATCGCGACGCCGAGGGCCTCCTCCCTCTGGAGGAGGACGTGGACGTCCATCTCCTCGGTGAAGCGCCGCTTTGCGTCGCCGAGCGGCTCCACGAGGAAGCGCGCCGTGGCCTTCGTCGTCCCGAAGATTTGTGCGTAGTTCCGTTCGACGAAACCAAGTGCGCGCGCTCGGTCGTGCGCGATCGCGACGACGTCGTCGCCGAGATCGATCGTCTGCCATTCGAAGCCGAGCACGCGCTCGGTCAGCGTGCGCACGTGCGTGCGCGTCGAGGTGTCGTGGTCCATCGCAGCCTTTCGGCGCTCGAGCCGCCCCCTCGGACGACGGCCGTTGCGTCATCCGATCGGCGACTCGAATACGCAGTTCTTATGACCGACGATGTTCGTTCGGACAACGCGATTGCACGTCCCGCCGGAACGAGTGAGACAGGGCGCGTCGCACCCTGTTCACCTGATGCGTATTCCAATCTGCGAATACGAAATCGGACGTCTCAGCTCGTGCTGAACGGACGCGCGTCGCCCAGCCGATGCTGCAGCACGGTGAGGCCCGCGAAGACGGCCGTCTCCGCGCGGAGGACGCGCGCGCCGAGCGAGATCGGCTTCGCGCCACGTGCGGCGAGCTCGGCGAGCTCGGCGTCGCTCCACCCACCTTCCGGTCCGACCGCGAGGACCCAGTCACGCTCTTCGGGTCGTGCGTCCGGTGAGGGGAACGGATCGCTCTCGCCGCTCACGCGATCGTCGAGCACGAAGCGGCCCGCTGCACCGGTCCAGAACGGCGCGGCGAGCGCTTTCGCGAGCGGCATCGTCTTCGTCACCTCCGGCACGCTCGCGCGTCGCGATTGCCGCGCGCCCTTGATCGCCTGACCCGGCCATGCCCACGACTTCTCGTGCTCGAGGCCGGCCTGCTGCACGCTCTTCGCCGAGACGACCGGTACGATGCGGACGCACCCGAGCTCGGTCGCCTTCTGGACGACCTGGATCATGCGCTGCCGCGCGAGCACGGCGCACACGAGCGTGATCCGCGCCGGCGACTCCGTCGAGCCGCGCATCTTCTCGTACGCGAGCGCCTCGCCGCCGCGCTCGTCGAGCCGCTTCAAGCTCGCGCGGAAGAACGTCCCCGCGGCGTCGACGATCGTGAACGCCTCCTTCGGGTTGACCTCACGGAAGCGGAGCCCCTTCGCGCACGTCTCCTCGAACGTGAACGTCTCGCCCTCGTGGAGCAGAGCGGTGTGCCGGAGGGGAGCGTGCGGGGGCGCGAGCGGAGGAAGCGGCATCTCCTCCGGCGCTTAGCACGGCTAGCGCGTCCAGCCGATCGCGCGCGCCGTCGTCGGTCCCACCGCGAGCTCGTCCAACGTCTCGGGGAGCGCCTCGCGTCCCGGCGCGAGCGGACGTCCCCTCGCCATGATCTCCGCGAAGCGCTGGGGGAGGAGCGGGATGCGGTCCGGCTCGGCGAGCCCGTCCGGCACGCGGGCATGGCCCGACGCGTCGTAGCCGTCCTCCGCGCCGAGCGTGTGCATCATCTCGTGCGCCGCGACGGCGAGCGTCAGGTCGACCATCTCGGCGTCGAGCTCCACCTCGACGATTCCGACCCAGCCTCCGTGCTCGCTCCGGCCCTCGACCATCGACCGCTCCGCGCTCTCGGGCCTCCGCACGACGACGTAGATCCGGGCATCGTAGGCGCGGGAGGGGACACCCGCCGCGTCGTCGACGGCGGAGACCCACCGGCGGAGGCTCCAGGCATACGAAGCGGCAGAGGCGATGCCTTCGCTCTCCGGGACCGGCGCCGGCCGATCCGCCGCGACGAGCCCGAACACCTGCAGCTCGAACGGCTTCCGGAGCGGATGCCCCGGCGCCCAGCGTGCGTGCTCCGACGCGAGCCGCGCGGCGAGGGCAGGGGTTCGCTCCCGGAGGATCGCCACCGCCGCCGGATCGACCGCCCCGCCGTTCGGGGCCTGGACGAGGACGAGGGCGACATCGAGCGGCCGCTCCCAGCGGGTGCGGGCGCTCCTCGCCCGGGCGTCCCTCACCGCGGAGAGGACGACTCCCACGAGGACGAGGCCCAGGATCGACACGCGGACCGCGAAAAACCAGCTTCGGGGCTTCGCGGCCATCCCTGGGAGCCTAGCCCGGGGCGGCCCGCGACCTGGACGTATCCCACCTATTTTCTGGACACGGCGGTCACTTATTTGGCCCGACGCGTCGGGGTATGCGAACCGTCCTGTGCGATGAGCACGATGGCTTCGCAGGGAGAGATCGTCGTCGGTCTCGATATCGGGACCACCAAGGTCACCGCCGTGGTCGGCGAGATCGCCGAGGACGGCATCACGATCCTCGGCGTCGGCTCGGTTCCGTGCCGAGGCCTGCGGAAGGGCATCGTCAGCAACATCGACTGGACCGTTCGCTCCATCAAGGACGCGATCGAGGCGGCCCAGACGATGGCGGGCGTCGAGATCCGCACGGTCTACGCCGGCGTCGCGGGGAGCCACATCCGCTCGCAGGCGTCGGACGGCGTCGCGGCGATCGCCGGCGGCGAGGTGACCCGCCAGGACGTCGAGCGCGTCCTCGAGGGGGCGCGCGCCATCCCGGTCGACGCCGACCGCCAGATCCTCCACGTCCTGCCGCGCGAGTACATCGTCGACATCCAGGACGGCATCCGCGACCCGATCGGAATGAGCGGCGTCCGCCTCGGCGCGAAGGTGAACCTCGTCACCGCCGCGACGAGCTGCGTCCAGAACGTCATCCGCTGCGCCGAGCGCTGCAACCTCGTCGTCGCCGACGTCGTCCTCGAGTGCCTCGCGAGCTCCGAAGCGGTGCTCTCGGACGACGAGCGCGAGATCGGCGCGGCGGTCGTCGACATCGGCGGCGGCACGACCGACATCCTCCTCTACGTCGACGGCGGGATCGCCCACGCGAGCGTC
>JBDHVE010000031.1:0-69859 GCA_039809485.1 Polyangiaceae bacterium | reverse complement strand
CCCTCCGCCGCGCGACGCTGACCGTGCCTTGACCACGACGATGACGGCCGTCGCGGGCCCGACGAAAGCTCTGGAGGACCGGAGCAGAAGAAGTACAGTACCGACCGTCACTCGGAGGAGTGGCCGAGTGGTCTAAGGCAGCGGTTTTGAAAACCGCCGGCGGGTAACACCGCCCGGGAGTTCGAATCTCTCCTCCTCCGCCGTCTTCCTCGCTCCGCTCGTCGACTGCGGCGAGGAGAGATTTAGACCTTCGGTTACGAATCTCTCCTCCTCCGCCGTCTTCCTCGCTCCGCTCGTCGACTGCGGCGAGGAGAGATTTAGACCTTCGGTTACGAATCTCTCCTCCTCCGCCGTCTTCCTCGCTCCGCTCGTCGACGCCGGCCTCCGCAAACGAGCGCCCTTTTCTTGCGACCGATCGACTGCCGCAGTCTCCTGGAGCCATGAAGTCGATGAGCCTCGTCTTGGTCGCCTCGGTCCTGGTGGGTTGCGGAGGGAGCACGCTCACGCAGTCCGGCGCGCAGGTGAAGCTGATGAAGGCGGATCCTCCCCCCGCCTGCAAGGAGGTCGGCGGCGTGAGCAGCTACACGATCGGCCCGAGCTACCAGGAGAAGAACAAGACCAAGCTCCGGAACGAGGCGGCCGAGAAGGGCGCGAACTACGTCCGCCTCGAGCAGAACGACAGCGACGGGAACGCGGCCGGAACGGCGTATCTCTGCCCGGCGTCGCAGTGATCGCGGAAGCGCCCTGACGAACCAGGCGTTCTCGGAGATGATGCTTCGCTTTCTCGCGCCGGCTGCCGTCTTGCTCGTGGCATGCACCCCGAAGAGCGGCGGAACCGTCTCCGCGGATACCACGGCGTCGATCGCGGTCGAATCTGGTCGCGACGCGTCGATCGGGATCGCTCCGCCCTCTGCTCCGCTTGCTCCCTCCGCTCCGCCGAGCGGCCCGAAAGCGCTGCCCGTCCCCGGCGCGGTCTCCGTCGCGGTCGACGGCGCGCTCGTGCTCGTCCGCGACGACACGCAGGTGAGGGCGTTCGACGCCTCCGGCAAGGTCGTCCACACGCTCCGCCTCCCGGCCCCGGTATTCGACGACCACGGCGACGTCCTCCTCCTCGGCCCCGTTTCCGCCCTCCAGGTCTGCCGCGTCTCGACGGCCACCTGCACGGCGGTCCCGCATCCTCCGATGCGCGCCGACACGGACGACACGAGCGCGCGCATCTCTCCGAGCGGCAAGCTCGTCGCGCTCGGGAGGCAGGGTCGCGTCCTTCCCAACGCGCAGGTCGAGCTGAAGCTCTACGTCCACGACACGACGAGCTCCGCGAACGGCACCTGGCGCTCGGTCGCGGGCCCTTCGTTCCCGGTCGCCGGCGGCACCTTCGAGCTGTGCGCGATCGACGATGCGACCGCGTCGTGGTGCTACTCGCGTGGGCACGACCGCGTCCTCCAGGACGCAGTCACCGGGAAGACCGATCGTCCGCCGACGCCCCCGCGCCGCTGGTCCGCGGTGCGAAACGTGTACTGGGACCGCGGCTACGGACAGAACGGGATCGAGATCGTCGGCCCCGCGCCTTCGCGCTGGGTGGAGGTCGCGCCCGAACCGGCCTTCGTCCCCGAGGCGATCACTTGCGGAGACTCGAACCACGCGCTCGTCGTCAGGCCGGCGTCGCTCGAGCTCCGCGAGCTCCCTTCCTGGCGGCTCGTCACGGCCTGGAACGGCGAGGTCACGAAGGCGGCGTGCTCGACGGACGCGAAGCGCATCGCGTGGCTCGCGAAGAGCGGCGCGAAGACCGAGCTCCGAGTCATCGAGCGCTAGCGACCGCCGCGCGCCTTTTCGAGCCACGCATCGAGCTGCTGCGCGGCCCGGGTCGGCCCGCCGGGACGACACGCGTACGCGGTCGTGAGCGGGAGCGTGCGCCCGTCGGCGGTGCGGAGAGCGACGGCGTGGAACGTGTGGCGCCCTTCCGTCTGGGACGTGACGACGAACGCCTCGGCGTCCTGCAGCGTGCAGCTCCAGTGCGTGACGGGCCCAGGAAAGCGCGTGCCCTCCGTGACGACATGCCCACCTTCGCTCCGGACACGGACGGTGAGGACGGGGAGCTTCGCGGCCGCGACCATCACCACGATCGCGAGCGCGTACGGCACGGACGCGTTCGGCATCAGGTCCGCGATCCACGCGGCAGCGAAGAGAGCGACGAGGAGCGCGACCCGGAGCACCTGATCGATCGCCCACGGACGGACGTGCAGCGTGAGCGGCGCGACGGCCGACGCGGCGCTCGACCGGAAGGGCGAGGCAGCGCCGTCAGAATTCATAGCCGAGCGAAGACAGCTCCGAACGGAGCCACACGTAGAGGCCTCCGCCGACAGCGAGGAGGGTGATGACCAACGCCCAACCCGCGGCGCTCAGCTTCCTGGTCGTCGGGTCCACGAGGAAGCTGCCCTTCTCCGGCAACGGCTTCACGAAGGAGGCCACCGTCGCGGCGACGCCGAGGACGATCATCGTCGGGGCGAGGACCACGCCCTTCAGGCTCACCGACACGGGCTCGTGCCTGTGCGCGGCATCGAGCACGTCGAGGACGCAGAGCTTCAAGAGGAAGACACCGGCGCCGACGAGGAGCGCGGACGCCGCGAAGGGCGTCCACTTGCGGTGCACGAGGGTCCCCTGGACGGCCATGGCTCTTCGCATTCTACGCAGGAGGAAGATGGAGGCTACCTCGCCGCGTCCACGGGCCGTGAGTCCCTCGGGAGACGAACCGGAATCCCGGGGGAGGGTCGATCCCCTCCTGCCGTATGCTCGAGAGGTGCGTCGCAGCGTGATCGTCGTCGCGCTCTCCGCGCTCTCCGCGTGCGGGGGCCCGTCCACTCCGCGACCGGCGACGGTGGTGGTGGGCCCCGTGTCGCCGCGCCCGGCGTACGGCCGCCCCGCGCGACCGGGTCCGCCACGCGCGGCCGCGCGGACCCTGCCGCCGCCGCGGATCGTAACGCTCTCGCAAGGCGCCGAGGCGCGGTGCGGCCTCGACGAGACGGGCTCGCTCTGGTGCTGGAACCGGATGTCCTTCGAGCGCGCGGAGGACGGCCCGCGAGGCGGCTTCCTGCGCGTGACCGAAGGCGGCACGCACGGCTGCGCCCTCGACGCGCGCGCGATGGTCTCGTGCTGGGGCAACAACGACGCGGGCGCGCTCGGCGACGGGAGCACGACGTACCAGAAGATCCCGCGCCCGGTCGTCGGTCTCGGTCCGGTCGCCTCCGTCGCGGCCGCCTCCGAGCGGACATGCGCGGTCACCCTCACCGGCGATCTCCACTGCTGGGGGAAGACCGCGTGGGGCCTCGTCGGCGACGGCACCCTCGTCGACGACGGCATCGCGAAGGCGCGGCGCGTGGCAGGTCCGCCGATCCTGCGGGGCGTCTCGTCCGTCGGCGTCGGGCCTTACCACACGTGCGCGGCGCTCACCGACGGGCGCGTCTCGTGCTGGGGAGGGAACCTCGCAGGCGAGTGCGGCTTCACTCCCGTTCATCCCCCGACGCCGCGTCCGACGATCGTCACGCATGCGCGCGACGTCGTCACTGTCGCTGCCGCGGAATCGACGACGTGCACGCTCGACAAGCAGGCCCGCGTGCGTTGCTGGGGGAGGCTCGGCGATCCGCGAGGCGCGAAGATCCCGAATTTCGGAGGCGCAAAGCCGTCGCCGCGGGAGTACCCGCTGCCTCCCCCGGAGCGCGCGGTCGAGCTCGCCGTCGGCGGCCCCTTCGCGTGCGTGCGCACCGCGACGGGCAACGTGTTCTGCTGGGGAGACAACGAGCGCGGTCAGCTCGGCGACGGCTCGACGACGGAGCGGGAGATGCCCGTCCGCGCCGGGCTCACCGAGCCGGCCCTCCAGATCGCGGCGTCCGACGATGAAATCTGCGCGCTCCTCGCGGGCGGACGCGTGGCGTGCTGGGGCCACTGGCGCCGGCTCGATCACGAGCCGGCGTCGTCCGTTCCGACGCTCGTGGCGCCGCCGGAGGAGTGACGCTCGGTACTCGTCGTCCCCGCCGACCGACGCCCACGGCGGGCGAGGAGGCCGGCGTCCTCGTCGAAGGACCAGCCGCGGACCCTCGGCCGCCGGAGGCGATGCAGACGGACTTCGTGGTCGAGGCACCGGGCGTCCTCTTCCGCGAGGTGCTCCGCGTGTACGTCGAGCCGTCGACGACGCCGGCGCCCGTGCCCCTCGGATCCGATGGCCGTCACCGTCGAGCTCTCCGAAGACCACCTCCAGCTCCAGAGTCTCGATGCCGCTCCGGTCCGTCGGTCCGAGTACCGCGCGCGCCGCGATGAGCGAGGTCCACGAAGCGTGGAAGGACACGCACAGGCTCGAGACCGACGCGTGACGAGACGCGCCGCAGCGCGCGAGCTCGAGCGGTGTCGGCACTCCGCTTGCTCCCTGCGGCGACATGCGATGCGCCGACGTGATGACCACCGCGGCGATGACGGTTCGGACGGACGACGCGGTCGCGCTCGCGTACCGGCGGATGAAGACGGAAGACGTCGGCTTCTTGCCCGTGTGTGACCCGAACGGTGCCGTCGTCGGCTTCGTGACGGAACAGCACCTCACGCGCGTCGTGGTCACCGAGAGCATCGGCCCCGCTACGCCGGTCGAGCTCGTGATGGGGCGGGACGTCCACACGTGCTCCCCCGATGACGACATCTCCGTCGCCGAGCGTGGGATCGTGGAGCACCCCGGCCGATGCGCGGTCTGCGTCGGGCCCGCCGGCGAGGTGCTCGGCGTCATCGGCGCGACCGACGTCGCGCGCGGGCGGCCGCCTGGCTGAGCCTGCGCGCGCGACGGACGTTCCCCGAGCATCGTGCGGCTTCGAGGCTGCCCGACGCAGTGCGAGGGCGCGAGAAAGGATCGCCCCTCTCGCGCACGACGCGACGCACGCGTTGTCCGCGCAGCGCTCGCGTCCGGCGCAGGTTTTCACCAGGAGCCCGCGCGTCGTCGCAGGAAATCGACGTACCGAAGGCGCGGGAAGACGTGCGCGCGGCGAGGCGTACGCTGCTCCGTCATCATGGGTGGTCGGAATGGGTGAGTGGAGGAACGTCGCGTTCGTGCGTGGCACCGTCGACGGAGTGGCGGAGGCGCTCGCACGGACGTTCGAGGGGGAGGGTCGTGGCCTCGTGCCGCGTCCCGCGCCGCGGCGGCCGGGCACGCTCGATCCGATGCAGTACGGGAACGGCGCGAGCGCGCCGATCTGGGAGGTCGCCCTCGTCCCGGGGGAGGATGGGTGGGTCGTCGTGAAGACCGCCCCGTTCGAGCTCCTCTGCGAACGCCGGGGCGAAGACGAGGGCGACGAGCTGACCACCCCGCGACTCGCCGCGCTGACGCGCACGCTCGGGACCGAGGGGTTCCAGCTGAACCTCTACGACGGCGTCGGGCTCGTCCTCCTCGAAGCGAACGCAGGCGGCAAGGTGCGCGTGAGCGGGATGGCGGACGACGAGCACTGGCACGGTGTCCGCCTCGAAGGGGACGAGGCGCAGTTCACGTTGCTCCGCGACGTGCCGGCAGCGGCGAGGCGTGGGCTCGCACGGGTGTCCGCCGTCGACGCGATGGATCGCGTCTGCGCGGCGCTCGCCGGCGACAACGCGTCCGCGACCGACAACCGGGTGAACGGCGCGCTCGTCCAGCACGCGCCGCTCCCGATCGAAGGCGCGCGCGTGCTCACGTTCGCGCGCGACACGCCCGGTCCTTCGCCGCAGCATCCACTCGCGGTCGAGCTCGCGGAGATTTCGTGGCCGCCCTCGGCGCCACGCGCGAAGCTCACCCCCGAGCGGTGGGGCGGTTGGCCGGCGCACCGCGCGCTGCGCATCCTCCTCGGCGGGGGCGAGATGCGGCTCGTCGGCGGCTCGCTGTCGGCGCCGGACGAGGCGCGCGGTGCGGCGTTCCTCGAGGCGTTCGCGCGGTGGCTAGGCGTCACGCTGCCGCCCGCGCCGGGCGCCCCGGTCATCCTCGAGCGCGTGAGCGCGTCCGTCGAGTCGCGCCGGGGAAGGCTCGACGTGCGCGTCGGGAGCAGCGCGTCGGCGACGTTCCGGCTCGTCCTCGGCGAGGGCGGCCGCGCGACGATTGCCGAGGTCGACACGGACGCGCGCGAGCGGCTCGTCCGCCTGCTCGCCCCGGCGCTCCGCGACGGTCTCCGTTCCGGACGACGGGCAAAGGTGGCGCCGTCCGAGACGCAGCCGGTCGTCCCCCACTGGACGCCGTTCACCGACGAGCCCGTCTACGCGTCGGGGGCGGGCTTCGCCGGCGAGACCCTCGTGGCCGGTGCGTGGCGGGGGCACCGCGGCGTCGTCCTCGCGCGCGGTCCCGAGGACGACGCATGCCGTGATCTGACGACGGTCCCCGAGGGGCTCGTCGCAGCGTTCGCCGTCTCGCCGCGCGGCGATCTCGCGGCCGCGTGCGTCACGCGCGCGGCGGAGGAGAGGAACGCGCCCGGCATCGGAGGCGACGACGAGGCGTCTCTCCTCCTCGTCGACCTCCGAACCGGAGCGAAGAGCGTGCTCGTCCCGGACGGCGTCGACCCGTTCACGACGATCATGTGGGCGCCCGAGGGGGACGCGCTCGCGTACGCCGTGCGCGACGGACGAGGACGCGTCGTCGTGTGCGACGTCACACACGGCCCCCGTCGCTCGCGACCACGGTTCGAGAGCGTTGAGGGCGCGGACATGCTCGCGTGGGACGAGGACGGCCTCCTCCTCGCGGTCCGCGGCCGCGACTGGTTCGCGCCGCCGACGCACCTCCGCTGGACCGGCGGTCGCGAGGCCGAGCCGTGCGAGGTGTGGCACGCGAGCCCCGACGGCGATCGCCGCGTCGCGCTCCGCGAGGGCGAGCTCGTGGTGCGAGCCCGCGGCGCAGAGGACCAGAGGATGCCCCTCTCGAACAAGGACCTCTCGCTGCTCGCTTCCAAGCAGGGGCCGCTCTGGATCGGTCCCACGCGCGTGGTCCTCCGCGGCGACGCTCCCCGCGTCGTCGCGCTCGACACGGGAGAGGTGACGCCGTTCGCGCCGCGCGCTCGCGACCTCGTGCCGATCGCGCGGAGCGCGTCGGGGCAGCGGTTCGCCGCCTTCCACGGCCAGGGGCAGCTCCTCCTCGGCCGGACGGGCTAGCAGTCGGCCAGATGAGCGCGCGCCGCGACGAGATCGAGTCGAGCAGGTATCACGGGGTGCGGAGCACGAGGCCCACCGGAGGCTTGGACTCGCCGAGGGCGTTGCTCCCCCAGCATGTGACGGTGCCGTCGAGCGCGAGGCCGCAGCTATGGGTGCCGCCGACGCTCACGCGTGCGAAGGTGCCCGAAGGCGGCGTCGACTCGCCGTCGCCGTTCTGCCCCCAGCAGGCGATGGTGCCGTCCGTCTTCACGCCGCACGCGTGCGCGGTCGTGGCCTTCGCGCTGACCTCGAGAGCCGCGGTTGGACGGCCTCCTCTCCTCGGAATTCAGCGAGGGCGGCTCGATTCTCATGGCCTGGCTACCGTCGCTCTCGGATCCCCGGCACGTCCTCGATCGTGATGGCCGGCTCGTCGCCCGACGCCGTCGACCACTCCTCGATCACGACGTCCCTCGCCGCGTCAGTGCCGCCGCCGCGGAGCGCTCACTTGAACGTGAACACCGCCCCCGCCCCGCTCGCGCCGGTGTCGTTGTTCGTCCCGTTCACGCCGACGTCCGTGCTCGGATCGGCCTGCGCGCCGACCGCGACGGTCCCTGCTCCGTTCGTCGTCGCGACCGCGATGCCGAAGGTGACGGCACGGGGAACGGGCCGGAACTGCTTGAGGTAGGCGGTCTGCTGCCACGCGCCGCCGACGAGGCCGAACACGTAGGCCGCGCCCGCGTTGGGGAGTGTCGTGTCCATCTGCCCGGGGTTCGCGTTGTTCACGCCGGTCGCCGCGCTCGCTTCCGGCGTCGAGCCACAGACGACCGTCTTGCCGTCGATCGACATCGCGACCGCCTGGGCGAAGTAGGTGTTGCTCTTCGTGTTCGACGCCTTGAGGTACGCCGTCTGCGCGAAGACGCCGCTCGCATTCTTCGCGAAGACGTACGCCGCGCCCGAGTTGGTCGCCGTCGTGTCGTCCGGCCCCGGGTCGGTGTTGTTCACGCCGGTCGCGCCGCTCGTCTCGAAGTTGCTGCCGACGACGAAGGTGCTCCCGTTCGCGGCCATCGCCGCGCTCGTGCCGAAGCGAGCGCCGGCGCGCGTGTTCGAGGCCTTCACGAACGCGCTCTGGGACCACGTGCCGGCGTTGTTCTCGAAGACGTAGGCCGCGCCCGAGCCGTCCGCCCCGGTGTCCGTCGCCGCGCTCGTGCTGACGCCCTTCGCGGCGCTGCTCTCGCCCTGCGCCCCGACGAGGAGGACGGAGCCCGCACCGTTCAGCGCGACGGAGGAGCCGAAGCGCGCGCCGGCCTTGAACACCGAAGGCTTGACGTAGTGCGTCTGCTTCCAGCTGCCGTTGACGTACGCGAGGAGGTAGACCGCACCGTGGAAGACCGACGCGCCGGTGAACGTCCCGCCTACGCCGGTGGAGATCCCGGTGTCCGTCGCGCTCTCGCCGAAGGCGCCGACCGCGAGCGAGTTCCCGTCGCCGGAGAGCGATACGCTGTAGCCGTACGCGCCGCTCTGCATCGGGTTCGACGGCTTGAACGGGCCGCTCCCCATGATGACCCAGCTCGTCCCGACGCGGTTGTAGATGTAGACTGCACCCGATCCGACCGCGCTCGTCCCCTCGCCCGTCGCGCCGACGGCGAGGCGGTTGCCGTCGGACGAGAGCGACACGCTCTTGCCGAAGTTCTGCCCCGCCACCGTGTTCGAAGCCTTGATGTAGGCCTGCTGCGACCAGACACCGGCGGCCGACCGGGTGAACACGAACACTGCGCCGGCGAAGTCGGCGGTCCGATCGCCCGGGCCGGGGTTGGTGTTGTTGATCCCCGTCGCCGCGCTGTCCTCGCCCTGCGAGCCGATCGCGAGCGTGTTGCCGTCCGCGGACAGCGCGACCGCTCCGCCGAAGAGCGCCTGGATGTGCGGGCTCGGCGACTTCAAGTAGCTGTCGGTCACCGGGATGTGCGGAGGCAGCACCGCCGCGTCGCCGGAGTCGCCCGCGCCGCCGTCGCTCGGCGGCGCGTCGGCGTCGCCGCCGGCGCCGCCGCTCGATCCGTCGGCGCTCGCCCCGTCCGCCGCGCCGCCTCCGTCCTGGTCCGTGGGAGCGGTCGCGTCCTCACCGAGACAGTGGAGCGATGCGAAACCGAACAGCACCGAGAACGCGGCGAGCGTGAACAGAGACGTGCGCCTCATCGAGCCTCCCCTTCGAGCGTGCCCGTCGACCGAGCAAGCGCGAGCGTATCAGCTCGGACGGTCGCGTCGGGACGCCGGCACGACAGCGGCGAGAGGACGCAGCTGGACTAGTGGCCGCGATACAGCGGGTTGTTCTGCGGACGGAGGTCTCGTTCGACCCCCGTGAAAGGCTGCTCCGACTCGGAAGCGGGCGCCGGAGTCTCCTCCGACGGGGCGCTCTTCTCGAGCACCGCCGCCTCCTCGGGCGTCGTGGCATCGGCCGCGCAGCCGGTGAGCGCGACGGACACGAGCACGAACGCGGCGGTCACGAACGAGGTCGACTTCATCATGGATCCCTCCTCACGCGAGCGATGACGCTCCAGCGTGAAGGAGCTCGCCGCGAACGTCGACGGCTCCGTCTCGCGTCGCGCGATTTTGGTGGCAGATCCGTCTTGTGAAACCCACGTCCACCGAGAAGGCGGGCCACGACCGAGGGCGCTCGGCCGCGTGGATGCGTCCAGCGAGAGCGACGAAGACCTCGGGGACGAGCCGGCCGACAAGGCGCGAGGCACCGGGCTCGTCGTGGGCACGCGAACTGTGCGATCATCCGCGGCGATGTCGAAGTCTCTCGTGGTCGTCGCTCTTCCCTTCCTGACGCTGCTCGGCGCCTGCTCGTCGTGCCGGAACGACAAACCCGCGCCGGAGACCGCAGACGCCGCGTCCGCGGCGACTCCCGCCGACGCCGGCGCCGTCTCGATCGGCGACGCAGGAGCCTTCCGCCGTCCCGTCTTCGGCGTGCCCGGGATGCTCCTCACGGCTGCACGCGCCCAGTCGCTCACGGATGTGCAGCGCGCGAAGCTCGACGAGGTCGCGCTGTCGCTCACCGGCGAGCGCGCGGAGCGGCGTGCCGAGGAGAACGAGCTGCGAGGTGAAGTCCTCTCCGCCGTGAAGAGCGGCAAGGTCGACAACGCGAAGCTGCAGTCGCAGTACGCGGCCGTCGAGCAAGCCGCACGCGCGCGCGCCGACGACGAGGCCGAGGCGCTCGCGAAGATCCACACCACGCTCGACCCGGCGCAGCGCAAGGCGGTCGCCGCGGACGTGAAGGCGAAGATCACGGCAAGGCGCGAGAACGCGAAGCCGAAGGACAAGCCCAAGGACAAGGACAAGGGCAAGCCGGGCGACCCGCGGATGAAGCGTCGGGTCGAGCGCCTCGAGCGCGATCTCGGGCTCGATCCGGCCCAGAAGACGAAGCTCGACGCCATGGTCGCAGCGCGCAGCGCGAAGTGGGACGCCGACGACGAGTGGAAACGCCAGCTCGCCGTCCTCTCCGCCTTCGAGGAAGACGGCTTCGACGCGAAGAAGGCCGCCGCGGCCGAAGCGACCGCAGGCAAGCCGCGGACGCCGATCGTCGTCGAGGACGCGAAGTTCTATCTCGAGCTCGCGCCGGCCCTGCGCCCCGATCAGCGCGAGAAGCTCGCCATCATCATGGAAGTCGGCGACCGTCCCGGCCGCCGCGGCCGTCCCGGCAGCATGCCGCCCGTCCCCGGGATGCCCGCCGCACCGCCCGGGATCCCGGGCATGGGCGATGGCCACGGGCACGGTCACGGACACGGCGGTCCGCCCGGTCAGCCTTCCGACGACGAGGAGTGACGACCCCTAGCGCGATGGCTCGAGGCGATCGGCGAGCAACTGCATCAGCGCGGGGAGGTCGATCGGCTTCACGAGGTGCGCGTCGAAGCCTGCCTCGGTCGTCCGCCGGCGGTCTTCGTCCTGCCCCCAGCCGGTCATCGCAACGATGAAGACGCCCTTGCCCCACGGCAGCGCACGGATGCGCCGGCAAAGCTCGTAGCCGTTCAGGCGCGGCATGCCGAGGTCGAGGAGCATCACGCTCGGCCGGAAGCGCTCGGCCTCCGCGAGCGCCTGCTCACCGTCGTAGGCGGTCTGCACCTCGCTCCCCTTCAGCTCGAGGTACATCGCGAGGCTGTCGGCGCTGTCGGCATTGTCGTCGGCGACGAGCACCCGGCGCTGCAGAGGCGTCGCCGTCTCGCGATCCCCCGAGGCCGCTTCGGCGTGCGGCGGCGGCACGAGCGGCAGCTCGACGAGGAACTCGCTGCCTCGATCCGTCCCTTCGCTCTTCGCCGAGACCTTCCCGCCGTGCAGCTCGACGAGGCCCTTCACGAGCGAGAGGCCGATGCCGAGCCCGCCCTGCGCCCGGTAGAGCGCAGGTTTCGCCTGCGAGAAGATGTCGAACACGCGCGGCAGCACGTCGGCGGGGATCCCGATCCCCTCGTCCTTCACCGAGACGACGACCTTCCCGTCCCGGGTCGTGACGGTGAGCCAGACCTTGCCGCCGTCACGCGTGTACTTTGCAGCATTGTTGAGGAGGTTGGCGAAGACCTGGGCGAGGCGCACGGCGTCGCCGTCGACCCAGTTCGGCTCGGCGGGGACAGAGGCCGTGAGCACGTGGTGTCCGCTCTCGAGGAGCGGACGGCTCGTCTCGATCGCCACGTCGACCACGCCGCCGATCTGGACCGGCTCGCGGCGGAGCTCGAGCTTCTCGCGCGCGATGCGGGAGACGTCGAGGAGATCCTCGAGCATGCGCGCCATGTGCTGGACCTGGCGATCGATGACGTCGCGCCCCCATCGCAGCTTCGGGTCCGCCGGGCCCTTCAGCTTGAGGATCTGGACCGCATTCCGGATCGGCGCGAGCGGATTGCGGAGCTCGTGGGCGAGCGTCGCGAGGAACTCGTCCTTCCTCCGGTCGGCGTCCCGGAGCTGCTCGACGACTCCTTGGAGCTTTCGCTCGGCGGCGGCCTGGTCGGTGATGTCGATCCCGGTCGCGATGACGTGCTCGACGCGACCGTCTCGTCCGCGGAGCGCCGTGTTCGACCACGCGATGAGGCGACGCGAACCGTCGCGCGCGACCCACTCGTTCTGGTGCATCGTCGGGAACGTGCCGGCGACGAGCTCGGCCCACGTCTCCTGCGCCCCCGCGAGCTGGTCGGCCGGGATCAGGCCGGACTCCCAGATGTTCACGCCGCAGACCTCGGCGGCCGAGAAGCCGGTCGTCGCCTCGCAGGCGCGGTTGAAGCGTGAGATCCGACCGTCGCGCTCGATGACGCAGACGAGCGCCCCGGCCGTGTCGACGACGGCGGCGGAGAAGTCGCGCTCGCGCTGGAGCGCGTCTCGCGCCTCTTCGAGCTCGGCGACTGCGCGCTTGCGCGCGGTGATGTCTTCCGCGACGTAGAGGAAGCGCGCGCGTCCACTCGGTCCGTGGTTCACCTGGCGCACGGCGACGAGGAGCCACGCGCGTCCGTGCGGCGTGTCGTAGCCGTACTCGAACCGCTGCGCCTCTTGCGAGGCAGCGCTCGCGCGGTAGTGATCGAGCCACTGGCGGAGAGCTTCCCGGCTCGCGCCGAGCGAGCTCGCGAGGCGACCCGTCGTGCCGCCGGGCTCGACACCGAAGAACGCGCACGCGGTGTGATTGTCGCGGACGTGGAGGACGTCGCCGTCCTCGGTCGGCTCGACGACGCCCATCAGCGCCGGAGCGTGCTCGAAGGCCTCGACCGCAAGGTCGTCGCCCGCGCCCCCGGGAATCCTGTCACTCACGACAGTCGGGCCAGCATCGGACATGCCGGCACCCTACCAAATTCCCAGGTTGCCTTGCGCGCACCCCCATTTCGGCACATAACCCGACATGCTCTTCCGCCCCCTCGCCCTCGCCGTCGTCGCGTCCGTGCTCGGAATGGCCGCGTGCACCTCGGAAGCAGGGGCTCCGGATGCGACCGGCGAAGCCGATCAGACCGGCGACAAGGTCCTTCTCGACTGCAACGTCTTCGAGGGCGGCGGCGGTCCCGATCAGCAGGTCACGGTCGTCCAGCGGAAGGACGCGCTCGTCCTGAAGGAGCTCACGAACCACGGCTCGATGGTCGAGCGGCCGCTCTCCGCCGCCGAATGGACGAAGAAGGAGATCAAGCTGCGGTCCGACGGGTACGGCTCGAAGAGCCGCATCTGGAAGGAGTCCGACGGCTGGATCAACGAGAGCATCAGCCCCGGCTGGAAGACGGTCGGCTTCGCCGACTGCTGGGTCGACAAGTCGAAGTGAAGCTCACCGCGTGAAGCACGCCGTCGGCAGCGGCGTGCACTTGCTGCCCACGCATTGCGCCGAGCTGCACTCGGCGGCGGCGGCGCACGGGTCGCCGGCGGCACGGAGCGCGACGCACGTTCCCGCCTCGCAGCGGCCGGAGGCGCACGCGCGCGTCGTCGTGCAGGGCTCGCCGAGGAGCGAGGAGCGGACGCACTTGCCCATGTCGCAGTACGAGCGGTACGCGCAGCGATGCTTCGAATCGCACGCCTCACCCTCGCCGACGACGACGGCGGACACGCACGTGCCGGTCGTGCAGGTCGAGCCGGTGATGCACGGCTTCGTATCGCTGCAGGCCTGACCCGGCAGCGCGCGCGCGACACAGGTGCCCGCCACGCACGCGTCGTCCGATGCGCAGCGGACGACGCCCGGCTCGCACGCACCGCCGCGCGGCGCCGCCTTCTCGCACGTCCCGCAGAAGTCGAGGCCGAGGATGCACGTCGTGCCGGCGCCGCAGACGAAGCTCTCGACGTCGATCCCGCACGGCTTCCCCTCCGGCGACGCGCCGGTCCACATCCGCGCGCAGGGGCCGTCGAGATCGGAGACCTGCTCGGTGCACGTGACGCTCGCGAGGTGCGCCGCGCAGGCGTCGACACCGCTCCGCGAGAGCGAGAGGAGAGAAGCGCGCTCGAGGTCGACGTACCGCGGCTCGTAACGAGCGTTGCAGGTTTCGAGGAAGACCGCCTTGCACTCGGTCTCGTCCTTCGCGACCATGCGTCCGCAACGCATGTAGAACGCACAGAAGGACGTCGCGATCGACTCGCAGTAGTCGGACGCGGCGAGCGCGTCGGGCGACCGCGCGTCGGCACCCGCGTCCTCCGGCGACACGCCTCCGTCGGCGGGGACCTCGGTGCCTCCGTCGCTCACGACCGCGGGAGCGACTTCGCGCTCGCTCGTGCTGCACGCGACGAAGGTGGCGAAGAGAAGGCTCGCGACGACGACCGGGCGAATCACGGCCGGTCCGGTAGCACGCGAAGCGCGTCGCGTCAGCTCGCGCGCAGCCCCGCCGCCGCGAGCTTCCTCACCGCGACGACGGCCGCCGCGCTCCCGAGCGCGCTCCACGCGGCGTCGGCGGTGAGATGGAGCAGGCCAGCTGCCGTCCAGAGCTCGATCCCGGCGAGGATCCCCGCGCGGACGTCGCGCGTCGCGAGGCACACGACGAGCGCGACGACGACGCCGAAGGCCGCCACGACGAGCGCCGCGAGCTCCTTCACGGACGTCACCGGAGATGCCCTTCGTTCTTCCGGATCTCCTCGCGCTCCTCTCGGATCTCGCGCCCGAGGAAGAAGTTCAGCGCCGTTCGGATCGCTGCGACGGCGGCGAGCTTTCCGATCTCCGTGAACGACGGCGCGACGGCGGTGCGGAGCAGATCGGAGGCGAGCTGGAACTCGAGCCCGAGGGCGAGGAATCGCGCGACGTCGAGGCGAACTGGCGTGAACGCCTCGGCGCTGCGGCTGCGGAACGCGCGCACCACGAAGCGCACGAAGCCGACAGCCGCGCCCGCGAAGATCGCGAGCGCGGCGAGCGCCTCCACGATCCGGACGAGGAGGAACACCGCATTCCGCAGCGTCTCTTCGCCGAGCAGGTTCTCCATGCGAGCGCACGGACGCGAGGGTCGTGCCGGCTCCGCGCTCGACCACGGTCAGGACGCGGACGTGGCCGAGACATCGCCGCTTGGATCACGCCCGATCACCCGCCCGATCCGCATCCACCATCCCGACCCGGGATCCAACACCTGCAACCAACCGAAATCCTTGATGCGGACTCTGTCCCACACTGTGGCACATCCAGTGCTGTTGGAGTTTTCCACCATGCACCTCGATCGGAATGCCTTCCTCGCTCTCGTCTCCACGCTCTCGATCGTCGCCTGCGCGGCGCCGGCGTCCGACGACGTCGAGGCGTCCGCCGGCGCGCAGACGACCGAGGCCTGCGTCGACGCCCACGTCGACGAAGGTGTCTATCCGGCCGCCGAGGCCTGCTACGCGATCGGCGAGAGCTGGGGCCAGTGCAGCGCGTGGACGAACCACTTCTACGCGGGGGTCGCGCGGAGCGCGATCGAGCGCGTGGGCTCGGGGACCGACGCCTACCAGGCGGGCTTCGGCGCGCTGACCTCGACGTGCAAGGGGACCGACGCCGACGAGCGCCGGCTCACGACGTTCTGCACCGCGATCGCGAACAAGCAGCTCACCGCGACCGACAAGAGCATGAACATCCGCACGCGCGAGTTCGGCTACACGGGCTCGAGCGAGCGACGCGTTCTCGTCGACGCGTGCAAGGAGATCGCCCGCGGCGTGCGCGTCGAGAGCCGGCCGCTGATCAAGCGCTGCATCGACAAGCAGCCCGACTACCCCGTCTACGCATGCATCGAAGGGCTCGGCTTCGACGACGTTCGCGCCAAGTGCGAGGACACCAACGCGGTCGCCTCGAGCGAGCGCTTCTCGGGGTGCAATGCGGCGGTCGAGGACGAGTGCGCGAACCTCGACACCATCTTCAAGGCGAAGCCGGCGCTCGACACGAAGTCGTGCATCCAGGAGACCGAGATCATCCTCGCCGAGAGCGGGAGGCCGGTCGGTGCAGCCGAGCTCCAGGAGGCCGCCCGCACCTGCGCGATCGGCACGCTCGCCCGCGCGTGTGAAGCCCCCGGCGCCCGCGAGCTGTGCGGAACGCTCGTCGACAAGCTGAAGGACGCCGATCCGGAGCTGAACGAGAAGGGCCACCTCAACGCGGGTGGCGCGTTCACGAAGCGCTGCGTCAAGACGATGTCGGGCCTCACCGTCTTCGGCTCGGACGCGGTCTACTCCTGCATCACCGGCGGCGCGGTCGCCGCGAAGGCCGGCGTGCGGAAGATCACGGACGTGAGCCTCGACGCCTGCGTGGCGCGCGCGGTCGGCAACAAGGGGTGAGCTTCGTCAGATCCAGCGTGAGATCGAGCCGAGGTCGTAGACGTCGGTGAACCCCGCCCGGCGGAGGGTAGCCTTCGCGCTGGCCGACCGCATCCCGCTCGCGCAGTACACGACGACGGGCTTGCTCTTGTCGCCGAGCTCCCCGGCACGCGCGGCGAGCTCGGAGACCGGCACGTTGACGGAGCCCGCGATGTGCGCTGCAGCGTGCTCCACCGGGCTCCGCACGTCGACGAGCTTCGCGCCGCCTTCGACGAGCGCCCGTGCCTTCTCGGGGGCGACCTTGCCCGTCATCGCACGCGTGACCTGCCAGAGGACGAGCCCACCGAGGGCGACCGAGACGAGGGTCGAAGCTTCCACGAGCGTAGGAGCCAGCCTACGGCGCGAAGGGTTCGAAGGTCACGCCGTCGCGACGGCCGAGCGCTTCGCGGCCGCGCTCTCGCGCGGGCGCGACCAGGCCGCCGCCGTCCGGCGCACGTACGCGCCGTACGGGGTGGGCTCCCGTCCGAGGAGCGCGGTCGTGCGCGCGACGTCGTCGGCCGAGGTCGGGATCGCGAGCTTCGTGAGCAGCCCGTAGGTCGCGACGAAGTCCGCGCGCTTCTTGCCGTCGAGCTCGTGCCCGAGCGCCTCGAGCGCGCGCTGCACGTCGCGCTCGCAGGTGACCGCGCGACCGAGCGCCTCGGCCCACACCTCCGCGCAGTCGTCGCCGGTGACCGACGCCGGTCCGACGACCGGATACGCGCCGGACGGAAGCGACGGATCGAGCAGCGCGCGCGCGGCCGCATCCCCGATGTCCCGCGCGTCGACGCGGTTGATCGGCTTCGCGAACGGCGGGAGGAACGTGCCGGCGAGGAGCTGGTCCCGGAAGAGCTCGTCGTTCTGGTAGAAGTTCGTCGGCATCAGCACGATCGGCGACGCCTTGCTCTGGCGCGCGCCCTCGGAGATCCGGAACTTCGGCCTGTAGTGCGGGAGCATGCGCCCGAAGACGAAGCGCTTCACCGCGCGCGACACCGCGTTCCCGCCGTCGATGTGGACGCCGACGAAGACGAGCCGCGTCCCCGCCGCTTCGCACG
Organism: Polyangiaceae bacterium; assembly: GCA_039809485.1. Classification (GTDB taxonomy): domain Bacteria; phylum Myxococcota_A; class Polyangia; order Polyangiales; family Polyangiaceae; genus Labilithrix. Next base: position 52,460 of record JBDHVE010000031.1, on the reverse strand, counting down.
CGCGCACGAACGACGCCGCGAGCGCTTCTTCGTCCGGCTCGTGCGGCGAGACGTAGAGAGCGGCCGACGCGCCGTCGAGCGCCCGCCGGACGGCGTCTTCGTCCCGCAGGTCGCCGCGCACGACCTCGACCTGATCGCCGAGCGCAGCGGCGCTCGCGGCCGACCGCGCCAGGGCTCGCACATGGGCGCCCTCGGCCTTCACGGCACGGAGGGCTTCGCGTCCGACGGTTCCGGTCGCGCCGACGAGGAGGATGCTCGCGTTCTTCATGTCCATCCCAGTGACGCGAGCGACTCGAACGTTACATGCGGCGTGCTACGGTCGATCACGATGAGCTCGGAGAGCGCTGCCGCCCTCGTCGCGCCCCCGCCCGAGGTGGTCCTCGCCGCGCGTGCGCTCTCGGGAGACTTCGCCGCCGAGCGGGAAGTCTGCCGCCGCCTCTTTCCGGCGGTCCGCGCGTTCGCGGCGCGGAGGCTCCGCGCGAGCACGGCCGAGGACTTCGCGCAGGATGCCCTCGTCCTCCTCGTCGAAGCGATCCGCGATCGACGCGTCGAGGACCCGACCCGGCTCGCCGCGTTCGCGCTCGGCATCTGCCGGAACCTCGCGCGCGAGCGCGCTCGCTCGGGCGAGCGACGCGCGGCGCTGATGGATCGCTACGGCCTCACCGAAGAGGACCTCACCTCGTTCGAGGAGCCGTCCGAAGTCCGCCGCGAGCACCTCGAGGACTGCTACTCCCAGCTCACCGAGCGCGCTCGCTCCGTCATCCGCAAGACGTTCAGCGACGACGACGACGACGCCGAGATCGCGAGCGCCCTCGGGATCAGCGCTGCCAACGTCCGCGTCATCCGTCATCGTTCGCTCGCGGCGCTCCGCACGTGCCTCGAGCGGCCCATCTCGTGGGTGAACCGATGAAGACCGACCTCGATCCCGCCCTCGTCCGGCTCGACGACTACGTCCGCGGTCACGCGACGGAGGACGAGGCGCTCGCCTTCGAAGAAGATCTCTTCGCGCGCGCCCTCGCGGGACAGGCGCCCGAGCTCGCGGTCCGCAGCGGGCTCGCGAGCACGTTCCGCGCGATGAAGGAGAACGGCTCGATCGAGCTGTGGCTCACGGCGAAGGGGGTCGAGGAGCTCGTCGCCTCGGGGATCCGCGTCGCGCGCCTGACATGGACGGAGGCGGGGCCTCCCGCCGAGATGCCGGACCTCGGGCCGGACGTCGACGTGCTGGTCACGAAGGTGCCGATCGATCTCCGTGGCGCACGACGCGTCGACGTCGAGATCATCGACAACGACGGCCGTCACATGAAAACGATGCCCGAGGTCTCCTTCGACCCGGACGACGGCGCGGTCTATGCCTGCTGCGACGCCGAGCTCGCGAAAATCGCGGGCCGCACGCGCGTCATGTCCCGCGTCTGGGTGACGGACGAGAGCGGCAAGCGCTTCGTCGCCGCGGAGCTCCCCACCTGAACGGGTGACAGAGTCGATTTGTGTAACGAGGCGCGCGCAGACGTCACTTGTCTCGGCAGGTGAATGCGATGCGTCCCAAGGTGAAGAAGGTCCTCGGTGTGTCGGTCGGCGTCCTCGCCCTCCTCGCCGTCGCGCTCGTCGCGCGGGCGAAGTGGGTGATCGAACGCAGCTACGCGCAGGTCGCCGAGCCCGCGATCGTCGCCGACACGTCGCCGGAGGGCGTCGCGCGGGGCGAGTTGCTCGTCCAGTCGCTCTGCGTCGAGTGCCACGCCGGCGCCGACGGGCGCGCGACGGGCAAGCACCTCCAGGAGGTTCCCGTGTTCCTCGGCACCTTCTATTCGGCCAACCTCGCGCACCCCGAGCACGGCGTCCACGCGCGCACGGATGGTCAGATCGCGCGCGTGCTCCGCACCGGCGTCCTCCCCGACGGGAGGCTCTCCGTCCTGATGGGCGGCTTCACGTCGATCGGTGACGACGACGTCGCCGCGATCCTCGGCTACATGCGGTCGAAGCCGCGCGTCTTCGAGCCGGGCGGCGCGGATCAACCGCGCTCCGAGCCGTCGCTCGTCGGCAAGTTGATCGTCACCTACGTCGCCGGCGTGAAGGTCGCCGAGGTCCCGCCGCGCGTCGTGACGCCGAAGAAGGCGCCGTCCGTCGAGTACGGCCGCTACATGGCGCAGGTCCTCGACTGCGTCGGCTGCCACACCGACGGCTTCGCGGCCGACAAGATGAACGACGAGGCCGCGTTCGCGGGCGGCTTCGAGCTCACCGATCCGACCGGCGCGCCGATCTACACGCGCAACATCACCTTCGACGAGGAGACCGGCATCGGCCGCTGGTCGGTCGACGACTTCCAGCGCGCCGTCACGCGCGGCGTGCATCCGGACGGTCACGTCGTCCGCAAGCCGATGCCGCTCTTCTCGCGACTCGATCGCACCGACGTCGAAGCGCTCTACGCCTTCCTGAAGTCGCGTCCCCCCGTGAAGCGCGTGAACAAGGCGGGCGGGCAGCCGGTGCGTCGCGCGCGCGAGGGCGACGAGCCCGAGGTGCTGTTCGTCGAGCTCGGGTGCGCGGCATGCCACGGCGAGAGCGGGCCGTACCGCGACAAGCTCCGTGGGGCGCTCGGCAAGAGCGACGCCGAGCTCGCATCGTGGATCCTCGACCCGCAGGCGACGAAGCCCGGCTCCCCGATGCCTTCGTTCGCGGGCGTCGTCGACCGGACGCAGGCGGAGGCGCTCGGCCGCTACGCGAAGGACCTCGCGGCGAAGTCGAGCCAGCTCTCGCAGGCGCCCTGATCACTCGAGGATCTTCCGCCCCTCCATCGTCATCTCCCAGCCGAGCCCGCGATCGCGGAGCTCGGCTGTGTAGATCGAGTCGCGCCGGAGCGCGCGCGAGACGACGGTCGCCACCGCCGTCGCGAGGACGAGCGGCAGCACGATCGCGTAGTCGCCGGACAGCTCGAACGCCATCACCGCCGCCATGAGCGGCGCATGCGTCGTCGCCGCGGTCGCCGCCGCCATCCCGACGAGGGCGTAGCCGCCGAGCGGGCCGAGGTGGAGTCCGGCGCGCTCGAGCAGCGCCGCGAAGAGGAGGCCGACGCCACCGCCGAGGAGGAGGCTCGGGGTGAAGACGCCCCCGGGGCTGCCGGACGACACCGAGAACGTCGTCGCGATCGACTTCCCGACCACGAGCAAGACCACGAACCCGAGCGCGAAGGACCCGTCGAGCAGCTTCGCGAGCGGCTCGTACCCGTTGCCGGCGACCTCGGGGAGGACCATCACGATCGCGCCGCCGAGGAGGCCGCCGACGAGCGGCCGCCACGGCATCGGGAGCCACCGCTTCCGAAACGCGTTCTCGCCCGCGGAGAGGAGACGCATGAAGCCCTGCGCCGCGAGCGCGACGACGACGCCGAGGCCCGCGAAGAGGACGAGCTCCGCCGGCGAGACGAGGTTGAACGCGCGCTGGCCGTAGATCGGGCCGGCGCCGACGAAGGCGCGCGTGATCGCCGAGGCGACGACGGTGGCGACGAGCGCCGGCACGATCGCGCGGAGGACGATGATCCCGGTCACGACCTCGACGACGAAGAGGACGGCCGCGAACGGCGTGTTGTACGCCGCGGCGAAGCCCGCCGCGGTGCCGGCGGCGATCAGCATCCGCGTGTCCTCCGGCGAGAGACGCAGTCGCGCGCCGACCACCTTGCCCGCGGCGCCGCCGAACTGGATGAGCGGTCCCTCGCGTCCGAGGGAGCCACCGCTCGCGATCGCGCACCACGACGCAGCCGACTTGAGGAGCGTCGAACGCATCGAGAGGCGCACGCGTCCGAGCACGACGGCTTCCATCACGCCGCTCACGCCCGCGCCCGACGGGAGCTTCGAGGCGACGAGGACGAGGACGCCGGCGAGGAGGCCGCCGAGCCCGGGCACGAGGAGACGCGCGGGGAGCGGCGCGCTCCTCATCGCGGAGACGACGTCGTTCTCGCCCGAGACGAGCCGCGTCACGGCGAGGAGCGTCCAGCGGAACGAGACCGCGAACGCGGCGGCGATCGCGCCGACGAGCAGCACGCCGGCCGCGAACGGTACCGCGCCGCTCCGCTCGCTCGGTCTGCTCTCTTCGTCTGCCATGATCCCCGACGGTAGCGGGTCAGCGGGCGCCCCCGATCGAGAGCGCCTCACTGCGTGTTCGAGACGCTGAGCATCACGTTCGTCGTCGAGCCGCCGGACGTGATCGCGACGACGATCTCGCGGTTCCCGTCCTTCGTCGAGATCGTCTTCATCCCGCCCATGTCGACCTCGCCCTCGACGGTGCCGGGGAGCTTCCCCTTGTAGAAGGCCTTCACCTTGTCGGCGGAGTCGGGGGTCGTGACCGAAACGGTGAGGCCCTGCGGCGTCTTCACCGACGTCATGATCGTGCCACCGGGGTAGGCCGGAACGTCCTTCGGCCAGCCGTCCGGGAGCTGCGCGCCGGCGCCGGCCTGGACGACCGAGCCCGTCTTCGGATCGCGGACGGTCGCTCCGCCCGAGCTGAAGTCGACGTCGGTGCCGGTCGTGCGCGACGCGACGTTCTCGGCTGCGTTCTCGGCGACCTTCTCCTTCACCTTCTTGCACCCGGTGGCGGAGACGAGCGAGAGCGCGACGAAGACGAGGGCGATGTGGCGGGTCACGTGGCGACGCTACACCTCCCTGATCGGCGTGTCAGGGTCGCCGTGGACGCGCGTGCACGAGATGTGCAAGTATTGAAAATCACGCGCCGAAATCGTCTCGTCGCTCCCACGAGAGCCTGAATCGACACGCGAACGACGACGTCTTTCCGACCATGAAGCTCTCCTCGATCCTTCGCGTGCTCGGCGCCTCTTCGCTCCCCTTCCTCGCCGCCTGCAGCGGTGTCACGTTCGGCCAGGGAGACGGAACGAGCGCGGGCGACGCGTCGGACGAGATCGTCGACGAGACCGCGGTCGCCGGTGCGAACCAGAACGATCGCTCGGCGTCGAAGGACGGCGAGGAGCTCCGCACCGGCGCGATGGTCGTCTCGCCGAGCGGCCGCTACGTCGTGATGCAGCGGAACACCCTCACGCTCGTCTACGACGTGACGGCGGGCACCTACCACGAGGTGAACGTCCCGCTCCTCCGCGTGGCGTTCGCGAAGTCGAGCGACACCGCGTTCGCCGTCACGGTCGACGGCTCCCTCCAGGCGATCGACCTCGCGACGCGGGCGGTGGAGTGGAAGATCCCGCAGGCGTCGTGCTCGCTCCTCCGGATCGGGCCCGACGACGACGTGCTCCTCGTCGGCGACGACGCGAACGTGCGCGTGATCGACGCCGCGCGCGGGACGGTGCGTGGCACGACGGCGGGCCTCGGCGTCGTGACCCACGCCGCGTTCGTCCCCGGCCAGTCACGCGCGCTCCTCGTCGGCCGCACGGTGTGGCGCGACGGCGGCCCCCACACGCCGGTCGTCGCGATCGATCTCTCCGGCCGCGGCGAGGTCGGCCGCGCCGACGTGCCGAACTGCGAGGCGCCGATCGTCGTCGTCCCGAACGGCAGCCGCGCGTTTCTCTCGCCGACATACTGCTCGCCCGGCGCGCAGGCGGTGCCCGGCGAGACGTGGACGAATCCCGATCCGGTCAGCGTCATCGAGCTCGGATCCGGCGTCACCTTCCGGAAGAACCTGCCCGGGTTCGGCCCGGTCGCGCTCTCGAGCGACGGCTCGCGCCTCGTCGCGTACCTCGACGTGAAGCGGATGGATCCGGCGATGTTCGAGGACAAGGCACAGGTCCCGTGGACGGAGGGCCAGCGCTACCACCTCATGACGATCGACCCGGTGTCGCTCTCGTTCCGCCTCGCGCCGATCGGCAACGCGATCCCGCGCTTCGCGATGACGGGCGACGGTCGCGGTCTCCTCGTCGACGCCTCGAAGAAGATCGCTTCGCGCACGAAGCTCGCTGCGCGCGCGACGGCGACGGTCGGCCCCGACGGGATCACGACCACGGTCGAGACGAACCTCGACGTCTTCGGGAGCTCGGCGGCGTTCGGCTGGTTCGATCTCGGCGCGCAGTCGTTCAGCGCGTTCCAGGGCCCGGTCGCGCCGCTCGATCGCTTCGTCCAGCTCGCGAACGGCCGCTACGTGCTCACGCTCGGCAAGCGGGCCGACGGCCTCGGTGGCGTCCCCTACATGATCGACCTCTCCACGAAGACGACCTGGCAGCTCTCCGGCAACTTCGGCAGCGGCGTCCGCGACGTCGGCCTCGACAAGACCGGCGCGACCGCCTTCGTCCGCCTCCGCCTCCCGGCGAACGTGCACGACGGCGGCTTCTACAGCCGCGAAGGACTCTGCTTCTCGGCGAACGGCGAATGCGGCGCCTCGCTCGGCGCGACGTACGAGGCGTCGGTGCCGTTCGCGATGGTGCCTCCTCCTCCGCCGCCGGAGGCGCCGAAGCCGCCCACGCCGGTCGACGAGTGCCCCGGCGGGCACGACTGCTACTGAGTCACCGCTTCGGGCGCAAGGTCGAGGCCGCGATCGCCTGCGCGATCGCCGCCGAGCGGGCGGCGGCGCGCGAGACGCTCGCCGACTCTGCCCGCGCGACACGCGCGCCCGTCGCTCCGTAGAACGCGCCGAGCACGAGCGCGGAGACGACGACCACCGCAGCCGCCCCCGCGAACGCGAAGAGGCGCGGGTCGGCGCGGCCCTGGAGCAGCGCGCGGATCTGGATCGTGGGCGCGCGCGGGTCGCCCGTCGTGCGCGACGTCGCGAGCTCGCTCGAGACGAGCGGCGCCCCACCGGGAGGGAGCTCGCCCGAGGGCTCCTCGTCGTTGCCGTCGAGCTCCTCGTCGGACTCGTCGAAGTCGGCGCGCGCGGGAGCGCGGAGGCCCATCGTCGTCGACGGCGCGCGCACCTTCGACGCGTGCTCGAGCGCGGCGGCGAGCTCGCGGATGGACATGAACCGCTTGCTCGGCGCCTTGTTCAGGCACTTGAGGATGACGGCCTCGAGCTCCTTCGGGATCTCTTTCCGGTGCTGCCGTGGCGGCGTCGGCGGCAGGGTGCAGACCGCGCCGCAGGTGAGCGCAAGGCTCGGCCCCGTGAACGGCAGCGCGCCGGTGAGCAGCGTGTAGAGCGTCGCGCCGATTCCCCACACATCCGTGTGCGGGCCGATCTGACCGCTCGACACCTGCTCGGGTGCCATGAAGTTCGGCGTCCCGAGCGTCATCCCCGCGACGGTGAGCTTGCCCGGCGCGCGCGAGCGTCGAGGCATCGGGAGCTCGACGCTGTCGATGTTGCTCCGTCGCGCGGGCTCCACGTCGTCCGCGAGCGCCGCGCCGACCATCGGCTTCGCGATGCCGAAGTCGAGCACGCGCACCGACCGCGTCTTGGACGGACGCCACGAGAGGAAGAGGTTCCCCGGCTTGAGGTCGCGATGGACGATCCCGATGTCGTGCGCTTCGGCGAGCACGTCGATCGCTTCGAGGACGTACTTGACGGCCTCGCGGACCGGGAGCGGACCACGACGCCGGAGCTCCGCCGCGAGGTCGTTGCCCTCGAGGTACTCCATGATGATGTACGGCATCCCCTCGAGGTCGCCGACGTCGATGATGCGGACCGCGTGCTCGCTCCGGAGGCTCGCCATCGCGAGCGCCTCGCGTTTGAAGCGTCCCGCCGTCGCCTCCGACCCGAGCGCCTCGGGGAGGACGATCTTGATCGCCACCATCGTGCCTAGCTCCATGTGCTTGGCCGCGACGATCTGTCCCATCCCGCCGCGCCCGAGCACGCGCTCGACGACGTACTTGCCGGCGACGACGTCCCCGACGCCGAGCGGGCCCTCGTTCTTCGGCTTCGCGCTCTTCGGGATCGGGATCGCGCGCTCGCTCCCGGCGTCCTCGCCGATCTCCTCGCCGGTGACGGGCCCGACGGCGACGGACGGGTTGTCGACGATCGTGTCGGACGCCGCGATCGATCCGAGCGAGACCTCGTACGACGTCGGCTCGCCCGGCGGCACGTCGCGCGCGGTCTTTCCTCCCCCGTCCCGATCCGACACAGCGCGTTATCGTAACGGTTGCCTCCGGGCCAGGGAAGCGGCCCGGAGGACAATCGCGCCCGCGCGGACGCGCGTCCGCACCCTCTCTACCCAGGTGTCATTGGCAGGGCGCGGAGGCGGCGCGCGGAACGGCGGACCCCTTCCCGACGCCGCACCATGCCGGGAACGCGGGCGTCGGCAGCGCCTTCGCCATCGGGCTCTCACCGGCGCCGAGCCAGTACGGATGCTTCAGCACGAACTGCCAGACCATGTCGAAGGGCGGCGTGCCGGGCGGCGGCGGATCGAGCGGCGGCACCGCGTGCCCGCAGTTGTGGATGCACTCGACGAGGAAGTGGTTCTCCGCGACGAGCGCGTCCTCGAGGTTCTTCGACGCCTTCTCGAAGTTGAGGAGCGGGGTGTTCTTGTTCGGGAACACGTCGTCCGGCCCGCCCCAGAGGACGAGGCCCGGCATCGCATGTGTCGCCGGGGTCCACGACTTGATGACGCCGCCGGTCCCGCCGGAGAGCGACACGAAGCTCGCGAGGCGCTGGTTGCGGAGGCTCGCGAGCTGCGCGGTCCAGAGCGCGCCCGCGCTCACGCCCATCGACGAGACGCACTCCTTGTTCACCGGCAGCGCCTGGCCGACGCACGCGAGCATGTCGTCGAAGAACGCGAGCTCCTCGTCGATCCGGGCCTGCGTCGCCGATGCGTCGAAGGGCCAGCGGAAGAGCGCGTCGCCTTTCGGCGCCGGGATGACCGCGATGATTCGGCGGGACTCGACCGTGTTCACGACGTCGGTCACGTTCGCCATGTCCTCGGGGTCGCCGCCGAGCCAGTGCCAGAGGAAGACGATCGGGAGCTTCTCGTTCGGCTGCACCGTCTGCGGCGCGTAGACGAGGAACTTCCGGTCGACGCCCGAGGTCGTGATCGTGGTGTACGCGCCGCCGGCAGCGAGCGTCGGGCACGTCCCGGCGTACTGCGGGAGCGCTGGCGCGACGGGCGCTCCGTCCGGGACCGCGGCGGAGCACGATGCGTTCGCGAGCGTCGTCGGGTCGAGCGCGAAGCCGGCGTCCCCCGCGTCGGACCCACTGCTCGAGCCCGAGCTCGACGCGCTGCTCGTCGATCCGCTGCTCGAACTGGACGCTCCCGAGCTGCTCGCGCTCCCGGAGCTCGAGCCTCCGGAGCTGCTCGAGGCGTCGAGAGGTGTCGTCGCGTCCGTCGAGCCGCCGCACGCGGCGAAGACGGTGGCGAGAGAAGCAACCGGGATAACCGCGGTCCGCAGCATTCCGAGCAGGCGCATCGTGTCCCTGGACGGTAGCACGGCACGTCGATGCGACCTCGACCGCGAGGGTGGATCTCCGGCCTCGGATCCCCGCGCTCCGGGGCGGAGACCGCACGGCCGCTTGCAGGCGCAAACGGCGGGTCGGAGCCCGGGAGCCCCGAGCACACACATTGCAGCCGACGCACCTTCATGCGCTCCTCTCGCTCGCTCCACCTCCTCTTCCTCCTCTCTGGCTCCCTCCTCGTGACCGCCGGCTGCGCGACGACGAGCGCCGACGAGGAGGACCCGGGACAGGTCGACGGCGAGGTGCGGACGCGCAAGGCGATCCGGGAGGCCCTCCGCACGACGTGCAAGACGGCCTCGGGCGAAGCGCACGGGATCGACTTCTTCTACGACGACGACTCGCAGCTCCGCGCCGCGCTCCGCGGCGTCGCCCCCGTCGAGCTCGCGACGGTGCCCGCCCGTGACCTCCCAGAGGACCTCCGCGCGCTCGGCTCCGACTGGGCGGTGCTGAAGGGCGCGTCCGGTCCCACGATCGTCGCCGAGCGGTTCATCACGCGCTACATCACGGCCGAGGACGCGACGTTCCGCGCGCGCCACGACAAGGTGAAGATCATCGACGCGGGCGGAACGACGGCGGAGGCGACCTGCACCGTCGATGATGCGACGAGCACGTCGGCCGAGGCGATCACGACGGTCCTCTCGGCGATCCCCGCCGGCGACTACCAGGGGCGCGGCCGCACGCGCGCGGCGCTCTGCGCGATCCGGGTCGCGAGAGAAGACGCCAAGCTGACGATCTCGCTCCTCCAGCGCAGCGCGGACGGCACGACGGGCCGCACGCTCTCGTCCTTCACGCTCGACGGCACGAGCCAGGTCCGGCACACGCTCGCTTCTCCGAAGAACGACGTGCTCTTCGTCGAGGCGCAGACGGGCGGGAAGGTCCGCGCCCTCGTCGTCGACAAGACGGCCGGCCCGCAGCCGCTCTATCGCGTCACGATCTCGTCGAGCGGAAACGGCGGCACGAGCACGGGCTACTGCGACATGGACACGCCGTCGCCGTGATCAGGGCGGCAGCCACCGCTCGCCCGTCTCGCAGCTGACGTGCTCGAGGCGGATCCGCTCGGGCGTGACGTCGATCACGCCGAACAGGATCGGCAGGTGGAAGCGCCGCGGCCCGATCGAGCCCGGGTTGAAGATCGTGAGCCCGCGATCGCTGCCGACGAACGGCACGTGCGAGTGGCCGCAGACGACGAGCGACGCGCCCGCCTCGCGCGCGAGCGCCGCCGCTTCGCCGCGGAGGCGCGGCCCCGCGACGGCGATGTGGAGGAGCACGATCTCGAGCAGCCTCCGCCCGCCGCTCGTCACGTGGACGAGGCGGACGTCGGCGAGCCCCGGCGTCCGCGCGTCGATGTTGCCGCGCACCGCCGAGACCGGCGCGATCTCCTCGAGACCGTCGAGAACGCGGAGATCGCCGATGTCCCCGGCATGGAGGATGTGGTCCGGCGCCTCGCGCGCGATGAGCTCGTGGGCGCGCGGATGCGGCTCGGAATGCGTGTCGGCGACGACGACGATCTTCCCGCGTCCGCCCGCGAGCTCCACCTCCGACTCCTCGCGGCGGAGCCGCTGCGGAGGGCTCGCGTAGCGTCGCGCAGTCGTCGTCCGTCCGGCCATCGGGGGAGGATAGTGCGCCAGAACGGACCCGGATCGGGCCTCGTTCGGTGAGCCGCCCGGGATCCACTGCGCGGCTCGCGCCCAGCAGCTCGTCGTTGCAGGAGACCAAGGAAATTCGCGCTCGGCTGCAACGCTTGGGCTGGGCACATCGGTTGCACGAGCACACCTACATGGCGCTCCGCAGCTCGGTCTTGCTGTCCCTGGCGCTCGCGATCGCGGCCGCCGCCTGCTCGTCCACGCCTCCGACGCTCGGTGAATTCGAGAACGGACCCGACGACGAAGACGGTCAGGCGGACAAGAAGGGCTCCGACGGCGTCGCCGGCAACGACACCCAACCGGCGAGCTCGCCGCTCGACGCGTGCGCGACGTCCACCGCGCAGGCCCAGCAGCTTCCGCTCCACATGGTGCTGGTGCTCGACAAGTCGGGCAGCATGTGTGAGTTCACGCCGAACCAGCTGCCGCGCGACTGCGGCAACACCTCGTCGAAGTGGCAGCAGGTCAAGACCGCGCTCTCGACCTTCTTCGCGAGCCCGGCCTCGAAGGGCATCACCGTGTCGCTCGTGGCGTTCCCGAACGGCAACGAGTGCAGCGTCTCGACCTACGAGACCCCGATCGTGAACGGCGTCGCGCTCCCCGACACCGGCAACCAGCTCCTCACGAAGATCAGCTCGCTCAACCCGAACGGCTCGACCCCCACGCGCCAGGCGCTCGAGGGCGCGATCCGCTTCGGCCAGACCGTCGACGCGCAGCTCGCCGGCAAGGGCAAGGTCGCGATCGTCATGGCGACGGACGGCCTGCCGCAGGACTGCAACGGCAACAGCATCGGCGAGGCTTCGAACGTCGCGAGCGCGGTGAAGGACAAGATCCCCACCTACGTGATCGGCGTCGGCAACCTCCTCGACAACCTGAACTCGCTCGCGGCAGCCGGCGGCACGCAGAAGGCGTTCCTCGTCTCGACGACGAACAGCGCCACCGTCAACCAGGAGCTCGCGACCGCGCTCGACAAGATCCGCGGCGCTTCGCTCGCCTGCGAGTACGGCCTCCCGGCTCCGCCGGCGGGTCAGACGCTCGACTTCGCGAAGGTCAACGTCCAGCTCACCGGCGGCGGCACCGCGTCGACCCTGCCGCTCAGCGCCGATTGCTCGAACGGCCAGGGCTGGCGTTACGACAACGCCGCGGCGCCGACGAAGATCCAGCTCTGCCCGGCCGCGTGCGACAAGGTGAAGGCCGACGCGACCGCGAAGATCGACCTCGTCCTCGGCTGCGCGACGCAGACCGGCCCGGTCCGCTGACCTACGCGACCGCGACGATCACGATCTCCGGCGGCGCGTAGGTGCGGACGGGCAGCTCCGTCGCGCCGACGCCGCGCGAGACGTAGAGGTGCAGCTCGTCGAACGGGTAGAGCCCGGCCGGGTGCTGCTTGCCGATCGGGCCCGGCACGACGATCGGGCCCCAGGGCGAAGCGATGTGCCCGCCGTGCGTGTGCCCGCAGACGTAGAACGCGGGTCGCGGCCGCTTCGCGAGCTCGGCCCGGACGGCCGGCAGCGCGTCGGGCGAGTGGCAGAGGACGAGGACCGCGTCCTTCTCCGGGACGTTCGCGAAGGCGCGGGGGACGTCGGCGTCTCCGGTCCAGGGATCGTCGATCGCGACGAGGGTGAGCCCCGGCGCGAGCGAAACGCTCTCGTTCGCGAGGACGGCGACCCCGGCCTCGGCAAGCGCTTCCTCGAGCCGCTCGTGGTGCGACCAGAGATCGTGATTGCCGAGAACCGCCATCTTCCGCGGGCAGCGAACCGCGCGGACGCGGTCGCGGAGCTCGCGGGCCTTGGCCGGCGTCGACTCGAGGAACACGAAGTCGCCGCCGAGGAGCAGGACGTCGGGCTTCTCCTCTTCGATTCGTGCGAACGCGCGATCGACGAGCGCGGAGGGCGTCGTCGGCCCGAGATGGATGTCCGAGACGAACGCGACCCGCAGCGGCTGCGCGAGGCCTGCACGGAACGGCACCTCGACGCGGCGCACGTCGCAGGAGCCCGGAACGCGCGCCCAGAGCGCGGCCGGCCAGCCGCCCGTGTACAGGACGTCGAGCGTCGCCTCGAGGAGGCCGCGGACGAGACCGTAATCGCGGCCGCGGCCGCGCGAACGTAGCGAGATCACGTGGTTCGAGCTCCGTGCGCTGGGTCGCGATGGAACCAGGGGTGGGTGGTCCATGGACCAGACGATCGCATCGTTCTCACCCGCTACCCTCCGCCCGGACTGGAGGATTCCGATGGGCCGGTCGCAAGGTGGGTTGCTGGCACACATGATGTATACACCGCGCGCACATCGCCATGCACCGTCACCTTCGCTCCACTGCCCTCCCCGTCCTCTCCGTGCTCGGCGCCGTTCTCGTCGCCTGCGGGTCGGAGGAGATCGCGCCCCCGCCGTCGGAGTTCCGTGAGCCCGCCCCGCCCGCGGTCGAGGAGGTCCAGGCCCCCGCGCCCGAGTTCGAGAAGGGCGAGGAGTCGGTCCTCGGCGCGTGCGCCGAAGGAATGGCGACCGTGAAGCGTGACCCCTCGAACGTCCTCTTCCTCGTGGACCGTTCGGGCAGCATGCACATCAAGCTCCCCTCGGGGCAGACGCGGTGGCAGTCGACCAAGCAGGGCCTCTTCGATCTCCTCGGAGCGCTCCCGGCTACGACGCACGTCGGCGCGATGCTCTTCCCGCAGGGCGATGCGCCGGTGAACAACTACTGCCGGATCGACGCCACCCTGAACGACGTGAAGTGCACGCCGGGCTGGCCGGAGCCGTCGCAGACCGCGCGTTGCGACGCGGCCACCTACAAGGCGGGCGTCGCCTCGTCGCTCCTCGACGCGAGCCAGGTCGCGGCGATCCAGGGCTACGTCAGCGCGTCGGATGCCGAGTTCTACTGGGGCACCCCGCTCGCTTCGGCGCTGCGTGCCGCGGTCCGCGAGCAGCGCGCATCGAAGGCCCTCGGCGCGAAGTCCGTCGTCCTCCTCACCGACGGCAACCCGACGTCGTGTGACAAGACCGGCATCTCCGATTCGATCGAGAACGTCGTCGCGGCGGCGAAGGAAGGCACCGAGAACGGCGAGCTCGTCCGTACCTTCGTGATCGGCGTGATCGACAACGCGCGTCAGGCCGCGAAGGCGGAGAACCTCTCGCCCGTCGCCGCCGCCGGCGGCACCGGCCGCTCGCAGGGCTGCGAGGCGACGAACGACTGCTTCTACCCCGTCACCGCGGGCTCGTTCGCGACCGACATCAAGAAGGTCCTCGACGACATCAGCCTCCAGGCCTTCGACTGCACGTTCAGCATCCCGCAGCCGCAGAGCGGCGCGAACCCGGACCCCGACTCGCTCAACGTCGAGGTGAAGGGCAAGAACGGCAGCTACGTCATCCCGCGCGATGCGGCGAAGAAGGACGGCTGGGACTACCTCCCCGGCGGCAAGCAGCTGCAGGTCTACGGCGACGCCTGCAAGAAGCTCGCGGGCGACGGCGGCGCGAGCGTCGACGTGAAGATCGTCCTCGGCTGCAAGACGCAGATCAAGTGACCGAGATCGAGTGACCGGCTGATTCGTAGAACGGGCGCGGCACCTGTCGTAGGATGCTGCGCTCGATGTTCGAAGACATCCGTCCGGGGGCGAAGATCGATGCGAGCGCGTCGGACCGCGTGATCGCGTATGCGATCTGGTCGCGGGACACGACCTCCGCGCTGGCTGCGCACGAGGCGTGGGCCGTCCTCGCCGAGCGCTATCCCGACGACGCGCGTTTCCTCCTCTTCGCGATCTACGAGGAGTACGAAGGCCACTCGAAGGACTGGACCGCGGCGGCCTTCCTGAACCGCGTGTGGGCCGTGCTCGAGCGCGCCGGCGGGAAGCTCAATCCCGAGGTCCGCGATCTGCTCGCCGTCGTCTACGACGACCTCCACGGCCTCGACGAGGCCGCGGCCGCGCGCTTCGAGCGGATCCGCGGGCGCGTCGGCACGCGCTTCGGCGATGCCGCCGCCGCGCGGAAGCGCATCGTGCGGCTCGCTTCGTCGCTCGTCCGCGAGATCCACGAGCGCACGGCCGCGAGCGGGTCGCTCGTGATGGCGGCCGCGAAGCCGGCGATGGTCAGCGACTGGGGCGACGCGGTCGCGAAAGCGAGCGGCGAGAAGATCACCTACTCCGCGACCGCGAAGTACCAGCCCGGCGTCCTCGTCGAGCACCCGAAGTTCGGCGTCGGCGTGGTGCTCGGGAGCGAGCCGGGGCGCGTGAACATCCTCTTCGAGAGCGGTTCGCGGAAGCTCGTCAGCGGTTGACGGAGAACGGCATCACCGGCGCCGCGAAGAAGCGCGCCGCGCGCGGCAGGATCCGGTAGGAGGCGCGCGTCACCTCGAGGACCTCGCCGTCGGTGTTCACCTTGAAGGGGCGCGGCGACGTGAGCTCGAGCGACTTCGCTCGCGTGTAGACGACGCGCTCGTCCTCGACGTGCTCGGAGCGCGCGACCTCGGAGAGGACCTGCACGAGCTCGAGCGGGCCGACGCCGCGGAGGACGACGACGTCGAAGAGACCGTCGTCGACGAGCGCGCGCGGCGCGATGTTGCGGCCGCCGCCGATCGTGCGTCCGTTGCAGACCGCGAAGAACGAGGCCTCGACTGCGAACGCTGCGCCGCCGTCGACCGCGATCGTGAGCGGGATCGCCTCGTGCTCGAGGAGCGCGCCCGCGCCGCCGACCACGTACGCGAGCTTGCCGGCGATCGACTTGAGCCGGGTGTCGACGGCGTCGGAGACCTCGGCGATGAAGCCGCCCGCCGACGCGTTGACGAACACGCGGTCGCCGAGCACGCCGAGATCGACGTGCGCGACGCGCGCCGCCGCGAGGACGTCGAGCGCCGCGTCGACGTCCTCCGGGAGGCCGAGCGCGCGCGCGAAGTCGTTGCCGGTGCCGAGCGGCACGAGACCGAAGGTCACGCGCTCGAGCGCCCCGGGCACCCTCGCGACGCCGTTGAGGCACTCGTTCAGTGTTCCGTCCCCGCCGACGACGAAGATCGCCTCGCATCCCTCCTTCGCCGCGAGCTCGGCAGCGTGGCAGGCGTCCCCGGGTGCGACGGTCAGCACCACGCCGAGCTCGCCGCCGGTCGCGGGACGGAGCCGCTCGTTGAGCGCGACGAGCAGCTCGCCAGCCCGGTCTTTTCCCGCGTGCGGATTGGCGATCAGCTTGGCCTTCATGCTCGATCGTTCCCGAGCAGCAAACGGTGGGCCGCGGAGAGCTGCGGCACGTGCTCCCTTTCGCGACGAGACGAGCTGAGCCACCCACGTGACGTCGCGCGGGGGCTCTGGTTAGATGCGGGCGGATGCGGTCGCTCTCGGCGTTCGTCGTGCTCTCGCTCTTCGGCCTCGTCGGATGCGGCGGCGGATCGGTCCGCCGCTTCCCGCTCCGCGAGACGATGTGGCGCGACACCGATCTGAACCCCGTCTCGGTGAAGTGCGAGAAGAAGAACGACGAAAAGGACGAGAAGCACGTCTCCTGCGCGCCCGAGGTCTACGTCTCGCCGCTCGCGTGGGACGCGGCCGACAACACGCTCTTCCGGCCGCTCGCGAAGATCTTCGCCGTCGATCCGCCGGACGAAGCGCCCAACGTCAACGCGTTCGACGAGGTCCCCGACTCGGCGTGGTTCACGAATCGCCTCGGCAAACAGAAGCCGTCGCGCGAGGAGCTCCTCCGCGGCGCGTGCCGCGAGGAGGACCTCCTCGACGCCGACCAGGCGACGGACGGCGCGTGGGTGATCGACCAGGGGAAGCCGAACGGCGCGTCCCCCGGCTTCCGCGTCCGCGTCGGCAAGAAGAAGTACATGTTCAAGACGGACTCGAAGGCGCAGCCGGAGAGACCGAGCGCCGCGAGCGCGATCGGCGCGGCGATCTATCACGCCGTCGGGTTCAACACGTCCTGCGAGCAGATCGTCTACGTGGACCGCAAGGTCCTGAAGCTGACGCCCGGCCTGAAGTTCACCGCGAACGACGGCGTGACGCGCGCCTTCGACGAGGCGGCGCTCGAGAAGGTCTTCGGGGCGTCCTCCCAGCGCGGCAACCTGTGGCGCTTCCAGGCGAGCGCATGGCTCCCCGGCTTCCTCCTCGGCCCGTTCAAGTACGAGCGCACGCGCGGCGACGACCCGAACGACGTCATCCCGCACGAGGACCGGCGCGACCTCCGCGGCGCGCGCGTCCTCGCGGCGTGGCTCCACCACTTCGACGCGCGCGAGCAGAACAGCATGGACGCGTGGATCGCGGTCGACCCGAAGAGCCCGGAGTCGTCCCCCGGTCACGTGCGCCACTACTACCTCGACACGAGCGACTCGCTCGGCAGCGAGTGGGACTGGGACGGCATCTCGCGCCGGATGGGCGACTCCTACCTGCTCGACTGGGCCGACATCGGGACGGACTTCATCACGCTCGGGATCATCGAGCGCCCCTGGGAGCGGAAGCACCGCACGAAGGGGATGGAGATGTTCGGCTACTTCCACTGGGACGAGTTCGATCCCGCGCGGTGGCGGAACGAGTACCCGAACCCGGCGTTCGCGCGCGCGACCGAGCACGACAACGCGTGGATGGCGCGCATCCTCTCGCGCTTCGATCGCCAGGACCTCGAGGAGCTCGTCTCCCTCGGGAAGTTCTCCGATCCGGCCGGCTCGGCGTTCATCACCGAAGTGCTCGAGCAGCGGCTCCGGAAGATCGTCGACCGCTACCTCACGGTCCTCTCGCCGATCTCGGACCTCCGCACCGAGGGTGAAGGCACGCTTTGCGGGACCGATCTCCTCCGCCGTCGCGGCGCGCGCGCCGAGAGCGCCTTCCGCTACGCCGCCGAGATGTACGAAGGCGGCAAGGCTCCGAACGGCAAGGGCCGCAGCGTCGCGATCGGCCCGCGCGAGGGCGGCGTCGTCTGCGCTTCGCTCCCGCACATTGCGCCCGACGGCGGACCGAAGGACGACGACGCGTCGCGCTACGTCGTCGTCAGGATCACCAACGGCGTCGCGAAGGGCGCGCTCCACGCGCACCTCTACGATCTCGGTCCCCGCCGCGGCTTCCGCGTCGTCGGGCTCGAGCGCCCCGACCCCTGAGCGCGCGGTCGACGCGGATCAGTCGCTCGTCTCGTTCGCCGGGATCGCCTCGAGATGCGCGGCGTCGTTGAACGCGTGGAGCCGGAAGCCACGTTCCGTCCATTCGACGACCGTGAGCGCCGTGTTCGCGACGCCGGAGAGCGCACGCCGTCCTTCGTCCGCGAGCCCGAGGAGCCGGCTGACCCAGCTCCGGATCGCGCCGCCGTGCGAGACGACGAGCACGCGTCCGCCCTCGTTCGCGCGCGCGATCCGCAAGAGCGCAGCGTCGACCCGCTCGGCGAGCTCGGCGTACGTCTCGCCGCCGCCACGGCGCACGTCGAGCCCCGCGCTCCACGCCGCCCATTCCTCCGGGTAGCGCTCTTCGATCTCGCGGTAGCTCTTCCCCGTCCAGACGCCGACGTCGATCTCGCGGAGCCCGATGTCCGTCGTCACCTCGAGCGCGAGCGCCGCCGCCGCGTGCCGCGCCGTCTCGACCGCGCGCTCGAGGTCGCTCGACACGATCGCGGTGATCCCGGCGTCGTGCCGCGCGAGGCGCGCCGCGAGGTGCCTCGCCTGCGAGCGGCCGCGCTCGTCGAGGCCCTTCCCGCCTTGCCCCTGGAAGACGTGGTTCGCGTTGTCGGCGGTCTGCCCGTGGCGCGCGAGGACGAGCGTGGTCGGCATTTGAACGTGATTCTCGTGGCTTGCGAAATGCTTGCGAAGGCCGGGTCGGGCGACTAGGGTGCTCTACCCCCGGTCCCCTCCGGGGTAGCAAGAGAGCATGCCATGGCGCGCGTCACCGTCGAAGACTGCTTGGAGCGTGAAGAGAATCGTTTCGCCCTGGTCGTCCTGGCCGCGCGGCGCGCTCGTCAGCTGATGAAGGGCACCTCGCCCCTCGTCCACTCGAAGGACAAGGCGGCCGTCACGGCGCTCCGCGAGATCGCGGCCGGCAAGGTCCACTTCGACCGGAAGACGAACGACGTCGTCCAGGAGTGGATCGAGGGGATGAACCGCTCGGGCCTGTACTGAGCCTTTGAAGCAGAAGCGAGGCGCCGCGCGCGACCTCGAGCTCGAGGCCGGCGCACGCGCGCACTTCGAGGACGCTGCTTACTACACCGAGACGTACGAGGACCGCGTCGAGGACGTGGCGTTCTACGTGCGTCTCGGTCGCGCGTTCCCGCGCGTGCTCGAGTACGGCATCGGCAACGGCCGCATCGCGATCCCGCTCGCGCGCGCCGGCACCGAGGTGACGGGGATCGATCTGTCGACCGTGATGCTGCGCGACCTCCGCGCGCGCCTCCGGGAGGAGGCGCCCGAGGTCCGCAAGCGTGTGCACGCGAAGGCCGGCGACATGCGACGCGTCCGCTTGGGGCAGCGCTTCCCGCTCGTCCTCTGCCCGTTCAACACCGCGCTGCACCTCTACGACCGGCCGGACGTCGAGGCGTGGCTCGCCCGCGTCCGTGAGCACCTCGAGCCGAGGGGAGAGCTCGTCTTCGACATCTCCATGCCCGTGCTCGAGGACCTGACACGCGACCCCCAGAAGCCCTACCGCACCCCACCGTTTCGACATCCGCGCGCCGGGAAGGTGAACTACGCGGAGCACTTCGACTACGATCGCGTTCGTCAGATCTTGTTCGTGTCGATGGTGTTCGAGCCGGTCGGCGAACGAGGCGGAAAGCGCGACAAGGGGAGTGATGCGTTCATGACGCCGCTCGCACACCGCCAGTTCTTCCCGCGCGAGATGGAAGCACTGCTCCACTACAACGGCTTCGAGGTCGTCGAGCTGAACGGCGACTTCGCCGGCGGTCCGCTCACGCCGACCTCCGAGACGATGGTCTTCCGAGCACGACCGGTCCGCTCGCGGAGGGCGCGATGAGCTCGATCGCGGAGAACCTCGCCGCCGTCCACGACCGCATCGCGCGCGCCGCTCGCGCGATCGGCCGCTCGCCCGACGAGGTGAAGCTCATCGCCGTCTCGAAGACGAAGCCCGCCTCGATGATTCGCGAAGCCTACGCGGCCGGGCAGCGCGACTTCGGCGAGAACTACGCGCAGGAGCTCGCCGCGAAGGCCGACGAGCTCGCGGACCTCGTCGAGCTGCGCTGGCACTACATCGGGCACCTGCAGACGAACAAGGCGAAGCTCGTCGCGCGCGCCGCCCACGTCGTCCACACCGTCGACTCCGTCGTGCTCGCGAAGGAGCTCGGCAAGCGCGCCCTCAAGGAGGGCTGGGGCGAGACGCGCGAGCGCATGCCGGTGCTCGTCGAGGTGAACGTCGGCGGCGAGGCGCAGAAGCACGGTTCGTCGGCGGTCGATCTCGGCTCGGTGCTCGACGCGGTGGAGGCCGAGCGCGCGCTCCGCGTCCGCGGCCTGATGACGATGCCGCCCCACGACATCGAGGCGGCGAGGCGCGCGTTCGAGGCGCTCTCTTCGCTCCGGAGCCTCCACGGCGGGCGCTCGCGCCTCCCGGAGCTCTCGATGGGGATGAGCGACGACCTCGAGGTCGCGATCGCCTGCGGCTCGACGATGGTCCGCGTCGGGACCGCGATCTTCGGCTCGCGCTGATCAGCGCTTCCGGCGGCCGCGTCCGAAGATCTCACGGAGACGCGTGAGCGCGCTCGGCCGCTCGCGACGCTGGCGGATCCGCTCCGCGAGCGCGCGGTTCGCTTCGTCCGTCTCGTCGAGCGTGAGCGCGCGATCGATCGCGGCCGCCGCCTCCTCGCGCTTGCCGGCGGCGAGGAGCGTCGTCGCGAGGACGGCGAGCGTGCGCGCCGTCTCGCCGTCGAGCTCACACGAACGACGCGCGTGCTCGAGCGCGGTCTCCGCATCCGAGAGCGCGACGAGCGCACCGGCGAGCTCCATGTGCGCCGGCGTGCACCCGGGCGAGATGCGGACTGCTTCGACGAGCGCATCGCGCGCAGGGCGCCACCGCTCGCGGCGGCGCTCGGCGACGCCCGCGGCGAGCCATGCGCACCAAGACTCGTGCGCGACGCCGAGCGTGCGCGCGCGCGCCGCGATCGTGTCGAGGTCCTCGGGCGGCGCGTTGTACGCGGCGCGGAGGACGGCGTCGATCTCCACCGCCGCCTGCGGCTCCTCGATGGCGAGCCGGCCACGCTGCGCTTCCGCCGCGAGGGGCGTGCCCTCCGCGACCTGCTCGACCTGGAGCAGCCGGCGCGCAGCAGCCATGCGCTCGCCCGTCTGCGAGAGCGCACGCGCGAGGACGAGAAGCGCCCAGGGGTCCTCCGGGATGCGCTCGACGAGCGCCGTCGCGAGCTGCACGATCCGCGACGCGCGCGCGATCCCCTCCGGCTCGACCGCGATCGAGAGCTGGATCGCGCGGCGGAGGACGTCCGGATGCGCACTGCCGTGGACGAGCACGTCGTCGACGAGGCGCGCGGCGGCGACGCCGTCCTTGCGCTCCATCACGAGCGAGGCGAGGTTCGCGAATGCCGGCGGATAGAGTGGCCGATCCTCCAGCACCATCCGGAGCGCGCGCTCGGCTTCCTCGACGTTACCGCGCTCGAGGAGGACGATCCCGCGCTCCGTCCCGAGCAGTGGATCGACCGCGCCCTGGAGGAGCCCGTCCTCGATCGCGGCGAGGGCACCGGCGAGGTCACCACGCGAGCGGCGAGCTTCGGAGAGGAGCGCGTAGAGCCGCGCACGACCGGCATCGATCCGGATCGCTTCGAGCGCGCGCAGCTCGGCGCCTTCGGAGTCGCCCTGCCGGAGGCAGAGCGCGGCGATCGCCTCGACGAGATCGACGTTCGCCGGTGCGTCCTCCGTCGCGCGCACGAGGGCGCGCATCGCGGCATCGGCGAGCTTCGCGTCGCCGGGCTGGACCGCGACGTCGAGCGCGAGCGACGCGAGGCGCGTCGCGGGGAAGCGCGACTCGGGGGCATCGCCGATCGCGCGCCCGAGATGGACCATCGCGGCGAGGCGATCGTGCGGTCCGCCCCGGAGCGGGTCGTGGAGCGCGCAGCGCTCGGCGAGGAGGACGCTCTCGAGCGCGTCCCACGCGAGGTCGTCGATGTCGCGCACCGGGCCGAGCTCGCCGCCGACGTGGGACCACGCCTCTTCGAACGCGGCGAGGAGCGCCCGGCCCGCGTGATCGCCGTCGACCGGCGCCTCGACGCGCGCGTGCGTGCGCCCGTTCTTCGCGTCGAACACGAGCAGCTGGATGAGGCCGCGCCCGTCGACGGGCGGCTCGAAGGCGCCCGTCACGACGTAGCTCACGCCGGCCGGATCGCTCCCCGCGCCGGCGAGGTCCTTCCACGCTGCGGGCGGCACGAACGCTTCGACCGGTCCCGGCTCGTGACGGCGCGGCGCTTCGTCCTCGTCGTCCTCCGCGTGCGCGCTCACGTCATCGGACGAAGACGGCGCGTCGGGTGACTTGCGCGAGAGGAGCTGCGCGAGCGCGACGCTCTCGCCGCCGATCTGCGCGAAGGAGTGTACGAGCGCCGCGAGGCCGAGGCCGAGGCCGCGTCCGTCCTCGGGCACACCGAACGGGATCACCACGGCGCGCGGGCTCGTCATCAACGTCATCTGTGCCAAGGACCACGACGAGAAACAAGCTGGGCGATCGAGCAGCGACAACTACGCGATTGCTCATCGAGTGCCTTGACGCGGATTGAAATTGATCCTTGCGATGACGGTGCCCTTCCCGCCCGGCGGAGAAGGGAACACGAGCGACTCGAGTGCCGCCGCCGCGCAGACGAGAAGCGGTTGCTCCCCGGTCCACGGGTCGATGTGCACGTGCGACACCTTACCGTCGCCGCCGAGTGTCATCGTGAAGGTGCCCGCGGCCTCGAGGCCGCGGTGCTCGCGCCGCGCTGCCTCTTCGCACGCGTGGAGCGAAGGACGTGCGCTCTCGACGGTGAGGTACGCCGCGGCCGTGTACGCGTCGTTGTCGGTCGCGACGGTCTTCCTCACGCCATCGCGTGACGTGAAGCTCACCGGGATCGTGATCGTATCGGAGCCGCCCGGTGGTGGATCGAAGCGGAGTCGCGACCCGACGTGCTTCATGCACGCGATCGCGTCGGGCGCGAGCTCGCACGCGGCATACGACTCGACCTGCGCGACCTTCCCGTCGGGTCCGACCCGGAGCACGATCGCGACGCGGCCGTCCTGCGCGGGATCGCGCACGAGCGTCTTGCGGAAGCAGCTCCGGAAGTCGCGATGGGTCGCTTCGATCGCCTGCTCCGCCGGCGTCCGATCCTTCGTCCGCGTGACGTAGCTCCGATCGCCGGGCGTCGTCGGCGACGGAGGCTCCTCCGGCAGCGCGACGGAAGGCGCCGGCGCGGGCGTCGGCAGAGCAGGAGCGCGCGCCGGCGACCACGCGGGGAGCTTCGGGATCCAGTGCTGCCCGAGCGCGCCGGCTGGCGCGCACCGCGTGAACCGGTCATTGCCGCTCGCGCGGATCTCGAGCTCGGCGACCTCGGCCGTCGGCGGCCGGCGGACGGACGGGTCGACCGGGAGCGTGCCCGCATCGCCGCCACCGCACGCCGCGAGCACGACCGCCGTGACGACGGCGGAGCTCACGTGCGGTGACGCGCGGAAACAGGCTGGCCTGGGCGGCACCATCGGCGGAGCAGGATACCGAAGGCGGCGCGGGAACTGCTAGGTTGTCGCGCCGTGGCGCGGGGTCGGAGCAGCAACACCGGAGGCGGCGGGAACAGCACGCTGTTCTCGGCTGCGGCGCGTCGCGAGGCGGCCGCGACGGGGGCCGTGCCGCTCGCAGAGCGGATGCGCCCGGGGTCGATCGAGGAGTACGTCGGCCAGGAGCACGTGCTCGCTCCGGGGAAGCTCCTTGCGTCCGCGATCGCGCAGGACCGCGTGCCTTCGATGATCTTGTGGGGGCCGCCCGGCGTCGGGAAGACGACGCTCGGGCGCGTCGTCGCCTCGCGGACGAAGTCGACGTTCGTTCTCTTCTCCGCGGTCCTCGGCAGCTTGCAGGAGCTGCGCGAGATCGTGGCGGCCGCGAAGGAGCGGCTCGACTATCGCGGGGAACGCACGATCGTCTTCGTCGACGAGATCCATCGCTTCAACAAGGCGCAGCAGGACGCGTTCCTCCCGCACGTCGAGGCCGGGACGATCACGTTGATCGGCGCGACGACGGAGAACCCGTCGTTCGCGGTGAACGCCGCGCTCCTCTCGCGCTGCAAGGTGTTCCGCCTCGAGGCGCTCGGCGAGGACGCCGTCGTCACGATCCTCGAGCGCGCCCTCGCCGACGAGGGACGCGGCCTCGGTGCGAGCGGCCTCACCGCGGAGCCCGAAGCGCTCCGCGCAATCGCGCGCATGTCGCGCGGCGATGGGCGCCGCGCGCTCTCGATCCTCGAAGCGGCCGCCGAGCTCGCCCGCGCGCGGGGTGAGAGCGCGCTCACGACCGAGCTCCTCGCCGCGTCGGAGGAACGTGCTCCGCTCCTCTACGACAAGACGGGCGAGGAGCACTACAACGTCATCAGCGCGTTCATCAAGTCGATGCGCGGCTCCGATCCGGACGCCGCGGTCTACTGGCTGATGCGCATGCTCGAGGCGGGAGAAGATCCGCTCTTCGTCTCGCGGCGGCTGATCATCTTCGCGAGCGAGGACATCGGCAACGCCGACCCGCGCGCGCTGATGGTCACGACGAGCGCCGACGAAGCGTTCCGCCGGCTCGGGATGCCGGAAGGGATCTACCCGCTCGCGCACGCGACGCTGTACTGCGCGTGCGCGCCCAAGTCGAACGCGGTCAAGAACGCGTGGCAGCGCGCGAAGGCGCTCGTGGACGAGCTCGGCGCGCTGCCCGTGCCGATGAAGCTCCGCAACGCGTCGACGAAGCTGATGCGCGAGCAGGGATACGGTGCAGGTTACAAGTACCCGCACGACCACGACGGGAACGTCGTCCAGGGCGAGACCTACCTGCCCGATCGGATCTCGGACGCGCTCCTCTACGACCCCGGATCGCAGGGCGAGGAAGTGCGCATCCGAGCGCGGCTCGAGGCGCTCCGGACGAAGAAGGGGTGACACTGTGTCGTCAATTTCTGCGACGTGTCGTCGCAAATAGCGACCGGTCAGACGCGACAAATGGTCGCGTGCGAGCTGCGTAACTCGTGGCCCGCCGGTTGCTCCCGGGCGGGCCCATGCCGAGACGAAACTCCCCGGACGAGATCGCCGTCGCCGTTGGCGACCGAATCCGCTCCCTCCGGCAGGCTGCCGGAATGAGCATCCAAGACCTGGCGGAACGCAGCGCGATCTATTCGAAGGGGCACCTTTCGAACGTGGAGCGAGGCCTCGTGCGCCCGAACGTGCAGACCCTGAAGCAGATTGCCGAGGGTCTCGGCGTCCTGCCGCTGGATCTCATGACCTTCCCCGAGCAGGACGCGCGGCAGAAGGTGATCGAAGCGACGCGCGACCTCGCTCCTCGCAAGCTCGCCGAGGTCTTGCGACTGACGCGCACGAATGCCACGCGGCGTAGGTGAACGCCACAGCGACGGAAGGTCGCGGTCTTTTCCGTGAACCCGCGTCGTTTGTCATGTGAAACGGAGAAGCTACACTCATTTTCGTGAGTGCCTCGCGTCACGAGTCGGAGATGCAGGTCCTGGGCACGCGCATCGTGAGCACACCTCGCCTCGAGCAAGTACGCGTCCTGGTCGTCGACGACGACGAGGACGCGCGCGAGCTCCTCCGAGCGCTCCTCGAGTCACGAGGAGCAGATGTCACCGCCGCGAGCTCCGTTGCGGAGGCGCTCGAGCTCCTCGACACGAATCCGGAAGTCATCGTCTCCGACATCGCGATGCCGGAGGCGGACGGGTACTCGCTCGTCCGATCCGTGCGCGCGCGCGAGCGTGGCCACGAGCGACGGATGCCGGTCATCGCGGTGACCGCTTATGCCGGCGCCTCCGACCGCGCACGCGCGCTCGAAGCGGGCTTCGACCTGCACTTCGCGAAGCCCGTCGACCTCGACGCGCTGGCCCTCGCGATCGCCCAGCTCCGCGCGACGGGTCCGCGCGCGCACTGAAGGCGCGCTCAGGCGAGGAGCGCGAGCGCGGACTCGAGCTCCGAGACCGCGTGGCCGTCGCCCTTCGCCCGGGCGCGGTCGATGCCGGCCTCCATCCACGCGCGCGCCTCGTCGATCCGGCCGACGCCTTCCAGCATCTGCCCGCACATCAGGTACATCGCGATGTAGTCGGGGTGCTGGGCGCGGAGCGACGTGAACGTCTGGAGCGCCTCGTCCCAGCGTTCGAGCTTCCGGTACTCCATCGCGAGGCCGTACCAGGCCATCGGGTCCGCGCTGCCCTCGCGGGTCAGCTTTTCGAGGAAGGCAAGGCGCTTGTTCGGGGGGGAGCTCACGGCGGAGGCGAGGAGAGTCTTTACTTCGCGCCGCGTCAAGGCGACACACCTCCCCATGAGCGAACGCATCGTGACGATGTTGTCCCAGGAGACGATCGGCGCCCGCGTGAAGGAGCTCGGTGCGGAGATCTCGGCTGCCTACAAGGACCGGAGCCTCACGCTCGTCGTCGTGCTGAAGGGCAGCTTCGTCTTCGCCGCTGACCTCGCCCGCGCGATCGACCTCCCGCTCCGCGTCGACTTCCTCGGCGTGCGCTCCTACGGCGAGGGCACCGAGACCAGCGGCGTCGTCCAGATCACGCAGGACCTCTCGAAACCGATCGCCGGCGAGGACGTCCTCATCGTCGAGGACATCGTCGACACCGGTCTGACGATCGCGCACCTGATGGATCTCTTCCGGACGCGCAATCCGCGGAGCGTCCGCGTCTGCTCGCTCCTCCACAAGCCGGCACGCGCGAAGGTCTCGGTGCAGGTCGACTACCTGGGCTTCACGATCGAAGACAAGTTCGTCGTCGGCTACGGGCTCGACTTCGCCGAGCGGTTCCGCAACCTGCCATACATCGGCGTCGTCGAGCGCGGCTGATCACCACGCGTCCTCCACGGTCGTGACGGCGAGACCCGTCCCGTCGGTGGTGACGGTGACGGCGCCGTCGAGATCGGTGCGATGGATCCGCACCGAAGCGTGCGCGAGCGTCGCGAGCGTCGGGGGATGGGGATGCCCGAAGCGGTTGCGCACGCCGCTCGAGACGACGGCGACCGACGGCGCCACCGCGGCGACGAAGGCCGCCGACGAAGACGTGCGCGAGCCGTGGTGCCCGACCTTCAGCACGTCGGCCCGGAGCGCGCCCGGCGGCAACGAGCCGACGAGGCGCGTTTCCTCTGCGCGCTCGGCGTCGCCCACGAAGAGGATGCTGCGCGCGCCGTACGTGAGGCGGAGGACGAAGGAGTTGTCGTTCGGCCCGTGCTCCGTATCGGGGCCCGGGCACGGCGCGAGCACGTCGATGCGGGCGCCGCCGACCTCGCGCGTCCCGCACAGCGACGGCGGCCGCTCGACCGGAACGCCACGTCCGCGGAGCGCCGTCAGGAGCGCCGCGTACGCTTCGCCGGCGCCCTCGGCCTCGCCCTGCCCGGTGTCCCAGAACGAGCCGATCGCGACGCGCGCGAGCCCGGTCCCGAGGCCGAGGAAGTGGTCCGGGTGCGGGTGGGAGAGGACCACGGCAGAGAGCGCATCCCGACGCCGCGCACGGAGGACCGGCGCGAGGACGCGCTCGCCCACGTCGAACGGGCTCCCGACGAGCCCGCCGCCGTCGACGAGCATCGCCGAGCCGTCCGGCAGATCGACGAGGGCGGCGTCGCCCTGCGCGACGTCGAGGAACGTCACGCGGAGCACGTCGCGCGGAGCGGCGCGCCGACAGGCGAGGCCTTCCGCGAAGACGAGCGCCGACGCGGCGAGCACCACGGCGCTCCTCGCCCGCAGCGCGGAGACCGCGACGAGGCCAACCGCCGTGGCGGCGATCGCGAGCTCCACCGCGGTCGGCGCCGGACAGGCCAGCGCCGCCCCCGGGATCGCGGCGAAGGCGCGCGCGATCAGGCGGACCAAATCGAGCGCCCCGCCCGCGGCGAGCGCGCAGCCTCGCTCCGCGTCGGCCGACATCCCGAGGAGCGCGTGCGCCAGGCAGAGCGGCAGCGCGAGCATCTCGCCGATCGGAACGGCGACCACGTTGGCGAGGACGGACGCGACGGGCATCTCGGGTGACATCAGCGCGAGGAGCGGCGCGCACGCGACCGAGGCTCCGGCCGTCGCCGCCATCGGGGCCCGCGTCCAGGCGAGGAGCGGCGGCAGGCGCGAGGCGAGCGCCGCGTCGATCGGTCGCGAGACGACGAGGAGGCCGAGCGTCGCCGTGACCGAGAGCGCGAACGACAGGTCGAACGGCGCGAGCGGCTCGCCGATCACCATCGCGAGGACGGAGAGGCCGAGCGCGCGCCACGCGCTCGATCGCCGGGCGAGCACCCGCGCTCCGAGCGCCACCGCCATCATGAACGCCGCGCGCGCGGCCGAGCCGCTGCCGCCGGCGAGATCCGCGTAGACGAAGGCGAGCGGGATCCCCGCCGCGCTCGCGAGCCGTCCGGGCTCGATCGACGACGCGAGCGAAGGAAAGCGCACGAGGATCGCGTGGACGCCGGCGACGAGCCCGGCCACCACGATCACGAGGTGCATCCCCGACACCGCGAGCAGGTGAGAGAGCCCGCTCGCCTGGAATGCGCGCCGGTCCTCCGGGGCGACATCGTCCTCGCCGAGGACGAGCGCACGCGCCATCGCCTCCGTCGTCTTCGGGAAGGTCGCGCGGATCCTCCGCCGGACGTGGGCGCGGACGTGATCGACGTGGGCCGGAGGGGCCCGGCTCGAGCGCGTGACGCGCACGTCGAGCGCGGTCCCGGAGAGGACGACGTCGCGACGAGCGGCATTCGCCCAGGTCGCGAGCGCTCCCTCGGTCGCGCCCGGATTGCGGAGGACGTGGACCGGCGCGAGCTGCGCGACGAAGCGGACGCGATCGTGGCGCGCGACGTCGACGGTGTCGTCGGCGAGCGTCATCGCGACGTGCGCGCCGGCGATCACGCCTCCCCTCCCCTCCCGCTCCGGTGTGCACGTCCCTTCGTCGACGACGATGTCGATCCGGAGACCGCCGAGCCAGGCCGGCGAGCGCACCACCTCCCCCTCTCCTTCGCACCGAGCCGGCCACGGCGCCGCCGCGCTCGGGATCATCCCGGTCGGAGGCGAGAGCGATGCGCGCGCGCGCCGGAACTGCTCGACCCGCACCTGCCCTCTCCACGCCGACGCGACGAACGCGAGCGCCGCGACGAAGGCGACGACGGTCGCTCTCCTTCGGCGCTCCCGCGCGACGAGCACGAAGGCCGAGAGCACGACCGCAGCGCCGAGCCCGGCCGCGACCGGGCTCGCGACCGCGAGCGCGCCGGCGCACGCACCGCTCGCGACGACGACGACGCCGTCCACGCTCCTCGTTCCGCGCTCCACGACGGCCGCCGGCAGCACACAGCGCGCCAAGCGGGCGGTCCGCAGCGAGATCGAACGAGGTCGCGACGTTGCGCGCACCGCAACGACCGGGCCGGGTTCCCCGTGCCTGGCCCCGGTCGGCCTCGGGCCGGCACGAGGCCGGCGCGGACCGCAAGAGCGCGCGCAAGGAAGACCAGGCCGGTGACGCACGTTGTGCGAGAGCCCGCCTGTCCTCCGCGCGAACGAAGCGCCAGCACGGCGCGCCCGTTGCGACGAGCGCGCGTTCACCCTTATCCTGATCGTCCGGTCGCGGTGCACGCCGAGGCCGTCGAGATGCAGCGCTTCGTCCGGTGCCCCCACTGCAAGATGCCGCATGACGCGGCCGAGTCGGTGTGCCCGACGACGGGCCTGCGCATCAACCACGACCCGAGCACGCGCTCGCGGATGACGGAGCACCCGCCGCCGGAGCGGAGCCCCGAGCCGCTCGCTTTCGAAGCGCAGGTCCCGCAGCGGCGCCGTCCCCCTCCGTCCGAAGCCGGTCCCGCCGCCGGGAGCACGCGCTCCCAGCGTCACCTCATCGGGATGACCGTCGGCGAGCGCTACCGCATCGTCGGCATCCTCGGCGAAGGTGGGATGGGCACCGTCTACGACGCCGAGCACCTCGGGCTCGGCAGGCCGGTCGCGATCAAGGTCCTGAACCCCGCGCAGGCGAAGAAGCGGGTGGCGGTGAAGCGTTTCCAGCAGGAAGCGCGGGCCGCCGGCGCGATCGGCCACCCGAACATCTGCGAGGTCTACGACCTCGGGCAGCTCGAGGACGGCAGCCCCTTCCTCGTGATGGAGAAGCTCGTCGGGCAGACGCTCGCCGACCGGATCAACCGCGAAGGCGGCCTGCCCTTCGACGACGTCGCCGACGTCATGATCCAGGTCCTCTCGGGCCTGATCGCCGCGCACGACAAGGGGATCGTCCACCGGGACATCAAGCCGGAGAACATCTTCCTCGCCCGCCGCGTCGGCTGCCCGCCGATCGCGAAGATCCTCGACTTCGGCGTCTCGAAGATGATGCCGGCCTACGCGACCGGCGAGGACAACCTCGACCTCACCCGGACCGGCATGGTGATGGGCACGCCCTATTACATGTCGCCCGAGCAGGCGCGCGGACAGCGCGATCTGGACGGTCGCGTCGACGTCTATGCGTGCGGCGTCATGATGTACGAGGCGATCGCGGGCAAGCGCCCGTTCCTCGCACCGAACTACAACGCGCTCCTGCTCGCGATCATCAACACCAGCCCGCGACCGCTCACCGAGGTCCGGCCCGCGACGCCCCACGACCTCGAGGCCGTCGTCCGGCGCGCGATGGCCCGGCACCGCGACGACCGCTACGTGTCGGCGATGCAGATGATGCGCGACCTGCAAGCCCTCGAGCTCGGACGCTCGGGCGGGCGTGCCGGGCGGAGCGATCGGCGCGAAGGGCGCGGTCCTGCCCTCTTCGCGACCCGCTCCGGGGAGCTCGGACGTGCTCCGGAGGCGCCGCCGCCGGCGGCCGCTCCGCTCGCGCAGCCGCGTGCAGCTTACAACAATCCGCCCGAGACGCCGGGTGCGGCCGCCGCGATGCTCGCCCGGAGCATGAGCGAGAGCCGGATCCCCGTCGCTGCCGCGGCCGCCGCCGAGCCGCAGACGCGGATGGACATCCCCGCGCGACGCACCGGCGCGTCGCGCATCGCGCAGTCGCCGAGTGACTCGATCGACATCCCGATCGAGATCGCCGAGGCGGAGCAGCCCGTGTCCTCCGGCAAGCTCGGCGAGTTCGACGACGTGCCGACCGAGGTCTTCCGGCCGGGCAAGCACATGATGCCGCGACCCGCTCCGGCCGCGCAGGCGCCGCGCTCGCCCTCGCGACCGCCGCCGGCGGCGCCGATGCCGCCGAGCCATGTCCCGGTCGCACGCCCCGCGCTCCAGCAGCCGCCCGCCGCGCGCCCGCCGCTCCCCGACGACTGGGAGGGCGAGACCGTCGTGCGCCGTCCGCAGGACATCCTCTCGCCCGGCGGCGCCGCGGCCGTCGCAGCGGCGGCCGCCGCCTCGCGCGCGCGTCACGTGCCGACGTTCAATCCGGACGAGACGATCAAGCTCGACTCGATGGAGATCGAGGTCGAGATGGGCGAAGACCCGCGGCCTCCGCCCCGCCGTCGCTGAAGGTCAGGAGGCGGCGGGCAGCGCCTCGCCGGCGAGGAGCTTGTCCATTTCCTCCTCGGTGACGACGCGCGTTCCGTGCTTCTTCGCCTGATCCAGCTTCGTCTTGCCGGTCTTGTCGCCGGCGACGAGGTACGTCGTGCCCTTCTTCACCGACTCGTGGATCGTCGCGCCGGCAGCGCGGAGCAGCGCGTGAACGTCCTCCCGCTTGCGCGTGAGCACGCCCGTCACGCAGAAGGACTGACCGAAGAGCGGGCCGTCGGTCGCGACCTCCTCCTTCGGCTGCGGGCGCCCGACGCCGCGGTCGACGAGCTTCTGCATGATCGTGCGCTCGGCCTCGTCGCGGAGGAACGCGACGACGCTGTCGACCATCTTCGGTCCGAAGCCGTGGATGCCGGCGACCTTCTCGCGCGCTTCTTCCTCGCTCCAGCCGAGCATCGCCTCGAGCGTGTGACCGACCTCCGCGAGCTGCCGCCCCGCGACCTGGCCGATCTGCGGGATCCCGAGGCCACCGACGAGGCGGTCGAGCGTGCGCTCCTTCGACGCCTGGATCGAAGCGACGACGTTCTGCGCGCTCTTCTTCCCCATTCGTTCGAGGCCGGCGATCCGCGCCTCGTCGAGGTCGTAGAGATCGGCCGGATCCTTCACGAGCTCCTTCTCGACGAGCTGCGCGACGAGCGACTCGCCGAGGTGATCGATCGCCATCGCCGGACGGCTCGCGAAGTAGAGGATCCGGCCCTGGACCTGCGCGGGGCACTGCCGGTTCGGGCAGCGCGTCGCCGCCTCGTCCTCCTGCCGGACGACCGGCGTCCCGCAGACGGGGCAGAGCGAAGGCATCTGGAAGTGCGCGGTGCCCGCCTCGCGCGCGCGCTTCACGACGCCGACGACCTGCGGGATGATCTCGCCCGCCTTCTGCACCTCGACCTCGTCGCCGACGTGCACGTCGAGGAGCCGGATCTGGTCCTGGTTGTGGAGCGAGGCGCGCGAGACGGTGGTCCCTGCGAGCTCGACGGGGTCCATGATCGCGACCGGCGTGAGCGCGCCCGTGCGACCGACCTGGACGACGATGTCCCGCAGCGTCGTGACGGCGCGCTCGGCCGGGAACTTGTAGGCGATCGCCCATTTCGGGAACTTGCTCGTCTGCCCGAGGAGCCCCTGCTGGCGGTAGTCGTCGACCTTCACGACGGCGCCGTCGGTCTCGTACGGGTACGTCGCGCGCGCGCGGTCGATCGACGCGATCGCGTCGATCACGCCTTCCCACGGCGTCACGACGTGCTTGCGGTGCGTCGGGAGGCCGAGCGTCGCGAGCCACTCGAGCGTCTTCGAGTGCGAGGCGTGGAGCTGCGGACCTTCGACGAGCTGGTAGAAGATCGCGCGGAGCGGCCGACGAGCGACCTCGCGCGGGTCCATCATCCGGACCGCGCCCGCCGCGGCGTTCCGCGGATTCGCGAACGGCTCGAGCCCGGCCGCTTCGCGCTCCCGGTTCATCGTCTCGAGGTCCTTGCGGTAGATGACGATCTCGCCGCGGAGCGTGAGCTTGCCCGCGTGCGCGATCCGCGTCGGGACACTGCGGATCGTCCGGACGTTGATCGTGATGTCCTCGCCCTCGGCGCCGTCGCCGCGCGTCGATGCCTGGACGAGCTTTCCACCCTCGTAGACGACTTCGACGCTCGCGCCGTCCAGCTTCGGCTCGACGGCGAAGACCGCCATTTCGCCCGTCGGAAGCCCCTCGTCGACCCGCCGGTGGAACTCGAGCATGTCGGCGGGGGAGTACGCGTTGTCGAGCGAGAACATCCGGTGCTCGCGCCGCACCTTCACCACGTTCGGCCGCGCTTCGCCCGCGACACGCTGGGTGGGCGAGTCCGGTGTCACGAGGTCGGGGTGCTCCGCCTCGAGCGCGCGGAGCTCGCGCATGAGGGCGTCGTATTCCGCGTCGCTCACGACAGGGTCGTCGAGCACGTAATAGCGGTAGTCGTGGGCCTGGAGCTCACGGACGAGCTCGTCGTGACGAGAGCGGACGCGGGTCGCCATGCGGGTCTGGACTCTCGTGCGGAGCGGCGCCGGAAGCAAGAGAGGCCGGCCGTCGTGCGTTGGAACGCGGCGCGAAGTCTGGTAAGTCGTGCGCTGCCATGTCGATGAAGCGCACGAAGCAACGTTCCGGTGGACGCGACAAGGACACGGGCGTGGACTTCTGGGCGAAGCCGGCCGAGCCCGAGAAGAGCTGGGAGGAGCAGGTCGAAGGGAAGGCGGACGATGCCTTCGCGGCCTACTCCCTCGCGGCGAAGTACACGAAGGGCCAGCTCCTCACGCACCCGAAGTTCGGCAAGGGTGTCGTCGTCGACGTCGAGCCGAGCCGTGTCGAGATCCTCTTCCAGGAAGGGAAGAAGAAGCTCGGTCACGGACAGGCCACCTGAAGCTCACCGATCGCGTCGAACGAGGAACGTCACCATGATCCGAGGGGGGCTCGTCACGCTCACGGTCCGCGACGTGAGCCACGCGGTTCGCTTCTACGTCGAGACACTCGGCATGAAGCTCGTCGAAGAAGCCAACGAGCACTGGGCGGTCATCGACGCCGGCGAAGGCTTCCGCATCGGCCTGCACGGCGGAGCGCCGGAGAGCCGGCCGGCGAGTGAAGGCGCACCGAGCATCGGGCTCCAGCCGAAGCTCCCCCTGTCCGAAGCGGTCGCGATCCTCGAGAACCGCGGTGTCGTCTTCGACCGGAAGGGCGGCGGCGCCGTCGAGCTCGCGCACTTCCACGATCCGGACGGCAACGCGCTGTACCTCTGGGAGCCGAGCGGCTGAGGCGTCGCGTCAGCCGGAGGCGAGGCGCTTTCCTTCAGAGGCTCCGCTCGAGGAGCTCCCGTAGCGCCTCCGTGCGGAGCGTGACGTCGTCCACGTTCGTGTGCGGCTCGTGGTCGATCGTGAGGGTGCCGCCCTCGAACGTGAACGCCGACGCGCCGTAGCTGCTGGTCGTGTTCGCGATGACGATCTTCGAGAGCTTCGCCTTCAGGGCTTCTCTGCCCATGTCGTCGACGGTGATCGCCGAGAGCGCGCCGACGAGCGGCTCGAAGAACACTTTCGGCCAGTCCTTGCCGTAGAGGTGAGAAGGCGGCGCGCGGACGCTCGGCGTCAGCAACGTCACGGACGAGCAGCTCGAGCAGCTCCTCGGGCTTGCGCGGGGTCCGCCCGGCCTACGTGCAGAATCGCTGCTATGCGAGCGCGGGATGGGATGCCGCCGTGCGCGCGCGCTGCCGTGGTGAGGGCATCGTCTACCAGGGCTTCTCCCTCCTCACGGCGAACCGTCGTGAGCTCGCGACGGCGGACGTGCGTGCGCTCGCGGCGCGGGTCGGGAGGACGGTCCCGCAGCTCGTCTTCCGCTTCGCGCTCGACGTCGGCATGCTGCCGCTCACCGGCACGACGAGCGGCGACCACATGCGCGAGGACCTCGCCGCCGTCGCGCACGCGCCTCTCTCGGCGGAGGAGCGTGCGGTCGTGGAACAGATCGCGTCGAGGTGATCGACCCCTGAGGCGGAGTCGAAGCTCGGGCATCGCTCGCGTCATTCGCCCGGGCTGGACGCCATCCACGTGCGCGCAGGCGAGGGGCTCGTCCGAGCGCCACCGGTCGCGAGAACGTTCCCTGCGGTCGTCGCAAGCACGATGCGACCGAGGCCTCCGCCTCCGCCCCCCGCCGCACCCGCCGTTCCGCCCGCCTCGGCCTGGAACGCACCGGCGGCGCCGTCACCGCCGTGCCCTTCGCCGCAACGACTCCCTTTCGCGGGGACCATCGACGCCCTTCCATCCTCCGCGACGCTCGGCGATCCGCTGCACGCGAAGCCGGTGCCCGCGGAGCTGCTCCCCCCGCCGCCGCCGTTCGCGTAGAGCCCTCCACTCGCGGCGATCGCGATCTCCGGCGCCTCGAGATAGATCGCACCGCCCGAGCCTCCACCCGCGCCGTCGCGGTAGTTCCCCTCCGCCGTGCGTCCGCCGCCGCCGCCCGCGGTGACCGCGCCTTCGATCCGGATGCGCCCGAGCGAAACGAGCTGGAGGGCTCCGCCGCCGCCGCCGCCGAACGCTCCCGCGACGTAGCCGCTCGTGTCGGCACCCGCGCCGCCGGAGCCACCGAGCAAGGTCGTGAGGAGGCCGTCGCCGCACGTCTGCCCCGCCGCGCCTCTGCCGCTCGCGTCGAAGCCGCCGCCGGGGCCTCCGACGGTCCCGAAGCCGCCGCCGCCGCCGCCGCCGTCGGTGGATCCGGTGTCGCCGCTCGTGCCGGTTCCACGCGGTGCGCCGCCGCCACCGCATCCAGCGCCCGCGGTGCGGAACGTTCCTCCCGCCGCGCCGCCCGGGCCGGGGACGAGCCCGTGGGCGCCGGCGTCGAGCGTCGCGCCCTTCTCGACGGCGACCTCACTCCGTGTCGCGATCATCGCGGCGGCGTCCCCGACGAAGGACAGAGTGCCGGCGGTGACGGTGAGCGACTGCATCGTCCACACCGCAAGCGGCGGGCCGCCCTGCTGGAGCACGCGGACGAAGCCGATGCCGGAGCGCACCTCGAACGCCTGCGGGTCCTGGTTCGGCGCACGCAAGGTCGCGATCGCGCCGTTCAGCGTGTTCGCTTCGACGTCGCGGGTCGCGAAGATCATCATCGTGCCTTCCGCCATCACGTAGTCGCCGAAGCGGGACGCGACGTGCGCTGCACGCAAGCACGTCGGCGTCTCGCAGACGTCGTCGGCACACGGCGCTGCGTCGGCGCCACACGCATGCGGGATGGGACGCGTCTCGCCGATCGCCGGGTACGTGACCGCAGGGTCGGGCTGGCCGGGGTAGCCGGGCTCGTCGTCGGGGGGAAGCGGCTGGACGTAAGGCCCCGGGCCTACCGGCGGAGGCAGCTCGCCTCCGGGGCCGCCGGGCGCAACCTTCCCCCCACATGCACCGACGACGAACAGACCGATCATCCCGACGAACGCTGCGCGCATGGCATCGTCACGGTGCAACGCACGAGCCCACCGGTGCACGACCGGATGACGCGACGATCACCGCGCCCGGCACACGCGACGCGGCACAACAGCGAGCCACGTCATGGCGGCGCCGTCATGCTGGATCGCGCGTCCGTCCACCGCGCAGCGGAGGGGTCAGCCGCCCTTCGCCTGCGGGAGCGGGATCGTCACGCGCGCCTCGGAGGGCCCACCCTTCGTCACGACGAAACCGAGCTCCACGGACCGTTTCACCGGGAGGCAGACGGCGTGGGTGGCGACGTCGCACACGACGAGGTCGATCTCGCCGGTGAGCACCGCGTTCGGGGTGCCCGGGGTCGGCGTGATGTCGACGAGGAAGCCGTCCTTCGCCCGGCTGCCGGTCCCCTTCACGTCGCTCGGCGCGTCGGCGAGCCCGTCGCTCCGGTTCCAGCGGACGCGGAACGGCGCCTCTTCGTTCACCGCGGTCCCGTCGGGCGCGCTCCACACGACCCGCACCTTCGAGGTCCCGTCCGCGCGGATCGCGAGCTCGGGGATCTCGACCTTCAGCGGCGCTGCGGCCGCGCGCGCGACGGGAGCGGCGGAGACGACGGCGGGCGGCGCGCTCTCCTTCTTCTCCTCGTGACACGCGACGACGAAGACCGAGGAGAGAGCGAAGAGCGCAAGGCGGTTCACGACATCACGTCCCGAGTGGAATGGTGAGCGAAGGGTTCTCGAGGCTCGAGTCGTCGGGCTCGGGCTGACCGCCCTCGTCCTCTCCGGCCTCGCCGAAGAACGCCAGGATTTCGTCGCGACGAGCATGCGCGTCGGAGCGGCCCATCTCGATGAGCTGCCGGCAGAAGTGGCCATCGAAGAGGAGATAGCTCGCGAGGTCGGATTCGTCGCCTGCTCCGATGTCGACGAGGTTCAGTAGCCGCTTCGTGAGGAACGGGTTCCCCATGAGCTTGCCCCGACGGACGTGCTCGCTCGCGAGGCGGCCGATGTCCTCGCTCGGCCGGATCTCGAACGGCCGCACGTAGCGGTACGCCGGCTGGTTCCGGCGCTGAGCTTCCTTGCTCATCGCTTCGAGGAACCCCGGGCCGTAGGCGTTTGTTCCGTCGACGATGACGTTGTTGAGCCTGCGGAGGAGCTCGAGGTCGACGTCCACGTGGTCCAAGAGGAAGGCGTTCAGGACCTTACCGAGGAGGAAGGCGGCGCCCGGGGCTCGCGTCTCGGTCGCCCCGTGCTCCCGGAGCTGCGTCCCCTGCACCTCACGCGAGCTGCCGATCGCGAAGATGTGCGTCGCGCCGAGCCGGAGCGCGGGCGCGATCGGCGTGTTCTGACGGAGGCCGCCGTCGAGGTAGAGCTCGTCGTCGATCCGGACGGGCGGGAACAGGAGCGGAATGGCCGCGCTCGCGAGCGCGTGATGGGGCCCGATGTGGTCGGCCTTGAAGAGCGTGCGCGGCGGCGCGGTCGGCGGCACCTGTACGTCAGGTGCATTCTGCATGAAGACGACGGTGCGACCCGTCGAGACCTCCGTCGTCGAGACCGTCAGCGTCCGGAGCTGACGCTTCCGGAGCGTGCGCGCGACCGCACGCCACGAGATCTCGCGCTGGACGAGATCTGCCATCGGCCGCACGTCGAAGAGGCCGGTGCCCGCGTCGCCGCCGCCCATCAAGAGGCGCGGGATGCCGGCGAAC
The DNA here is from genome assembly GCA_039809485.1 of Polyangiaceae bacterium. GTDB lineage: Bacteria > Myxococcota_A > Polyangia > Polyangiales > Polyangiaceae > Labilithrix. The sequence goes on along the minus strand of JBDHVE010000031.1, from coordinate 14,307 downwards.
TGCCGCGCGCCGAAGCCGAGGACGCGCGTGATCTGGAGCTCGCTCCAGAGGTGCACGAGCCGGCGCATCCCGAGGACGGGGTCGGCGAGGTGCGCCGCGAGATAGCAAGCGTTGACGGCACCGACGCTCGTCCCGCAGAGGATGTCGAGCTTCGGCGGCGCGCCGCGCATCCGCGAGAGATCGTCGAAGACGTACCAGAGGACGCCGACCTCGTACGCGCCGCGCGCGCCACCGCCGGAGAGGATCATCGCCGTGCGGCGGTTCTCTCGCGCGCGGAGTCTGGGCTGCGTGTTCATCGGTCGTCCTCCGGGACTGCCGCGGCGTGTGGGATCGGCGTGCTGTCGAACAGCGTCACCACGAGCGGCCGTTCGGTGAAGCGCCGGCGAAGGCGCGTGTCGCGGATCGTCGACATGAGCGCGGCCGCGTAATCGACGGCGCGCTGGCGTGCGCTCGGAGCCTGCGGGGACCCGGCGCGCTTCAGCGCGTCGGCCGAGAGCACGCGGATCTCGAGCCCGTACTCGCAGCCCTGGAGCGCTTCGACCGCGCCGAGCGCCGTCGTCGCGAGAAGCGTCGCGGCGTGGACCTCCCCCGCGTCGACGCGGGCCGCCGCCTCGAGCGCCATCGCGTAGAAGTGGTACGCGACGAGCGCCTGCTGCTCGGCGGACCGGCGCGCGGCGAGCGCCTGCTGGATCGCGGTCTGCGCGTCGCGCTTGTAGCGAGCGAAGGCGGCCACCGCGAGCGCCGCGTGGGTGAGGTCGTACGCGTTGCCGGTCGCCTGCGCGAGCGAGAGCGCCTCCGGGAGGAAGCTCTCGGCCGTGTCGGTGTCGCCGAGCTCGAGGGAGACCTCGGCGCTGACGATGAGCGTGTCCGCGCGGCCGTCGCGATCGCCGTAGCGATCGTGCGCATCGCGCGCGCGCTGGAGATACGCGAGCGCGCGCGGCATGTCACCGAGGCGCGCGTAGGAGTGGCCGATGTTCGTCAGCGTCTTCGCCAGCTGGAAGCGACCGCCGATCGAGAGGTCGATCCGGATCGACTCGAGGGCGAGCGCGATCGCATCCTCGTAGCGCCCCTGCACGAACATCGCGTACGCGAGCGCGTTCTTCGCGCGCGCCTCCTGGCGCCTCGCGCCCTGACGGCGGAAGACGGCGATCGCTTCGGCGTAGGCGTCGACCGCCTCGCGCACGCGTCCGACGCGGCGGAGGAGCACGCCGCGCGTCCGGAGCACGTCCGCGCGCGCGCGGCCGGGCACCTTGCCGTTCATCTTCGGATGACAGGCCGCAAGCGCACGATCGCTCGCCGCGAGCGCGCCCTGCACGTCGCCGAGCTCGCGTGAGAGCTCGCTCACGAGCATCTCGGCCTCGATCTCGTACGTCGTGTACTGCGAGCCGTGCGCGAGCTGGGCGGCCTGCTTCGCGACCGGGAGCCCGCGCGAGAGATAGCCCTCGTCGAGGTCGTAGCGCGCCGTGCGGAGGAGCGCGAGACAGGCGGCGCGCGGTGTGCCGACGAGCTTCGCCGCGCGCCGGAGCCCCTCGAGGTGCCGCACGCGCTCGCGACGTCGTCCGAGGACGCGGAAGATGCCTTCGAGCGCATCGTGGGTGGAGAGCCGCCGCGGATCGTTCTCGTTCGTGTACTGGACGGCGCGGAGGAAGTACCGCGTCGCGAGCTGCATCTGGTAGGCCGCGCGCGCGGCGTTCGCCGCCTCGAGGTAGAAGTCCACCGCGCGCTCGGTCGCGTCACCCTTCGCGAGGTGACGCGCGACGATCGCCGCGGACACGCCGCGCCCGAGCGCGGTGTCGGCGAGGTGCTCGCCGAGGATGCGGTGCATCCGGACGCGGGTGGTCGCGTCGAGCGCGGCATAGGCGACGTCGCGCGTGAGCGGGTGGCGGAAGTCGAGGACGTCGCCCTTGCGGTCGCAGAGCCCGCGCGCGCAGAGACGCATGATCGCGTCCTCGCTCGCGCGGAGGAGGAGCGGCCCGCTGCCCGGCTCGCGCGGCTTGTTCCGCGCGCGGGCCTCGAGCTCGGCGAGGTCGGCGAGCCCGAGCGGGCCCCCGGCGATCGCGAGCCAGTCGACGATGACGTGCTCGGCGCCTGGCAGCTCGTGGATGCGGTCGGCGAGGAGCTGCTCGAGCGTCGAAGGGAGGCCGGAGGCCTCGAGGTCGGCGCCGTGGGTCCGGACGAGCGCGTCGTCGCGGATCTCGAGGAGGCCGCGCTCGAGGAGCGCGTCCACCATCTCGAGCAGATAGAACGGATTGCCGCCCACGCGCGGCATGAGCTCGGCGCAGACCTGGCGCACGCCTTCCTTCACGGACAAGCGCGCTTCGACGAGCCGGATCTGCTCCTCCGACGACAGCGCGTGCAGCTCGACGCGGACCTTTCCTTCGAGGAGGCCGGACACGCGATCGTCCGGACGCGTGACGAGCACGAAGAGGACGGGCAGCGGGTCCGGCGTCTTCAGGATCTCGGTGAGGAGATCGAGCGTCGGCTTGTCCGCCCACTGCATCCCCTCGAGCACCACGACGAGCGGCTGCTCGAGCGCGATCGCGGCGAGCAGGTGGCGCACGCCGCTGACGAGGACCTTCTTCCGGTAGTGGGCGTCTTCGTCCTCGTTGCCGGAGCTCTGCTGGTTCGCGGCGATCTCGGCGAGGCGCGCGACCATCGGATTCGACGCATCGCCCTGCGCGGAGCCCCCGCCCGCACGCGCGATGAGGTGGGCCATGTCGTCGTACGACTCGTCGCCGGAGGCGCCGATCGCGTCCCGCACGAGATCGGCGAGCGCGCTGTACGGCACTTCCATCCGGACCGGCGTGCACTCTGCACGTACGAGCCGGACGTGGGGCGGCAGCTCGGAGAGGAACGTCGCGACGAGCGCCGTCTTGCCGATCCCGAGCTCGCCGACGACCGCGCGGCAGTTCACCTGCCCGCTCGTGCCGTGGATCGCCGCGTGGTACGCGTGGTGGAGCTCGGCCTTCTCCGCGTCGCGCCCGATCAGGTCGTTCTGCGCGTTCGCCTGCTCGGCCGCCTTCTCCTCGCGCGAGAGGCTCCGTTCGAGGGCGTAGATGCGCATCGTCGGCGGCAGGTTCTGCACGTTCGCGCCGTCGCTCTTCAGGTCGAGCGTCGGCGCGTCGCCCCAGCGGAAGTCGCGCCGGACGAGCCGGTAGACGCCGCCGGCGACCCAGGTCGTGCGCGTCGGCGTCGAGCGCGCGAGGACGTCGGCGAGGTACGAGACCGGGTCGTGCAGCACGAAGCGGACGAGGTTGCCTTCCGGGTCGCGCGAGCCGGACGCGATGCCGCGCACGATCGAGATCGACGCGCCGAGCTTCTGCGGGAGGTCTTCCTCGATCGCGAGGAGGGCCTCGTGCGTCTCGACCGCGAGCCACGCCGCATCCGAAGCCGCCTTCGCCGGCTTCGGGCCGAGCCCCGCGATCGCGCGCGCTTCGAAGTCGCTGGTCCACACCCAGCGCATCCCGCGCTTGTAGGCCATATCGCCGAGCATGCCGCGCGATCGCTCGATCGCGCGGACGAGCGCCTGCCGCGTGCCGGGCTTCTCGCCTTCGCCGTCGCCGGCGATGAGCCGCAAGGTGACGATCGCCACGTGCCGGACCTCGCGCGCCTCGGGCCTCCGCGATCCGCTCGCGCCGGGAGGCACGCTCTTGCGACGGCCCGGCATCGGCGGCGGCGAGCTGCCGTCGTCCTCGTGCACGCCGGGGAGGAACTCGCCCTGCGAGAGCGCCGCGGGCGCCGCAGCCTGCGTGCGGTAGGGCTCCGCAACCGGCTCCGGCATCGCGAGCGGCTCCGAGCGCGGCGCGAGCTGCGCGAGGCTCGCCTCGAGCGTGCCGGCGTCGACGAGGACCTGTCGCTGCAGCATCGCACGCCCGATCGCGGCCGCCACGTCGCGCCCCGTCGCGAACCGGTCCTCGGGCTTAGGCGCGAGGAGCTTCAGGACGAGCGTTTCGAGCTCCTCCGGGATGTCCCGCACGTACGTGCTCGGCGGCTCGACGACGCCGGTGCGCACGATGTCGAGGAGCGCTTCCCCGCCGAGCCCGCCGTGGATCGGCCGCCCGGTGAGGCACTCCCACAAGATCACGCCGAGCGAGTAGAGGTCGCTCCGGCGATCGACCTTCTCCCCTCGCGCCTGCTCGGGAGACATGTACCCGAACTTGCCCTTGAGGACGCCCGCCTCCTCGTCGACGAGCCGCGCGCTCGCGATCCCGAAGTCGGCGATCTTCACGACGCCCTCGTACGAGAGCAGGATGTTCTGCGGAGAGACGTCGCGATGGACGATGTCGAGCGGTTGACCGCCGTCGTCCCGCTTCTCGTGGGCGTAGTGGAGGCCCTTGGCCGACTCGGCGATGATCCACGCGGCGACCCACGGCGGGAGGCGCGTCCCCGCGCCCTTCGCGGAGCTCATGAGGTGGCCGAGGTCGCAGCCCTCGACGTACTCCATCGCGAGGATGTGGCCCTCGTCGCCTTCGTTCGAGAACTCGTAGACCTGGACGACGTTCGGGTGGTTCAGACGCGTCGCGAGCTGCGCCTCGTCGATGAACATCGAGCGGAACCGCCGTGAGGTCGTGAACCCCGGCAGGATCCGCTTGAGGACGACCACCTTGAAGGTCCCCTCCGCACCGCGCTTCCGCGCGAGGAAGACCTCGGCCATGCCGCCCGCCCCGAGCCGCCGCACGATCTCGAACTGCGCGATCTGGTTCGGAATGGGCGGGGGCGCGGCGCTCGACATGCGCCCCTCCAGTGTACAGGGCGGAAGGGCCTCCGATCGCCAGAAAGAGGAGCGCCGTCGCCGCGCCCTCGTCCAGCTTCGCGTGTATCATCGCGAACGAGTCGCTCGCTCGGACGGAAGCCGGGCTCGCATTCCAGGTCGATGCAAAACCCTCCCGCCCCGACCGCGCAGGGCAGCTTCGCGAAGACGCCCTTCCCGCACCTGCTCGTCTACGCGCTCGAGCGGCGTCTGACGGGATCGTTCGAGCTCTTCGTCGGGGGAGCGAACGTCGCGTCGCTCGTCGTGATCGGCGGCGCCCCGGCGAAGCTCCGCACCAGCGAGGGCGTCCACTACCTCGGGGACGTGCTCCTCGAGCTCGGCATGATCGACCAGGCGCAGCTCTCCGCCTCCCACGCGCGGCTGCAGGAGAGCCCGCGGCTCCAGGGGCAGATCCTCCAGGAGATGGGCATCCTCGACGAGGCGCGGCTCGACCTCGGTCTCCGCGCGCAGCTCGAACGGAAGCTCGAGCACCTCTTCACGCTACCGGTCGAGAGCGAGTTCGCGTTCTTCGAGAACCACGACGCGCTCGCCCGCTACGGCGGCGCGCCGACGCCGATCGATCCGCTCCCCGTCCTCTGGCGCGGCATCCGGCAGCGTCCGAGCTGGGAGCACGTCGACGCGACCCTCCGCCGGGTCGGCAGCGCGGCCGTGCGGATCGGGCCCTCCGCCCAGATCGACCGCTTCCAGTTCTCGCGCGCCGAAGCGTCGGCCGTCGAGCTCCTCCGCCAGCGCACGATGCGGGTCGTCGATCTCGCCGCGACCAAGGTCGTCGGCCCGAGCGCTGCGCAGCTGCTCGTCTACTGCCTCGTCATCACCAAGCAGGTCGAGGTCGTCGAGACCGCGTCGGTCCGCCCGCCGGGTCGCCCGCAGCCGATCCCGCCGCCCCCGCTCGGCGGTCCGCCGTCCGCGCCGCTCAGCGGTCAGGCGTTCGCCCGCGTGCAGCTCCAGGCGCGTCCCGTCCAGCGGCAGCCGCTCGTCGTCGAGGAGGTCGCGCCGATCGCGAGCCCCGGGGACGGTCGGATCGCGAGCCCGCTCCCGCAGTCGATCCCGCTTCCCGAGGAGGCCCGCCCCGGGAGCGCGTCCGACATCGGCGCGCTCATCTCGACCGCGATCCAGTCCTCGATTCCGCCGCCGGTCGACCCCGGGTCGGTGCCGCTCGCCGCCGCCGTCCCGACCGGAATGGCCTTCGCGCCGCCCGCGAGCGCGCCGATCCTCCCGGTCGCGGCCCCCTCCGAGCCGAAGATCCCCACCCCTCCTCCGAGCGCGCCGCCCGCGAAGGCGAGCACGCCCGGCATGGCGGCCGTCGTTCCTCCGAGCCCGGCGTCGAATCGCGAGCTCACCGTCGAGCAGAACGCGCTGAAGCAGAAGATCCTCGAGCGCGCCGACGGCATCACGGCGCAGAACTACTTCGAGATGCTCGGCGTCCAACAGGACGCGCCCGTCGAGGCGATCCAGAAGACGTTCATCACGCTCGCGAAGGTCTGGCACCCCGACCGGCTGCCGGCCGCGCTCTCGGACGTGAAGGACGCGTGCAGCAAGGTCTTCTCGCACCTGACCGAAGCGCACGCGACGCTCACCGATCCCGAGCGGCGCAAGGAGTACATGACGCTGCTCAAGGAAGGCGGCGCGACGCCCGACGAGCAGGCGAAGGTGCAGGCCGTCCTCGAGGCGGCGACCGACTTCCAGAAGGCCGAGTTCCACCTGAAGAGGAACGACATGGCGAAGGCCTACGAGCTCGCGAAGCGTGCCTTCGATCTCGATCCCGAGCAGGCCGACTATCTCGCCCTGATGGCGTGGGTCGAGGCGCAGCGCTCCGAGAACCTCGGGAAGGAGAAGACGCTCGAGAAGGTCGCCGTCCTCGACAAGGCGATCAAGATGAACCCGAGCTGCGAGCGCGCGTACTTCTACCGGGCGCAGCTCTACAAGCGCGCGGAGGAGCCGCGGAAGGCCTACCAGGACTTCAAGAAGGCGGTCGAGCTGAACCCGCGCAACCTCGATGCCGCGCGCGAGGTGCGCCTCCACCGGATGCGCGGCGGGGCGTCCGTCCCGCCGCCGGGTGCGCCGACCGCGGCGCGTCCGAGCAAGCCGGTTCCGCCCGCCGAAGGGCTCGGCGGGCTGTTCGGAAAGCTGTTCAAGAAGTAGCAGCTACTCGCCGGACGGCGACGCCGCGCGCATCGGCATCAGGCTCGGCATCCGCGCCGTCTCCTGCTCGGCGAGGTACTCGAACTGCTCCCGGAACTGCGTCGGCGTCATGTTCGCGGCGTGGGCGAGGCGCGCGAGCTCCATCTTGTCGTCGAAGTCGTGACGACGGAGGCGGAGCATGTAGCTCCGCGCGATCTTGTAGCGATCGGAGTGCACGTCGACCATGCGTACGCGCATGCGGCCCGTCACCGGATCCATGATCTTCGCGAACGGTACCGGGACGAAGCTCCCGCGCTGGATCGAGACGAGCGCGTCGGTGCCGCCTTCGATGATGTACTTCGCCGCGCAGTAGCCGAGGTCGCGCGTGTACTCCATGTCGAACGGGATCGGATCCGCGCAGCGGACCTCGTAGCCGATGTTCTTCGACACGATCGTCGACTTGATCTTCAGCTCCGCGAGTCGCTTCTGCACGGCGGCCTTCACGATGTTGCCGAAGTCGACCTCCGCGATCCGGAGGTGGCCGTGCGCGTCGCGCTCGACGCCTTCGAGCCCTTCGATGTCGCTCGTCTTGATGACCTCGACGAGGCCCTCCGCGAGCACCGCGACGCCGTCGGGGCGCCCCTGCGAGAGGCGCTTCACGATCGCGCCGACGAGGGTGTCGACGACCGTGGCGAGGCGCACGGGATGAGGCTCGAACTCCTCCGGCACGAGCGAGAGCGTCGCGCCCGCCGCTTTGCCGATCCCGAGCGCGAGGTGCCCGGCCTTCCGGCCCATCGCGACGACGAAGTACCACCGCGAGGTCGTCTTCGCGTCGACCATCAGGTTCTTCACGATCTCGACGCCGATGTGGCGCGCGGTCTGGAACCCGAAGGTGTAGACGTCCTGCGGCAGGTCGAGGTCGTTGTCGATCGTCTTCGGCACGTGGACGACGCGGAGCCGGCCCTTCGAGGCCTTCGCGAGCGTCGACGCGCTGAAGCAGGTGTCGTCACCGCCGATCGACACGAGCATGCCGACGCCGAGGCGATCGAGGGACTCGAGGCACCGCGAGAGGAGCTCGGGGCTCTTCGTCGGGTTCGCGCGCGAGATGCCGAGCATCGAGCCGCCGCGGAAGTGGATCCGGCTCGTGTCGGCGATCGAGAGGGGCATCACGTGGTTCGTGTCGCCCTCCATCAGCCACTTGTAGCCATCCTGCACGCCGAGGACCTCGACCCCGGAGAGGCAGGCGCGGATGGTCGCGGCGCCGATCACGCTGTTGATGCCGGGGGCGGGTCCGCCGCCGACGAGGATGGCGAGCTTGTCGTTGGTCATGGTGGTGGGGGGAGTCCAAGGCTACAGGGAGTGCGCCTTCTTGCGAGCGCATCCGCGAATCCCTGGTCTACGCGCCGCAGCGTAACTCATCCCTGAGACACGGTCACCGCGGCTCAGGGTGACGACGCGGCTACGGGGGTCTGATCGACGAGGTCGCGTGCGGCGTACCGCGTGCCGTTCACGTACATGTGCAGGGTCTGGCCGTCGTAGCCGACGGCGACGTGCACGGCCTTCGGATAGGTCGCGGCGGGCGTGATCGCAACGCGCTGCCCGCCGCTCCGACGCATCTCGAGCACGACCGAGCCGTCCTGCTCGAAGTAGAGGACCCAGCCGTAGTTCATGCCGTTCCGCTTCTCGAAGACCTTGTCGTACTGCTGCGTGAGGAGCGGCTTCGCCCAGACCTCGACCATGAACTTCGTTGCGCCGCTGAAGTCGAAGACGTCTCCCGTGTCGACGTACGTGAGCGGCGAGGGGGTTGCGATCGAGAGCGCCGTTCCGGAGACGCCCGGAACGCCGAGCGTGACCTGACCGAAGAGGTTGCCGACCTTGCCGCCGACGATGTCCTTCACGCTCACCGCTCCGGCCGCCTCGTCGAGCGGCCAGTACGCGACCGGGTTGTCCGACTTCCGACGAGAGGCCCCGAGATCCTGGAACAGCGAGCACGCCGCGAGCACCAGGGACGCGCTCACGACGACGGGAGCGTACGCATCCTTTGATCGTACGCCATCGCGCACGGTCGGGCTCGCCCCTTCACGGGCCGTTTTCCCCGGTGTACACCGAGAACCGTGAGCGAGGATCTCCTGGACACCGTCCTTTCGCCACGCGGCGAGCGCACGACGGCGCGCTTGTGCCTCGGGGCGATGAACTTCGGCAAGCGGACGAGCGAGAAGGACTCGAAGGCGATCATCGCCCGTGCGCTCGAGCTCGGCATCCAGCACATCGACACCGCGAACGCCTACAACGAGGGCGCGAGCGAGCGCATCGTCGGCGAAGCGCTGAAGGGCAAGCGCGACCAGGTCGTGCTCGCGACGAAGTGCGGGTTCGGGCGCGTCGCGGGCAAGCCGGAAGGGCTCTCGCACGAGCGGCTCGTGCGCGCGGCCGACGAGAGCCTCGCGCGGCTCGGGGCCGACTGCATCGACGTCTACTACCTGCACGTCCCGGACAAGGAGACGCCGATCGAGGAGACGCTCGACGGCCTCGCCGAGCTCTTCGCGCAGAAGAAGATCCGCGCGTGGGGCGTCTCGAACTACGCCTCGTGGCAGATCCTCGAGATGATCCACCTCGCGGACGCCCGGAAGATGCCGCGCCCGCGCATCGCGCAGCAGCTCTACAACGTGCTCCTCCGCCAGCTCGACGTGGAGTACTTCGCCTTCGCGCGCCGCTACGGGATCCACACGACCGTCTACAACCCGCTCGCCGGCGGCCTCCTCAGCGGCAAGCACCTGCGCGACGGCTCGACCCAGAAGGGCTCACGCTTCGATCGGAACAGCCTCTACCAGCGCCGCTACTTCACCGACACGATGTTCGACCGCGCCGAAGCGCTCGCCGATCTCGCGCGGGCCGAGGGCATGAGCCTGCTCGAGCTGTCCTACGCGTGGCTCGCCGGAGCGCCCGGCGTCGACTCGATCCTGCTCGGGCCGGCGTCGGTCGAGCAGCTCGAGACCGGCGTCGCCGCGATCGAGCGCGGCCTCACCCCCGAGGTCCGCGGCCTCGTCGACGCGCTCTATCGCGTGTGGCTCGGGACCGACACGTACTACGTACGCTGACGATGATCCCGAACGACGCCGCCCTCGACGACGCGGTCGCGCACTACCGCGAGCACGGCTGGGCGCGCCTCGGACGAATCGGCGGCGACGCGACCATGGCCGCGCTCCGCGCGCGGATCGACGCGATCATGCTCGGCGAGGTCCGCTATCCGGGTCTCTTCTTCCAGCACGACTCCGACAGCGGGAAGTACGAGGACCTCGCCTACGGCGAGGGCTGGCAGGGTCCGTCGCTCCGGTATCGCAAGGTCGAGAAGCTCGAGCTCGACCCGCTCTTCCGGGCCTGGCTCTCGAACGACGTGTTCAAGCGGGTCGCGCTGCGCGTCTACGCAGGCGCTTCGTCGATCACGCTCTATCGCGCGTTCGTGATGCACAAGCACGAGGGCGGCGGCTCGCCCCTCCCCTGGCACCAGGACGGCGGCAACTTCTGGGGGCTGGATCGCGATCCGGTCCTCCAGATCTGGACGGCGATCGACGATGCGCCGCTCGACGGCGCCTGCGTCGAGGTCGTCGACCGGAGTCACGCGGGCGGCCTCGCGACCCCGCTCGGAGGCGTCGTCCCTCCGAACAAGCTAGAGGACGCGGGGATCCGGGACGGCGACCCGCGCATCGTCCCCCTCCCGGCGATGGCGGGCGAAGTGCTCCTCCTCCACAACCACGTCTGGCACCGCTCGGGCCAGACGCGCACGGGCCAACCGCGTCGCGCGCTCAGCGTGTGTTACATGGACGGCGCGACCCAGTGCCGACGACGCAAGCGCGCCCCGCGGTCCTTCGTTCCGGTCTGGACGACCTGAAATTCGGGCGCGTTTTTCACGTCGGCGCGGCCGGCGTGATACCGTTCCCGCGTGATCCGAGGGCGCGTGCTCGTCATCGACGCCGACGAGTGGACGTCGGGCATGCTCGCGCGCGAGCTCCGTCAGAAGGGCTACGAGGTCGACGTGTGCGACGACGCACGTGGCGGCTTCCAGAAGGCCTGCCAGACCGTGCCCGACTGCGTCGTGAGCTCCGTCGATCTGCCCGACATCGACGGGATGTGGGTCGCGCGCCGGATCCGCACCGAAGGCGGCGCGGTCGCGCGCGTGCCGTTCGTGTTCGTCTCGGACGCGCCCGAGAAGGAGACGCGGATCCAGGGGCTGAACGTGGGCGCGGACGTCTTCGTCGCACGGCCGCTCTCGAGCGAGGAGATCGTCGCGCAGGTCGACGCGATCATCGCGATGGCGCGCCGCTACAAGAACGAGGGCGGCGACGAGCCTTCGGTGCCTTCGCTCACCGTCGCGTTCCGCGGCGACCTCTCGACCTTCCCGCTCGCGAGCATCCTGATGATGCTGGAGCTCGAACGACGCACCGGGACCCTCGAGGTCGTCTCCGGCTCGGGGACGAAGGCGGTCTTGAACCTCACGTCGGGCCTCTTCGCGAGCACCGACGTCGACGACGTGTCGACCGCGCCGATCGACGCGCTCCGTCAGGTCCTCTCGTGGCGAACGGGGACGTTCTCGTTCCGCCCGCGCGACCAGCGCTCGCTCCCGCCGCCGCGCGGATCGGTCGGCGCCCTCGTCCTCGAGGCGATGCGGCTCGACGACGAGCAGAAGGCGAAGTGACCGTTCAGCGGCGGGGCTGGTGCTCCGGCCCGCAGTGTGAGGGAGGCGGCGCTCCGCAACGGATCCGCGCGTGGCCGCGTTGCTCGATCGTCGGCGCGCACGTCATCGGGAGCCCGCAGAAGCGCTCGCACTCCTCGGGCGTGTAGTCCTTGTCGGGATCCTCGAGCGGCCCGGCCCCACCCGAGGTGAATCCCGGCCCGAACGGCGCGCCCTCGCAGTCGTCGGTTGCGGCATCCGGCGAGCAGGCCCAGGTTGATACGACGACGGTGAGGAGGAAGAAGGTTCGCGTGCTCATGCGAACGACGATGCGCGCGGCGTGACCGCGCGACCAGGAACCGGACCTGACAACGGCTGACAGTCAGGCGTCGAGCTCGATCTCCCCGCACGCGTAGCCGTCGGCGGACGTCGCGACGGGGACCCCGAGTGCGCGCAGGCGACGCACCGTGGTGTAGACGCGATAGAGCGCCGACTCGTGGCGGGCGGTCTCGCCTGGCCAGGCGGCCTCGAAGAGCTCGAGCGTCGACTGTGCGCCCGGCTTCCGCGCGAACGCCTCGATCATCCGGACGAGAGGGCCTCGTCGCGAGAGATCGGTGCTCGCCCCCTCCGGGGAGACGAGCAAGCGCCTCGGTCCGTCGCTCCGGAGCCTCCACGACCGCCGCGGCGACGGGTCCGGAGGAGCCGTGGGATCCTCGAGCGACCGCACGAAGCGATCGGGGTCGATCCCGGCGAGCTCCGCGAGCACGCGTGCCTTGTCCTCCGCGCGCGGGTCACCGCTCCGGGAGAGTGCGAGCGCCGCACGCCAGTACTGACCGCGGGCGAGGTACTCCTCGGCGGTGATCGACGACGCACCGCCCGCGTCGAACCCGAGCATGCTCCGGAGGTGGAGGAGCTTCGCGACGCGCACGGAGTCGCGGCGCGCGCGGAGGAGCGCCTCGGCACGGAAGAGGAGGCGATCGGCGTCGTCGCGCTCCCCGCGGAGCGCACGGGCGACGGCATTCGCCATGCACGCATCGGCGATCCCACGTGCGTTCTGCATGCGCTCGTGGATCCGACGTGCCTCGTCGAAGAGCGTCTCCGCCTCGGTCGCGCCGCCGTGCGCGAGGTGGTACCAGCCAAGACCGCGGGCCGCGTCGGCGTCGAGGTCCTCGAGCCCGGCGGCCCGGGCGAGGGTGCGCGCGTCTTCGAAGAGCGCGGCAGCGTCCTTCGGCTTCACCTCCATCGTCGCGCGCCCGGCGACGATGCGGGCCGCCACGCGAAGCGCCACGTCGTCGCCGTGATCCGCCCACGTGACCGCCGCGACGTACTCCGGCGCGTCGAACGGAAGGAGCCGCCGGTAGAAGAGCGCGTCTGCGATCGCGCACCAGAGCGCCGCCGCCTCGACGGCGAGGTCCGGGTGGCGAGAGAGCCGTGTGATCGCAGCGCGCACGTCGGGCATCATCTGCTCGATTCGCTCGAAGGCGGTCGCGAGGTCCCCCGCCACGAGCGTCCGGATCGTCTCGTCGAACCAGCGCGCCTGAGCGCGGAGAGCTTCCGGCTCCTCCTCGGCGGACCCGATCACGCGGACCGACGGCTCCAGCCGGAAGCCACCTGCGACCCCGACGAGCGCCCCGGTCGCGACAAGCTTCGCGAGGTCCGCGCGCCCGAGCCGCGCGAGCGCGACGACGGCGTCGGCCGGGATGACGTCCTCGAACAGCGCGAGCCGCCTCACGGCGCGACGCATCGGCGTCGTCAGACGCTCCCACGGCGGAAGAGCTCGCATCGCGGCGGCGTTTACCATCGTGTCCTGCGCGAGACCACCTGCAGAACGCGCGGACGAGCGAGGATCCATGATGCATTCCAAGCCACCGGTCTGGCGGCCGCAGACGTTGGCCGCCAAGGTCCTCGTCTACCTCGGGATCCCGGCGCTCCTCGTCGTCGGCCTCGGGATCATCGGTACGATCCTCGTCACGCTCGTGGGGCTGAACGACGCGTCGTCGCACGGGCGGCGCCTCCGCCGGCGCATGCGCCTCCTCGCGCCCGACACCACGAAGGGAGAGGCGTGGCTCGCCGATCGGCGCGTCGTCGACGTCCCCGACGAGGTGAGGCCCGCGCTCGGCGAGGCGTTCCGCGAGATCGCGCGCCGCGAGCACGCATCGATCGCCGCGTTCGACCACGTCGCCCTCGAGCTCCTCGCGGTCGGTGCTCCCCCCGATCTCGTCACCGCCGCACACGAGGACGCGCTCGACGAAGTGCGTCACGCGTCGCTCTGCTTCGCGCTCGCGCGCGACATCGACGGCCGCGAAGACGGCCCGGCACCCTTCCCCGCCGCGCGCCGGCCGTCGTTCGGGATGCCGACGCGCACGCTCGCGCTCGCGAAGATCGCGATCGAGGCGCTCGTCGACGGCGTCCTCAACGAAGGCCACAGTGCGCGCCTCCTCGCGCGCCTGTCCCGCACGTGCGAGGTCGCTGCCATTCGCGACGTCCTCGTCACGACCGCCGCCGACGAGGCGAGGCACGCCGCCCACAGCCTCGCGATCCTCCGCTGGTGCATCGCCGAAGGCGGCGCGCCCGTCGTCTCGATCCTACGCGGCGCGATGAAGCGCCTCCCTGCGCGCATGACCGCGCCCGCGCCGGAGGCCGCGCGAGGCGGCTCGTGGGAGAAGTGGGGCGTCCACGGCGCGCAGATGGACGAGGCCGCGTGGCAGGACACGCGGAGCCGCGCCGTGCAGACGATGCACGCGATCCT
>JBDHVE010000030.1:0-70193 GCA_039809485.1 Polyangiaceae bacterium | reverse complement strand
CGGCCGAGCGGCGTCGCCACGACGAGCGCGCCGATCGCGCAGATGGCGCCGAGCGCATAGGGCCGGACGGTGGGGAGCCACTGCCACGACAGCTCGTGCGCCGCGAAGAGCGTGGCGGCCGCGAAGGCGCCGGCCGCCGAGCGCGTCTCGCGATGAACGGCGTGCGCGACCAGCGTCGTCGCCGCCGTCGCGAGCAGCGCAGAGGCGACGCGGAGGACGACGAACCGCGCGGAGGCGATGCCGACGATTCCGGCGAGCAGATACGGATGAAGCGGCGCCTGCGGGTAGAAGAAGTCGGCGTACGGCGTCTTCCCGTGCGCGACGAGCTCGGCGGCGAGCGCGTAGAAGCCCTCGTCCACGTCGATCGGAGTCCGGAGCGCCACCGTCAGGAAGAAGAGCGCGCTCACGACCGCGATGTTGGCGAGCACCGGCAGGCGCTCGAGGCGTGCGAGGACGCGTCCGGCGAACCCCGGCGTCTCGGCGTCCGTCTCCGTGTCCACGTCGGGAGCCATGCGCTTCGCCCGCGAGGAGGTACCCCACGCTCGGCAGGCGCGCAACGACTGCGCCCACGCTGCACCTCGTGCAGCGTCAGGCGTGCGCGCCGAGCTTCACGTATTCGAGCGGCACGTCGTGCTCCGGCTCGCTCTCCGCGAGCGCGCGGAGGACGTCCATCGTGCTGACGAGGCCGACGAGGTGACCGTGCTCGTCGGTGACGAGCACGCGATGGATCTTCTCCGAAGCCATCAGCCGCACGGCCGCCATCAAGGGATCCGAGGGCTTGACCGCGTAGAGGACGCGCGTCATCGCGTGCTCGACGAGCACGTCCTCGCCCTGGTGGCGGGGATCGAGGAGGTCTGCGCGCGAGACGATGCCGACCGGCTTCCCGCTGCGCGACACGACCGGCGCGCCGCCGACCCTGCGCTGCGCGAGCATCGCCGCGGCCTCCATCCGCGACGTCCCCACCGGGATCACGAAGAGATCCATCGCCATCACGTCCCGGACCCGAACCGTCCTCTCGCGCGCCACCTTGATCATCGCCGTCGCCTCCGCGCGAGGACGAAGCAAGAGGCGAGCCGCGCTACGTTGCGGGCGTGGGGTCACGTCATCGAGCCCTCCGCGCTGGCGCTCGAGCCTCCTCCCGGTCCGCTTCGCGTGTCCGGCGATCGTGGGTGTCGCCGGGGCCGGGGCGGGTCCCTCTCGTCGGACCTGGCCAGCGTCGACCGCGGGGCCTCCGCGCCAGAATGGAACGATCTGCACCCGAATCCGGTGCGGATCGTTCCATTCCGCGGGAGGAGGGAAGCGACCCGCATCGCGCCTGCTCTGTTGCCCGCTGCCGGTTGCGGCTGCCTGTTGCCGGTTGCCTGTTTCCCGTTCTCTCCGGGCCGCTTCGGCCAGTGACGGTCCAGACCAGAAGACAGCTGCTGTTTCCTGTTTCCCGTTCTCTTCTTCTCACGACGACAGTCCGAACGCCTCCGCCTAGGATGCCCCCCATGAACCAGCCTCCTCCCGCCGGCGGTTACGGCGCTCCGCAGCCCTACCCGCAAGGCTCCTATCCGCCGCCGCAGGCGATGCCGCCGAAGAAGAAGATGTCCGGCTGCATGATCGCGCTCATCGTCCTCGCGCTGATGGTGCCGGTGCTCGGCGTGATGAGCGTGCTCGCGATCTCCGGGGTCCGGAAGTACATCGCCAACGCGAAGACCGCAGAGGCGCGCAACACGCTCGGGCAGATCGCGAAGTCTGCCGCCACCGCCTACGAGCGCGACGGGAAGCTCTGTCCCTCCGCGACGCCCGTTCCGGTCGACATCAGCTCCGTTCGCGGCCGCAAGTACATGTCGGCGCCCGGCGAGTGGGAGGACAAGTCGTCGGGCTGGAGCTGCCTCGGCTTTTCGATGATGACGCCGCAGTACTTCCAGTACGCGTACACCTCGACCGGCAGCTCGTTCACCGCGACGGCGCACGGCGACCTGAACGGCGACGGCGAAGTGTCGACGTTCCAGGTCACCGGCATGGTCGAAGGCAACCGCCTCGTCATCGCGCCGACGATCGCGGAGACGAATCCGGAAGAGTGATCTCCCTCAGTCGGCGCGGTACATCGTCATGACGCACGCGCCGCCGAGGCCGAGGTTGTGCTGGAGAGCCACCGTGGCGTTCGGGACCTGGCGCTTGTCGGCGGTGCCGCGGAGCTGCCAGACCAACTCTGTGCACTGTGCAAGTCCGGTCGCGCCGAGCGGGTGGCCCTTGGAGAGGAGGCCGCCGGACGGATTGGTGACCCACTTGCCGCCGTAGGTGTTGTCGCCGTCCCAGATGAACTTCTCGGCCTCGCCTTCCTTCGCGAGGCCGATCGCCTCGTAGGTGAGGAGCTCGTTGGCGGTGAAGCAGTCGTGGAGCTCGACGACCTGGACGTCCTCCGGTCCGAGCCCCGCCTGCTCGTAGACCTTCTTCGCGCAGGCCTTCGCCATGTCGAAGCCGACCATCTTGATCATCGAGTCCTCCTTGAAGGAGGAGTCGTAGTCGGTCGTCATCGCCTGCGCCGCGATCCAGACCGGCTTCGTGATGCCGTGCTTCTTCGCGAACTCGTCGGAGCAGACGATCGCGGCGGCCGCTCCGCATGTCGGCGGGCAGCACTGGTAGCGGGTGAGCGGATCGAAGACCTCGTCGGACGCGAGGATCTCCTCGACCGAGAGGACCTGGTTGAAGAGCGCGTACGGGTTGTTCGACGCGTGCTTGCGTGCCTTCTCGCTGATCTTCGCGAAGGTCTCGCGCTTCGTGCCGTACTTCCAGCGGTACTCGCGGCCCGCGCCGCCGAACATCTGCGCGGCGCCCGGCGCCGACGTGAAGCCCTGGACGCGGCTCATCACGTCCACCTGCCACTCGAGCGGGTTCGCGCGGTCGGTCCACTTCGCCGAGAGCGCGCCCTTCTCCATCTTCTCGAAGCCGAGCGCGAGGACGCACTCCGCGATCCCGCCTTCGACTGCCTGCTTCGCGAGCATGAGCGCGGTCGAGCCCGTCGAGCAGTTGTTGTTCACGTTGAAGACGGGGATGCCGGTGAGCCCGAGCTCGTAGACCGCGCGCTGGCCGCAGGTCGAGTCGCCGTAGACGTACCCGACGTACGCCTGCTCGACCTCGTTCCACGGGACCTTCGCGTCCTCGAGGGCGGCTTTGGCGGCCTTCACCGCCATCACGTTGTACTCGTCGCTCGCGCCGGGCTTCTGGAACTTCGTCATGCCGACGCCGATGACATTGACCCTACGACCCATGATGCTGCTCCTTGGCGAGACTCAGCGCGTGCGCGCGACGAGACGGTGGAAATCGAAGGCGAGGTAGCCGAAACCGATCGCGGTCACGACCACCATCATGGCGTACGCGGTGCCGCGTCGCCGGATGCGGGTGAGGAAGTCGGGAGGCGCAGCGGCGGGAACCGGCCGCCCCTTGCGCTCGAGGAAGTCGACCTCCGCCTTCCAGACGCGCTCGGGCCGCTTCAGGTTCAGGAACGCGAGGAACGCGAACCAGACCATGAGGGGCAGCCCGAACACGAAGGGAAGGGGATCCACGTTCAGCCGAGGCCCTTGAGGAACGTGATCTTGTGCGCGGCGCGGACGTCGCCGTCGATGCGCACGCGGCCGTGCTGGTAGAGGCTCCGGAGCGGCTCGCCCTTCGCGAGCGCGACGAGGTCCTCGTCGGTGAGCGTGAGGGTGATCGTTGCGTTCGACGGCTTGCCCTCGGTGACCTTGCCGTCTCCGGTGAGGTCGAGCGTGAAGGCCGCGTCGGGATCGGTGACGACGAGACCGACGAGGACGCCGACCTCCTTCGCGAGCCCCGGCGTCTTCGCGAGGCGGTCGGCGAGCGCCTTCATCAGCGCGCCGGCCTGCCCCGTCTTCGTGCTCGTGCTCGTCGCCTTCGCCGCCTCGGCGGGAGCGCCCGGCGCCGGGCCCGCTCCGGTCCCCGTGCTCCGGAGGGCGGCGACGACCTGCGCGCCGCGCTTCGGATCGATCTTCTTCAGGAACATCAGCTTCTGGGAAGCCATGATGTCCCCGCCGATCTTCAGCTTCTTGTCCGTCCACAGCTTCATCGGGTCCGCCTTCCCCGCGGTCATCGCGCGGAAGTCGGCGTCCGAGAGATCGAGGAGGCAGTCGGCCTTCGTGTCCTTCGTCGCCTCGACGACGGAGCCCTTTCCGTTCTTCAGATCGACGAGCCAGCTGCTCTCGGGATCCGTGAGGCGGAACAGGAAGGTCTTGCCGATCTCCGCGGCGAGCCCGGTGTTCTGGTCGATGTAGTCGCGGATCACCGCGAACGCCTCGGCGCTCGTCGGTTCCCCCGTGCCCGTGCCCGTGCCCGTGCCCGGCGACCCGGACGACGCCCGCAGCTTCGCGACGACGTCCGCCGCCCGCCCCTTGTCGATCTTCTTCAGGAACATCAGCTTCTGCGACGCCATCACGTCGCCGCCGATCTTCAGCTTCTTGTCCGTCCAGAGCTTCATCGGGTCGGCCTTGCCGGCGACCATCGCGCAGAAGTCCGCGTCCGAGAGATCGAGGAGGCAGTCCGCCTTCGTGTCTTTCGTCGCCTCGACGACCGAGCCCTTGCCGTTCTTGAGATCGACGAGCCACGCCGAGTCCGGCGCCGAGAGCCGGAACAAGAACGTCTTCCCGATCTCGCCCGCCAGGCCGCCGTTCTGCTCGATGTGATCGCGGATGACGGCGAACGCCTCGGCGCTCGTCGCCTCGCCCGAAGCTGCAGCCGGCGCCGGGGCAGCTGTCGGCTTCTTCTTCTCCGGCGCCTTCGGGATCTCCTTGTAGAGCTCGATCGCGGCGTTCGAGATGACGGTCTTGTCGCGCTCCTTCACCTTGCAGCGGAAGACGATTTTGTCGCCCTCCTTCCACATCTCGGTCACGAGCGTCTCGCCGGGGAAGACGCTGTCCGAGAAGCGCGCCTTGATGCTCTTGAACGTGCGCGGGTCGTCGTTCGCGAACGCCTTCACGACGTGGCGCCCGGCGTAGCCGAAGGTGCAGAGCCCGTGGAGGATCGGCTTGTCGAAGCCAAACGCCTTCGCGAAGCCCGGATCCGCGTGGAGCGGGTTGATGTCCCCCGACAAGCGATAGAGGAGCGCCTGGCTCGCGCTGATCTTCTCCTCGATCGTCGCGTCGGGCGCGCGGTTCGGCGGCACGTTCACCTCGGTCGAGGGACCGCGCTCCCCGCCCCAGCCGCCCGCGCCGCGGACGAACGTCGAGACCTCGTTGTAGACGAGCTCGTTGCCGTCCTCGTCGTAGGTCGTGATCGCGATCACGACGACCGCGCCCTTTCCCTTGTCCCAGATCTCCTTGATCTTGCCCTTGTGCGTTAGCTTCGCGCTCGGCGGCAGCGGGCGCTTCAGCTCCGTGTACTGCTCGCCGTGGAGGATCCGGTCGAAGCCGTAGTTCATCCCCGGGGCGTTCTCGCCACGCTTGTACATGTCGAACACGGCGCCGAGCGCCGGCACGACGCCGAACGTGGGGAGCGCCTTGAAGTCGGGCGCGTTCTCGTAGACGTACTGGAGCTCCTTCGCGTCGAGCGGGTTCGCGCCGACGCCGACGCCGAGCGCGTAGAGCGCGAGGTCCTTCTCGTCGTAACGCGACGTCTGGGGCGGGAGCTCGAAGCCGAGCGCGGCGTCGACGTCGATGAATTCGTTCCCGCCGAGAGCCTTCGACTCGAGGTTGCCGAGGATCGGCCCCATCGAGTCGTTGATGTTCGAGGGGTGCGTCGCCTTGCCGAAGTCGACGATCGTCTTCCAGCTCTTCTCGACCTGCTCGGGCGTGATCGCGCGACCGAGCTTGAAGAGCTTCCCTTCGGTGCGCTCCCAGCGGAGCTTCGCGTAGAGCCCGCCGCCGACCTCGAAGAGGCCGCCGGTCTCCTCGCAGCTCTCGTGCGCGAGGTAGGCGACGAGCGGCGAGACGTACTCGGGCCGGAGCGCGTCGGTGATGTTCTTCGGCAGAACGGTCTCGGTGAGGCGCGAGCCGGCGATCGGCGCGATCGTGTTCACGCGCACGTTCTTCTTCAGACCCTCGATCGCGAGCGTGTTCGAGAAGCCGACGAGACCGAGCTTCGCCATCGCGTAGTTCGCCTGGCCGAAGTTGCCGTAGATGCCCGCGGCGCTCGCGGTGAAGAGGATGCGGCCGTAGCCGGCCTCGAGCATCGGCTCCCAGGCGGCCTTCGTCACGCGCATGCTGCCGGCGACGTGCACGCGGTAGATGAGGTCCCAGTCCTCGAGCGACATCTTCCGGAACGAGGTGTCGCGGAGGATGCCGGCGTTGTTGACGACGATGTCGATCCGCTTCCAGGTATCGAGCGCGGCCTGGACGATCTTCTCGCCCTCTTCGACCGAGTCGTAGTTCGCGATCGCCTCGCCCCCGGCCGCCTTGATCTCCTCGACCACCTTGTCGGCGGCAGCGCTCGAGCGCCCACCGCCCGTCGCGGCGCCGCCGAGGTCGTTGACGACCACCTTGCACCCGCGGGACGCGAGGAGGAGGGCATGCGAGCGACCAAGGCCGTTCCCGGCCCCCGTGACGATCGCGACCCTTCCATCGAAACGCAGCTCGGACATGGGAATTCCCTCCACCGGCGCGCCCGATTCAGCGCGCGAAACAGCGTTCGTGCCGAAAAGCTTAGCGTGCGAACTATCTGCGTCGAGGGCGACCGCGTCAAGCCTCGACGGGCTGCGTCGTGACGAGCTCGGCTGCTGATTTCACCGGGCTGCGCGTGCGTCCTCCGAGCACGTTCTCTCCTCGTCCCGCGCGCTCTCGGTCGGTGTCACTCACGGGTGACGTCTTGGATCGGACCGGGCCGGAGCACCGGAGCCCCACGCCTCACGGGGCCAGCTTTTTCCAGGCCTTTCGTCGTCGCTCGGCACATCGTCGCACATCGTCGACGCGTCCCGCTCGCGTTGGCGCGTTCGATGCGACGAGCTCGTGCGGAGGCGGAAGACATGCGCACTTGGTCGAAGCTCGGGTTGTTCGTCGGGATCCTCGCCGTGGGCGCCGGATGCATCGCGCCGCCGCCGAAAGCGGAGTCCGCCCCGAAGCCCGGCGCGAGCGCGCGCGCGAGCTCCTCGGCGATCACCAAGAAGGTGAGCGGCGGGATCACGAAGTGGCGCATCTACGAAGGGCGCACGAGCGTCGTCGTCCTCGGCTTCGGCAAGGACAAGAAGCCCGTCAACGGGATGCGCTTCCGCTACGCGTCGACGAAGGCGCGCAAGTGGGCCGTGTCGCTCGAGATGGTGAAGGGCAACGGCGCCGTCCAGATCGACAAGAAGGGCAAGGTCATCCGCGACACGATGACGGTCGAGGACGGCAAGGTCCTCTTCGGCGCGACGCGCGTGCTCGAGAAGTGGGCGCGCGGCCTCGACACCGGCTCGGGCACCGGCACGAAGAACATCGCGTTCGCTGACGGCTCCGACTGCTTGAAGGGGGCCGGCAAGGCGGTGAAGACGTGTGCGCCGGTCGCGGCGAAGTGCGTCCGCGCCGCCGTGCAGGGCTCGCGGCTCGGCGTCCCGGGCGCGCTCCTCAACACCGGCCGCTGCCTCTGGCAGAACAAGGGCGCGGTCGTGAACTGCGCCTACAAGACGTACGACGCGGTCTCGACGTGCAAGGAAGCCTTCACCGACAAGGACAAGAAGGACGAGCAGAAGAACCCGCCGCCGGAGGACAAGGAGAAGGACAAGCCGGTCGACGATCCGAAGGAAGAGCCGAAGCCCGACGAGCAGCCGGACGCGGGCACCGAGGAGCCGAAGCCCGAGGATCAGGACGCGGGGCCGAAGGAGGACGAGCCGCTCGTCGCTTCCGACGATCCGGAGAAGAAAGAGGACGGCACCGAGGTCGCGTCCGCCGACGAGGACCCCGAGACGGCGGCCGCGCTCTCGCCCGAGGAGCAGCAGGAGGACCAGCAGGCCGCCGAGGAGGATCCCGAGGACGCGCCGGTCGAAGAGGAGGTCGAGGAGCAGAGCGAAGAGCAGGCCACGACCGACGACGAGGTCGACCCCGACCCGCCGGAGGCGCAGGAGGAGGCGCCGGAGGAGGAGGCCCAGGAGGAGCCGCAGGAGGAGTCGCAGGAGCCCGCCGCGGAGGACCCGCCGCCCGCGAGCGACGAAGGCGCGCTCGTCGCGAGCCTCCGTGCGAAGCTCGGCCTGCGCGCGGTCTCGACGTCGCGCGCGAGCAGCGGCGGCGCATGCCGTGGCTCGCAGGTCCTCGTCTGCGGCTCGACGAAGTCGGTCTCGTACTGCCGCTGCGTGAAGTGACCTCTAGGTGAGGTCCATCACGCGCTGCTCGAGGCCACGTCCCTTCGACACTGCGCTGATCCGGACCTGGGCGTTCAAGAGCGCCCAGAGCACGTGGCTGATCACCGCCTCGGCGTCCGTGTTCTTCCGGTCGAAGTAGACGATGAGCTCGCTGCGCTCGTCCTCGAGCTCGACGCGCGTGACGCCGGGGACGGCGCGGAGCGCATCGAGCGGGACGAGCGCGAACGCAGACCGGTACGCGCCGGTCTGCGGGTCCTTCGAGGGCGCGACCTTGACGCGGACTTCCTCGCTCGCGGCGGTGAGCTCCGCGATCGTGCCCTGCGCGACGATGCGACCGCGGTCGAGGATGCAGGCGGCGTCACAGACCTCTTCGAGCTCCTGGAGGTTGTGGCTCGACACGACGAGTGTGCAGCGGCCCTTCCGCGACTTGATGATCTGACGGACCTCGTAGGCGACCTTCGGATCGAGGCCGGCGGTCGGCTCGTCGAGGAGGACGACCTCGGGATCGCCGAGGAGCGCCTGCGCGAGCTGCACGCGCTTCGCCATGCCGTGGGACAGGCTCGAGCAGCGCATGTCCCACCAGTCCTTGCCCTCGACCTCGGCGAGGACCTCGCGCGCCATGCGCTCCGCGAGATCGCTCGGCGTGTTCTGGAGGAGCGCCATGTGGACGAGGAACTCGCCGACCTTGTCCGAGCCGGGGAGGACGGCGTCCTGCGGGAGGACGCCGACGCGCGAGCGGAGCTCGTCGATCGCCGAGGGCGGGTAGCCGAGGATCTCGAGCGCGCCCGCGGTCGGCTGGAGGAAGCCGGCGAGCATCGAGAACGTCGTCGTCTTGCCGGCGCCGTTCGGGCCGATCAGGCCGTAGACGCTGCCGGCGGGGATCTTGAAGCTGACGCCATCGACGGCGGTCTTCGAGCCGAAGCGCTTCGTCACGCCGTTCAGGCGGACGGCGACCTCGACGCTGCTCTTCTTCCGCTTCTTCTTCGGCGAAGCCTCCTCGGCCTTCGGCGGCTCGGCCGCGGGCGCGATGGGCGCCTCGGGCGCAGCGGCTTCCTTCTCGAGCTGGGCAGTCTCTTCCGGCATCACAGGTCTCGCTTCGCGAAGAGGAACGAGCTCGCGCCGATGCACGCTGCCGCGAAGCCGAGCGTCACACCGAGACCGACGAGGGCGTGGGACACCTGCGGCGAGAGCAGGTAGCGGTCGTAGAAGTTCGGGTAGATGAAGAGGAACTTGCTCGGCGTCGGCACCCAGGTCGCGTCCGCGTCCTGCGGGATGTCGAGGAACGTGCGGACCCACGCCGGCACGTGGACGAGCCACCAGAGGAAGAAGACGCCGCCGTTCAGGAGCAAGGAGAGGATCGGCTGGCGGAAGAAGCTCGAGAGGAGGACCGACGTCGCGCACCAGACGCCGAGGATCGGGATCGACGCGATCCAGAAGCGGAAGCCCCACGCGAACGTCGCGCCGAACGTCGCCTCGCCGCGTGCGATGACGATGACCCAGATGAGGACGTGCATCGCGAGCGCGACGGCCGAGCACGTCACCCAGAGGCCGAGGAACTTGCTCGTGACGAACGACCAGCGCCGCGCGCGGAGCGCCCAGTAGCGCACGGTGCGGTGCTGAACGTCGCCCGACACGCTGTCGAACCCGAGGACGAGGACGACGGCCGGGATGAGCCACAAGGAGACGGTGAAGAGGACGAGGAGGAGGAACGGCGCAGGCGCGAGGTGCGCGCCCGTCGTCGGGTCTGCGAACCACCAGTTGAGGAACAGCTTCTTGATCTCGAGCGTGGTCTCTTCGTACGAGAGATCCTTGCCGCTGCCGGCGACGAGCTTCGCGAAGTTGCTCTTCCGGACGTCCTGCGACTGCGAGAGGCCGTAGGCGACGAGAGCGCCGCCGAGGACCGTGATCGCGGCCAGGATGATGCCCTTCACGCTTCGGAAGTTCCTTCGCAGCTCGCGGAGGAAGATGATCCAGATCTCGCGCAGAGGGCTCATGGCGCGGAACCGTAGACCGAGCTGGGCCGTGGCGCAAACGACGCGCGACGGCCTCTTCTCGGCCCGCGCTCAGCGACGGCGGCGGAGGCCGACGACGGCACCGAGGGCGAGGAGCGCGAGCGCGGAGGTGCCGGACCGTGCGGGCGGCGTGCCCGGCGTCGTGCACGCGCAGCCGCTCTGGGTCTCGGTCGCGGACGACGGCGCCGCGGGGTCGCCCGGCGCGTCCTCCGGCGGCGGCGCGGTGCCCGGCGTCGACGTGATGTCGATCCCGTCGTACGAGCCGTCGGCGTCGCCCGTGTTCACGATCTGGAAGTAGACCTCGGTCTCGGTCGCGCTCTCGGGGACGTCGAACGTGACGCTCGCCTCGAGCTCCTTCTTCGCGTCCGCGTCGTCGACGAGGCCGCCCTTGCCTTCCTTCCAGGAGATCGGCTTGCCGAACTTCACGAGGACGGTCGGCGCGAACGTGCCGCCGCCGCCGAAGCCGCCGCCGCCGCGCGCGGAATCGAGCGTCGCGACCGCGAACGTCACCTTCGACGTCCACGCCGCGACCTTCGCCTTCACCTGGACGATGCCGGGCGCGACGTCGAGCCCGAGCTGCTGGCCGGAGGGCGCTGCGAAGCCTGCACGCTCGTAGGGCGACCGGAGCTCCTTGCCCTCGAACGAGAGGATGCGCTCGCAGGTCGGGAGCACGCCACGCGCGGTCATCGCCGCGTCGAGCGCGGCGGCGCCGGCCGGGAAGTCCGTGCCGAGCGTCGCCATGAACAGCTTCACCATGTCCGTGTAGCCGAGGTCGGAGCGGCCCGGGTTCGTGCGGAGCGCCTTGTAGAGCGCGGCATCGAACTTCTTCTTGTCGCCGTCGTTCGCGAGCGCCGAGCGCGCCTGCCAGAGGCCGCCCGAGAAGAGCGTCGAGTCGAAGTGCACTTCGCCGGCGATCGACGTCGGGCACTTGTCCTGGTTCGCGAGCGTCCGGATGACGGTCATGTTCGGCGCCATGTCCTTCGACGCGTACTCGCCGACGTCGGGGTCGCCTGCGATCGCCGACGAGAAGTAGTCGGCGAGGCCCTCGTTCATCGCGCCCGGCGCATCGACGATCCCGCGCTCGTCGGCGCTCCACTGCCCGAGCCGCACGGTGTGGTCGACGACGGCGTGGCCGAACTCGTGGTAGACGACGTCGCCGTCGTAGGCGTAGTCGCGCTCGGGGCCCTGGCCGAACCAGAGCGCGCCGCCGTTGTAGTTGTAGAGCTGCGCGAAGAGGTCGCCCATCCCGCCCGTCGCTGGCGAGAAGAACGCGTTCGAGAACGGCTCGAGCGGCTTGTTCGGGTCACCCGCCTGCGCGAAGCTGCCCTTGCTCACGCCGGGCGGGAGCTGGAGGTTCGCGACGAGGCGGAGCGGCTTGTCGCTCGTCACCTGTGCGGCGGGGTCGCCCTGGAGGTCGCGGAAGTACGCGTAGGCCTTCGACGCGTGGAAGTAGATCGAGACCTCGCTGAACGGATCGCTCTTCGCGTCGAGCGAGCCGGGCTCGTCGGTCGGCGACGTGACGAAGTCGCCGCTTTCGTCGCGGGTCGCGACCTGGTCGAGATCGCAGGCGCGCATGTTCTGGTTGAACCCGTAGAACTTCACCGGGCGAACGGCCTTCTTGTCGATGCAGTTCACCGCATCGAGGAAGTCGCTCGTGAGCGTCGCGCCGGTCGGCTCGATCGGGAGGTCCAGGAGCTCGAGCGTCGGGCTCTTGGTCGGGTTCGTCCGGTACATCTGCGCCTTCGCGAAGACGACGAGGTCACGAGCCTCGAGGATCTTCCCGCTCTCGGCGTCGACGACGACGCGAGGCGCGGTCGGCAGGCCCGTCACCCGCGGCAGCACCACCCATGCGAGGCGTGCTCCGCTCCGCGTCGGCCAGAAGACGAGGTGCGCGTCGTCTGCGCTCGCGGCGAGGGGAGAGAGGCGACCTGCCGTCTTCGCGGCGGAGGCGGCGTCGATGCTCGGCACCGCCGACGACGGGAGCTTCTCCTCGAGGTCGACCGTCGTGACCGTGCGCGCCGGCGCGGTCGCGAGACGGACGGTGGCGCCACGGCCGATGACGGGCAGGCCGAGGTGCGACTGCTCGAAGCGGACGAGCGTGTCGCCGTCGCCGAAGTGATCGACGGAGGTGCGGACGAGCGCGGATCCGAGACGCGCCGCCGTCATCGAGGTCGCGGTGAGCTCCTTCCGCGCATGCGCTTCGATCGCGGCGAGCGACCGCGCGGACGGCCCCGTGACGGTCGCGTGCGCGCCGACGTGGATGGTGGGCCCGGCCATCGCCACGGTCCCGAGAAATGAAACCGAGAGCAGCGAAGCTCCGGCGAAGAGCCGGCGCATAGCGATCGTTCGCATGTGTCCTCCGAGCCCCGAAGCCGTCGATTTCCCCGTCGCCGGCCTCGAAGCGGGCGGCACTCTGGCAGCTCGGGTGGCCAGGTCAACGCGAGCTTCGGCCCGGACCCGGCCGCTCGGCAGACCCGGCAGCTCAAGTGCTCGGGATCATGATGACAATCGCGACGGTCTCGAACGCATCGCAAAAAGATTGGACGCCCTCGGTGAGACGACGTACAGGACCTCCAGCAGCCATTCGAAAGACGCGAGCTCGGTCCTGCGAGGGAACGGGAGCGCGGATTCACATGGCCCTGTCGACCCGGAAACGTGAACCCCGCCAGGCCCGAGAGGGAGCAACGGTAGCGCGGAAGGGTGTGACAGGGCCTTCCCTATTTAAGGCTCCGCTCTTCTCGTCTCCTCGCGCCGCAGCCCAGCCAGCCTTTCCTCTGGCGCGGCCGCGCGAGTTCCGGTACCAAAGGGCGTAGGGGGTTCGCCCCCGCAGGTTCCTGCCCAGCGTTCTGCGCTGGGCGTCGTCTCGTTTCAAAAGCGGCCGCGGCGAGGTTGCCTCGTCTCTTCGTCTCTGGCCGGCGCCCGTGGGCGTGACGCGCTTTCCCCACCTCTCGAGGTGGCTGTCGTCTCTGACATGGCACCGAGCTCCGCCAAACCCGACATGCACAGGCCGAAGGAAGAGCCGAAGATGCGGTCGTTCCTGGCGCGGAGCCCTGCCGAGGTCGTTCCGACGACGAACGGCGACGTCGACTCGCGTTCCCGCGGGCGGGAAAGCCCCCGTCCATGGCCAAGAACATCCTCGTCATCTCTTGTGACATCCGCGAAACCCGCGCGGCGCTGATCGAAAACGGCATCATCGCCGAGCTCCACATCGAACGTAAGGGCCGGCAGTCGAGCACGGTCGGCAACGTCTACCTCGGCAAGGTCACCCGTGTCCTTCCCGGGCTCCAGGCGGCGTTCATCGACATCGGGCAGGAGCGCGCGGCGTTCCTCCATGTCGAAGACCTGATCCGTCCCGACGACTTCGACGAGTACCTCGCCGGCGGCCGAAAGCTCGCCCGCGGCGAGCGCGCCGAGGGCGAGAGCGAGGACGAAGGGGACGAAGACGTCGTCGAGGTGCCGAACGCGTCGCTCCTCCCCGAGGCGATCAAGGACGAGCCGAGCGCGATCCTCGAGGTCGCCGGCGATCCCGACGGACCCGTCGTCTCCGTCGCGCCGAGCGAGGAGGGCGAGGAGGCGACCGACTCGTCGCCTCCGGCGGCGGCGACCGAGGATCTCGAGACGACGGTCTCGTACCCGAACTGGCCGCTCCCGCCCCTCAAGTCGAAGGACGGACCGCGCCGCGCGAACGGTTCGACGACGGTGAAGCGTGCGCTCGGCGGCGACGAGGTCGCGGTCGCGAGCGAGGACGCCGAGCCGAGTCCGCGGAGCAGCTCCGTTCCGCCGCCGATCGTCGCGGCGCTCGAGAGTGGTCGGGACCTGAGCGGCGCGCTTCCGTCGTCGCCCGGCTCCTATGCAGAGCTGCCGATCCCGGAGCCGACGGGCTCGCTCGACGACCTCTCCGACGTGAGCCCGCGGGCGACGAGCTCCGCGCCCACGCTGGACGAGCTGCCCGGCGAGGACGACGAGGACGAGGAAGACGACGAGGACGAGGACGCGATCGATACGCCCGTGCCCGAAGCGGCGACGAGCGACGAGACCCTCGTGGCCGCCGGCGCCGACGAGGACGAGGAAGACGACGATCTCCCGGAGGGCGACCTCCCGGGCTTCACGATCTCGGATCCCGGTGAGCCCGTCCCGCGCGCGCCCGCGCCGGCGCGGGTCGCCGCCGATCGCGAGCGTGGTGGTCGTCGTCGGCGGCGGCGTGGCCGGAGCGGCGGCGCCGAAGCGCGCGGCGGCGAGCAGGGACGCAGCGAGCGCGGCGGCCGCGAAGGCCGCGGCGGTCGCGAGGGCGGCCGTGAAGGTCGCGGCGGCGATCGTGGTCGCGGCAGCCGCAACACGTCGCTCCCGGGGCGCATCTCCAAGACCACGCCGATCCGCGACGTCGTCAAGGAGGGCCAGGACATCATCGTCCAGGTCACGAAGGATCCGATCGGCACGAAGGGCGCGCGCTGCTCGAGCCACGTCTCGCTGCCGGGCCGCTACGTCGTGTACCTGCCGACGGTCGATCACGTCGGCGTCTCGAAGCGCATCGGCTCGGACCGCGAGCGCGCACGTCTCCGCGAGACGATCGAGAGCATGAAGCCGCCGCACGGTGGCCTCATCGTGCGCACGGTGGCCGAGGGCCTCACGAAGAAGCAGCTCAAGCAGGACGTGGGCTATCTCGTCCGCCTCTGGGGCGAGATCGCGAAGAAGCGTGAACAGAACACGCGCGCGCCCTACCTGCTCTCCAGCGAGCTGGATCTCGTCCTCAAGGTCGCGCGCGACCTCTTCACCGACGAGGTCGACGAGGTCGTCATCGACGACAAGCAGCAGTACGAGCGGCTCATCCGCTTCGTCGAGATGTTCGCGCCCGACCGCATCAAGGACGTGAAGTTCTACGACGAGGACGAGCCGATCTTCGACGAGTACGGGATCGAGGACGAGATCGGTCGGGCGCTCTCCCGCAAGGTGCCGTTGCCCTCGGGCGGCTACCTGATCATCGATCAGGCCGAGGCGCTCACCGCGATCGACGTCAACACGGGTCGGTTCGTCGGCAAGGGCTCGAAGGACATGGAGGAGACGATCCTCAAGACCAACCTCGAGGCCGTCAACGAGATCGCCTACCAGCTCCGCTTCCGGAACATCGGCGGCCTCATCATCCTCGACCTCATCGACATGGAGAAGCACTCCAATCGCGAGAAGGTCCGGAGGACCCTCGAGGAGCTGCTCCAGAAGGACAAGGCGAAGACGACGCTCAACCGCATCTCGGACCTCGGCCTCATCGAGATGACGCGCAAGCGCACGCGCGAGAGCCTCGGCCGGCTCATGCACGAGCCCTGCTTCTACTGCGACGGCACCGGCCAGCTGCAGTCGAAGGAGACGATCGCCTACGAGATCCTCCGCGAGATCCGGCGGAAGAAGAGCACGCTCCCCGGCTACTCCGTGGTCGTGAACGCGCACCCCGCGGTCGCGGACGTCCTGAACGGCACGGAAAAGGCCGCGCTCCAGGAGGCGGAGAACCGCTTCATGCGGAAGATCCTCGTGACGCCGCGCAAGGAGTACCACCTCGAACAGTTCGACATCCAAGGCAAGTGAGGCGCCGTCGATGAGCAGCGACGAGAAGCGAGCCGACGAGCGCGTCACGATCAACAAGGAGTTCGAGTCGTTCGACGCGTTCATCCAGGAGTACGTGACGAACATCTCGCGCACGGGCGTCTTCATCCGTGCGCAGAACCCGCTCCCGGTCGGAACGCGCGTGAACCTGCGCTTCACCGTGATCATGGATGACATCGAGACGATCGAGGGGGTCGGCGAGGTCGTCCGCGTCGAGAAGGACGGCATGGGCGTCGTCTTCCGCGAGCTGAATGCGTATTCGAAGGACCTGATCGACAAGCTCCTGACGGGCAAGAAGCGCTGAACCCGTCGAACAGGGCGGAAGCCTTCTTCCGCCCGAGGAATGAGGTGCGGTATGCTCGGCGCCGTGAACATCCGGACGAATCTCGCTCTGTTCGCCAGCGCGTCGGCGCTCGGCATCGCGGTCTCCGCTTGTGGCAGCAGCCTGCCTCCGCCCTCCGACCGTCTCGCGAGCGCGGAAGCCGCGTCGCGCAGCGCGCGTGAGCTCGGCGCCGAGCGCGAGCCGAAGGCCGCTCTCCACCTCAAGCTCGCCCAGGAGCAAATCGAAGCGGCGAAGAAGCTGATGGCCGACGGCGACAACAAGCGCGCCGACCTCGTCCTCCAGCGCGCCGGCTCCGACGCCGAGCTCTCCGTCATGCTCGCGAAGGAGCACAACGCGAGGGGCGAGGCCGAGAAGGCGCAGGAGAAGCTCAAGTCGATGAAGAACGGGAAGTGAGGAGCACGATGCTGAAAAGGTTCGGGATCCGTTCGTCTTCCCTCGTCCTCGCGTCGCTCGTCGTCGCATGCGGCAGCACCCTTCCGCCGAAGGAGCTCGTCGACGCGCGCGCGGCGTACCAGACCGCCGCCAAGGGCCCTGCTGCGCAGCAGAGCCCCGCGGAGCTCCACGTCGCGAAGCAGGCGCTCGACCAGGCGGAGCGCTCGTTCAACGACGAGGGCGACTCCGCCCCGACGAAGGACTTCGCGTACATCGCGATCCGCAAGGCGCAGCTCGCGGAGGCCTCGGCCCGCGCGGCGCTCGCCGCGAAGGACAAGGACGCGGCCGAGCGCGAGGCGTCGAACCTCCGTGACGATCAGCTCTCGCGCGCGCGCGGCGAGCTGCAGAGCACGAAGTCGAACCTCGAGAAGACGCAGGACCAGCTCGCGCGCGAGAAGGCTGCCCGCGAAGAGGCCGAGAAGAAGGCCGCGCAGGCGCTCGCCGATCTCCAGAAGATCGCCAGCGTGAAGCAGGAGCAGCGCGGCATGGTCATCACCCTCTCGGGCGGCGTGCTCTTCGCGTCGAACGAGGCGACCCTGCTCCCGGCGGCGATCATCAAGCTGAACGAGGTCGCCGAGGCCCTCATCAAGGGCAACCCCGACGCGAACATCACGGTCGAGGGCCACACCGACTCGCAGGGCCAGCGCGACTACAACATGAACCTCGCGCAGAAGCGGGCGGACGCGGTGCGCGACCAGCTCGTCGCGCGCGGCGTCGCCGCCGACCGGATCAAGGCGGTGGGCATCGGGCCGGACCGCCCCGTCGCCGACAACAAGAGCGCGGAAGGCCGCGCGAACAACCGTCGCGTCGAGATCATCGTCCAGCCGCACAAGTGACGGCCTGCTTCGGTCTCCAGCACACGCTGGAGACCGAGGCGTCAGCGTTTCTCGTAGCGGACCGTGAGGGGATTGCCCTTGCGCGAGGACGCGACGACGGTGAACCCGTTCGGCGACGCGTAGACCGGCTGGTCATAGGACGCGAGGCCTGTGCTGTCGCTCCGGCAGAGCGCATCGCGCACGAGCCAACCGTCCTCGAGGCGCCAGCTCGCGGTGACGACGTCTCGCGCGCTCGCCGTCTCGGTGAGGTAGTACCACTTCTTCGGCGTGACGAAGACGGTCGTGCGGGAAGGCGGATCGGACGGAGGCGCGCCCTGCGGCAACTCCCATTCGACGAGCTCGGTCGCGACGTAGAGCCCCGACGGTGGTGTCGTCAGCGGCGTCCCCTCGGGCGGAGAGCCCTGGCTCGTCTTCGTCACCACCATCGTCGCTCGCTGCGTGAGGTCGTGGCACTCGGGCGCCGCGCGATCGTGGACCTCGAGCGGTGTGCTCGCGTCGGCGGGCGAACCCGCGTCGACACCGGGAGCGCTCGGCGCCGACGTCGGATCGGGGGGCGGCGTCGTCGGATTCGTGGTCTGCGCCGGCACCCCGGGCGGGTCGGCCTGCGGGTCGACTTTCGAGGTCGCTCCGCTGCACGCGACGGCGAAGAAGCTGAGGGCGAGGATCGTTCGCACGCGCCGGTCATGCCACGCGAGACGCAGCGTTTCCATCTCGCCCGAGGCACATCCGCGTCTCCGCGAGCGCGTGGGGGGTGATCACGATCGGATCGTTCGTAGTCGACGAGCGAGAACGCGGCTCCTCACCCGTGTCGTGGTAGCGCGTTCTCACCCGCGCGCGCCGGTCCGGTGAAATCGAGCGGACTCTCGCCTTGGCACCGGTGCTGCACGAGCGCGCCGCTCATGCATTCCTACCCTCGCTTCGTGTTGCGATCGCTCGTGCTCGTCCTCGCTCTCACCAACGCGGGCTGCGCGACGATCCTGAAGGGCAACACGAGCTCGATGCGGATCGAGGGGCTTCCCACGGACGCCGTCGTCGAGACCGCCGACGGGATTGCCGTCGAGAGGACGAAGCCGCTCACGCCTCGGCGTCCTCCCACCGACACCGTGCTCCTCTCCGTGAGCGACCCACCGCGTACCGTGCGCGTCACGTCGGGAGGCACCGTCACGCAGTTGCCTGCGCGTCGCTTCGTCGGCGCAGGTTGGGTCGTCCTCGGGATCCTCACCGGGCTCGTACCGCTCGTCATCGATGCCGCGAGCGGCAACTGGTACGAGTACGAGGACGTCTCGCTCACGGACGGGAAGCGCCTCGCGAAGCCATGACTACTTCCGCGGCGGACGTTTCCGATCGCGGAACCACGCGCGGTACTGCTCCATCCGCACGCGCTGGTCGGCCGGCGCCTGCGCTCTGCACGTGCTCGCCTCGTCCGAGCCGGGCGCCGCGCCCCACCGCGTCTCGACGCAGTCGTTCGGATCGTACGCGGTCTCGAGGAGCGGCGCGCGCTTCACGACCTCGGCGAGCGTGAGGGGGAACGACGAGCCGTCCGTCCGTGTGTACGAGACGGAGCGCGAGGCGAGCTCGCGCGCGAGGCGCTCTTCGAGCGCCTGCTTCACCTGCGCCGGCGTCTTCCCCTCCGGCATCGCGTAGCGCGCAGGTCGCCGCTCGACGCGGGCAGGGAAGCCGCGCGCGACGTCGACGGCGATGAGGAGGCGGAGATCGCGCGACGGCGTCGAGAAGTCCTCCCACGGGCCGGTCGTCTCGAAGATCTCCGGACCGTCCGGCATCGGTGCGGGGGGCTCCTTCTTCTCGAGCCACTTCCGACCGTTGTCGACCGACTTCACGCGCGTGCGCACCTGCTCCTCGAGCGCGCCGATCGTCTCGAGCATCGCACGCTCCGGATCGAGCGGCTCGGGCGAGAGCACGTCCTCCATCCGGTCGTAGAAGCCCTCGACGTCGAGCTTCGCCGACTCGTGCGAGACGTCGCCGTAGTCGGGATGCTTGGCGATCGACGCGTCGTCGAGACGCGCGAGCCCTTCGCCACGACGGACGAGCGGGCGGAAGCGCTTCCACCCCGGGCTCCCGAGCTCGCGCTCGGTCGCGAAGAGGAAGTTGCCGCGCCAGAAGCGCTTGCGCGCGACGGTGCCGTCCGGCTGGCCGTCGACGGCGAGGAGCGTTCCGCCGTGCGTCTCCGTCTGCGGGATCCGCTTCGCGACGACGAGGACGTGGCCGTACGGATCGGCGTAGACGGTGCCGGGGCGGAGGCTCTCCCACGTGACGGGGACGCCGTAGTAGTCGGACTCGGGCTCGTCGAACGGCGCGCGGGCCGAACCGGAGTGTGCGCGATCGGCGAGCGTCCCGCGGACGAAGGTGCCGAAGGTCGCGACGCCGCTTCCGCTGCTCTTCACCGGCGCCGTCTCGTTCGTGAGGAGGCCCTTGCACGAAGGCGGCTGTCCGCCGCCGCCGCGGTTGCAGGTGCCCACGCCGAACGGCAGCCCGAGCTTCCACGCGAAGTACGCGCGGAGCGTGTAGGGGAGGTCGGCGCAGTCGGGACGGACGACGGGCGCGTTGGGCGCCGCGTCCTCGCCGGCCCCGAGGTGGTCGAAGAGCGCGTTCCGCGACGGATCGCGGAGCACTTCGTGGAGCGCAGGCCAGCTCGGCATCTCGCCGTCGGGCGCGTCGAAGAGGACCTCGACCCATGCAGAGTACAGATTCTCCATCCGCCGGTTCCATCCGGAGCGCGCCTTCCACACCGTGGCTTCCGGGGCGGGCAGCGTGGACGTGCCGCGCCGCGCGACGTCGACGCGCGACGTCATCGGCTTCGCATCGGCCGCGCATGCGCTCTGCACGAGCTCGGCGACGAGCGAGGTCGGCGCATCGAGCTTCGTCTCGAGCGCCAGGAAGTACGGCGGGCCGCCGTGGATGCTCGTCGTCGTCGCGACCGTCCCTTCTCCCTTCGCGCTCCGGAGGCGGAGCTCGCCCGCGATCGGGCGCTCGCTCACGGCGAGGACGTGGACGGGCGTGCCCACCGCCGGCGCGCGCGGGCTCACGAAGAGGACGACGTCCTTCGCCTCCTCGCAGCGAGGCTCGGGGCGCGCGGCGGCGCGCGTCTTCACCGGCGCGGCCGCGGCACCCTCGGACGCCGCTGCGTCCGCGAGCGTTGCTGCCTTCGGCGCAGGGGCGGGCGCGTTCGCGGTCCCGGCCGGAGGTGGCGACGGAGAGCACGCCGCGAGGGCGGCGAGCGTGGCGGTGAGGACGCGCTTCACGGGATTTTCTCGGCCTCGGATGTGTACCGCAGGGCGCCGATCGTGTCGCCTTTCGGGCTCGAACGCCCGGATTGCGCGCGCGATTCCACGACACCACGATCAGGCTCTGGATGAGCTGGCCGCGCGCCGCAAAGGGATTTCGCGCGTGGCCCGGTCGTTGCTGAGAGCGCGGTCGATGTCGAAGTCGACGAATCTCGGGAACGCACGCACCCTCGGCCCGGTGCTTCGCATGCTGCTCGCGGCGTCGACGTCGTCCGCGATCGCGATCGCCACCGTCGTCGCGTGCGGGGGCGCCGTCGAATCGGGACTGCCCGGCTGCGAGGTCGAGGGCGACGTCGGCGATGCCGGCCCGTGCCGGACGTACCGCCGGAAGATCGTCGGGGAGGCCGCGCAGTGTCCGACGGCGCCGTCGTCCACCGAGTGCGCGCAGCTGTGCGGGCAGAGCGTGCCCTCCTGCTATGTCTCGGGCCTCACGACGACCTATCCAGAGGTCTGGTGCGGGAGCGGCTGCGCCGTCGACGGTCGCCGGCCTGAGGGGCTCGTCGCGCCGCCGCGCGCAGGCGACGATCTCGGCGCCCATTTCGCGGTGATGGCGTACCACGAGGCCGCCGCGGCGCATGCCTTCGCGCAGCTCGCGCGCGAGCTCCGCGCCCACCGCGCTCCGGCGAGCCTCGTCCGTGCCCTCCGGCGCGCCGAGCGCGACGAGGTCCGTCACGCGGCAATCGCCTCGTCGCTCGCGCGGCGCTTCGGGAAGGAGCCGCTCGTGCCGTGCGTCGAGGCCATCGCGCCGCGGACGCTCCTCGACATCGCGCTCGAGAACGCGCGCGAGGGCTGCGGGCGCGAGCTCCTCGGCGCCGCCGTCGGGCTCCACATCGCGGAGGCGGCCCTCGATCCCGTCGTCCGCGCCGCGTTCGCGCAGATCGCGACCGACGAGGTTCGTCACGCTGCCGTCTCGCTCCGGATGCAGCGCTGGCTCCGCGCACGGTTGTCTGCGGGTGAGCGCGCGCGCGTCGACGCCGAGATGCGCGCGGCGCTCCACACCGGCTCGACGGCGGGGCTCCCGCCGCAGCTCTCCCCGCCCTCCGATGCCGAGGTGGCGAGGCTCGGACGCGCGGCGCATCGTCGGGTCGAGGAGTATTTCGCGGACGCGGCGTGACCGCTACGCTTCGCCGTCATGGAGACGAAGATGGTCGGGGCGGGGTTCTGGATCATCTCCCTCGTCGCCTATCTCGCGACGGGGCGCATCGCGCGGCGCTCGCCACACTACGGTGGCGGCACCGTGGTGCTCTCGTGGATCGGCCTCCTCGTCCCGTGCATCGCGTGGATTGCGATGTACCAGGGCTGGAATGCGCTCGATCGCGCCGTGGCGGAGGCGACGCCGACGACCTTGCCCGCGCGCACGAAGGATCGGTCTCGCTTCATCGTCTGGGTGCTCGTCTACGTGTTCGCGGCGGTCGCCGGCGGCGCGGTCGCGCGTCAGTAGGCGCCGACTTGCACGCGCGCTTTCCGACCTCGTAGCCTGCGGCACAGTGACTCGTTTTGTCGTCGCCGCGCTGGCCGCTCTCGTCCTCCTCCTCACGTCCGGGCGCGCTTCGGCGGCGGCGCCGGACAAGACGACGGTCGGCGTCTACGTCGATCAGGTGAACGGGGTCGATCTGAAGGGCGGCACCTTCACGATCGACTTCTGGATCTGGTTCCGCTTCGCGCCGCGGCTCGGCCCGAGCCCGATCGACAGCTTCGAGCTGATCGGCGGGCGCATCAACTCGAAGACCAACCTGATCAAGAAGACGCTGCCCGACGGCAACGAGTACGCGGCCGCGCGCGTGAACGCGACGATCCAGCGCGTCTTCGATCTGCGCCGTTACCCGTTCGACAAGCATCCGCTCGAGATCGTGATCGAGGACTCGGAGCTCGACGTCGCGCGCGGTGTCTTCGTCGCGGACACCACGGGCGGCGTCGACCCGAACGTCGCCGTCTCCGGTTGGCGGATCGACACGTTCGAGTCGGAGGTGAACGACCACCTCTATCCTTCGAACTACGGCGACACGTCGATCGCGGTGAACGCGGAGGCGCGCTACAGCCGCTACGTCGCGCGCGTGTGGGCGACGCGGAAGAGCAACGCGCTCTTCGTGAAGTCGACGTTCCCGCTCTTCATCGCGGTCATCGTCGCGTGGTGCGCGTTCTTCATCCGGCCGAAGGACGCGAGCCCGCGGGTGTCGGCGTCGGTCGGTGCGCTCTTCGCCGCGGCGGCGGGCACGGTGGCGATCAACGCGCAGCTCCCCGAGCTCGAGTACGCGACGTTCACGGACAAGACCGTGTTCACGAGCCTCGGGATGATCGCGGTCTCGCTCCTCACGACGGTCGCGGCGCTCGCCCTCCACTACGCCGGGAAGGAGCAGGCGCACCGGCGGCTCGACAAGATCGGTGCGATCGTGTTTCCCGCCGTCTACGTGGGGCTTCTCTTGATCGTGCTGCGCTGAGGGCTACGCTCGCGCGTCATGCGCATCCGTCGTCGTGATCTACTCGTCGGTACCGCTGCCTCCGTCGTCGTCACCGGAGCCGGCTGCTCCGATTCGGCGGAGCCCGTCACGACGGGCGGCCCCGAGATCGGGCCGCTGCCGGTCGACACGACGACGTTCGCGCACGGCATCGCGAGCGGCGACCCGCTCGTCGATCGCGTCATCCTCTGGACGCGCGTGACGACCACCGACCCCGCGCCAGTGAAGGTGCTCTGGGTGATCGCATCGGACCCTGCGCTCACGAACGTCGTGAACCGCGGCGACGCGATGGCGTCCGCCGACGCGGACCACACGGTGAAGGTGGACGCGACCGGCCTCACCGCCGGCACGACGTACTACTACGCGTTCGCGCTCGAGGGGAAAGGGCGGACGGTGGTCGGCCGGACGCGGACGCTGCCGAGCGGTGAGGTCGCCCGGCTCCGCGTCGCGATGACGTCGTGTGCGAACTACAACAATGGCTGGTTCAACGCCTACGCGCGGATCGCCGACCGCGCCGACCTCGACGTCTGGATCCACCTCGGTGACTACAT
This sequence comes from Polyangiaceae bacterium, assembly GCA_039809485.1. GTDB lineage: Bacteria > Myxococcota_A > Polyangia > Polyangiales > Polyangiaceae > Labilithrix. Next base: position 46,406 of record JBDHVE010000030.1, on the reverse strand, counting down.
CTACGAGTACGCCGACGGCGTGTACGGGAAGGCGGCGGCGGAACGGCCGCTCGACCCGAAGAACGAGTGCGTGAAGCTCGAGGACTACCGGCGGCGGTACGCGCACTACAAGCGCGACACCGACCTCCAGGAGATCCACCGCCAGCACCCGCTCATCGCGGTCTGGGACGACCACGAGGTCGCGAACGACGCGTGGAAGGGCGGCGCCGAGAACCACCAGCCCGACGAAGGCGACTACCAGGCGCGCAAGCTCGCGGGCACGCGCGCGTTCGTCGAGTGGCTCCCGATCCGCGTGCCGGTCCCGACGAACGACGTACCGAAGATCTTCCGCTCGTTCGCGTTCGGCAACCTGATGGACCTGATGATGCTCGACACGCGCCTCATCGGACGCGACAAGCAGATCGGCACGACCGACGTCGTGAACGGGTCGGACAAGGGGACGCCGGAGCAGTGGGCGGACCCTTCGCGCGAGATGCTCGGCGCGGAGCAGGAGACGTGGCTGAAGGGCCAGCTCACCGCGTCGAAGGCCCGCGGCGCGGCGTGGCGCTTCTTCGGCAACCAGGTCATCTTCTCGCCGACGATCGATCCGCGTGACAAGAAGGTCGTCTCGACCGACTTCTGGGACGGCTACCAGGCGACCCGGAAGCGGATCGTCGAGCACCTCCAGAACGAGAAGATCGGAAATCTCGTCATCCTCACCGGCGACATCCACACGTCGTGGGCGCTGGACGTGCCGGCGGACATCGCGACGTACAAGCCGGACACGGGTGAGGGCTCGGTCGCGGTCGAGATGGTCGGCCCCGCCGTGACCTCGCAGGGGCTCGAGGGCGACCCGCTCGCGTCCGTCGCGCCCGCGCTCCTCCAGAACGCGAACCCGCACATCAAGTACAACGAGGTCACGCGCAAGGGGTACCTCGTCGTCGACATCACGCGCGAGCGCGTCCAGGGCGAGTGGTACTTCGTCGGCGACCACCTGACGAAGACGAACATCGAGGAATTCGCGGCCGCCTTCTCGTGCGCGAGCGGCACCTCGCATCTCGTCGAGGCCGGCGGGCCGCTTCCGCCGCGCGAGGGCGCGGCGCCGAAGGTGGTGTGAGCTTCACGCGACGACGACGACGTCCAGCTGCGCGAGCGCCGTTTCGCCGAGAGGACCGGTCGCCAGCGTGAGCATGCCGAGCCCGGTCGCGGGGGAGGTCACTTCGATATCGAACGTGAGGAGCGCGGGCATCGCGGTACGGGCCCAGGCCTCGAAGCCGATCAGCTTCAGCTTCGCGAGGTACTCCTCGGGCGCGCCGGCGGGAACCTGGAGGTCCTCCAGATCGAGGACCAGCGGGGCTTCGAGCGCGAGTGGCGGATCGAAGCGGCGTTCGACGGACGCCGGCTCCCCGGAAGAGAACTCGCTGCCCCCGACCGTGATCGACACGCGCGCGATGCGGACGTCACCGTTCGTGCGCCCGAGGACGACGCGGACGCCGCGGAAGCCGGCGCCGTGGTTGCGGAACGTGCACCCCCACGTCACGCCGCCCTCCTCGTGAGGTGCGGGTTCCTGCGCGTGGACGGGCCGCACGTCCGGTGAGCGCGGCGTCTCCGGCGGTGCCGGGACGAACGAGAGCATGCGGGCGCCGGTGGCGGGCGACTCGGTCGCGTACCGGAACCCGGTCGCGATCGCGTCGCGCGGGAGGTCGAGCGCAGAGGCGAAGGCGCGCAGGTTGTCTTCGACGAGGACGTGCTCCGCCTTCATCGCCTCCGCCGCAGCCGTGAGGCGGGCGGGATCGGGGAAGAGGCGCAGCCACGGTCGGAGGGCCCCCGTGTTGATCGACACGCCGCTCTCGCCGCGCTCGACGAAGCCGATCGCTTCACCCGCGTCGAAGAGCTGGACGAGCAGGTAGCTCCCGTCCTCGACGAGCGTCGCCACGGCATGCGCGCCGAGGAACATGGACACGTCCTTCGCGACGTCCTCGAGGACACCAGCGAGCTGCTCCTCCGTCCCCTGGTCGTAGACGGCGACCCACTCGCCGGCAGCGACGACGAGCACGTTGCGCCCGTCCTCCGCCGTCTCCACTCGCTTCCAGCCGCCGACGGCGAGCATGCTGCTGACCGCCCGCACGACCGCCTCGACATCCTGCGTCCGGACGAGCAGGTTGGTGAAGAAGGCTCCCATCGCGGAAGGGACTTCGCACGGCATGTGCGTCGCGTCGAGAGCGCGCCGTTGTTGCCGTCTCGCCCACCGCAGGCGACGATGCTGCGCATGAAGCGCTTCCTCCTCTCCGCGTTCACCATCTCTTCGCTCCTGTTCGCGTCCTCGTCGTTCGCTGCGAAGACCAACTACAAGGCTGCCCTCGCGAAGAACGGCGGAGGCGGCGGAACCGGCGTCGCCGCGCTGACGTACGACGACGTCACCGGCAAGCTCTGCGGGACGGTGACGTACCAGGGCCTCACGGGCGCCCCGACGAACGCGCACGTCCACCACGTCACCGACGCCTTCGCGCCGAAGACGATCACGCTCTCGGCTTCGCCGCTCGTCGTCGAGATCGCGTTCTCGGCGGCCGACTACGCGAAGGTGGCGGCCGAGGAGACGTACGTGAACATCCACACCGCCGCGAACCCGGGTGGAGAGATCTCCGGTGACATCGTCCCGGACCCGATGGGCACGGTGCAGACCTGCGCGAGCGAGGCGCCGAAGGATGCGGGCACCGACGCGTCGTCGACCTCGTCGAGCTCGGGCGGCACGTCGTCCGGCGGATCGTCCGGCACGTCGTCGACGTCGTCGGGCGGTTCCTCCGGGACGACGTCTTCGAGCGGCGGCAGCAACGGCGCGGTCACGACGCGGCCGCCGAGCGAGACCACGACGCCGGCGGCCGAGGACGACGGTGGCTGCTCGACGTCGGGCACCGGTCCCGGCGGCGGCCTCGCGCTCGCCGGCATCGTCGGCCTCGCCCTCGCGGGCCTCACGCGCGGCCGCCGTCGTCGGTGAAGCCTAGCGCTCGTCGTCCCCGCGCCACCGCTCAAGGGCGCGGCAAACGCATGACGCGCTCGATCGTCCCGGCGCTCTGGACCCAGTAGAGGAACGTCGCGTTCGCGACGATCTCCCTGAGCGCCTGGCCCACCTGCGGGGGCTGGTGGAGCTGGCGCATCGTGCCGTCCGCCGAGCGGAGCCACACGCCGAAGGGATCCTGGATGGACGACCCCGCCTCGCCGAAGCCGGTCAGGAAGAGCGCGCCGCCGTCCGCGCACGCGATGCCGTTCTTCGCAGACCCGGCTCCGCCCGTGGTGTCGGGCGGAGCGCCGCGCTCGAAGCGCACGACGCGGTCGTTGGTCGCCCAGTAGTAGGCGTCCGAGCAGACCGTGAGCAGCTTGATCGCGCCGCTTCCGGCGCCGCCCGCGAGACGGGTCACTCCTCCGCCGCCGAGGTCGGCCTTGTAGATCTCGTCGCTCGGGCGGTCGGCGTTGTCGTTCACCCAGACGACGTCGTTCCCGTCGACCGTGAGCCAGCGCGGGACGTACTGGAGGTTGTCGTCGGCGAGGCTGCGGACCAGCACGCCGTCCAGGCCGTAGAGACGCACGCTCCGGTCCGACGAGAGGACGAGGTTCGTGGGCGTCGCGGTGACCCATCGAACGAAGGGCAGCTTCGCGTTCAGCACCTTCGGGGCGCTGCCGTCGAAGCCCATCTGCGTGAGGGTGTTGTCCACGCCGCGAAGGCCGGCGCCGACGTAGAGGCGGTCCGCTGCGGTCGCGATCTTCGCCGAGCCGTTGCCGTCCACGATGCGCTTCGGGCCTCCGCCCGCCACCTCGACGCGGTCGACTTCCCAGTTCGTTTCGTTCGCGTCCCTCTGCGAGACGAAGAGCGTGTCTCCGCCGAGGACGAGATGGTCGACGACGCGGTCCGTCCAACACGCCACGCTGCACGGCGGGCTCGTGCACGCGCACGAGCCCGAGACGCACGCGAGCCCGAGGTCGCAGGCGTTCCCCGCGTCGCAGGGCGCCCCGAGGGGCGCGCCGCACACCTCCGTGTTGCCGCCGCCGCCGCCGGAGCTCGAGCCCCCGCTCGAGGACGAGCTGCCGCTCGACGACGACGAGGACGACGACGCGCCCCCGTCCGTCCCCGGGCCCGCGGTTCCCCCGTTCGAGCCCTCACTCCCGCAGGCGATCGCGACGAGTGCTCCGAGACCGAGCGTCAGTCCGAGAACGCTACGCATGGAGGAGAGCATACGCGTGGTCGGCGCCGCATTCCTCTTCGCGGCGCGCGACCGGAACCCCGAAAGCACACGAGCCGCTCGCCTCCTCTCGGAGAACGGGCGGCTCGGTCTAGCGGAGAGCAAGGGATTCGAACCCTTGGTACCCTTGCAGGTACACCTGATTTCGAATCAGGCACCTTCGGCCACTCGGTCAGCTCTCCGCCGCGCAAATTCCCAAACCCGGCCCCCTCTGTCAAGGCGCACGGGGCCCGGCGGCTCGTTATTGCGCCATCATCCCGGTGGGGGCGGGCGGGCTCAGGACGTCGCCCGGCGGGTCGAGCGTCTCGAGGTTGTCGCCCGATGGCACGACCCGGTCGCCCTTCAGGTCCTCGACGTCCACCAGGAGCTCGACCGCTACCTTGGCCGGGCCGCTCGTCCGGAGGCCCACGTCGAACCCGGTCAGGCCGGCGACGACCTGGGGGATGAACGGCGCGAGCACCGGATCGAACTGCACCGTCGACCGGTTCTGCGTGTTCATCGCGCGGTTGTAGAGCGTCGGGCCGCCGAGCGGATCGTCCTCACCCGGCGTCGCGCCGGCCGCCGGCCGCCGCCGATCGAGCGACATCGCCGTCGCGAGGTCGGTCGCGAGCTCGAGCATGTCGTCGGGGGTGAGGATGCCTTCGACCCGGCCGAGCGGCGGCAGGATCACGAAGCGCTGGTTGCCGCTGAAGTTCGGGAGCGCCTCTTCGCCGCTCGCGTTCACGCCCGGCTGGTAGCGGACGAACTCGTTCCACGGATCGAACAGCAGCTCGACGATGTTCTGCTTGTCCTCGAGGTTCGACAGCGTGAAGCGCACCGTGATGCGCGTGTCGCGTGCGAGGTGGAACGGCGCGCGCGGGTAGGGATCGACGTCGCCGTTCGTTCGCTCGCTCGACAGCGGCGCCCGCATCGGGAGCGAGACCTCCTTCGTCACCTGGTAGATCTGCGTCTGGCCGTCGTCGAAGGCCGGCGGCGTCGTCTCCGTCATGCCGAGCACGACAGGCGGGAGCACCTGCTCCTCCTCGGAGCTCGCGCACGCCGCGAGCATCGCGAGCGAGAGGCAGAGAGCGGGGATGCGCTTCGGGCTCATTCGATCCACCTCGTGAATCAGGATATCCGACGCCCGCGCCGGGGCCGAGGAGAACGGTGCCCTTCCCGCCGCTCCGGACCCGAGAAATGGGGCACTTCACCGTCCATCGGCGCCTTTGGGCCTGGTACCGTGGGGTCGGATGCTGCTCGAGGCCGAGGACCTTCGCGTCGACGTCGACGGCGTGCCTGCCGTCGAGGGCCTCTCGCTCCGGCTCGAAGCCGGGAGCGCCCTCGTCCTCGGCGCGCCACGTGCCCTGCTCGAAGCGGCGGCGGGGCTCCGTCCGGTCGTCCGCGGGCGGCTCCTCGTGCGTGGCGCCGTGGCGGCCGAGGCGGCGCGTGCGAACGCCGTCGCGCTCGTCCCGATCGACCTCGCCGTACCCGCGAAGTGGAGCACCCTCGAGTACGTCGCGTGGAACGCGCGGCTCGCGGGCGCGTCGCGACGCGAAGCGGACGCGCGTGCGGCGGCCGCGATCGCGAAGCTCGACCTCGCGGCGGCCACGAAGACGCGCCTCGACCGCCTCCCGACCGCGGCCCGGCGCGCCGCGGCCGTCGCCGCCGCCCTCGCGACCGGCGCGGATACGATCCTGCTCGAGGACCCGCTCGCCGATCTCGCCGAGGACGTCGCGAGCACGTTCGCGCGCGTCCTCGCCGCGGCCGTCGAAGGCCGCGCGTGGATCGTCTTCGCTCCCCGCGTCGCGCTCGCGTCGCCGCTCGCCGTCGCCGCCGGCGAGGCGGCCGTGGTCTCGGGCTCGCGGATCGAAGCGCAGGGATCTCCGGCCACGCTCGTCCGCGCGCGAAGGCGGTTCACGGCGCGCATCGCGGGGGACGCCGCCGCGGCCGTCCCCGTCCTCGCCGCGCGTCTCGCCGAGCGCGGCGGCCTCGCCGAGGCGAACGGCGCCCACGTCACGATCGACCTCGGCGAGAGCCTCACGACCGCCGAGCTGCTCGGCCTCGCCGCCGAGGCCAAGGTCGTGTTCCTCGAGCTGTTGCCGCTCGCGCGCGCGCTCGCGTGAGGTGGTAACGTGGCCGGGATGGAGAAGGACGACTTCGAGGTCGCGTCGCGTCGCGGCGACGCGCTCGTGAAGCGGCAGCTCGACGGCGGCCGCCTCGGCACCTACACCGTGCTCGGCGCGGCGAGCGGGATCGTCCCGCTCCCGTGGGTCCCGAACGTGATCGTGAAGCGCGTCCGTGGCGCGCTCGCCCACGACATCACGGCGCGCCACGGCCTCTCGCTCACCCCCGAAGCGCGCGAGGTGCTCGCGGACCCGCTCGCGGGTGACGGCTCGAAGGGCGTGCTCTCGCAGGGCGTCGCCTTCGCGGTCACGCGTGTCCTCGGCCGCTTCGGTCCGCTCTCGGCGGTGCCGCCCGTCCGCTCCGCGCTCGGCACGTTCGTGCTCGGTCACCTCCTCCAGCGCTATCTCGACACGGCGCGCACTGCGCGGGCGGTGCGGATCGACGTCGACGAGGCGCGCCGCGTCCGCCGCGCGATCGATCAGGCGCTCGTCTACGCGCTCACGACCGAGGGCAACGCCTCGCGCGAAGACCCGCCGCGTCCGGCGGAGGACCTCCGGGACCAGACGACGCAGGTCGTCGACGGCGTGCTCATCTCGATGGCGAGCCTGCCCGGTTGGCTCGTCCGCCGGCTCGACGCCGCGTTCGACGACGTGCTCGCCAGCGTCCGCGCGTGACCATGACCGAGCCGCGGAAGGACGTGCGGAAGGCGCGTCGGGTCGTCGTCAAGATCGGGTCGAGCTCCCTCGCACGAGACCCGCAGGCGCATGCCCGCCTCGCGCGCGCCGTCCGCGAGCTCGTCGACGCGGGACGCTCCGTCGTCATCGTCTCGAGCGGCGCGATCGCGCTCGGGACGCGGAAGCTCGGCTATCGCGCGCGGCCGAAGGAGATGGCGCGCCTCCAGGCGGCCGCCGCGGCGGGGCAGAGCCTCCTCATGCGCGCCTACGAGGAGGCGTTCGGGACGGTGGGCCTTTCCGTCGCGCAGGTGCTCCTCACCCATGCCGACCTCGCCGATCGCGTGCGGGCGAACAACGCGCGCGCTGCGCTCTCGGCGCTGCTCGACGCGGGCGCGGTGCCGGTCCTGAACGAGAACGACTCGGTCTCGGTCGAGGAGATCAAGTTCGGCGACAACGACGAGCTCTCCGCGATGGTCACGCCGCTCGTCGCCGCGGACGTGCTGGTCCTCCTCTCCGACGTCGAAGGCCTCCTCGACGCGAGTGGGACGCGCGTGCCGGTCGTGCGCGACGTGAGCACCGAGGCCCTCCCGCTCGTCCGCGCGAAGAAGAGCGACGTCGGGACCGGAGGGATGGCGAGCAAGATCGAAGCCGCGCGGCGCGCGACGCTGGCCGGCGCGCACGTCGTCATCGCCGACGCGCGGAAGGACGACGTCCTCGGCCGCATCTTCGCCGGGGAGGACGAAGGGACGGTGTTCGTCGCCGCCTCGCGCCGGCTCCCCGCGAAGAAGCACTGGATCGCGTTCACGCTCCGGCCGCGCGGCGCGATGTTGCTGGACGAGGGCGCGGCGAGCGCCGTTCGCGAGAAGGGCAAGAGCGTGCTCGGCGTCGGCGTCGCGGGCGTGCGCGGCGACTTCCGTGCGGGCGACTCGGTCAGGCTCCTCGCTCCCAGCGGCGAGGAGATCGGGCGCGGCCTCGCGCGGTGCTCCTCGACGGAGGCGGTCGTGCTCGCGGGAAGGCGCGACGAGGCTGCCGACCCGTTCGTGATGGTGCACCGCGACGAGCTCGTCGTCTGGTGAGCCGCGCGTTCACCGCGCGCTGACGACGAGCGCGCGCATCCGGTTGTCGAACGACGCGGAGCCGAACTGCGCGGCGAGCGCTCGAGCGACGTGCGAGACCGCTTCGTCGACCCGGCCGCGCGCCTGGAGCTCGCCGAAGAGCGGAGTGCCCCGGCAGAGGCCGATCGCGGCGATCTCCGCCGAAGGCGCCCGCGTCACCTTGTCGACGACCTCGATCGCGATGTCCTCGAACCCGGCCGCGGTGAGGTCCTCGCGGATGCGCGCCTCGTCGCGATAGGCGAACGGGACGCGCTCGTAGAAGCGAGGCGGGTCGTCGGGGAACATCGCTCCGCACGCGTCGTGGACGACCTTGCTGACCTCGTTCTGCTCGAGGCAGTCCCACACGTTGAAGACGAAGCGACCCCCACGCCGGAGCACGCGCTTCGCTTCCCGGAAGCAAGCGCCCTTGTCCATGAACATGACGCCGAACTGGCAGACCACGGCGTCGAACTCCGTGTCGCGGAAGGGCAGCGCCGCGGCGTCCGCCTGCCGGAACGTGACGGAAGGGGCGTTCACGCGCGTGCGCGCGACCTCGAGCATCGCTTCGTTGAGGTCGGTCGCGAGGATGCGAACGCGCGAAGGCAGCACGCTCGAGAGCGCACGCGTGACCCGGCCCGTGCCAGCAGCCGTCTCGAGCACGGCGCCTTCGGTGATCTCGCCGAGCCGCGCCGCGAGGTCGAGCGCGTAGGGCTCGAAGAGCAGGGGGCCGAGCAGCTCGTCGTAGGTCCGCGGGATCGATCCCTGGAAGCGCGTGTCGCTGCTCGTCATGTCCCCCTCCCGAGACACAACGTCGTAACACGAGTCCATCGAGCGTGTTTCGCAGGAAGGGAGTGATCTCCGCTGCCGCGTATCCCGACCGGTCGAAGACCGGGGCTCCTGCGATCAGGGCTCCACGAACGTGGCGCCCTCGTCGTAGCGCGTCTTGTCCGAGCAGAGGCTCTTCACGTCGTCCTTCGTCCGCGCGGGATCGACGAACGGCTTGCCCCCGTCGTCCCGCTCGAAGCCGACCACGTCGTAGTACCAGTCGATGACCTCGCTGCCGTCGTCGTTCTCCTTCAGCAGCTTGCAGCCGCCGAGGACGCGCTCACGCGGGCAGCGCCCCTCCTCGGAGCGCGCCGCGTGCTTCTCGCGGCAGTCGTCCTGGAACTGGCTCGCGGCGAGCGTGTCGACGATCTCCTGGCAGAACGAGCCGGGCTCGCGATCGTCCGGCACGTAGCGACGGTCGCAGTACGCGTCGCCGGTCGCGCCGACCACGTCGCCGAGCGACGCGGCAGCGCACCCTCCCGCTCGGCAGCCCGCGAGGGCGAAGAGCGCGATGACAGCCGGCCACCTCACGCCGGAGGCTTAGCACCCGAGGAAGCGTTCGACCAATGCGACGCGCTCGGCCGCCGTCGCGCGTCTTTCGCCGATCAAGAGGTCGACGAACGTCGGCTGCAGCCGACGGAACGCAGCACCCACGAGCGGCCGGATCGCCTCGGACGCGGGCTCGCGGCCTCCGATCGCGCCGTCGACCCAGACGTCGAGGACCTTGCCGAGCTCGTGGGCGAGCTCTCCGCGGGCCTCCGGCCTCGTCTCGCCGAGGACACGCCGCACGGCGAGGACCGCCTCGAGCTGCTCGTCGAGCGAGGGCGCGTTCTTCGAAGCGACGGCGCCGAGCATGCTGCCTCCCCCTTCCGCGCGCGCGACGAGGCTTTCTTCGTCGAGCGGCAGGTCCGCCCACTCGCCCGCGATCGAGAGGAGGTTCGGCGAGAACTCGGGGACGATCTCGTTTCGCCAGATCCGCCGCATCTCGTCGTCGGAGTACCCGGCGTCGAGGACGACGAGCGCCATCGACGGGATCCACGGCCGTGCCTCCGTGTCGAGGAACAGGTCCGAGAGCGCCTTCCACACCGGGCGCCGCCTCGCGAGCTCGCGCGCGTCCACCCGCTACTCCTTCGGCGCGCCTTCGAGGACCTGCGTGCGCTGGGCCGGCGGGATCGCGAGGCCGAGCGGCGGCTGCGAACGTGAGAGCGTCGACGACGCCTGGGTGACGAAGTCCGGGATCAGCGCGGCGTCGACCGGCTTGCCGGTGACCGACCCGTGGCACGCCCCGCAGAGCGAACCGAACAGCTCGCGTTTGAACGACTGGTGCGCGTACTCGCCCGGCGCGAACACGTACTGCTCACGCTGCCAGCGCGGAAGCTTCTTCTCGCGCGAGAGCGGTGTGTCGGGCGCGTGGATGACGAGCGGCACGCCACCCGGAACCGTGAACTTCGCCGAGCCGTCGCTCGCGAACGGCACCGTGCCGAGGAGGCGCCGCCGGACGTAGACCCGGCCGTACGCGTCGGTCGCGATGTTGGCGCCGCCCTTCTCGAACGAGTCCATCTCGGGCGGGGGAGGCATGTCCTCGTAGAGCTCCACCGACGTGAGGTCGGGATCGATGACCCGACCCGTCGGCGTGTTCTGGAAGAGGAGCGTCGCGAGGATCCCGAAGTCGACGACGTGGAGCTGCGCTTCCGCGACGCCGTCCGTGATGCGGGTGTGGCCGTTCGGCTCGTCGAGCGACGACTTGAAGATCGGCCGGACGAGCTTGCCGTACACGCCGACGGCCTCGACCTCCGCGGAGCCCGCGTCGCCGAGGAGCTTCTCCTTCGCGCCGGTCACCGAGCTCATGACCCAGACGTCGTAGTTGCCGTCGAAGGCCGCCGCGTCCGCCGCGGGGCCGAAGCTGACGAGCAGGCGATCGTTCGGGAGCATCGACGGCGACGTGTAGACGCCCGTCGTCGGCTTGCCGGGCCGCGCGTCCGCAGCCGGATCGGGGAACTTCAGGGATCGGAGGAAGAACTGCGGGTCGGGGGACTGGAGCGCCGCCGGATCGAGGACGCCGGGGTCGACGAGGTAGTCCGCCGGATTCGTGCTCCTGAAGTCGAGGCCGAGCGACCGATTGAAGATCGCGAGGACGCCGCCGCCGTGGGGCGTGCTCGGCTCGCGGAAGATGGTCGCGAAGTTCTTGTCCGAGAGCTCGACGACCTCGGAGGCCTCCGAGTAGCCGATCGAGCTGCGCTGCGCGTAGAGCGGGTGATAGTCACCCGAGTCGATGTTGATGCGGCGGAGCGCGACCTGGTGGAACTGCGGCGCGCGCTTCTCGGCCGGAAAGATCAACCGGCCGTCGTTCATGAAGCTCGGACGTCGCTCCATGTTGAGGAGGAACGTGAGCTGCCGGATCTTGTCGCCCGCCTCGAGCACGTAGAGGTTCGGGTTCGGCTTCGAAGGATCGGCGGGCTGCCGCTGCGGCCCCTGGTAGTCGGTCTGGACGATCGGAAGGTTTCCGCGCGTCGAGGCCCAGACGATGCGCGTCACGCCGTTCTCCGGCGGCGCATAGGTCGGGTCGAAGTTGTGGACGAGGAGGCCGTTCTGCGTCGGCGGCGTCGCGTTGATCACCGGGTGCTTCGCGCACGCGGAGCCGTCCGCGTTCATCTCGTAGACGGCGAGCGGCTCGCTCGCCGACGAGCGCGCGGCGAACGCGATCTTCGCGCCGTCCCACGACACCTGCGGGCGCTGGATGTCCGCGGTCGCAGGGCTGAGGCCGCAGCCCTGCGCGAGCGAGGTGTCGTTCCCCGCCGTGATCCGGCCGTCGGCAGCGACGGTCACCGCCGCGCGACGCAGATCGGCGCCCGGCGAATAGACGTCGAAGTCCTGCACGCGCTTGTAGCTGCCGAGCGGGCGCTTCACGTACACGACGGCGCTGAGCGGCGCGAGCTTGTGGGTCTCGCGCTCGCGCCGGAGCCATTCGGCGACGACGCAGTACGCGGGGATCTTGTCGAGATCGCCGTTGTCGTAGTCGTACTTCCCCTCCGCGCACGCCTTCGGGCTCGCGGTCTGGTTGCCGAAGTCCTCGAAGAGCGGACCGCCGCGGTGCGTGATGCCCGAGGGCTTGTCACACCCGGCGACGCCGCACACCTCCGGGCGGTAGAGGTTCTTCTTCACGATCCGGCTCGCGCTCGGATCGTCGCTCTCGACCGCCAGCTGCGTGAGCGACAGCTCGTAGTTCTTCCGCGTCGCGCTGAGCGAGAAGCTCCCGCCCGATCCGCCGCGGAGCCGGTAGTCGTGGAACAGCGTCGCCGAGTGGCACTGCATCATCATGCAGCCCTTCTTGACGAGGATCGGCTGCACCTTCTGCGAGAAGAAGTCGAAGCCGGCGTCCCTCTCCGGGACGATCGCCGGGCCGTGCGCCTTCGCCCACTCGTTCAGCGCCTGGTAGACGTCGTCGCTCGGACTGTCGAAGACGACGCCGCCCTCGTGGTACGCGCCTCCCGCCGACGGCGAGAGCGGACGGCGGAGCAGCTCGCTCTGCTCCGGCGTCGCGGCGAGGTACTCCTGGGACGCGTAGTAGTTGAAGCGGAGCTGCTCGGGGGTGTCGCCGCACGAGAGGTAGAGCGAGTTCGCCACCGTGCCGTGGCAGTTCGAGGCCGCGCAGCTCTTGTCGGTGCCGGACTCCGAAGGCCTCGTGAGGAGCGGATTCACCTTGTCGCGGAACAGCGCGAAGTCCGCGCGCGGCGGGTCCTTCGTGAGATCGAACTCGCGCGACGGGAGGAACGTGCTGCAGGCCTGCTTCTCGAGCTGCTTCGCGGTGGCGCCGGTGTTGTTCTCGGTCGCGCCGTTCTGGAGCCAGCGCCGGAGCGTCGTGTACGCGGTGCCGGTCGCGTCGAGGACGGAGCCGCCCGCGTGCTTGATGTCGGTCGTGACGGTGACCTTCTTGCCGTCGTACGTCGTGACCGCGACCTGGAGCGGATCGACGTTCTTGAGGAGGAGGGCCGGCTGCCCGTACGGGCCGTAGTCGACGAGGAGATCGCGCCGCTTCGCGATCCCGGCGTAGCTCGCGGTGTCGAGGTTGCCGAGCGCGTTGCCCTTCGCGTCCGCGACGTGACAGCTCGCGCCCGTGTTCGTCCGCGAGCACCCCGTCGTCAGGATCGGGCTGATCGTACGATCGAAGTACGTCGACGACTGCGGCTCCTTCTCGGAGCACGAGAGCGGCGAGAGGGCGACGAAGACGGCGCCGGCTGCAACGGCCGCGGTGATGGCGGAAGGAAAGCGCACGGTCGGCATTGTAGCGGAAACGCCACAGGCTCCAGGCTACAGGCTTCAGGAACGAGAGAGCGGTTGCGGTCGGCGAAATCTCTCGCTGCTGAAGCCTGTAGCCTGGAGCCTTCTTTCAGAGTCGGCGGAGCGCGATCGCGGCCTGATCGCGGACGAGCGAGTCGGCGTCGGTCTTCGCGACGTCCTCGAGCACGGGCCGCGCGTTGGGGTCGCGGAGCATGCCGAGGGTGTGGACGGCCGAGTTGCGGACGTTCGCGTCCGGGTCGTTCTTCGCGAGGGCCATCAGGCCTGCCGTCGAGTCCTTCGCGTTCATCGAGCCGAGCGCTTCGGCCGCGCGCCGGCGCACCTTCGCGTCCCCGTCGCCGAGGAGCTTCGCGACCGCCGAGACGTCGGAGAACGAGTTCACCCGCGTCGCCGACGAGAGGCCGGCGAGCTTCACGCGCGGGTCGCTGTCCCCGAGCGCCTTCGTGATCGCGTCGCGACCGTCGTCGTTGAGACGACCGAGCGCGCTCGCCGCCGCCGCGCGGACGGTGGGCTCCGGATCCTTCTCGACCGCGAGCGCGACGGCTTCGACGCCCGGCGCGAGCAGGAACTCGCCGAGGGCTTCGGCCGCGTAGGCGCGGACCTTCGGGTTCCCGTCCGACGAGAGCCGCTTGATCGTGCGCTCGTAGACCTCGCCCGGGCCGAACACGCCGAAGATCCGGCGGCGGAGCCACCACGCGGCGATCTCGCGCGTCCGCGGATCGGCGTCGTACATGAGCGGCTCGACGGATGGGATGCAGTCGAGGCACTCGACCTTCTCGCCCTCCTCGAGCGCTTCCCAGATCGCCGTCATCGATCCGCGCTGCGCGGTGACCGTCTTGATGCGGTCGCCGGAGGAGAGCTTCTCGATCTGGTCGGGGGCGATGCCCGGGTACATCCGCGCGGCGCCGCCGGTCGCCTCCGCCGGGCCGCCGTGGGCTGCCGGCGTGAAGAGCGACAGGCACGCGAACGCGACGGACGCGAAGGTGGAGACCGTGAGGCCGAGCTTGGTCGTCTTGGAGATCATGGGGTTCTCCTCGTCCTCAGGGGTACGCCTGCCCGGCGTAGCGGGTGTCGTTGAAGGGGACGAAGCCGGTGTTCTGTCGCGTGTAGAACTGGCCTCCGATGTCGATCGCGCGGACGAGCTGCAGGCGCTCTTCGTCGGTGAGGGTGACGCCCTTGTCCTCGGGGTGCATCGCCGGGTTGCCGTAGGCGAACGAGCCGTCCGGCGCCTTCACGTTCAGCTTCTTGATCAGCGCCGAGTTGCGCGCGTCGTTCACGATCGCCCACTTCGGCGGGACCTCACCGACCGGTGCCGCGCCCATCCCCATCCCCATCTCGAGCGTGGCGGGGAAGAAGAGCGAGACGTAGGAGGACGGATAGGTCGCGACCATGCGGTCGTAGACGACGGTGATCGGCTTCTCGCTGAGGTCGAGGTACGGGATCGTGTACTGCTGCGTCGTGCCGGTCCCCGGCGTCGTCTGCGTGACGCTGTACGTCTTGCCGGCGAAGGGGTCGTTCGCGCCGCCCGAGTGACACGACGCGCACTTCGCGTTGAGGATGTCCTGGACGACCGCCTTCGGCTTCGCGTCGGGGTACTTCGTGCGGTCGAGGCTCCACGAGATCTCCGCGCGGTCGGAGACCGGCGCGAGGAACTGCTGCGCCTGACGCTGCTCGGCGACGGTGGGGTTTCCGGCGCGCGCCGCGACCGACTGCGTGCGGCTCTCGTGGCAGCCGATGCAGCGGCGGTCCTCGCCGGGCATGCCCTGGATCCAGAGGCGCTGGTTGCGGATCGACATCCCGAACTTGTCGATCGGCTGGAGGTGGACCGGCAGGTACGGCGGGATCTCCGCGAGCCAGCTCCCGTCCGGGTTCACGTCGGCCTCGCCGAGGATCGCGGCGCCTTCGTCCATCGTGAGGCCGAACATCGTGACGCCCTTCGCGGCCTCGCTCGAGAAGCCCTCGATGACGCGGACCTTCACCGCCGCCTTGAGCGCCTCGTTCAGCGGAACGCCGTCGCCGAACATGCCGCCGCTCACGCGATCGGTGAGGCTCGTGCGCGTGATGTCGACGGAGCCGATCCGGACCGGCGTACCGGGATCGGGCGCCCGCGCCGTGAGCGCGCCGATCACCGGCGGCTCGGGACGCGGCGCGACGGCCATCGCGTTCAGATCCCACATGTCACGGTCGTCGAAGATCAGCTGGTTCTTCTTCGTCGCCGGGTCGAACATGTAGATGCCGAAGTTCGGCGGCGTGAGCGACTGCTCGGCGAGGTCGTTCACCGCGCCGTCGGCCCACGAGACGAGGAGGCGGCCGTCCGGGAGAGCGCTCGGCGTCCGGTAGCGGCCGACGGGCGAGGGGCCCGCGCCGGTCGGGACCTCGGGCGTGAGGAGCTCGTACTGGACGTTCTCCTCGTCGAGGCAGGCGTGCCCCGCCTTGTCGAGGATCTTGGCGTCCATGCAGATCGGGTCGGCATGGTTGCGCGCGTCGATCTTCACGAGCGCGCCCGCGTGGATCGTGCGCGAGCGGTTCGTCGCGATCCCGATGAAGACGTTCGGCTCGAGCTCGCGCACGTTGACGAGCGAGTTCGACGGCTTGCCGTGCTGGCCCGCGATCGCCGTCATCTGCGCGCCGTCCGGCGCGGCCTCGAACAGCTTCACGTCGTTGACGCCGCCGAGGTGCTCCCAGCGCGAGTAGCCGATCTTCCCGTTGTGGCGCGAGAAGAGCGAGACGGAGTGCGAGAGGTTCTGCGACGCGAGGCGGCGGTCGGCGTCACCGCCGTCGATGCTGATCGTCGCGAGCTGCGTGACCTGACGCGAGTGGTTGTACTCGTCGGCGCGCGTGCCCATCGGCGTGTACATCTGGTCCGTCGCGAAGGCGATCCGGCCGCCGGGGAGGTAGATCGGCGTGATGTCGTTCTGATCGCCGCCCGTCTTCTGGTGGATCTCGCCCGTGTCGAGCTGCACCGTGTAGATGTGGTAGCGATCGTTCGGGTCGCGTTTCATCGAGAAGACGACCTGCTTCGCGTCGAACGAGACGTCGAAGCCGTTCAGGTCGGCCTGCGGGAACGCCTCGATCAGGTTCCGGACCGCGCCGTCCGGACGCGGCGGCGAGAGCACGCGGAGCTTCGCGCCGGGGACGTAGCGCGTGTAGTCGAGGACCTGCCCGTTGCCGCCCGCCACGTTGACGGACACCTCGCCGTTCTCGGCGATCACGGTGTGCGCGCGCGACTCGAAGACGATGGCCGACACGTTGACGCTCGTCTCCTCCTTCTCGGAGCTGCCGCACGCGACGACGGCCGAGGGGCCGAAGGCGGCGCCGAGGACGAGGACGAGGGCGGTGACGCGCGTCTTGGTGAAGAGGCCAGAGAGATGTCGCATGACGGCTCCGGTGTCGGCCTGAGTGACGCTTCCCACCTCGCGTTGGAACTCGGCCGCTCGCGGATTAGAGCAGGACTCGGGCCAGCGCGCGATCGGGGCCTTTCCGCGGCCTTCCACCCTCGCCCTGAGGGCTGTGAGGGGCGGGCGGGCCCCTCGGCCGTAGGCGTTTCCCCCCAAGCCGTTGTCAGCGGACCTCGTCGAGTCGGCGACCGGCGACGGCGCGCACCTCTTCGCCGAACGCCTCCGTCAGCGGCGAGCGCAGGGCGGACGCGCGGTAGAGGAGCGCCGTCACGTGCGGCGGCGCGCGGGGGCGGAGCGGGACGACGGCGAGGTCGTCGCCGCGCCGGACGCGCGGCTCGGGGAGGACGGCGACGGCGAGCCCCGCGCGCACGACGGCGAGGACGGTCGCGACCGCATCCGCCTCGAGCGCGATCGTCGGCTCGACGCCCGCACGCGCGAGCGCCGCGTCGGCGAGCGCGCGCGCGCGGAGCGATCGCGAGAGGAGCGCGAAGGGCTCCTTCGCGACGTCGCGGAGCGAAGCGGAGGCCTCGCCTGCGAGCGGGTGCTTCGCGTGCACCACGAGGGAGAGGCGACCTTCGACCACCGGCTCCGTCACGAGATCGGTCCGCCGCACCGGGAGCAGGCCGAGGCCGACGTCCGCGCGGCCCTCGGCGACGAGGCGCTCCACGCGGCGTGAGACGCCTTCGTACGCGATCACGCGTGCGCCGGGGTAGCGCTTCATCACCGCCGCGACGGCGGGGATGACGAGGTTCGCGGTCGTGCTCGGCAGGTACGCGACGCGGAGCTCGCCGACCTGCTTGTTCGCGAAGGCGGCGAGCGCGCGTTCGCCCGCGCGTACGTCCTCGAGCACGCGCGAGGCGTGCACGCGGAAGACCTCACCTGCCGGCGTGAGGCGCACGCCACGCGCGTGCCGCTCGAAGAGCGTCTCGCCGAGCTCGCCCTCGAGCTCGCGGAGCTGCTGGGAGACGGCGGGCTGGGAGATGTGGAGCTTTCGCGCGGCGCGCCCGACGTGGAGCGTGTCCGCGACGGCGAGGAAGTAGCGGAGGTGGCGGAGCTCCATGCGTCGATCATAAGCAATGCTTATCGCTCGCATCCGAACAAACGTCTGGGCCGCCACGCGGTCCGCTCCCATCTTCTCGGCATGGAACGAATCGAGGCGACCTCGGCCGAGCTGCTCGTCGCAGCGCTGCGGGCCGAAGGCGTGACGCGAGTGTTCGGTGTGCCCGGCGAGGAGACGCTCGACCTCGTCGAGGCGATGCGCGCGGCAGGGCTCCCGCTCGTGGTGACGCGGAGCGAGCAGGCGGCGGGGATCATGGCCGCGACGGTGGGACGCCTCACCGGCCGCGCCGGCGTCGCGCTCGCGACGCTCGGGCCCGGCGCGACGAACCTCGTCACCGCCGCGGCGTACGCGCAGCTCGGCGGCTTCCCGGCGCTGTTCGTGACCGGGCAGAAGCCGCTCCGCGGCGGCGCGCAGGGGCGGTTCCAGACCGTCGACGTCGTCGGCGCGCTCCGCCCCGTGACGAAGCTCGCGCGGACGCTCGCCTCCGCGGCCGAGGTGACCGCGCGCGTCCACGACGCGTTCCGCCGTGCGGAGGACGAGCGCCCCGGGGCCGTGCTGCTCGAGCTCCCCGACGACGTCGCGCGCGAGCGCGCGAGCGTCCACGCCTCGTCGCGCGCGCACGGTGCGTCGCGTCCGATCGTCGACGAGCGCGCGCTCTGGAAGGCGCGCGACCTCCTCGCCGCCGCGGAGCGGCCGCTCCTCGTCGTCGGGGAAGGCGCGAGCCGAGGTGAGCGCGTCCCGCGTGCGCTCCGCTCGCTCGTCGAGCGGACGGGGATCCCGTTCGTGACGACGCAGATGGGCAAGGGCGTCCTCGACGAAGCCGATCCGCTCTGGCTCGGGACGACGGCGACATCCTCCGGCGACGCGGTGCACGCCGCGATCGCGCGCGCCGACGTCGTCCTCGTCGTCGGTCACGACACGACCGAGAAGCCGCCGTTCCTTCCTCGGCCGGGAGGGCCGGTCCTCGTCCACGTCGGCGCGACCTCACCCGGAGTCGACGCGGTCTACGCGCCCGACCTCGAGCTCGTCGGCGATCTCGCCGACGCCGTGACGCGTCTCGCGGCGGCGCTGCCGGGCCCGGCCGTCCCGTCGCGGCTCGCGCCGTTCGAAGCCGTCCGCGCGCGGCTCCTCGAGCACCTCGCGCGCGAGGAGGACGACGCGCGCTTCCCGATCCATCCGCCGCGGCTCGTCGCGGAGGTCCGGCGTGCGATGCCGGACGACGGCATCGTGTGCCTCGACAACGGGATGTACAAGCTGTGGTTCGCGCGGAGCTACCGCGCGCGTGCACCGCGGACGCTGCTCCTCGACAACGCGCTCGCGACGATGGGCGCGGGGCTCCCGTCCGCGATCGCCGCGAAGCTCGTGCACCCGGAGCGGAAGGTCGTCGCCGTCGTCGGCGACGGCGGGCTGATGATGAGCGTGCAGGAGCTCGAGACGGCGAAGCGGCTCGGCCTCGACCTGACCGTCCTCGTCGTACGCGACGACGGCTACGGGATGATCCGCTGGAAGCAGGTCGAGATGGCGCTCCCCGATCACGCGATGACGTTCGGCAACCCCGACTTCGTCCGCCTCGCCGAGGCGTTCGGCGCCGAGGGGCACCGGCTCGAACGCGCGAGCGATCTCGGGCCGCTCCTCGCGCGGACGCTCCGCACGCCCGGCATCCACCTCGTCGACGTGCCGATCGACTATGAAGCGAACCACCGCATCCTCGGAGACGAGCTCCGCGCGCTCGGGCGCGCCTGCCTCGCCGCATGACGTCGGAGAGAAACCATGACCAAGCGTCACCCGTTCTGGCTCGCCAATCGACAGGTCGCGGAGACGACCGAAGGCCGTCTCCCCGTCACCGACAAGTACTCGGGGGAGGTCGTCGCCGAGATCGCGCTCGCGGGCCCCGCCGAGATCGAGCGCGCGATCGCCGCCGCCCACGGCGCACGCGAAGCGATGCGGAAGCTCCCTCCCTACGCGCGGCGTGACGTGCTCCGGCACGCCGCGCGTCGCTTCCGCGAGCGCAGCGAGGAGCTCGCGAGGATCCTCGCGGTCGAAGCAGGCAAGCCGATCCGCGACGCGCGCGGCGAGGTCACCCGCCTCGTCGACACGTTCGAGGCCGCGTCCGACGAGGTGACCCGGCCGACCGGCGAGGTCCTCGAGCTCGAGATCTCCGCGCGTGCGCGCGGCACCCGCGGGATGACGAAGCGTGTGCCGGTCGGCGTCTGCTCGTTCATCACGCCGTTCAACTTCCCGCTCAACCTCGTCGCGCACAAGGTCGCGCCCGCGATCGCGGCAGGCTGCCCGTTCGTGCTGAAGCCGTCGGACCGGACGCCGCTCTCGTCGCTCGTCCTCGGCGAAGTGCTGGCCGAGACCGAGCTGCCGGAAGGGGCGTTCTCGATCCTGCCTTCGCGGATCGAGCACGTCGCGCCGTTCATCGAGGACCCGCGGATCGCGCTCCTGTCGTTCACCGGCTCGTCGAAGGTCGGGTGGGATCTGCGCGCGCGGGCCGGACGGAAGCGCGTCGTGCTCGAGCTCGGCGGCAACGCCGCGTGCATCGTCGACGCCGACCAGGGCAAGTGCCTCGACGCCGTCGTCGACCGCGTCGTCTTCGGCGCGTTCTACCAGTCGGGGCAGAGCTGCATCTCGGTGCAGCGTGTCCTCGTCCACCGGTCGCTCTACGACGCGTTCCGCGATGCGCTCGTCACCAGGGTCTGCGGCCTCGCCGCCGGCGATCCGAAGGACGAAGGTACGTTCCTCGGCCCGATGATCGACGAGCCCGCAGCGAAGCGCCTCGAGGGCTGGCTCGCGGAGGCGAAGGAGCGCGGCGCGCGCGTCCTCGTCGGCGGCTCGCGGAAGGGCTCGATGCTCGACGCCACCGTCGTCGAGGGCGTGCCGCACGACGCGAAGCTCGCGTGCGAGGAGGCGTTCGGTCCCGTCGTGACGCTCGCGCCGTTCGACGACCTCGACGAGGCGCTCCGGATCGCGAACGAGGGCGACTACGGGCTCCAGGCGGGCCTCTTCACGTCCGACCTCGGACACGCGATGCGTGCGTGGGACGAGCTCGAGGTCGGCGGCGTCGTCGTCGGCGACGTCCCGAGCTTCCGCGTCGACAACATGCCGTACGGCGGCGTGAAGGGCTCGGGCTTCGGGCGGGAAGGCGTGCGGTGGGCGATGGCCGACATGACCGAAGAGCGACTGCTGGTGCTGCGCGGTACGTGACCCTCTCGGGAGAGAGAGAACAGGAAACAGGAAACAGGGAACCGGCAACCGGCGATATTTCAGCACGCCGCACGTCCGGGCGCGCATTGCCCGTTGCCGGTTGCCCGTTCCCTGTTTCCTGTTTTCTCTGTTCCCACGTTTCTGCCGGCACCGACGTAGTTGGATCGTGCTCCCCGCGTGCTCGACGCCACATCACGCCCGCACCCCTGGAAAAGCCTGCTGCGCCGGCGATCCGCCGAGTGGCACGGCCCCTGTATCGGAGCCCTTCATCCCTGGAGGTCTCCCGATGCGTTCCGCGTTCCGTTTCGTTCGTCTGCTCGCCGCACCCGCCCTCGCGTCCGTCGTGTTCGCGTGTACGGCAGCTCCTCCGCTCCCGAACGGGAACGGCACCGCCGACGACGGCGACGACGATTCGTCGCGCGACGAGGGCAAGCAGGAGAGCGACGTCACGACGAAGCGCGGTGAGAGAGAGGACGCGAGCACGCCGCCTGCGCCGACGACGACCGACGCGGGCACCGATGCGCGCGTCGACGCGGCCCCGCCGAACGGGCAGTCCTGCGCGCAGCTCAGCTCGTGCTGCGGCCAGCTCGGCGACTTCTACGACCGCCTCGCGTGCATCGGGGTCGCGCTCGCGAACGACCCGTCCGTCTGTCAGCCGGCGCTCGTCGTCTGTCAGGGCGGCGGGGTCGGGATCGGCGGCTTCTTCGACGGCGAGAGCGGCGGCTCGTGCTCGGAGCTCGCGCGCTGCTGCCAGCAGATGAACCAGCGCGGCGACTCGACCTCGCGTGTCTGCGAGAAGTGGGTCAACTACGCCGACGAGCAGGAGTGCTCGTTCTCGCTCCAGGAGTACCGGCAGCAGCGTCGCTGCAACTGATCAGGCCTCGAGCCGGAACGCGAGCGGGAGCAGATCCCCGAGCGCGACGACGCGTCCGGCCTCGCCGCCTTCCGCCCCGAGGCCGACCATCACGACCGGGACGTCGTCGGCGGCGAACTCGGCGAGCACCTGGCGGCAGATCCCGCACGGCGAGGCGCCCTCGTCGCCGGTCACGACCGCGACGGCGACGATCTCGCGGTCCCCGGCGGCGACCATCTGCACGACGGCGTTCCGCTCCGCGCAGATCGACGCGCCGAAGGTGGAGTTCTCGACGTTGCACCCGGCGTAGACGCGGCCGCTCTTCGTCGCGATCGCGGCCCCGACCTGGTACTTGGAGTACGGCGCGTAGGCGTTCTCGCGGATCTCGGTCGCGCGCGCGACGAGGTCGTCGAGGAGCGCGGACGGGACGTTCGCCTTCGGCTTCGCCTTGCCGGGGCGACGGCTGCTCGCCTTCGGCTTCGCCTGCTTCACGCCGGCGGCGACGCGGACCCGCTTCTTCGTCGCGCTCACGAGCGACCTACCTTCACGATCCAGCCGCGGAGGAGGCGCTCGAGATCGGCGCGCCGTGCGCGGGCCGTCTCCTCGACCTCCTTGTGGTCGAGCGGGTGCTTCGAGATGCCGGCCGCGAGGTTCGTGATGCACGAGAGCGCCGCGACGCGCGTGCGCATGTGGCGGAGCGCGATGACCTCCGGGACGGTGCTCATCCCGACCGCCTGCGCGCCGAGGGTCTTGAACATCCGGATCTCCGCCGGCGTCTCATACGAAGGTCCCATCAGCGCCGCGTACACGCCCTCGCGGAGCGGGATGCTCTCCTCGCGCGAGACCTCGAGCGCCATGCGCCGGAGCTCGGGATCGTAGGCGTGGGTCATGTCGGGGAAGCGCGTGCCGAGGCCGTCCTCGTTCGGGCCGATCAGCGGGTGCGTGTACATGAGGTTCAAGTGATCGGTGACGAGCATCAGGTCGCCCGGCGCCCATCCGTCCTCGAGACCACCGGCCGCGTTCGTGACGAGCACGGCGGAGACGCCGAGGCGCGCCATCACGCGCACGCCGTGGACGACCTGCCAGATCGGATGCCCCTCGTAGACGTGCACGCGTCCCTGCATCGCGATGACGGGCACGCCAGAGACATTTCCGAAGCAGAGGTTGCCGGCGTGACCGACGACCTTCGAGGCGGGGAGGTGGGGCAGCTCCGCGTACGGCACCTTCACGAGGTCTTCGAGCGTGTCGGCGAACGCGCCGAGGCCGCTGCCGAGGACGAGGCCGATCTTCGGCGCGGCGCTCACCTTCTTTCGGACGGCGGCGACGGTCTCCTCGAGGCGCGCAGTGACGGTCGGTTCGGACGAGCTCATGAGGTCGCCACGTTACCGTGCCCCCGCGTGCCGTGCCATGCTTCGCGAGGGCGTGACGATGCTGCGGGCGAGTCTGAAGCACGTGATCGGATCGAAGGCGCAGCGCAGCATCGTCCTCGGTCGTGGAGGGATGGCCGACGTGCCGGATCCCGTCGCGCTCCGCATCGTCCCGGACGGCGCGGGCGTCACGCTCCTCCGGGTCGACGCGAGCGGCGTCAGCGTGAGCCACACCTGGCATTCCTCCCTTGCGGAGGCGAAGGGACGCGCCGCCCGCGAGTACGGGGTAGAGGACGGGGATTGGGCGGACGAGTGACGCAGCGCGGCGGGAGCATGGCGCCGCGGCGCCAGCCCCGGTAAGACGGCGGCGTGCGTCTCCGTCGACTCCTCGTGTTGATCATCGTCCTCGTCGCGTCCCTCCCTGCCTCCGCGCGCGCCGAGCACGTCGAGGGGCCGCTCGAGCGCGCGACGCCACGTCGCGCCGTCGCCTCGTTCCTCGAGGCGGAGCAGGCCGGGGACGACGCTCGCGCGGCCGAGCTCCTCGATCTGCGTCAGGTCCCGCCTTCGCAGCGCGGAACGCGCGGCCCCGAGCTCGCGCGGATGCTCTACGAGGTCCTCGACCGCACGCTCGTCCTCGAGCCGGCGCAGCTGTCGGACGAGCCGGCGGGGCGGCCGGAGGACGGCGTCAACGCCGAGCGCATCGGCGTCGTCCGCCTGAACGGCACCGACGTTCCGATCACGCTCGCGCGCGTGCAGTCGGGCGCCGAGACCTCGTGGGTGTTCTCCGCCGCGACCGTCGCGCGGATCCCGAAGCTCCACGACGAGTTCGGCGCCGGATGGCTCGAGACGCGCGTCCCCGGTGCGCTCCGATCGCGCATCGGCGCGCTCGAGACGTGGCAGTGGCTCGGCCTCGCGCTCGCGCTCTTCGTCGCCGTCGTCGTCGGACGCTTCGCGGCGTGGGTCGGCTGGCGGATCGGCTCGCGGATCGCGGCGAAGACGACGCCGCGCTGGGACGACGAGCTCGTCGAGAGCCTCCGCAGCCCGGCGCGGGTCGGCTTCGCGCTGCTCGCGTTCCGCGCCCTACTCGAGCCGCTCGGCCTCTCCGCGCTCTCGACGACCGTCATCGCGCGCATCGTCTCGTCGCTCACGATCATCGTCTCCGCGTGGGTCGTCATCCGCGTCGTCGCGGTGCTGTCGCGGATCGTCGAGCGGCGCGCGGTCGAGACCGCGAAGGGCGCCGCGTCGCTCGAGATGCGCTCGCGCGGGCTCACGACGCAGGTGCGGGTGCTCCGCCGCGTCGTGAACGTCTCGATCGGCATCTTCGCGGCAGCGCTCGTCCTCCTCCAGTTCGACGTCGTCCGCAACGTCGGTCTCTCCCTCCTCGCGTCCGCCGGTCTCGCCGGCGTCGTCCTCGGCTTCGCGGCGCAGCGCACGATCGGGTCGCTCATCGCCGGGATCCAGCTCTCGGCGACGCAGCCGATCCGGATCGGCGACGTCGTCGTCGTCGAGAAGGAGTGGGGCACGATCGAGGAGATCACGCTCACGTTCGTCGTCGTGAAGGTGTGGGACGAGCGCCGGCTGATCGTGCCGATGACCCGCTTCCTCGAGCAGCCGTTCGAGAACTGGACCAAGGTCGCCGCCGAGCTCCACGGCACGGTCTTCCTCCACGTCGACTGGACGCTGCCGATCGACGAGCTCCGCGCCGAGGTCGACCGGGTCGTGACGGACCACCCGTGCTGGGACAAGCGCACGAAGAGCGTGGTCGTGACCGACTCGAAGGAGCGCACGCTCGAAGTGCGCGTGCTCGTCTCGGCTTCGAACGCAGGCGATCTCTGGAACCTCCGCGTCCACGTGCGCGAGGCGCTCGTCGCGTGGCTCCGCGATCACGAAGGCGGGAAGTATCTCCCGAAGAGCCGCGTCGACGACCGCGCCGCCGCGCGCGCCCTCGCGTGACCTACTTCTTCGCGAACTTCGCGCCGAGCGCGTCGCAGACGACCTTCGGCGCATAACGGCTCACGTCGCCGCCGTGGCTCGCGATCTCGCGGACGAGCGAGGCGCTGACGAAGCCGTGCTTCGTGCGGGTCGGGAGGAAGATCGTGTCGACCTGCGGGCAGAGGTCCGCGTTCGCGTGCGCGATCTGGAGCTCGTACTCGAAGTCGGTCGTGATCCGGAGGCCGCGGACGATGACGCTCGCGCCCTTCTTCTGGCAGTAGTCGATGAGCAGGCCGTCGAAGTGGTCCACCTTCACGTTCGGGAGGTGGCTCGAGATCTGCTCGATGAGCGACTTGCGCTCGTCCGGCGAGAAGAGCGGGTGCTTCGTCGGGTGGACGCCGATCGCGACGATCACGTTCTCGAACAGCGCCGAGGCGCGCTCGATGATGTCGAGGTGCCCGAGCGTCGCGGGATCGAAGCTGCCGGCATAGACGGCGAGCCGTGCGCTCACTTCGCGGCTCCCTTGCTCTCGGTCGCGGGGGCGGGCTTCGTCGGCGCGGCGCTCGTCGGGGCGGGCTTCGCGGGCGTCGCGGGCTTCGCCGGCGTCGCGGCCGGAGCGGGCGTCGAGCCGGGCTTCGGCGGCTCGAGCTTCAGCGGTGCACCTGCCGGCGCCGGCGCGGCGCCGGCCGGAGGCGGCGCGGGGCGCTCCTCGCGCGGCGGCTCGGAGAGCGACGGATCGAGCTCCATCCACACGTAGCGGCCGTCCTCGGCGAACGTCACGCGGAACGCCGACATGAGACCCGCCCCGAGGACGCCTCCGAGCTCGATGCCCTCGAAGTTGCCGCGGTACTCGGTGAGCGGCGCGCCCTGCATCACGGGGACCTGCGGGAGATCGAGCGGACCCAGCTTGAAGAAGGGGAGGAAGCCCATCTTCCAGTTCGGCGGCGCGCCCGGCTCGTTGCGGAACGACGCGAGGTCCGCGCCGGAGCGCTTGAGGAGCTGGTCGTCGAGCGCGAGCGGGTAGAAGGCGGCGGAGTCGACGAAGAGGAGCGAGCCGTCGTCCTGCTTCGACACCTGCGCGCGCACCATCATCCCGCCGCCGCGCACGTAGAAGACGGGGACCTTCGCGGCTTCCGGCGGCGCCGGCGGATCGAACTTCCGCACGACGAACTGCGAGCCGCGGCGGTCGAACGTCGTGTGCGCGTGGCGGAGGAGGTTCACGCCGAGGAGCGCCTTGATCGGCGCGCCGAGCTGCTTCGAGAGCGCGGAGAGATCGTACGGCAGGGCGGGGACGTCCTTCACCTCGAGGCGCTCGCCGAACCGCAGGCTCACCCAGGAGGGCTCCTTGCGCGAGGTGTTGTCGATCATCACCTCGCCCATCGCGGTCGCGACGAGAGCGAGGATGCGCTCGCCGTCGAGCTCGCACGGGACGACCATCGCGGGGCCGGCGGGCGGCATCTCGACCGACGCGATGACGCCGCCCTCGAGCGCGAACGGGTGCCGTCCCTGACCGCGCCGCGCGAGCTTCGACACGTCGCGCGCCCACGGATCCTTCACCGCCGGGTCGCGGAGCATCTCCTCGAGCTCGTCGGCGGCGCGCTCGATGTCGCCCTGGTACCAGAACGCGCGACCGCGGAGGGCACGCGAGTCGGTCGTCGCCATCCCCTCGGTCAGCTTGATCGTCGTCGGGTAGTCGAGGCGAGCGAGCGCGACCTTCGCGGCGAGGATGCGCGTCTCGGGATCCTTCGGCGCCGCCTTGAGCGCCCCCTCGATCGAGGAGCTCGCGTCCTCGAGATCGCCCGTGCGATAGGCGTTCTTCGCGCGCGCGAGCCACTTGTCGGCAATCGGCGGGCGGGCGGGCGTGTTCGCATCGGGGCCGTCGCCACATGCGACGACGAAGCTTCCGGTCAGGCAGACGGCAAGGCAGAGACGGCGCATGGGGGCTCCCGGGCGGTGCAGATAGCCCACCTTCCGGGGGGGGTCGAGCCCCACAATTCCGTGCCCGTGCCCGTGCCCGTGCCCGTCCCCGCCGGCGGACTATTCGCACCACCCTGCTTCGAACCCCCTCGGCGGATCGAACGCGAGCTCGTTCGGCGCGAAGGCCGCGCGGTACGAGTCGCCCGTGATGGTGTACGGCTGCGAGAGCGTCGCGAGCGGGAACACCTCGCCGGGCGGGAGCGCGAACGCCGTCGGCGTGCTCCCGCGTTCGCAGCCGACCCACTGGCCGTCGAGGGCGAACCACGCACGATGCGTCGAGACGTCCGCCGCGACGCTGAGGACCGCACCGACGCGGAGCGGAGGCGCGACGGCCTCGCCCGGGCACCGGACCTCCTCGTTCGACGTGAAGCCGCACGCGGTCGCGCTGCCGAACCCGGACGTGAGCGGATGGGCGGCGTTCGCGAACCCGATCCCGGAGGGCGCGTTCGAGAGCGCGAGCACCCAAGCTTCGAAGTAGGCCGTGCCGGTCTTCTTCCCGAGCGTCGCGCGGACGGACCGCTCGACGCTGCCGGCGAGCGTCGTCACGATCCGGCGATCGCTGTAGACCGTGATGTCG
Organism: Polyangiaceae bacterium; assembly: GCA_039809485.1. GTDB lineage: Bacteria > Myxococcota_A > Polyangia > Polyangiales > Polyangiaceae > Labilithrix. The sequence goes on along the minus strand of JBDHVE010000030.1, from coordinate 18,829 downwards.
GGGTGCTTGTCCGTCACGCTCCACTCGGCGCAGGTACGCGTGACGGGCGGCGCCGTGCGGAGCCGGAGGCTGCTGCAGGTCGGCGCGAGCTCGGACGGCTTCGACGACGGCGCGGGAGGTGACTCGGCCCGCTCCGGCGTGGGCGGGTACGTCCGGTCCGTCGAGCTCTGCGGGCCGCGGGGGAGGTCCGCCGTCTCGCCTCGATCGGGCGCGGCTTCGCCCTGGATCTTGCCGCCGCAGGCGGCGACGACGACGGCGAGGACGAGACCCGTGACCGCGGAGGAGGTGCTCACGTCCCAGATGGTGAACCCTCTTCGCCTCCGCGAGGCGTTAAGTCAGCTCGTCGCGATCGGCTCGACGCGGAGGATCCGGTCGGCGCGCAGCTCGCGGCGACCGCGGCCGGGGAGCATGTAGCCGACGACGCGCGGCGGGTCGCTCGACCGACGCACTTCGGTGAGCACCATCCGCATCTCCTGCTGCGGCTTCGCCCGCGGTCGGTAGATCACGACGACGGGCTTGCCGGCCGCGACCGCGGCCTCGCACTGCACGACGATCTGCTCGCGTGCCTTCCGCTCCGCGATCCGCACCTCCCAGAGATCGCGCGGCGTCCGCGGCTCGAGCGCGGTGACGCACTTCGCGAAGACGGAGCGGAGCGCGGCGACGTCGGCATCGGCGCGATGCGCCCGCGACTTGTCGAGGCCCATCTCGACCCGGAGCGCGTCGAGCGAGTGGCGCGGCAGCGCGAACGAGCGGCGCGACAGGTGCAGCGTGTCGAGCCAGTGCGTGATCCGCGGCTCGCGTCCTGCGCGCGCGAGCTCGGACCGGAGGAACGCGACGTCCCACGCCGCACCGTGTGCGACGAGCACCGCACCTTCGAGGAGCCGTTCGATCTCTTCTGCGATGTCCGCGAAGGTCGGCGCGCTCTCGAGCTCGGGCGCCCCGATCCCGTGCACGTGGACGTTGCCGACCTCGCCTTCGAGCGTGGTCGGGCGAACGAGCGTGTGGATCCGTCCGTCGACGCGCTCGCCGCGGACGCGCTCGATGCAGACCTCCACGACGTGGTCACGTGCGGGATCGAGCCCGGTCATCTCGAGGTCGACGAACGCGAGCGGCGCCTCGCCGAGCGGCTCGTCCCACGGCACGCCGGACGGAGGCGGCGCGATGCCACCTTCGCTCGTCCTCGCCGGGGGCGCAGGCGACGACGCCAAGGGTCAGCGCTCGACGGTCATCGCGATGCCCTGGCCGACACCGATGCAGAGTGCAGCCATCCCGCGCTTCGCGTTCCGCGCCTTCATCGCGTGGACGAGCGTGACGAGGATCCGGCAGCCGCTCGAGCCGATCGGGTGCCCGAGCGCGATCCCGCCGCCACGGACGTTGACGCGCGCGGGGTCGAGCTCGAGACCGCGCAGGCACGCGATCGCCTGCGCGGCGAACGCCTCGTTCAGCTCGACGAGGTCGAGGTCGTTCACGCCGATGCCGGCCCGCGCGAGCGCCTTCTTGCCGGCCGGGATCGGGCCCTCGCCCATCAGGTTCGGCTCCACACCTGCCGTCGCGTGGGAGACGATGCGCGCGAGCGGCTCGAGCCCCTCGCTCTTCAGCACCTCCTCGCTGACGACGAGCACGCCGCTCGCGCCGTCGTTCAAGGGGGAGCTGTTGCCGGCTGTGACGGTGCCGCCCGTCCGGAAGACGGGGGAGAGCTTCGCGAGAGCGGGAAGCGACGCATCGGCGCGGACGCTCTCGTCGGTCTTCACGACGACGGGCTCGCCCTTCTTCTGCGTGATCGACACGGGCGCGACCTCGGCGGCGAAGTCGCCGCGGTCCCACGCTGCGGCGGCCTTCTGGTGCGAGGCGAGCGCGAACGCGTCCTGCTCCTCGCGCGTGACCTTCCACTTCTCCGCGACGTTCTCGGCCGTCTCGCCCATCGACTGGAGCGGGAAGCGTGCGGCCATCTTCGGGTTCTCGAACCGCCAGCCGAGGCTCGTGTCGAACACCTTCGGCGCGGAGCGCGGGAACGGCTCGTCGCTCTTGCCGAAGACGAACGGCGCGCGCGTCATGCTCTCGACGCCGCCGGCGACGACGACGTCCGCGTCGCCGGTCGCGACCCGGCGCGCGGCGTCGCAGACCGCCTCGAGGCCCGAGCCGCAGAGGCGGTTCACGGTGACGGCGGGGATCTCGTAGGGCAGCCCCGCGAGGAGGACCGCCATCCGCGCGACGTTGCGATTGTCCTCGCCGGCCTGGTTCGTCGCGCCGAAGACGACGTGCTCGAGCCTCGACCGCAGGCTGGGCGTGCGCGCGAGCAGCTCGTTGACGACGTGCGCGGCGAGGTCGTCGGCACGAACGGGGGAGAGCGCACCGCGGTGCTTTCCGATCGGCGTGCGGAGGGCGGAGACGACGTAGGCTGCGCGCAAGGACATGGCGCGCGGAGCCTACTCGCGCCCCGGCTCGCCCGGAAGCGGGAGCGTGGTCTCAGACCGGTTCGGGGACCGGGATCGGAGCGCGGCCGACCGGGACCCCGATCAGGCGATCGCGGTAGGCCGTGCCGGCCGCGAGCTCGATCCGCTCGATCACCGTCCCCGCCTCGCGCCGCGACCCGTACACGACCGGGATCGCGTCGAGATCGTCACCGTGGGCCTCGGCGCGCACGCGGAAGCCGCGGACATCGCCGCGCGCGACCTTGTCGCACCAGGCGCGCCGCTGCCTTCCGCGGATCGCCGCGACGACCATCATGCCGAGACCAAGGACGAGCCCGGTCCCGAGCGTCGGCCGATGCCCCGAATCCATGGTCAGGACGGCAGCATGGAGCAAGACGAGCCATGCGCCCGCCCAGCCGAGGAGGACGTCTCCGGTGTCGTGCGCCCGCCGCCGCGCGATGATCGCGATCGCGACGAGCATCGGCGCGGCGAGGACGGCCGTGACGAGCCAGAAGACGCCGGTGAGGAGGAAGCCGCCCATTCCGTCGCCGATGCACAGCGCGCCGAGCGTGCAGTGCGCGAAGGCGAGGAGGACGGGCGTGAGCAGTCCGACGATCGGCTCCTTCGCGACGATCCCCCGGGCGGCCGCCGTCGTCCCGAGGGTGGGCACGCCGAGGCCGAGCACCGCGATGACGAGCCCCTCGCCCGGGCTCGAGGCGAGGCTCGCGCCCTGGACGATCGCGAGCAGCCCCGCGCCCGCCATGATCGCGGGCGCGAGGAACGACGGCTCGGCGAGCGAAGCGGCGACCGGCACCTCGGATCTCGGGCTCACCGAGGAGCTACGAGCAGGCGCGCGCGTTCATTCCCGCGCGCGCGAACCGCCCGGGATCACGCTCGTTTCACTTCGCGACGGGCTGTCCGTCGACCCACTTGTAGAAGCCCTCGCCGGTCTTCTTCCCGAGCTTCCCGGCGCGCACCATCGTCCGCAGGATCGTCGGCGCCCGGAACTGATCGCCGACCTCCCGCGTGAGGTGATCGAGGATGGCGAGCCGCACGTCGAGGCCGACGAGATCCGTCAGCTTCAGCGGGCCCATCGGGTGGCGGTACCCGAGCTCCATCCCCTTGTCGATGTCGGCCGCGCTCGCGACGCCGGTCTCGAGCATGCGCATCGCCTCGGCGCCGAGGATCACACCGAGCCGGCTCGTCGCGAAGCCGGGCACGTCGCGGACGACGATCGGCGTCTTCGGCAGCCCCTTCACGAACGCGAGCGCGCGCTCGAGCGTCGCTTCGCTCGTGCCGAGCCCGCGGACGACCTCGACGAGCTCCATGACGGGCGGCGGGTTGAAGAAGTGGAGGCCGAGCGTGCGCTCGGGGACGCCGAGTCGAGCGCCGAGCTCGGTGATCGAGAGCGACGACGTGTTCGACGCGACCAGCACGTCCGGAGCAGCCGCAGGCAGGACACTACGGAGCACCTCGACCTTGAGGCCCATGTCCTCCGGGACGGCCTCGATCACGACGTTCGCGCCCGCGCAGGCGTCCTTCGCCGAGCCGGCCGCGGCCGCGGTGAGGCGGGAGAGGGTGGTAGCCCTCGCTTCGGCGGTGACCTTGCCCTTGATGACGAGCTTCTCGAGCTGGTCGGCGATCGCCTGGACCGCGGTGGCGGCCCGGCCTTCCGCCGCGTCGAACAAGCGGACCGTGTGCCCTGCGGCCGCGCAGACCTGAGCGATTCCCTGGCCCATCGTCCCCGTCCCCAGCACGGTCACCACTTGCTTGTCCGTCATCGGTCGCTGCTCCTTTGCTTTTTCGAGGTCGGCGCGCGAGCATAGACCACAAGGTCCCGTGGCGCGGATTCTCCTCGTCGACGACAGCGCGAGCGCGCGTGCGCTCCTCGGCGTCCGCCTTCGTGAGAAGGGGCACGACGTCGTCGAGGTCGCGCATGCCGCCGACGCGGCCGAGATGGCGCTCGAGCGACCGCCGGACGCCGTCGTGACCGACCTCTGGATGCCCGGCATCTCGGGCCTCCAGCTCTGCCGTCTCCTCCGCGCCGAGCCGGCCACCCACCACGTCCCCGTCGTCCTCCTCACCGCGTCGGACGATCGGCGCTCGCGCTTCTGGGCGCGCCACGCAGGCGCGACCGCGTACGTCACGAAGACGGAGATCGACCGGCTCACCGAGGTCCTCGGCGATCTCACGTCGTCGCCGATGACGCGTCCGCCGCCCGCGACGAACCCCGGCGTCGTCACGCGCGGCAACGTCCAGGAGCGGCTCTCGCAGCTGCTCGACGCGTCGCTCTTCGACTCGACGATCGCGGGCGAGGTCCGCGCCCTCTCGCAGAAGGCCGAGGAGCTCGAGACGCTCTTCGAGAGCCTCGTCGCGCTCGCGTCGGACGTCGCCGGCTACCGCTGGCTCGCGCTCTCGACCGACGCGGCGGCACCGCCGCAGGTGAAGGTGAAGACGCGCCTCTTCATCCACACCCATCCCGATCTGCGTGACGCCGCCGAGCGCGAAGCGCGTGACGCCCTCGACGTCCCGCCTCCCCCCGAGCGCCGGAAGCCGGACGAAGGCGACGCGTACTTCGTGACCGACCGCCGAGCGGTCGAGGCCGAGTGGTCGACGCCGCCGATCTCGCTGCCGGTGCGCTTCGGCACGTCGAACATCGGCCACATCGCGCTCGCGCCGGCGCGCCGTGGCGCCTCGCACGACGACCGACGCCTCATCGCGCTCCTCGCCAACGAGCTGGGCGGTCCGCTCCGGATGGCCGCCCTGGTCGCGGAGGCGCGCCGCCTCGCGTCGACCGACACGCTGACGGGCCTCCTCAACCGCCGCGCGTTCGTCGAGCGCCTCGACAAGGCACGCGCAGCGAGCGACAAGCAGCTCTTCCCGATCAGCGTGCTCCTCCTCGACGTCGATCACTTCAAGAAGGTGAACGACACGCTCGGCCACGACGCCGGCGACGCCGTCCTCCAGGGCGTCGCGCGGACGCTCTCGAGCATCGCTCGGAAGAGCGACTTCGTCGCGCGCTGGGGCGGCGAGGAGTTCGTCCTCGCGCTCACGCAGACCGCGGAGGCCGGTGCACGCGTCGCGGCCGAGCGCGTCCGGCGCGCGATCGCGGACGCTCGCTACATGCTGCCGTCCGGCCAGGAGCACAAGGCGACGGCGTCGGTCGGCCTCGCCAGCGCGGAGAGCCCCGAGTGGCAGCTCGACGACCTCCTCGGGCGGGCCGACAAGGCGATGTACGCCGCGAAGCACCGCGGTCGGAATCGCGTCGAGACGGCGTGAGCTATCGCGTCCCCGGCGAGCGCGATCCCGACGAGCCGCTCCCCGATCCGGCGCGGCCCTGGCTGCTCCAGACCTGGCTCTCGCGGCGCGTCTGCCCGCGTTGCGGCGACTCGCTCTTCGCCGCCCGCCGTGAAGGGCATCGTCTGGACGCGTGCGGCGTCTGCGGCGGGGGGTGGCTCGCGAACGAAGCCGCTGCGCGCATGCTCGCCGAGGCGAGCATGGTCCCGGTCGAGCTCTCGCGGATCGCCGAAGCGCGACGGACGCCGGATCTCCCGCGGGGGGCGAGCGCTCGCTGTCCCGACTGCGGCGACGACCTCCGGGCGCGCGTCGTCCACGGGATGACCGTCGACGTCTGCGATGCGCACGGCACGTGGTACGACGCGGGCGAGCTCGCCGCCGTCGCGACCGCGACGCTCCGCGAGCACGCGGCACGCGTCGCGAGGGCCGCTGCGAACGATCCCGAGCTCCGCGCGCTCGATCGCAAGCTGCGGATCGGCGGCGAGATCCGCGCGATCCTCGTCGAGATGAGCCGTCGCTACGGCGGCGACGAGTAGCGCGTCAGCGCCAGATCTCGCCGGTGCCGCCGTCGAACGAGATGACGTCGCCCTTCGCGAGGACGATGTCCGCTTGCTCCTCGGTCGAGTCACCCCAGAGCGTGCAGGTGTTCGCGGTGTAGTCCACATGCATCGTCGGACAGCCCGCGATGCACGGCTTGCCGAGCGTACGCGCGACGATCGCCGCGTCGCCGGTCAAGCCGCCGCGCGTCGTGATGATGCCCGCCGCGACCTGCATCCCCGGCACGTCCTCCGGCGTCGTGTCGATCCGGACGAGGACGACGGACTTGCCCTGACCGGCGAGCGCGATCGCGTCCTCCGAACGGAAGACGATGCAGCCGGTCGCGACGCCGGGGCTCGCGCCCACACCACGGACGAGGAGCTTCTTCTCCATCTCAGACCTCCGCCGTCTTCGTGGGCTCGGAGTCGGGCGCGCCGGTCTCGGCCACGTCGCTCGCCTCGTCCGTCTCGGCGGGCTCCTCTTCCGTCTCGTCCTGGCCCTTGCTGTCGCGGAGGTGCGCGAGGTCGGCGCCGCACTTGCACTTCTTCGGCACCGACCGCTTGAAGTACACGCGCTCGCAGCGCTCGCAGATGCGCGCGTCGGGCTCGTAGGAGATCGTCTTGCCCGAGGCCGCGCAGCGCTTGCCGACGACCTGGAGCGGCTCGAGATCGATGATCGTGCCGGCGTGCTCCTCGGCGCGCGGGAGCTTCGCGAGCATCTCGTCCGAGATGTCGACCTTCTTCGGGATCCGCCGCTGCGCTTCGTCGACGATCCACGCGACCGCCTCGGGCTGCGCCTTGACGGGCACCTTCAGCGTCCAGCTCTGGCCCGCGTCGTCCTTGCCCACGACGACGAGCGACAGCGCACCCGACTCGAACGTGATCGCGTCGACGTTGTACCAGGGCATCCGGCGGACCTCGCCGCGGTCCATCCCGATTCCGGGCGCGCCGACGCGGATCGGCGGATCGCTGCTCGTGCCGAGCCAGATCGCGAGGCCGGTGAGGACCGCGCCGCCGGCGACGAGGTAGGAAGGGATCGCCTTCAGCTTCTCGTCCGCCGCGAACATCTCCTTGTACATCCCGAGCGCGCCGGCGCCCATCGTCGCCGCGCCGAGAGCACCGAAGGTGCGCACGAGCCAGGGGCTGAAGGTGCTCTGCGGATAGAACCGCCGCTCCTGCCTGCGCTTCTGCTCGTGCTTCTTCTTCTTCTTGCTCATCGCGTGATCCCTCGGACGCCGTCGCGCATGGCGGTTCTAGCGCTCATTTCGACAGGACGGCCAGCGCTTCCTTGACGAGATCGGGCAGCGGGACCTCGCCGAGGCGTGACGACAGCTGCTCGACGGCGCGATCGGCCTCGCCCTGCCGGTACCCCATGTTGACGAGCGCGCGCGCGAGCAGCTCGGCGCTCGACGAGGAAGCCGCCGCCTGCGGTTTCGCCGCAGCGCCCTGGGGCCGCGGCGTCGCGGCTTCGAGCACCGGGAGCTTGTCCTTCAGCTCGAGGAGGAGGCGCTCGGCCGTCTTCTTCCCGATGCCGGGAATGCTCGTCAGCTTGCCGAGCTCCTTCCGCGCGATCGCGGCGCCGAGCTCCGGAGCGGGGAGGGCGGAGAGGACCTGGATCGCCGTCTTCGGTCCGACGCTGCTCACGCCGATGAGCGTGCGGAACGCGAGGCGGTCGGCGTCGCTCGCGAAACCGAAGAGCGAGAAGACGTCTTCGCGCACGTGCGTGTGGACGAAGAGCGTGACGCGATCCTCGGCGTCGCGACCCGCGCGGCCGAGCGTCCCGAGCGGGACGACGACCTCGTAGCCGACGCCGTTCACGTCGACGACCAGTCCTCCATCGGGTTCCTCGACGACTCTGCCCGTGAGACGGCCGATCATGCGCCGGCCACCTTACCACGGGCAGGTCAGTCTTCTTTCGCGCCCTGCGCGACCCAGCGGCGGATCGCGAACCGCGCTGCTTCGGGGAGGAGGTCCTGACCTTGCGGCATGCTACGGCCGCACGTTCCGCCCGTGCACTGGGCGTCGAGCGCGCACTGCGTGCCCTCGATCTTGCGGACGAGGAAGCTCTTGCCCGGATCGCCAGGGGTGACGAGCGGCATCGAAGGGAGGCGCTCGGCCTTCGTGTCGAGGAGCGCCTTCCGCGTCGCAGCCGGGTCGGAGCTCCCGAGGTAGATCCCGTTCGCGCTGCCGGCGTTCGAGCCGTGGCACGACGAGAACGCGCACGAGGTCTCGAAGACGGGCATCACGTCCTTCGCGAACGACGTCGGCGTCGTCGCGTCGAAACCCGCCGGGACCGCGTCCTCGCGGCAGCCGCCCGCGGGGGTCTCCTCCTCGGCCGGACAGCCCGCGAGCACGAGGCCGAGGAGAGCGGCGTAGAAGCGCATCGAAGGCATCGCCTCCGCTCGTAGCACGATGCGCGCCCGCCCGACGGGCGCGCGCGCTCCGCCCGTGTTCACCGGCGCCGGCGTGCGGGGCGGCAGGATCAGCATCGCCGACGCCCCTGTCAGCGCGATCACGGTCAGCGCGCGCGGCGACGGCGGAACGCGTTCGCGAGCGCGAGGGTGACGAAGCCGGCGCCGGCCGCGAGCCATGCGTTGCCGCCGCGCGCCGGCGTCGTCGCGCACGACGAGCCGAAGCCGCTGCCGCCCGGCGTGCTGCGCGCGATCGCTTCGTCGCGCGGCGCCTGTCCGGCGCTCGAGCAGCCGACCCACACCGGGCAGAGCGGCTGATCGGCTTCGCGCGTGAGCTGGCGGACGCGCGAGAACGTCGATTGGTCCAGGGACGCGGTCAGCACGAGATCGGCGTCCAGCGCCTGGTAGGCGAGGTCGGCGCGGAGGCGCGTGACGCGCGCCTGCTGATACGGAACGCCGTGGAAGAGGACGGCGAGGTCCTGGTCGCGCGCCTGCTCGGCGGTCGCGACGAGCGTGCCCTGCCCGTCGACGATCGGCGTGTAGCCGCCCGGGGGAGGCGTCGTCCCGCCGTCGGGAAGGTAGCGCGGATACGTCGCGCCCTGGACGCCCGCTCGGACGTTGTTCGTGTAGACGGCGTCCGAGCTCTCGAGCTCCCACGCGCGCCCGCCGCCCGCGGCGTTCTTCTGCGCGCGGACGTCGATGTAGTTGCTCTTGTTCTGAGCCCAGCTCCACAGGATCTCGTCCGTGGGGATCGAGAACGTCGGGAAGTTCTGCGGCTCGTAGCGTCCCTCGCTCACCACGAAGAGCGTGATGCCCACGTTCGCGCCGGCGCCGGCGGCGACCATCCGGAGCGGGAGCACCGCGGTCGCGCCCGGGGTCGTCACGCGCACGGGGCGCATGTCGTTGACGCCCTTGCCGGGCACGAGCTTCAGCGCGAGAAAATCGTACTTCTCGGCGACGTAGGTCGCGATCACGGGCTTCACGGCGTCCGGGACGGTGAAGCCGTTCTTCGCGAGCCAGGCGTCGAGCGCCTGCGGGTCCGTGGAGCGGAGCTGCACGGTCTCGTACGGACCGACGACCTCGCGCTTGAGGACGTCGACGCCGCTCGCATCCTCGGCGCCGCCCGCCGCGCTCGGCGCGTTGAACCTGCTCTGGTCGTCGCAGTCGTCCGGGCGCGGCGGGCAGTTCCGCGGCGGCGGGAGGATCTGGGTCTGCGTCTGCTGGTCGAGCGTGTTGAAGAGCGCGTCCGAGCTGAGACCGATGTCGACCGTGCCCGCGATCGGCAGCACCCACGCGAACGACGCCGGGTCGCCCTGGTAGCGGATCTGGTCGTAGAGCGTCGTCTGGTCCTTCGCGACGGTGAGGATCATCCGGTGATCGGTCACCACCGTCGGCGTCTCGGGCGGGGCGAAGCACCCGCCGCAGGCCTCGGCCTCCGACTCCCAGGCCGTCGTCGCGGCGACGCCGGAGAAGAGCATCGCGCTGATGAGAAGTGCTCGTCGCATGAGAAAGACCTCCGTGCCCGTGGCTCGACCCGACGCACTACAGCACAGCTCGCGCCAGTGTGCCGAATACGCGGGCATAGGCCGGATTCCGGCGGGTACTTCGGGGCCTGCGGTGGAGATCGCCCGGACCCGGCGATCACCCGTGGCCCAGCCTGGCACGCGTTCCCTTTTTCTTGTCCATACGGCTCAGCTCGCGGTAGAACCCCCGCCAGATAGCTTGAGCTTCAGCCCGCGGCGCGTGCACCTGACGGTGACCGCGCCGCGCGTGTTTCCGGGCTACGGAGCGCCGACGCGGCGAGCAGCGCGAGGACCGGGATCACGACGACGTGGTAGCGGTCCTCGCCGAAGAAGACCGCGTGTGCGACGACCGTCGACGCGAGGAGCACGACGCCGAGGCCGATCGCCGGCGGCACCGGCGGCCTTCCGGGGAGCGGCACCACGGCGAGCACGCAGGTGAGGAGCACGAGCGGCCACACGACCGGGCTGCTCGCCGAGAGCCCGACGACGGCCGCGAGCGCGACGGAGCCGAGGAGGGCCGTCTGCACGACGCGCGCCCGCCCGTCCGCGCGCGGCTCGCGGGCGCGACGTCGCGGGACGAGGAACGCGACGAACGCGAGCGGCGACACCACGCAGAGGAGGCGATGGAACGTGGTCAGCACCGTCCGCGCGCCGCTTCGCTTGTCCTCCGGCCACGCCGCGGGACGCGCTTCGCGCAGGTACTCGACCGGGAACGACTCGTGGTCGAACGTGAACGAGAGCTTCGCCGGCACGAGCGAGAGCCACCTCCACGGATCCTGCCGGATGTGCACGAGCCCGTACTGCATCCAGCAGCGGTCCTGCTGGACCTGGCCGGTCACCTCGCGACACCCGTCGCTCGAGCGGAGCGTCTCGAAGCGGCCCGTCGCGCGCGGGAACGCGCCGATCGCGAGGTTCCACCCCGCGTTCGTGCTGACGAGCGCACAGGCGTCCATCACCTTGCAGTTGCGCGCGGTCCACGGCAGCACGGGAACGAGCGTCGCGGCGCAGGCGAGCACGGCGGCGAGGAGGCGGTCACGGAGGCGCGCGGCCGGGAATGCGAGCGCGAGGAACGGCGCGCAGAGGAGCGCTTGCGGTCGCACGAGGACGCCGAGGCCGAGGACGAGCCCGGCGGTCGACATCGCGAGCCACGGCCGCTCCGCCCGCGTCGCGCGGAGCGCGATCCAGAACGCGACGAGGACGAGGAGCGCCGCGAGCGGCTCGCTCATCACCAGCGCTCCGTAGAGGACGAGGCCCGGATGGAGCGCGACGAGCGCGCCGGCGAGGACCGCTCGCGACCGCGGGAGCGCCTCGCGCGCGAGGAGGAAGGTCATCACCGCGAGGAGCGAGCCGACGGCGACGTTCGCGAGGTTCGCGACGTGCGGGCTCTCGCCGAAGAGCCGATAGGCGAGGGCGAGGAAGCCGCTGTAACCGACCGGGTAGTGGCACCACGGATGCCAGACCTTCGTCGCGCCGACGACGAGATCGTCCGAGTATCCGAGCCCCGCCGCGATCCGGTGCGCGCCGAAGTCGTAGTAGTGGCCGTCCCACACGGGCTCGGCCGCCCACGCCCGCACCGCGAGCATGCGCGGCACCCACGCGACGACGAAGAGCACGACGCAGGCGAGCGCGTCGAGACGAGCCGCGGCGCCGCCCTGGGCGCGCGTCTCGGCGGTCGCCTCGTCTCCGGGGTCGGTCGCTCGCGCGGCGCTGCCGTTCACGTCGGAGTCTTCTCGCGCATGCGTCGCAGGTACGTGCGCTGGACCTGGGCGGGATCGAGCCGCAGGTACTTCGCGAGCTCGCTGACGAAGCCGCGGACGTAGACCATCGCGGGCAGGTCGCCGTACGACTCCTCTTCGAGCGCGGCGAGGTGCGCTTTCGAGATCTTCGTGCGCGAGCTGATCTCCGCGAGCTCGATCCCCTGCGACTCGCGCACCTTCCGGAGGAGCGAGCCGGAGAACTCGGTGTCGGGGCCGATCTCCCGTGCGAGCTCGCTCTGGAGGAGGAGCTGCTCGGCGGCGAGCGCGGGCCGCGCGATGCTCGCCGACTGCGCCGGCGTCTCGGGCTCCGGGAAGGTCGAGAGGTCGTAGGCGCGTCGGCGCACCGGATCGAGGAGCGTGTCGTGCGCTTCGTCGATCCGCGCTTGCGCGGCGGCGAGCTCGGCGTCGTCGAGGAGGGACGTCGTCACGAGGCCGCCCGTCGCGTAGACCTCTTTCTGACGCTTGTACGCGCGGCGGATCTCCTCGTCGTTCGACGAGCGACCGACGCCGAGCACGGCGTAGAGATCGGGCTGATCGAGCGCGAGCCCCGGCGCGAGCGCGTTCTCGAGCCCACTCGGGAGCGCGAGGGGCGGCGCCGGCTCGTGCCGCTCCTGCTTCGCGGCGGTGAGGGCGACGACGCGCCGGGCGAGCCGTTCGAGATTGCGCGCCGCCTTCGACGTCGGGCTGTCGACGAGGAGCGGACGGCGGCGACGCACCGAGAGCCACACCGTGTCGTCGTGCTCGACCCACCCGAGCTCGTCGAGCGCGATCCCGTAGTGGCGGCGGCAGAGCGCGCTCATCGTCGCGGCGAGCTCGAGATCCGTCCGCACGCGCGTCTGGTTCACCGCGAGGTAGAAGTGCGTGCGATGGGCTTCGGCCCATGCGAGCTCGGCGAGCGAGCGGTCCGTCTTCCAGAGGACCTTCACGAGCTCGAGCGGCGAGGGGAGACGGCCGATCTCCTTCGCGGCGCGTTCGACGAGGCCGAGCCGGAAGCGATCCTTCACGAGCGCCCGCCGGAGTCGGCGGCGGAACGCCGCGCGCACGAAGCGGTACGTCGCCTCGATCGCGGGCGGCTCCGGGACGGTGACGCAGATGCCGATGTCCGCTGCGAGCATCAGATCGACCGCGAGGCTCGAGTGACCGGGCCCGACGTCGACGACGAGGTAGTCGGCGGGGATCGCGCGGAGACGCGAGAGCCACCGCGTCTTCCTGCCGGCGCGGAGCTGGAGCGGCGCTTCGAGCGCGTCGTGCGGCGCGGGGAGGATCGACAGCCCTGGCACGCTCGTCGTGACCGTGAGCTTCGAGAGGTCCTCGCTGTTGCCGTCGATCGAGCGCGCGAGGGCGGACAGGCCGAACTGGGTGTGGAGGTTCGCGCCGGTCGGGTCGCAGTCGACGAGCGTGACCGTCTTGCCGAGCTGGGCGAGGTAGACGGCGAGGTTCTGCGCGACGAGGCTCTTGCCGACGCCACCGCGTCCGCCGCCGACGGCGAGCAGACGCCGCGCGCCGCGGAGGCCGGCAGGATCGATCTCGATCGACTCGGGCTCGAGCGAATCCGGCGGGATGCTGTCGCTCACGCGCGCCCTCCCGGCGCGGTCGCCAGCGCGGCGCGGGCGCGGCGGAGGAGGCCGATGATGCGCGCGCCGAGCTCGGGCCCGCGGATCGGCTTCGAGAGGAAGTCGTCCGCGCCGCTCGCGAAGGCCTGCACGACGTCACGCGACGACGCGCTGTCGGCGAGGAGCAGGACCGGGATGCTCGCACTGCGTGCGTCGCGACGGAGGTCGCGCACGAAGTCGAGCGTCGACATCCCCGGCGTGTGGAGGTCGAGCACGACCGCGTCGAAGACCTGGCCGCGCACCTTCTCACGCGCGGCCTGGGCCGTCTCCGCCATCTCGACGCGGAGCCCGACCTCGGTGAGCGTCTTCTGCACCTCGTCGCGCGTGTCCTCGTCGTCGTCGACGAGCAGGACGCAGGCGGCGAGCGGCGCGCGCGTCGAGTGCGGGGACATGCTCGCAGCGGACTGGCTGCTCGGCGGAAGCGCCTCGAGCGACTCCGGCGGATTCGGCGTCGCGATCGGGATCCGGCCCGAGGAGGTCGGCATCGAGCTGATCGGACGCGCCGCGCGCATGTGCTCGCTGCGGGCGGCGACGAAGCCGACGAGGCGGTCCCAGTCGCGGCGCTCGAACGCGAGGTGCGGGTCACCGGCCGCGCGGACCGCACGCGCGGCGGCCGCGGTCGCGCGCTTGCGCGAGCCGATCTCGAAGATCGCGAGCACCCACTCGCCGTCCTTGGCGGTCTCGCCCGCCGGGAGCGGCAGCGCCCCCGGGGCGTCGGCGAGCGCGCCTTCGAAGGCCGCGATGTCTTCGAAGCGAAAGACGACGGACCTCACGGGCGCCATGTCTAGCCGCTCGCGGTTTCCACTGCAAACGTGCGTCACCCCTCGGCTGCTGCCGTGGGCCGCACCTGACCGCGGCCGAGGGTCTCGACTTGTCCCGTCCCCCACGACGACGTGGGGGGCCCCAACGGAGGAAAGCTTTGCTATTCTCCGCGCGCTCGCATGTGGACCAAAGCGCTAGCTGCCGGAATCCTTGGGCTTTTCACGCTCTCGGGCGCGACGTGCGGGAAGGACGAGCCCGAGGACGCCACGAAGGACAAGGACAACGCGCCGGAGGTCCAGCTCGACGGCGTCGACACGAAGCAGCTCACGCCGCGCGAGAAGAAGGACTGGAGCAAGTACGTCAGCGAGTTCCTCGCGCCGTGCTCGAACGTCCCCGTCCCGATCGCGCAGTGCGTGAAGGAGAAGCGTGACTGCAACAAGTGCACGCCTGCCGCCAAGTACGTCCTCAAGGGCGTGAAGGACGGCATGACGCGCGAGCAGATCGAGAAGAGCTACAAGAACCGCTTCGATCCGGCCGCGGTGAAGAACGTCCCGATCGACGGCTCGCCGACGATGGGCCCGGACAACGCGCCGATCACGATCGTCGAGTTCGCGGACTTCGAGTGCCCGCACTGCGCGCAGGTGATGCCGCTGCTCGACAAGGTCGTCGAGGAGCGGAAGAACGACGTCCGCTTCGTCTTCAAGTTCTACCCGCTGCCCGGTCACCCCCACGCCGACATCGCGGCGCGCGCGGGCATCGCGGCCTGGAAGCAGGGGAAGTTCTGGCCGATGCACCACATGCTGTTCAAGAACCAGCAGCATCTGGAGCAGACCGATCTCGACAGCTACGCGAAGGAGCTCGGGCTCGACGTCTCGCGCTTCCACGCCGACCTCCAGGCGCCCGAGACGGCGGCGCGGATCGCGCAGGACAAGAAGCTCGGCGAGGACCTCAAGATCGAGGGGACGCCGAGCATCTTCGTGAACGGCCGGTCGTTCGACGGGCACCAGGAGCTCGGCGACTGGATCACGATGGAGATGACGTTCCTCGGCGTGAAGCCCTCCGAAGGTCGCGCCGCCCCGGCCGCGAGCGGGAGCGCAGCCGCGCTCCTCGACGCGGGCGCCGCGAAGACCGCGCCGAAGCCCGACGCCGCCGCGAAGACGGACGCCGGAGCCGCCAAGAAGTGACCCGGTCGCTCGGCGACGGCTGCGGCTGCTTCCCGACGGGGAGGCACTACCCCGGGATCGCGCATCTCCTCAAGGTGGAGATCCGCGGTCTCGCGCCGGGCTTCGCCGCCGACGTCGCGTGGCAGGAGCTCGAGGTCGCGCTCCTCGACGTCGAGACGACGGGCCGTGACGCTTCGGTCGATCGCGTCGTCGAGGTCGGCATCGTCGTCGGCAAGAACGGTGAGGTCATCGAGAAGAAGAACTGGCTGATCAACCCGGGGATGACGATCCCCGACGAGGTCATCGCCATCCACCACATCACGAACGAGATGGTGGCGGACAAGCCGCGCTTCGAAGCGGTCGCGCACGAGATCGCCGCCGCGCTCCGCGGGCGCATCCCGGCCGCGTACAACGCGCTCTTCGACCGCGCGTTCATGATGAGCGAGTTCTCGCGTGCGAAGGCCGACGTCACCGGCGTCGCCGCGATGGAGAAGCAGGTCGACTGGCTCGACCCGCTCGTCTGGGCGCGCGACATCCAGGAAGGCGAGAAGTCCCGTGCGCTCGGCGACGTCGCCGCGCGTCTCGGCATCTCGCTCGAGAACGCCCACCGCGCCGAGGACGACGCCGAGGCCGCGCTGAAGGTCCTCTACGGCCTCGCGCGCGACCCGCGGATGCCGCGCGCGTACGGCGCGCTCGTCCAGGAGCAGCGCCGACTCTCGCAGGCGCAGGCCGACGCGCGCCGCCACTGGCGGAGCTGATCGCCGCGTGCCGCCTACGGGGCGTCGGCGACGTGGAGCCAGTCCGCGATCTCCTCGGCCATCGGCGAGACGAGAGGGCGCGGCGCGACGTCCTCGGACGCCGGGTTCGTCAGGGGCTCCACGCCTCGGGGCAGCGCGCGGTTGAGGTTCGCGACGAGCGTACGCGCGTTCGCGCGCACGACCGGGACGTGGTCGTCGCCGAATGCCGTCTTCTCGACGCGGCCCGCGAAGCGACAGTCCCGGCGGTCGCCTTCGGTCTCGCACCGCACGTCCCGGATCGAGCCCGGCTTCGCGACCAGCGCCCGCACGGCCGCGTGCTGCTCGGGGGTGGACGGCGCGACCCAGTAGAGGCGGTTCTCGTGCGGGTTGTCGTGTCCGGAGCGGAGTGTCATCTGCTCGTCCGACACGCGCAGCACGAGGCGCCCGTCGATGCCGGGCGACGCCCAGTCGATCTCGACGCCGTCGAGGAGCTCCGAGCCACCGCGCGTGTGCGGCGCGTCGAGACGAAGGAGGACCGCGTCGGCGTCGGACCACGCGCGCGGGACGCACCCGCGCGACGGGTTCGCCGTGCAGCGATCGAGGAAGAGCACGCGCCTCCCGCTCGCCCGGAGCGCCGCGAAAGCGCGCTCCTCCGTGGTCGTCGGCGCTCTCGTCGAGGCCGCGGGCGACGACGCACGGCGGTTCGGTTCGCGGAGGTCCAGACGCGTGACGAGCACGTCGCGACAGGCGAGAGAGCCGTCGACCTGGCGCCACCCGGGCGGCGTGGGCTCGCCGACGAGGTCGCACTCCTCGACGTAACCGAGCCTCTGCCCGCAGCCTTCGATCACGAAGCGGAACGCCGTCTCGTTCGCATAGCGTCGTCGCGTCTCGAGCACGACGCGGAGGTCCTGGACCGGGCAGGGGAGCTCGCGCGAGGCCTGCTCGAGCACCGCGTCCGTCCGCGGCGCACGGCCCGCGGAGTGCGTCGCGCTCGTCGGGCCGGAGGAGACGAAGGTGCAGCCGGCGAGCACGAGCGCGAGGGCTGCCGCGACGGTCACGTCACGCGTGCGAGTCACTTCTTCGCGCAAGCCGTGAGCGGCGCGTCGGCGGTGCGCGCATAGGTGTTCACGGTCACGCTGCCGGCGGACTGGAACGCCGGCACGGGCGGCTCGAGCCGCAGGCGCTGGCCGGACTCGGTGAGCTCGTACGCGCGAACGGTGGTCGTGATCCCGGCCCGCAGCGCGACCTTGGCTTGGTCGTTGTCCCAGTGCGTGTCGGCCGGGACGTCGGGGGTACAGGTCGTCGTCTCCACGTTCCCGCTCGTGACGGCGACGCTGGAGGCCCAGGTCCCGTCGGCGGCGAAACGCCAGGTGACGGTGGACGTCGACTGCCCGTCGGCGCTCTCGACCGTCGCAGCCCAGGTCCCGACGAGCGGCGACCCGGCGGAATCGAGGGAGCCCTCCGATCCGCCGCAGGCGGACGACGCGAGCACGAACGAGCCGAGGAGCGGAAGCGAACGGAAGAACATGGCGGCGGGGTACCACGACCGCCACGCCCGCGGCGACCCCGTTCTGACACGGCCGCGCTGCGGCAATGTGCAACCGCGAGGTCTTGTCTCACGGCGTCCCGGAGACTAAGTGCCCACCGCCCGTCTTTCGATTCCATGCGTGACGCACCGCGCTGACGTGCCTATCATCGCGCGTCCCCAAGTCCCGTCCCCACGGAAGTCCCGTGGAGGCCTGAGGAGGCTCCCGTGAGCGAGAAGGTCGAAATCAAGCTGAAGGACTCCACGTTCGAGGCACCGATCATCGTCGGATCGGAGCAGGAGAAAGCCATCGACATCGGGGCCCTTCGCGCGAAGACCGGCCTCGTCACGATCGACCCCGCGTTCATGAACACGGCCTCGACGAAGAGCGCGATCACCTTCCTCGACGGCGACAAGGGCCTCCTCCGCTACCGCGGGATCCCGATCGAGCAGCTCGCGGAGAAGTCGACGTTCGTCGAGACCGCGTACCTCCTCATCTACGGACAGCTCCCGACGCAGGACGAGCTCACGCGCTTCTCGACGCTCCTCACGCGTCACTCCTTGATCCACGAGGACATGAAGCACTTCTTCGACGGCTTCCCGTCGACCGCCCACCCGATGGCGGTGCTTTCCTCGATGACGTGCTCGCTCTCCACGTACTACCCGGAGGAGCACGACATCCAGGACAAGGAGAAGATCGACATGACGATCGCGCGCCTCATCTCGAAGGTGCGGACGATCGCGGCGTACGCGTACAAGAAGTCGATCGGGCAGCCGTTCATCTACCCGCGCAACGACCTCAAGTACTGCGCGAACTTCATGCACATGATGTTCGCCGTCCCGGCCGAGCCCTACGTGGTCGACCCGGACATCGAGGCGGCGATGAACCTCCTGTTCATCCTCCACGCCGACCACGAGCAGAACTGCTCGACGTCGACGGTGCGCCTCGTGGGCAGCTCGCGCGCGAACCTCTTCGCGTCGATCGCCGCCGGCATCCTCGCTCTCTGGGGCCCGCTCCACGGCGGCGCGAACCAGGAAGTCATCGAGATGCTCGAGCAGATCAAGGCGGACGGCGGCAACGTCAAGAAGTACGT
>JBDHVE010000029.1:0-70430 GCA_039809485.1 Polyangiaceae bacterium | reverse complement strand
CTAGGAGCGTGTAGCGCGTAGGCCGTCGTCGGGCTACGCGCTGCGCGCTCCGCCCTCCGACGGCCTGTAGAGCGGAATGGGGGCGGTCGCCGGGCGCGCGCGGTGAGCAGCTTCAGGGGCTGGCAAGCGCGAGAAGGGCTCGGGGCGAGCCTCTCCGGCCCTTCAGGCGGCCTGGAGGACGGGGCCCAATCGTCGTCGAAAGAGCTTCAGCAAGTTGTGGCAAGCACAGACGAAGCCCCACTCGCTCGCGGCCTTCGCCAGCCCTCGCAGCGAGAAGCGCCGAAAGCCCATCGCCGCTTTGATCTGCCCGAAGACGGGTTCGACGAGCACCTTTCGCTTCGCGTAGGTCTCCCGTCCGAGGTCGGACCGCAGCTTGATCTGCATCTGGTATCGCCGACGCGCCCTCGCGGTCTTCGCAGCGGACTCCTGCGCGACCTCGTCGACCGACCGGAGCGCGATATAGGCATCGATCCCTCGCTCTTCGCAGTACCGAAGGTTTTCGTCGGAGAGATACCCGGTATCTGCCGTGAGCATCGCCGGTAGCTCGCCGCAGCTCTCCCGCACGCGCTCGAGCATCGGGACCAAGAGCGTGGCGTCAGTGCCGGCGTTGCTCAGTCCGTGGGCGACGACGATCTGGTCCTCGGAGACCGCTGCCTGCGCGTTGAACGCCTGCATGAAGACGCCATTGCGCACCATGATGCGGCTCTCGGGGTCGGTGAAGTTCCGCTGCGCCTTCGGCTTTGGAGAGCCGTCGGCTGTGGTCTGCGCAGCGTGCTCTGGAAGCGTGGTCAGCGGGCTCCCCGGCCCGCTTCCCTCGTCGTCGTCCGAATCGTCCGGCGGAGAGAGCTTGTCGGCCTTGGCCCTCGACTGCTTCGCGAGCGTACCGGCGGCACCCAGCTCCTTCGGCGTTCCGGTTCCGGCGAGCACCTTCGCTTCGAGTCCGGCCGCGTTCTCGCGAAGTGCCTCGGCGCGCGCGGCCGCCGCCTCACGCTGGAGGGCCTCCTTCGCTTCGCGGATCCGGCTCAGGCGCTTCTCGCGACGTTGGAGCTCCGCGGGCACGTCAGTGGTGCCGTCGCCGTCACCCTGCTCCTTGTCCTCGAGGGCATCGGTTTCCTCTGCCTTGCGAAGCAGGGCCTCGATCTCTGCCTTGAGCCGCTTCTCGTCCGCTTCCATGCGCGCGTAGCTCATCGCCTTGTGCTTGCTCGCGTTCGCCTGGACCTTGCTCCCGTCGACCGACACGTGCCCCAGCGTCTTCAGCCCCGCGTGGCGGCAGAGTCCCAGGACCTGCCGGAACAACTCCGCCAGCGCCACGCGATGTGCCAACCGGAAGCTGTTCACCGTCGTGAAGTGCGGATGCGCCCCGCCGGCGAGGACGCGGAACGCGACATCCTCGTACGTGGCACGAGCAATCTTCCGCGACGAGAACGTGCCCGTGCAGTACGCGTAGAGCAACAGCCCGACCATCATCCGGGGCGAGTACGGCCGCTCCCCGCGCCCCTCTTTCGCCTGTATCGCGCCCTCGATCGCGCCGAGTTCCAGCTCCTTCACGACGTCGAGCACGAAGTACGCGAGGTGCTGTTCCGGCAGCCATTCCATCGGGGACGGCGGCAGCAGGAACGCCTGTTCCGGAGACCAAGGCCGATAGCTCTTGCTCACGTCCTCACGAGATCACGATCCCGATCCGCTGTCGATCCCGGGCAGGACGCCCCCGCCCGCAGCGCGAAGCGCGAGGACGGGGGCGTCCTGCCCGGCTCTCGCGCCCTACGCGCTACACGCTCCTAGGCGCTGAGCAGCGCGGCGAGCTCGGCGGGGTCCGCCACCGGCGGCGAGCACGTGCGTCCACGGCACACGTAGGCGATCGGCATCCCCTCCTTCGCAGGAGCCTTGCCCTCCGCGAGCGACGCGGCGGCGGCCGTCGTCCGCGTGTCGTGCGGATCGAGCCACGCGAGGGTCCGGTTCGGGACGTAGCGCGTGAGCACCGTCCGCGCGAGCGCGCGCGTCGCCGAGTGGTCGCGCGGGCCGACGAGGACGACGTCGACCGAGCCGCGGACGAGCCGATCGAGCTCGCAGAGCAGCTGCGCGTGCCCGAGCGGATTCGCGATCGCCTGCGGCGCGAGGCGGAGGAGCTCCTTCTCCGCGAGCGCACCGTACTCCGGTTCGGCGAGCGCGCCGAGACGGAGGAGCGCGCGACACGCCATCGACGTCCCGCTCGGCACCGCGTTGTCGTACGGGTCCTTCGAGCGGGTGATGAGCGCTTCGCCGTCCTTCGGCGTGAAGTAGAAGCCGTCGCCTTCGGCCCAGAACGCGTCCATCATCGCATCGACGACCCGCCGCGCGAGGAGCGCCCGGCTCGGGTCTCCGGAGACCTCGTAGACGTCGAGCGCCGCATTCGCGAGGTACGCGTAGTCGTCGAGGAACCCCGGCCCCTTCACGAGGTCGCCCTTGAGGAGGCGATCCACGCGGACGTGTCCGTCGGTCCGTGCCACGAGGCGCTGCTCGACGAGGACGAGCGCGCGCTCCGCCGAGCCGACGAGCTCGGGTCGATCGAGCGCCGCACCGGCTTCGGCCATTGCGGAGATCATGAGCGCGTTCCACGAGGTCAGGATCTTCTCGTCGCGGAACGGGCGGGGGCGCTTCTCGCGTGCCTCGAAGAGGCGACGCGACGCGCGCGCGAGCGCCTCCGGGGCGGACGCACCGATACGCGCCACGAGCGTTTCGCGCGGCATCGCCTCGTGGAGGACGGTCTTGCCCGTCGCGCGCCCGTGCTCCTCGAAGTTGCCCTCGGGCGTGATGCCGAACGCGGCGACCGCGGCGCGCACCGCTTCGTCGTCCTCGCCGAGCGCGGCCTTCACGTCGGCTTCGTCCCAGACGAAGAACTTCCCCTCTTCGCCCTCGCTGTCGGCGTCCTGGCTCGCGTAGTAGCCGCCCGTCGCGTCGGTCATCTCGCGCTCGACGTAGCGCGCGATCGCGAGCGCCGTTTCGGCGAACGCCTCGCCGCCGAACACGCGCTGCGCGTCGGCGTACGACCGGAGGAGCAGCGCGTTGTCGTAGAGCATCTTCTCGAAATGCGGGACGAGCCAGCGCTCGTCCGTCGAGTAGCGGTGGAAGCCGCCGCCGAGCTGATCCCAGATCCCGCCCTTTCGCATCTCCTCGAGCGCGAGCCGGACCGCCTCGCGCGCCGGTCCGTCGCCTTCGAGCACGCCGCGCCGGAGCATGACCTCGAGCGGCATCGTGTTCGGGAACTTCGGCTGGCGGCCGAAGCCGCCGTGCTTCGTGTCGAACCTCGCGATGAGCGCGCGGCTCGCGCGTTCGAGGAGGTCGGGCCCCGGCGCGACCGCCGCGCCCTGCTCGAGCTCGCCACGCCCGATCCGCACGATCGCCTCCGTCAGCTCCTTTGCCTGACCCTCGATGTCGTCGCGCTTCTCGCGGTAGGCGTCCGAGATCGCTTCGAGCACCTTCGGGAAGCCCGGCATCCCGTACCGGTCCTGCGGCGGGAAGTACGTCCCGCCGAAGAACGGCGCCTGCGACGGCGTGAGGAACACCGTCAGCGGCCAGCCTCCGTTCCGACCCATGAGCTGGACGACGAGCTGGTAGATTTGATCGAGGTCGGGACGCTCCTCGCGATCGACCTTCACGTTCACGAAGCGCTCGTTCATCAGCTTCGCGATCGCCTCGTCCTCGAACGACTCGCGTTCCATGACGTGGCACCAGTGGCAGGCCGAGTACCCGATCGAGAGCAGGATCGGGACGTCACGCCGCTTCGCCTCCGCGAGCGCCTCGGCGCCCCACGGGAACCAGTCGACCGGATTGTGTGCATGCTGCAACAGGTACGGCGACGCTTCACGCGCGAGGCGGTTCTCTCGGGCTTCCACCCCTCCTGCTTAGCCACCCTCGGCCCGCGCTTCCACCCTCGCCGGTCCTTCGCTCGTGGTAGTAGATCCAGGCGATGCGCGAGACGCGACCCGATGCCGTCGCCAAGGCACGCGCTGCGATGCTCGAAGGCGTCGGTCGCGAGATCGCAGCGAGCTTCCCCGGGATCACGCGCCTCGGCGGGCAGGTCGTCGCGGCGCTCTATCTCGCGGACCGGCCGCTCTCGATGGACGACCTCAGCGAGCAGCTCGGGCGCGCCAAGAGCAACGTGTTCGCGAACCTGCGGGCGCTCGAGGCCGCCGGGATCGTCGAGCGGACGCGCGAGAGCGGTAAGCGCCACGACGCGTTCGCGCTCCGCGGGAAGTACCCGGACGTCATCGTCGGCGCGTACATCGCGCGCTTGCGGAGCGTGGTCCAGGACAAGGTCGCGCTGTCGCGCCGGGCGCTCGGTCTCCTCGGCGACGCGCGCGGCCCGGAGGCGGACGCGCTCCGCGAGAAGCTCACGTCGCTCCTCCGGAAGTACGAGCGGTTCGCCGACGTCTACGAGCGCTTCCCGCTCCCGCCGGGGCCGGTCGATCTCGAGCGGGTCCTCGACGCGGTCCCCGCCCCGCTCCTCGTCGCGCTCGCCGATTCGCTCAGGCCGAAGTGATCAGGCAGCCGTGATCTCGACGCGGAGCAGCTTCC
This sequence comes from Polyangiaceae bacterium, assembly GCA_039809485.1. GTDB lineage: Bacteria > Myxococcota_A > Polyangia > Polyangiales > Polyangiaceae > Labilithrix. The sequence continues at coordinate 65,876 of JBDHVE010000029.1, read as the reverse complement.
GCCCGATGAACACGTAGTCCCCGTGTGCGAGCTCGCGCTCGGCGAGGAGACGCACGTAGGTACCGTTGCGGCTGTTCAGATCGGTGAGCGTGAGCTTCCCGCCCGCCTCTTCGAGCCGGCAGTGCGAGGCGCTCATGTAGAGGTCGCTCGGGAAGTTGAGATCGCCGCCCTCGCGCCCGATCTGGAGGCTCGATCCGCGCGCGCAGACCGTCATCCCCTCGGCACCGCCCTGGAGGACCTGCACGATCCGGAACGGGCTCTGGTGCTTCGGCGAGGAGTAGAAGAACGTCCCGTCGGGGCCGGGCTGGTCGTTCAGCTTCGGCGTCGCGTCGACGCGGAACAGCTGCTCGCCGGCGAGGAAGTGGTCGCCGTACTGGATCTCGATCCCGCCGCGGACGCGGAGGAAGACGCCGTTCAGCGAGCCCTCGTCACGGACGACGAGCTTGCCGTTCCGGTAGAAGAAATTCGCGTGCTTCGGCGACACGAACGGGTCGTCGGGGAACACGAGCTGCCCGTTGCGCCCGACGATGTGCTGCTCGGCGTTCAGCTGGTAGCTGAGGCCCTCGACGCCCTCGCCGCGGATCAGGATCAGCTTCGCCTTGCCGGGCGCCTGGAGCTGGCCGAAGAACTGCGTGCGAGCGTTCAGGATCTCCGGCGGCACCGCGGCACCGCAGCGGCCGCAGAACTTGTGGCCGAGCGGGACGGCCGTGGAGCAGGAACGGCAGACGAAGTTCTTCGCTTGATCCATGAGCTCCTCGAGGGATTTTGCCTTGACGGGCTTCGCGGGCGTGAAAAGGCCGCTGTTCGAGCTGCGCGCACCGCCACGCTTCGATGCGGGCGGCGGCTCCGAGATGCGAGCACGGGGTTCGGGCGCGGGTGGCGTGAGGGCTTCCGAAGCCGCGGTGCGCGTCGTCGCGGGCGCGGGCTCCGACGCGGCCGTCCTGGCCGGCCCGAGCGACAGCGCGTTGCCGCAGGTCGCGCACGAGGCGGTCCCGAGAGCCGACCAGCCCTCGCAGCGACCACAGACGATGCCGATCTCGAGCTCCATCGCGCGCGGAGGCGAGCTTACCAAAAACGGGCGCCTTCGTTCACAAAGCTGGCGCTACCAGAGGATGCTGAACCGGCGGCCGCTGTCGAGGAAGCTCTCGCCCCAGAGCCGGAACACGACGTGCTCGCAGGTCGAGGCCTCGACGGTGCCGAAGTCGCGCGAGTCCTGGTGGAGGTGCCGGTTGTCGCTCACGAGGTAGAGCCGTCCCTCCTCGACGACCTGGACACCGCGGCTCGGCTCCCGGTGCTCGGCATCCCGGAGCACGCCGTACGTCCATGCGCCGTTGTCCTCGACCGAGCAGAGGAGCGTCACCTCGTTCCCGGTCGCCGGGTGCGTCATCTGGACAGGTGGACAGCCGTGGCGCTTCGTGACGACGCGCCCGCTGACCCAGACCGCCTCGTCGCGGATCTCGAGGCGGTCACCACCGACGCCGAAGACGCGCCCGACGACGTACCTGGTCGGGTTCTCCGGCGACACGCAGCGGGCGAGCTGGCCCGGCTTCGGGACCGCGCCGCGCTGGACGAGGAGCCGGTCCTGCGGCGTGAGCGTGGGCAGGACGGAGACCGTGAGCATCGGGTCGTCCCCCGGCACCACCCACGTGTCGAGCACGTACAGATGCAGGAGAAGGCCGATCGCCCCGAAGATCACCGCGAGCCACACACCTCCGCGGACGAGCGATCGCACGACTCCCGATCCTAGGCCTCCGCCCGGACGGGGGCCAAGCCCGCGGCGACGACGCGCGGGAGCTCGACCGTGATCTCGGCGCCGACGGCCGCGTTCCGCGCGGACACGGACCCGCCGTGCGCTTCGACGATGCGACGGACGAGCGCGAGACCGAGGCCGAGCCCCGCCGCCGAAGGCGCGCCGCCGGCCGCCCGCGACGGCGTGCGCGCGCGATCCTTCCCGGAGACGAACGGGTCGAACGCGCGCGGAAGGACGTCCGGCGCGAAGCCGGGGCCCGCGTCGGTGAACGTCACGACGACGCGCTCGCCCGACGTCCGGAGCGCGACGACGACGGGCTGCTCGGCGGGATGGCCGTGCGCGTGCGCGTTGGCGAGGATGTTGTGCACCGCACGACCGAGGAGGGCACCGTCGAGCGCGACCGTGACGTCCTCGCGATCGACCTCGAGCCGCGTCGGGATCTCCTCGCTCGCGAGGCGCTCGCGCAGCCACGCGGCGAGGTTGGTCTCTGCGAGGCGCGCGTCGGCGAGACCAGCCCGCGCGGAGGCGAGGAGGTCACCGAGGATCGCGTCGACCTCGACGAGCTGGCGCTCGACGTCGTCGAGAGAGCCCGCCGAGGGCCCGCCCGCGCGATCGCGCGCGATCTCGAGCGCGATGCGCGCGCGCCCGAGCGGCGAACGGAGCTCGTGGCTGATCGCCGCGAGGAGCTCGCGCTGGTCGAGCAGCACCCGCTCGATCCTTGTCGCCATGTCGTCGAACGCGACGGCGAGGTCGCGCACTTCCTCCGCAACCCAACGGCGGGGCACGCGATCGATCCCCGTGCGCGCGGCGAGCTCGCCCTTGCCGAAGCGCCGCGCCGTCTCGGCGAGGTGCTCGAGCGGACGCGCGAGCCGCTTCGAAACGCGCCGTGCGACGAGGCCGAGCGCGACGAGCGCGGCGCCGAGCGCCGCCGCGACACGCCACGGCTGCGGTGCGGAGAACCCGGAGCGCAGCTCGAGGGCGCCGATCATCGCGCCGTTCCGCACGACCGGCACGTAGGTCATGCCGTCCTCGAAGAAGACGCCGTTCGGCCGCATGCGACCTCGTCGCGACTCGAACGACGTGAGGTCGCGGCGTGCTCGGATGTCGAGCCCGGTGTCCTCCCGGAGGCGCGCGAGATACGCCTCCGTCGCGACCGGATCGTCCCAGACCTTCGCCGCGCGATGGATGACGTGGCGCGAGACGATCCGCGTCGGGTTCTCGCTCTCGCTGCTGGTGAGGAGCGTCGTGAGTCCGCTCGCGGCGAGCGCGAGCACGATCGCGCCGAGGAACCATGCGAGGAGCCGGAATTGGAGCCTCCCGAACGCGCGATGCCTCACGACGGCCTCGCGAGCACATAGCCGATGCCTCTCACGGTCTTGATGAAGCGTGGCTCCTTCGGGTCGTCCTCGAGCTTCTGGCGGAGACGGCTCACGTGGACGTCGAGCGAGCGATCGACGCTAGGGTCGTAAGCGGCCGCCTTGCCGCGCGCCCCCGGCTCGCGCACGGCGGAGGCGAGCTCCTCGCGCGTGACGGTCTCGCCCGCGCGCCGTGCGAGCGCGACGAGGATGCGGTACTCGAAGCCGGTGAGCGCGACGGGCGCTCCGTCCCGTGTCACGACGAGCGCCGCCTGGTCGATCTCGATCGGGCCGATCACGATCGCCGTCGAAGCGGCCGGTGCGGTCCGCGCGCTCGCGGGGCGCGCGCGACGGACGACCGCGCGCATCCGGGCGAGCAGCTCGCGCGGATTGAACGGCTTCGGGACGTAGTCGTCGGCGCCGATCTCGAGACCGGTGATCCGATCCGTGTCGTCGCCGCGCGCCGTGAGCATCACGACCGGGACGTCGTACGACGCACGGATCCGGCGGCACACCTCGAAGCCGTCCATCCCGCCCGGGAGCATGACGTCGAGGAGGACGACGTCGAAGGTCTCCTCCGCCAGACGCGCGAGGCCGGATGCGCCGTCCTCGACGTGCACCATCGTCACGCCCTTCCCGGACAGGTAATCGCCGAGGAGCCGCGCCGACTCGCGGTCGTCCTCGACGAGCAGCGCGCGGATGACGTCTTCCACGGCTAGAACGCGGCGGAGGCCTCGACGGCGGCCTTCAGATGGTTGCGAGCACGGAGCGACCACGGACCGTCCGGATGCGCGTCGAGCCACGTTCGGAACGACTTCACCGCGAGATCGTGCTGATCGCCGCGGAAGTAGGCGACGCCGAGCGCGTAGTCGGTGGGATAGCTCGGGTCGATCCGGCCGAGCTGACGGATCTTGTCGGCCCGCCACTTCTCGGTCGCGCGCCGCGCGTTCACCGCGGCGCGCTCGCACTCGACGTCGCTCTTCGCCGCCTTCCGCTCCGCCTCGAGCTCCGCGCGCCGCGTCTCCGGCGGGTGCGGACGCGAGAGGTAGAGGCCGTAGAGGACGCGGTGCTCGTCGAGCGTGAGCGCGAGCTCGGGCGTCCCCTCGCCGACGACCGCGTTCCACATCGTCTTGTAGGCGACACGGAGCTGCGATTCGTCCGGCACCATCCGGTGGTCCTCGACCCAGCCGACGGCGCGCATCCGCTCGACGAACGCACCCGCGAGCTCCTCGAGCTCGCGGCTCGTCTCGCCCGTCGCCTCGAACCGGCGCACTTCCTCTAGAAACGCCTCGAGCTGCACGGCGCGCAGCGAGACGAGCTCGGCCGCGGACGCCCGCCTCCGGACGACCGAGAGCGCTTCACGCAGCTCGGTGCGCGCGTTGTAGGACGCCTCGTCGTCCGGCCCGCGCGCGTGTGCGTCCGCCGCCTGGACCGCCCGGAACGCCGTCCCCACCGCGAGGATGTCCTGCGGAAGGCGCGAGGCCCGGGCCTGCGCGGCGCGGGCGCGATCGGCCTTCACCACGGCCGCGACGGCGCGCTCGTCGACGTCGGGGAGCGGGACGGAATCGGGCTTCGCCGCGCGAGGCATCATCAGCGCGAGGAGGAGGACACACACGGTGACCGGGACGAGCGCGAGGCCGCGGCTCTCCTTCTTCGTCGCGCGCGGCGCCCCCATCGAGGCCGGCGCCTTCGCGGTGGCACGCCGCGCCCGCGCGAGCGCGCGTTCCACGTGCGGCGGTACGGGCACCCTTTCGTTGTCGTCCCGAGACACGCGGAGATGTTACCATCGGCGTTCTGGAGGCCGCGAAGTGATCGAGCAGCGCCGTTACGCGCGATTCCCCATCGAGTGCCCGCTCTTCTTCTCCGTGAAGGGCACGAAAGAGCCGCGCGAGGGCATCGCTCGCGACATCGCGCTCGGCGGCATGTTCGTCGAGACGAACGAGCCGGCCGCGTTCAACGAGGAGGTCATCGTCCGCGTCCTCCTCCCGAACGCGTCCGAAGAGGTCACGCTCCCCGGCCGCGTGCGGTGGGTCCGCAACGGCGGGATGGGCATCCAGTTCGGTCTGCTCGGCGCGGTCGAGACGCACCTCATCAACGGCATCGGCCGCGCGTCCAATCCCTGACGCGTTCGACGCGCGCGCTCAGTACGCGACGTTGATCGGGACGTCGACCGCGCCGTTCCCGTCGAGCTTCATCGGGTAGATCTTCCCCGCCGCGCACGTCTGCACCTCGGGCGCGAGCGGCGGGTCGAAGACCGCCGACTGCACGTCTCCGGACGGCGAGACGCGGAGGCGGAGCGTGCTCGAGACGGTGACCTTCACCTCGGGCCGCGTCTTGCGGACGGTGACGACACAGTCGCGGACCGCCTTCTCGACGTCGGCTGCGGAGGCTGCGGCAGGCTGCGGCGCGGCGACGACCGCGTCCGGCTTGTGCGGAGCGCCGGAGGTTGCGGCCGCCGGCGCAGCGAGCACGGGGCTCGTCGTCGGACGCGGCGCGCCCGGGCTCGGCATCGGCTCGCGCGCGAGCATCGTCGACAGGTCGCCGGGGCCGAGCGCGATCGGAGCGCGGACGGACGCGCGGTCGTGATCGACGCGGAGGGTGCCGACCGGGTCGGCGATCTCGAGCTCGACGTGCGCGGGCGCGGTCACGAGCGCGCCGTAGGTCGGGCCGACACGCGGCGGGACGCCGATCGAGACGACGCCCTCCGAGAGGTCGACGACGACCTTGGTTCCCGCGCGGACGACGCGCAGATGCGTGCCGTGGACGGCGACGCGGACCGTGCGACCACCGGACGAGACGTCGACGGCGAAGCTCTCCGGCGCATCGCTGCGCGCGACCTGCGCCTCGATCGCGCCTTCTTCGAGCGAGAGCACGATCGGCTCCGAGGCCGACGTCACACGGGCACGACCGCGACCAGGTCCAGCCTCTCCTTCGAGGAGCCACGTCACCTTGCGCGGCCGGTCGAAGACCGCGCGCGCCTCGCTGACCTCGACGAGATCACCGCCCCGGAGGCCGAGACCGCTCTCGGCGACGACACCGCTCACACGGACGTCGCCGGCCCCTTCCGTCACCCGCAGCGTACCGCCGGAGGCGGCTTCCTGCGTCGACGCGGTCGCTCCACCGAGCGGAGCCCCGTCGCGATCACGACCGACGACGAGGACCGCAGCGGCGGCCGCGGCGAGACCGAAGGCGAGGATCCGGCCGTAGGCGCCGGGGGCGCGAGCGTGCGCCACGCGAGGCGCGATGTCCTCGTTCGCGATGCGCTGCTCGAGGCGGCGCTCGACGCGATCCCAGTCGATCTCGGGAGGCGTCATGTCCTCCCGAGCTTCCTTCACGAGGTCGTCGAGCATGTCGTTCGGGAGCTTGCGGGGGACGCTCATCGCGCGCCTCCTTCGTCGTCGTCGGAGGACGCATTCGCGGACGCCTTCCCGAAGCTCGCGCGCAGACCGGAGAGCGAGGGCTCTTCGTGGAGCATCGCCTCGAGCTCGCGCCGCGCGTAGAAGAGACGCGTCCTCACCGTGAGCACCGGAGCGCCGACGATCTCGGCGATCTCCGCGGGCGACATCCCTTCGAGCTCGTGGAGGACGAACACGATGCGCTTCTTGTCCGCGAGGCGCTCGAGCAGCCGCTGGAACGCGCGAATCCGCTCGCGACGTTCGGTGTCCTCGTCGGGCAGCGTCGCCTCGGCGTCGGGGACGAGATCGCCCGGCGCTTCCTCCGTCAGCACCGGCCGGCTCTTCGCCGAGCGACGATGCATGAGGACGACGTTGACCGTGACGCGGTGGATCCACGTCGAGAGCTTCGCCTGGCCGCGGAAGTCCTTGAGGCTCCGATAGACCTGGACGAAGACCTCCTGCACCACGTCCTCGAGATCGGACGGTGCATTGAGCATCCGGTAGACGAGCCGTGCGACGTCGCCGCGGTGCCGCTGGAACAGCGTCCGGAACGCCGCGGCGTCGCCGGAGGCCGCACGGCCGACGAGGGCCGACTCGTCGCTCGCCGTCGCCACCGTTCCGGAGCTCCCGGAACGTGCCGACGACGCGTGGAGCAGCGGGTGCGCAACGGCGGTCACGGAAGATTCGGTGCGGCGACTCTTCCGGAAGTTCATGCGCGGGCTCCGCCGAGAATTTGCGGCGGCGGACGTGCACTTACCCGCCCGCCTTCGTGCGTACCCGGGCGCCGGAAATCGGCGCCGGAAATTGGGTAGATCACGGCTGCCCCATGCACCGTGGGTGCATGGGGATGTTCGCGCTCGGTGTTGCGCTCGCGGTGATCGGCTACGACCTGCACGACTGGGTCAACCGCCGCCGGACGCGGCGTTCCGCGCTCTCCTGAGGAGCAACGTCCGACCTCCTCGGTCGGATCGTAGCGCTCTTCCGGACTCTGGTTCGCCATCGTCGCGCGGCCCCGGCCTTCGACCAGCACGCAGCGCCGAAGGGCGAAACTCGAGTCAGAACAGCTGGCGGAGATCGACCTTGTCCTGCTTCTTCTGCTCGAGCAGGTAGTTCACCGCGCGGAGGATGCGCTGCTTCGTCGGGCCGCTCACGGCGGTGCCGGCGAGCGCCGCGTCGAGCGAGCGCGGGGTGACGGGACGGCCCGAGCGCGGCTTGCCGGTCGGCTTCTCGCCGGCCTCGCCGCCTGCTTCGGCGCCCTTCTTCGCCTGCCGCTTGGCAAGCTTGAGCTTCCGGTCCTCGAGCTTGAGCGTCTCGAGCTTGTGGGAAGCCGCCAGGAGGCGCTTCGGGTTGAGCTTGTTGGTGTTCAGGAACGTCGCGAGCTTCGAATCAGCCATGGGAGCCGACGTCTTCTAGTCGGCATCGGGGCCGCCGTCACGCTGAACATCTGGCCCGCCCCCGTCCCGGCACGGCTCGAACCCCAGGCTCCAGAGGCCGGCCGCGCAGGTCGCGACCGCCCGATTCGCGCTCGCATCCGGCGCGGAGCAGTCGGTGCTGCCGTACAGACACGACGTCGCCGCCGGCCAGCAAGGCGGACACGCTTCGCCGCTCGCCGGCGGCTGTGCGGGGCAGACGGGCTGACCAGGGTCGTTCCGACTGAACCGCCAGATCCCGCCCGTACAGCGCGCGTAGCCCGTCTCGCACGCGCCGAACGCGCACGTCGTGCCCTCCGGCAGGAGGCACGCCTCGCCCGGGCGCGGCGCGTTCATCGGGCACGTCGCGGTCGCGACGGCACCGGACGACGTCCCCGCGTCCGGCAGGCTCGCGTCGGTCGCACCGTCGTCCGAGCACGAGGCCGAGGACGCGAGCGCGGCCGCGATCGATGCGACCACGACAGCGCGCCTCAGTCGTGCGTGACGAGCGTCTCCCGCCATGTCGCGGGAGAATAGCGCTATAAGGCGCCCTGCATCACGCAGAGGCGGCCGCTTCCGATCCCACGGCCGTCCCGAAGGAGCACCAGCAATGTCTCTCCCGCCCGTCTACATCGTCTCGGCCCAGCGCACGCCGATCGGCGCGTACCTCGGCTCGCTCTCGTCGATCACGGCCCCGCAGCTCGGCGCCACCGCGATCAAGGCTGCGCTCGAGAAGGCGAAGGTGTCGCCCGATCAGGTCGGCGAAGTCTACATGGGCAACGTCCTCTCGGCGGGCATCGGCCAGGCGCCGGCCCGTCAGGCGATGATCTTCGCGGGCCTGCCGAAGAGCGTGCCGGCCACGACCGTCAGCAAGGTCTGCGGCTCCGGCATGCAGGCGATCATCCTCGGCGCCCGCGCCATCATGACCGGCGATCAGGAGATCGTCGTCACCGGCGGCATGGAGTCGATGTCGAACGTGCCCTACTACCTCGACAAGGCCCGGCAGGGTTACCGCATGGGAAACGGCACGCTCGTCGACGGGATGATCTTCGACGGCCTCTGGGACCCGTACTCGAACGTCCACATGGGCAACTGCGGTGACAAGTGCGCTGCGGAGTACAAGTTCTCGCGCGAGGCGCAGGACGAGTACGCGAAGGAGAGCTTCCGTCGTGCGCTCTCGGCGCAGAAGGAAGGCCTCTTCGACGCGGAGATCGCCGCGGTCGCCGTCCCGCAGCGCAAGGGCGACCCCCTCATGGTGAAGGCGGACGAGGGTCCGGCGAAGGGCGACCCGTCGAAGTTCGCTTCGCTGAAGCCGGCCTTCGGCAAGGACGGCACGATCACGGCGGCGAACGCCTCGTCGATCAACGACGGCGCCTCGGCGCTCGTCCTCGCGAGCGAGGCGGCGGTGAAGAAGCACGGCCTCCAGCCGCTCGGGAAGATCGTCGGCTACGGCGGCGCGGCGCAGGAGCCGGAGTGGTTCACGACGGCGCCGGCGAAGGCGATGGACTCGACGCTCGCGAAGCTCGGGCTGAAGACCGACGACATCGACCTCGTCGAGATCAACGAGGCGTTCGGCGTCGTCGCGATGGCGTGCGCGCAGCTCTCGAAGTTCGACCTCTCGCGCGTCAACGTGCGCGGCGGCGCGGTCGCCCTCGGTCACCCGATCGGCGCGAGCGGCGCGCGCATCGTCACGACGATGCTCCACGCGATGAAGGACATGAACAAGAAGCGCGGCATGGCGTCGATCTGCATCGGCGGCGGCGAAGCGCTCGCGATGGTCGTCGAGCGCGTCTGAGCCGCACATCGACCTCGAGCGGGAGGGCTCACGTGCACGCGCACGTGGGCCCTTCGCCATTTCGGGTCTTACGGTGCTCGCATGAGCGACGAGGTCATCGCGTCCGATCCGGCGCTCGACGTCCCGGCCGGGCTCGAGCTCGCCGAGCCCGAGCAGGACGACGCCGCCGGCTACCGCGACCTCGGCCGACACGACGCGCCACGACGGCTCCACTGGCGTCCGACGAACCGGCGCACGTTCCAGTGGGCGTTCGTGAACCTCGTCTGGTGGTTCTGGATCGGGCTCGTCGTCGCTGCGTTCTTCTACCTCGGGCTGCCCGGCGCAATCGCGACCGCCTGCGCGTTCGCCGCCGTCGGGCTCCTCCTCGTCCACACGTGGCTCGTCGAAGCGTTCAACGCGACCACGGTGGAGATCGTCGCCGGTGAGCTCCGCGTGCACGCGGGGCCCGTCCCCGCGGGGCGAACGACACGGCTCGCGACGGCGGACATCCGAGAGCTCCACGTCGTGACGAGCCCGCGGAGCGGGCAGCACGCCTCCGACGTCGTCGCGCGGCTCGCGAGCGGCGAGCGCGTCGTGCTCGTGCGCGGGCTGCCGGAGATCGCGCAAGCGCGCTGGCTCGCCGCGACGCTCTACGCGTGGCTCGGCCTCGGACGACAGAGCGACAGGCGGATCCGCATCGCGGCGGACGAGCCCGAAGAGCCCGTCGCGGAGAGCGAGGCCGAGGACGACGCGCGGCGCGCGAGATTGTGAGCTCACGTGCCCGTGTGCCAAGCTGCCGGCATGGTGCGCCCCCGCGAGCTGTCGTCGTCGCTCGAGATGTTCGACGCGCGGACGCCCACGCTCGCGCCCGCGACGCACACGAACAGCTACGCGCTCGGCGGCCGCGACGTCATCCTCGTCGAGCCGGCGACGCCGTACCCGGACGAGCTGCGCGCGTGGATCGCGTGGGCGCATGGGCTCGAGTCGAAGGGCCGGCGCATCGTCGCGATCGTGGCGACGCATCATCATCTCGATCACGTCGGCGGGCTCGACGTCCTCCGGCGTGAGCTCGGGGTCCCGGTGTGGGCGCATCGCGCGACGCGCGAGCGGACGTCGTTCGCGATCGATCGCGAGCTCGAGGATGGAGACGTCGTCGTCCTCGAGGGCCCGCGCCCCGAGCGCTGGCAGGTGCTCCACACGCCGGGGCACGCGCCGGGGCACGTCTGCCTCTTCGAGGAGGCGTCGCGGACGGTCGTCGTCGGTGACATGGTCGCGAGCGTCGGGACGATCCTGATCGCGCCGAGCGACGGCGACATGCGGCTCTACCTCGAGCAGCTGGAGCGCCTCGCTGGCCTCGGCGCGAAGCTCGCCCTCCCGGCCCACGGCGATCCGATCGACGACCCCACCGAGCTGTTCCGCCGGTACGTGACGCACCGACTCGCGCGGGAGTCCAAGGTGCTCGAGGCGGTGCGGGCCGCCGGCGTGTCCGGCGGGGACGTACCTTCGCTCGTCGCCCACGCGTATTCCGACACGCCGCCGCAGGTCTGGCCGGTGGCGATGCTGAGCCTCCAGGCGCACCTCGACAAGCTCGTCCACGAGGGCCGGGTCGCACGGGTGGACGGGGCGCAGGCGACCCGCTTCCGGCTCGTGTAATCTCTCCCGCGTGTGGGAGCGTAGCTTCGTCGCGATGCACGTGATGCTCGGGGGCAGCCTCGAGGAGGCGCTCGCGGCCTTGCCGCCGGACGCCGCGTCGCGCATCGGCGAGCTCGCCGCGGGCCTCGCGGACCCGAAGCGCTCGGTGCGGGCGCGGGCGCTCGCGGCAGGGGCCGAGGACGTCGCGCGGGCCGTCCAGGAGATCACGCTCCGATGACCGTCCTCCGTGGTCGCGTGATCAAGGCCGATGCGGCAGGCGCAGCTCGCCGGCTCGCCGCGCACGATCCCGACGAGGCGCCGGAGACGGTGGCCGGCATCCCGCGCGGCGTCGTGGTCGCCGCGGCCGTGGTCGACGCGCGCGCGAAGGCGGAGCGCATCGTCGCCGAGGCGGAGGAACGCGCGGCCGCGATCGTGCGCGAAGCCGAAGCACGTGCGCGTGCGAGCGCGGCCGACGCCGCGAACGCGGCCCGCGAGGACGAGCTCGCGAAGCTCGCCGCGCATCACCTCGTGCTCCGGGCCCGCGAAGAAGGGCGGGCCGTGCGCGAGCTCGACCGGACCGTCGAGCTCGCGGTGCTCCTCGCCGAGCGCGTCGTCGGCGAAGCGCTCGCGGTGGACGGGACGCGGATCGCGGCGCTCGCGACCGAGGCCCTCTGCGAAGCGCGCGGGGCGCGCCGGATCCGTGTCGAGGCCGCGCGCGAGGACGTCGGCGTGCTCGGCGAGGTGCTGACGGCGCTCGGCCACGAGGTCGCGGAGATCGTCCCGAACGAGGAGCTGGGTCGCGGCTCGATCCTGCTCGAGACGGAGCTCGGCCGCGTGGATGCGCGCCTCCGTCCGCAGCTCGAGCGGCTCGCGGCGGCGCTGCGCGAAGCGCTCGCGAGCAGCGGCGAACGCGAAGGCGGCATCGGAGGCTCTCGATGACCGACGAGGCGCTGAGGCCGACCCGCTGGCGCACGAACCTCGCGCTCTTCCTCGCGACGATCGCGAGCGTGTTCGTCACCGGCGCGCAGTACGGCGACGGCGGCGCGTTCTCGCGCGAGGGCGTCCTCCGCGGCGCGCAGTTCGCGGCGACGGTGCTCTCGATCCTCGTCGCGCACGAGCTCGGGCACTACGTCGCGGCGCGCATCCACAAGGTCGAGGCTTCGCTCCCGTTCTTCATCCCGCTGCCGCTCCTCAGCCCGTTCGGCACGATGGGCGCCGTCATCCGGATGCCGGGCGCGATCCCGACGCGGCGGGCGCTCCTCGACATCGGCGCGGCCGGTCCGCTAGCAGGCCTCGTGTTCGCGCTCCCGCTCTACGCGTGGGGCGCAGCGCACTCGCGGCTCGTCCCGGCCGCGCAGGAAGGGACCTGGCAGCTCGGCGAGTCGATCCTCCTCAAGCTCCTCGATCGCACGTTCGCGCCGACGGTTCCGGAGGGCTACGAGCTGCTCCTCTCGCCGGTCGCGTTCGGCGCGTGGGGCGGGATGTTCGTCACGATGATCAACCTCCTGCCGATCGGGCAGCTCGACGGCGGTCACGTGGCCTACGCGCTCTTCGGGCCGAAGCAGGACAAGTACGCGGTGATCTTCCACCGCGCGATGCTCGCGTTCTTCGGCGTCGCCGTCCTCGGGCACCTCGGTCGTGACGTCTCGGCGGGGATCGGCCTCCATCACATCGGGCGTCATCTCTCGAACGGCGTGTTCTGGCTCGTGTGGTTCCAGATGCTCGCGATCCTCGGCCTCCTCGGCGCGCGCGGACGAGGGCTCGAGCTGCCGCCGGGCACGCTCACGGTGCGCTTGCGCATCGGCGTCACCTTCGGCCTCGTGATGCTCGCGAGCTTCGCGCGCGACAAGCCGAGCTCGCTGCTCCCGGCCGCGTTCCTCGTCGGCTTCGCGCTGCTGATGGCGATGGAACGCCGGGGCGGCGTCCTGAAGAAGCACGACCTCCTCGACCACCCGTCCACCGGCGCCGAGCCGCTCGACCTGCGCCGGAAGGCGGTCGCGATCCTGACCCTCGTCTTCTTCGGGCTGCTCTTCATGCCCGAGCCGTTCTCGATGTGATCCGCGCCCTGCGCGGAGGAGGAGCCCGATGAGCCACGCCTATGTCGTCGACGTCGTCCGTACTCCGCGCGGCCGCGGCCGCGCCGGCAAGGGAGCGCTCTCGGGAATCCATCCGCAAGAGCTCTTCGCCGGGCTCCTGAAGGCACTGCCCGGCCGCACCGGGTTCACGGTGGAGGACGTCGCGGACGTGATCGTCGGGTGCGTCTCGCAGAGCGGCGAGCAGGGCGCGAACCTCGCGCGGAACGCCGTCCTCACGTCGGGCTGGCCGCTCGGCGTGAGCGCGACGACGCTGAACCGCTTCTGCGGCTCGGGCCTCACGGCCGTGAGCTTCGCGGCGATGGGGGCAGCCTCCGGCGTCCTCCCCCTCGTCGTCGCCGGCGGCGTCGAAGTGATGTCACGCGTGCCGATGGGCTCCGACGGCGGCGGGATCGACGGCAGCAACAAGACGCTCCAGCAGCGGTTCGTCCAGGTGCCGCAGGGCATCAGCGCCGACCTCATCGCGACCATCGAAGGCTTCTCGCGCGAGGACGTCGACGCCGTGGCGCTCCGCTCCCAGCAGCGGGCCGCGCGGGCGATCGAGGAAGGTCGCTTCGTGAAGAGCCTCGTCGCCGTCGTCGACCCGATGACGAACGCCGAGGTCCTCGCGAAGGACGAGATGCCGCGTCCGGACACCACGCCGGAAGCGCTCGCGACGCTCGATCCCGCGTTCGTCCAGCTCGGCGGCGTGAAGGGCCCCGACGGCCGGATATTCGACGAGATCGGGCTCGCCGCCTACCCGGCCGCGGGCGCCGCGGTCCGCCACGTGCATACCGCAGGCAACTCGAGCGGGATCGCGGACGGCGCCGCCGCGGTCGTCCTCGCGTCGGAAGACCACGTCCGCGCGCGCGGCTTGCGTCCGCGCGCGCGGATCCGCGCGATGGCGACGGTGGGGACGGAGCCGATCCTGATGCTCACCGGCCCCGCGCCCGCGTGCACGAAGGCGCTCGCGCAGGCGAACATGAGAGCCTCCGACATCGACCTCTGGGAGATCAACGAAGCCTTCGCCGCCGTCGTCCTCGAGACGGTGCGCCGCCTCGGGATCGACATGGATCGCGTGAACCCGAACGGCGGCGCGATCGCGCTCGGGCATCCGCTCGGCGCGACGGGCGCGGTGCTCCTCGGCACCGCGGTCGACGAGCTCGAACGCACCGGCAAGGCCACCGCATGCATCACGATGTGCATCGGCGGCGGCCAGGGAATCGCGACGATCCTCGAGCGCGTCTAGATCCCGAGGTTTCGCCGGATCCGCGCGACCGGCGGCTCCGTGTCGGGCACGAACGCTTCGCCCGTGATCCGCTCGTACGCTTCCATGTACCGCTTCGCGGCGCCGACGCGGACCTCGGGCGGGATCGGCGGCGCCGGGCCGTCGCCGCGGTAGCCGAGCGCGGTGTAGTAACGACGCACGAAGTCCTTGTCGAGCGGCTCCGGATCGTCGCCGGCGGCGAAGCGCGCGTCGTACGTCGCGGCATTCCAGAAGCGCGACGAGTCCGGCGTGTGGATCTCGTCGATGACGGCGATGCGACCGTCCTTCGTCTTCCCGAGCTCGTACTTCGTGTCGACGAGGATCAGCCCGCGCTCGGCGCAGATGCGGGCGCCGGCTTCGAAGAGCTTCATCACCATCGCCGCGGCGGTGTCGAAGTCCTCGGCGGTGATGACGCCTGAGGCGAGGATGTCCTCGCGCGAGGCGCTCACGTCGTGCTCGCCCTTGGCGGCCTTCGTCGCCGGCGTCAGGAGCGGCCCCGCGAGCTTCTGGTTCTTCTTCAATCCCTCGGGCAAGGGATGTCCGCAGAAGACGCGCGCTCCGGCTTCGTAGTGCGTCCACATGCTCGTCGACGTCGAGCCGGTGATGTACGCGCGGACGACGAACTCGACCGGGAGCGGGGTGCAGTCGA
This sequence comes from Polyangiaceae bacterium, assembly GCA_039809485.1. Lineage (GTDB taxonomy): Bacteria > Myxococcota_A > Polyangia > Polyangiales > Polyangiaceae > Labilithrix. The sequence goes on along the minus strand of JBDHVE010000029.1, from coordinate 50,573 downwards.
CGCACTCGAGCACGTTCGGGTCGGGGACCCGGACGAGGTGGTTCGGAGCGACGTCCTTCGTCTTCTCGAACCACCACGCCGCGAGCCGGTTCAGCACCTGTCCCTTGAACGGGATCGTGCCGAGGATCCGGTCGAACGCGCTGATGCGGTCGGTGACGACGATGAAGCGCCGCCCGTCCTTGCTGTAGTTGTCGCGGACCTTGCCCTCGTAGCGCACGCCGAGCTCGGTGAAGCTCGTGCCCTCGAGGACCGTGTCGAGCCGCTCCTTGATCCACGCCTCGTCGACCATGAGGCCCCGTCTACCGCACCCGCTCGCGCGGGTCGACGGTCACGAGACTCACACGAACGGCCGAGGTCACTTCACGAGGCGGACGTCGACGCGGCGATCCTTGCGCCAGCCCTCTTCGTCCTTGCCGCTCGCGTCGAGCTCGCCGCGCGAGGTCTCGCGCATCTTGTCGTTCGGCACGCCGAGCGACGACAGGAAGCCGTGGACCGAGCGCGCGCGCTTCGCGCCGAGGGTCATGTTGTACTCGGTTTCGCCGCGCGGATCGGCGCGACCGACGAGCTCGACGGCGCGGCCCTTCAGCGGGCCGGTCGTGAGGCACTTCGCGATGGCGGAGAGGACGTCCTTCTCGCCCTGCGTGAGCTCCTCCGAGTTGTAGTCGAACTTCGGGGCCTCCTCGATGTTCGTGAACTTGAGGTCGCACTTCTTCGCGATCTCGTCGTCGACGTTCACGGCCATCTGCTCCGGCTTCGCGGGAGCGCTCGTCGTCGTCGTCTCGGGCGCCTTCGTCGGCTGCGCGACGGGCGCTGCGGGCGGCTTGTCGCCTCCACACGCGAGCGCAGTGAGCGCGCAGAGAGCAGCGGCAGCGACGACGACGAGCTTCTTCATGGCAGGAGATCCTCCGGCGGGTTTTCCCTGGACGACTAGACGTCGAACGGGGCGTGGTGTCGAGAGCTTACATAGCGTGGCCAGCCCATCCGTCAACGTGCGGGGTCCCGCCCGCGCTGAGGCAATCTGGCCTCGAATCGCGCAAGTGCGCGGTGATGCGGAGGTCTCGGCGCGGGCGACGTGCCGCATGTCACGAATGACAACGCGCGATGGCTACTCGATCACGCGCATCGCGTAACGCTCGAGCGCGCCCGTCGAGACCATCGAGCCGTCCGGGAACCTGCAGAAGCTGTCCTCGCTCCCCATCGCGTTCTTGCCGACGAGGGTCGGGTACCCGAGCTTCGCGCAGACCTTCACGCCCGGACTCTGACGTCCGTCGAGGAAGCGACGCGCGATCTCCACGGGCGCGGCGACGCGGAGCTGACGGAGAGCATCGCAAGCGAGCTGGCCCGGTCCCTTCTGACACGACGCGGACACGCGGAGATCCTCCGCGCCGTAGTACACGAACGGCGCCGGCTGCCCGTCGATCGTCCACGGCTCGGCGACCGACTTCGACTGCTCGAGGCCCGCGAGCGGGCCCTGCCCGGTGGGCGGCGTCACCTGCGTCGTGCCGGGCGCCTGCGCGTCCTTCTGCTCGCCTTCCTTCGAAGGACAACCCGCGAGGACGAGCGCCGAGAGCGACACGGCCGAGAACCAGGAAGCACGGAGAGCCATCGCCTCCGTCTTATCAGGTTCGCGCGCTCAGGGGAGACGGACGACGCCGCTCACGACCGCCCCGACGGCGCCGAGCGCGATCAGCACGAGCACGACCAGCACCACGAGCGGCCACATCGCCCGGCGCGGAGCGACACCGCCGTTCGTGATCGGCGGCGCGGGGGCCGCCTGCATCGGTCCCTGCGGTCCGTGGTGCGCGTGGGAAGGGATCGGCGCGTACGGATTCGGACCCATGCTCGGCGCCCCGACCTGGCCCTGCGACGGGCGGCTCCGCGGGGTCATCGGCGCCGCCATCGCCATCGTCTGCTGCTGCGGCGCGTGCATCCCGGGCGGCACCTTCGAGCGCATCGGCGCGGTGTCGACGAACGCCGGGCCGATCGGCGGCGCGCTCCGCACGGCAGAGACGCCACCCGACGGCGTGATCGGCGGCATCGCCTGCGTCCCTCCGCTCTGCATCGCAGGCACGCCTTCCGGCGCGCTGTTGCCGAGGCGTGCAGTGCGCGGTGGCGTCGAGACGGGCGGGGTCGCCGGCGGCATCTCGACGTCGGTCGACGACGGAGGCGGCACGACGCGAACGCTCTTCGGCGCGGGCGGCACCTGCACGCCGTCCACGCTGATCGGCACGCGCTCGGTCTCTTCGACCTCGTCGTTCTCGTGCGGGACGTCGCGATCGACGCCGACGATCTTCCGGCGAACCGTCTTGTCCGACGACGGCGGCGTGCCTCGCGACATCGCCATCGTCGGGTCGGACGAGATCGGGCCGCCACGCGACGACGCGACCGTCACGCTGTCGGACTCGTAGGCGGGGGCGCCGAGCGCGCGGCGGAAGGCCTGCTGCATCTCGCGTGCGCTCGGCCACCGGTGCTCCTTCTCGAGCTCGAGCGCGCGATCGATCACTTGCGCGACGCCCTGCGGAACGCGCGGAGCGAGCGAGCGGATCGGACGCGCGCGGTGCGTGGCGCTGGCGAGGAGCTGCTCGTGGAGTGTCGGTGCATCATGCACGTACTCACCGGTGATCATCGTGAAGAGCGTCGCGCCGAGCCCCCAGACGTCCGAGCGCGCGTCGACCGCCCCCCGTTTGCCGACCGCCTGCTCCGGCGGCATGAACTCGGGGGTGCCGATCGTCACGCCCGTCTTCGTCGCCTCGCCGGTGTCCTTCATCCGCGCGAGGCCGAAGTCGAGCAGCTTCACGCGGCCGTCGTCGGTGAGGAAGACGTTGTCCGGCTTCACGTCGCGGTGGACGATGCCCTTCTCGTGTGCGGCGGCGAGGGCGTCGAGCGCCTGGTCCGCGATCTCGAGCGCGTCCTCGAGCGGGAGCTTGCCGCCGAGGCGCTCGCGACGCGCTTCGGCGGTCTCGCCCTCCAGGAGCTCGAGGACGAGGAACGCGGAGCCGTCCTCGGCGACGCCGTCGTCGAGCACGCCGACGACGCCCGGATGGCTCACCGCATTCGCGACGTAGCCTTCACGCAGGAACCGCGCACGCGTGTCGGCGTGCTTCGACAGGTGCGAATGGAGCATCTTCAGCGCTGCGCGCTGCCCGTTCCGGTGCGTGACCGCGTAGACCGTGGCCATGCCGCCCGCGCCGAGGCGCGTGTCGACCGTCCACTTGCCGTTGATGGTGGTCCCGACGCGCCCTTGCGCTCGCGGTCCGCCGGCGCGTTCGCTCACCCGTGATCCTCCCCGGCGCCTCGGGTCGGATCGTAGCACGCAGGCGCGCTCTCCCTGCAAACCCCGTCAGTTGACGGAAGCGTGGGTCGACGAGACCGGCGCGCCATCGGCATTCTCGGGGGCGGCTTCGTTCGCGGCGACGGCAGCCGCGCGGTCCGCCGCGAGCACGCGCTCGACCTCGGCGTCCATCTCGCCCTTCACCATCTTGCTCCACATGACGAAGTCCGCCTGCAGCGACCAGAGCGGATAGGTGAACGTGGCGGGGCGGTTCTTCTCGATGAAGAAGTGGCTGATCCACGCCGGGCCGTAGCCGACGACGGGCGCGGCGAGGAGGAGCCACGGCTTGCGGAGGACGACCGCGCCGGCGATGCAGCTCATCGCGGCGGTCGTGCCGACGAAGTGGAGGATGCGCGTGCTCTTCTTCGCGTGCTCCTTCACGTAGAAGGGCCAGAACTCCTCGAAGGACTCGTAGCGGCGCGCGTTCTCGGTCATGGGGCTGGCCTCCGGCGCGAAGCATGGCGCTCTGCCGGCGGCATGTCCAGGTGGACCGCGGCCGGCAGTGCGACCCGGAGTCGTCACTCGCCGGGCGAGAGGACGAGCGGGTAGACCACGGTGGCGATGCCGCCTTCGGGCTGCGGGAACGACAGGTTCGTGAAGCTCGAGACGATGCACTGCACGACCTTCTGGTCGGGGAGGTCCGAGCCAGCGTCGTTCGCCGCGGAGACTGCGCCGTCACGACCGATCACGAACTGGGTCGAGACGCGGCCCTGGAGGCCCGGGTTCGCGCGGAGCCCGTTCTCGTAGCAGAGGCGGAAGCGGCCCATGTTCTGGCGCACGATCCGCTGGATGACCTCCGCCGGGAGCCGCCCGTTCGACTTGATCTCGGGGGTCCGCATGATGGGCGCCTTCGCAGTGTGGCCGCCCGGGAGCTTGCCGTGGCCCCAGCCGACGCCGCCCTTGTCGCCCGGGCCGAGACCGAATCCCTTGCCGCGACCGCCGCCGCCGATCCCGCCGCTCAGATCGAGGCCGACGCCCGCGCCCTTTCCGCCGCCGCCCTCACCCGTGCCGTTCAGCGCGAGGCCGCCACTGCCGGGCGCGTCGTCGATGTTCTGGCTGAAGATGTCGCCCATCGCGCTCTTCGTGTCGGAGCCCTGGTACTCGTCCATCGACCACGGGGAGGCGGGCGCGTTCGGATCACGCGAGCTCGTCGCGCGGAGGAGACCGACGAGGCCTTCTTCCTGCGCCATGCGTAGATCGTCGGCGCGCGCGATCTTCGACTCGGCATCCTTGCCGGCGAAGCCCATCCGGCCGTGCGTCGTCACCGGGGTCGTCTTGCCGGCCTTGCCCTCTTCGCCCATGTGGCGCTCGCCGCCTCCGCCGCCGGCCGGCGCGACGCTCCCGTCGGTCGAGCTCGGGTCCGGCGGAGTCTCGGTGAGCTCGCGCTCGGCGCTCGCGTTGAGCAGCTTCTGCATGAGGAGCATCTGGTCGCGATCGATCGTGTCCGCGTCGTCGGCGCCCATCCTGGGCATGAACATCGCGAGCGAGGCGACGATCGCGGCATGCCCGAGGAACGAGGCGCCGATGAAGCCGAGCGCGCCGCCGGCGAGCGAGGCCATGAACCCGACCTTCGCCACCTTGCCGGCGCGGACGGAGGCGATCTCGAACACGATCGGCTCACCGAACGCACCGTCGCTGCGCGCCGCGAACGCCTCGACGACGACGCGCATCTCCTCGGTGAGGAGGATCTCCTCGCCGCCCGACGCCTCGCGCGGCGCGACGTTCTTCGCCTCGATCCGCGCGTGCGCGCCGCTCGGGACGATCACGACGGGGCCCTCCGCTCGGCGCGCGACGAGCTCGACGCTGCTCGAGGCGACGTCCTCCGGCAGCGTGAAGTCCGCGCCTTCACCGAGACGGAACGCGCGACCGGGGCCGAGGTGCTTCACGCAGAGGACCTGGGCTCCCCACCGCACCGTGACTTCCACCGCGGTCGCCGCGGTCTCGACCTCCTCCTCGGGGACGGGCGGACCGCTCCGCACGAGCGCGTAGCACTCGCCGGCGTGCGGCGTGGCCGGCTCCGTGATCGCGGCGCGCTCGAACGAGGGCGCGACCGCAGGAGCGAGGAAGGGGTTGTCCTGCGCGAAGACGGGGCTGAACACGTGGGTCATGGTGGGCGGCTCGTGGTGGGCATGGCGGCGCGCCACGAGCACGGAGGTGTGCTCGTCCCGCGCCGGGTCCTGTCGGACGTGTCGAACGTCGCCGAACGCCGCAACATCGCGGCCGTTTCGGGTAGCCCGTGTCGTCCTCGGAACAGCAGACAGCGGCCGCCGGGAAAAGGTTCCCGAAGGGAATCCCCGCTGACGTCATCCGATCGGGGACGTCTCGTCAGCGCTTCTGCAGCGCCGTCATCATCTCGCGGGACGTCGTGAGCGCGCGCTCGAGCGCGGCGAGGTCCCTGTCGTCCCGATACGTGCGCCACGCGCTCTCGACGAGGTCCTGCGTCTCGCCGTAGCCGCCGAGGAGGCCCATCAGCGCGTCGTCGTCGACGGAGCCCTTCGTCGTCTCGAGGAACCACACGTTGAACGCGTCGTCCGCCGCCAGCCAGGTGCGGAGCGAAGCCGTGACGTCCTCGGGCAGACCGTCGTCTTCGAGGTCTTCGCGGATCCGCTGTGCGAGCGTCATCGTCATGGCGTTCGTTCCCCTCGGAGCGGTTCTATCCCGTCGGCTCCGCGTCGTCGATGCAGCACGTGCGAACGGTCTCAGGGCCGCTTCATCGGTCCGATGTCGACGCGTCCATAGACGTACGTGACGTCGCGGCTGAACGTGCCGAGGGTGTCGATGCCACGGAGCCGCAGATGCTTCGCGTCGGCGAGGCGGGCGAGATCGGGCAGCACGAGGCCCACGTTCTCCCGTGTGACGACGGTGCCTGCGCCTGCGGCGCCCGCATCGCCGTTCGGCATCCGTCCCGCGACGAACGTGCAGACCGGGGCCGAGCTGCGCGTGCACCCGAAGAGGACGACGAGGTCGTCGTTCGCGACGGGCGACCAGCGATACGCGCGTCCCGCGTGGGACCCTTCGCCGAGAGCGGAGGCGAAAGCCGCCGCGATCGGATCGGTCTTCGCGAGGGCGATCCCGGGCGTGCTCTTCGATGCGAGATGCACTTCCGCTTCGTTCTTCGGACCGGCGCAACAGCGGAGCCCCAACGTCGGCGCCTTCTTCGACACCGGTCGCCCGATCGCGTTCGCGCAGCGTCCGACGAGCTCGCCGGCGACGGCGTTGCCGCCGCGGAGGACGCCGAGCGAGCCGTCGCTCGAGCCGCGGCCCCACTTGCTCGACGTCCACTGCCAGACGCCGCCGTGGAGGTCGGCGACGCCGAACGCGCTCTTGCACTGCGCGAGCTCTCCGCTCGGCCGCCGGGCGCCTTCCTCCGCGGTCACGCCGGTCCCGCAGGCGGGAGCGCGATAGGCGTCACCGTACTCGTACGTCGTGCTCGCGTCGCCCTTGCAGGCGCGCTCCCATTCGAGCTCGGTGCAGAGGCGTTTGCCCTTCGCGGCGCAGAGCTGCTCGGCCTCGTCGCGCGTGACGTTGGTGGTGGGGATCGCGCCGGGCTCGTTGGGGTAGGGGAGCAGATCGATGTAGAACCCCTGCATCGTCACGGGCGTCCCGGGCATCTCCTCGTCCGCGACGCGCGGCACGCGGCCGGCGGGCGTGCCCGCCTCGAGCGTGCCCGGCGGGACGTACGCCATCCCGGGCCGCGGCGCGGGCGCGCCTCCGCGTCCTTCGCTGCTCACGGCTATCCCGGTCACCGGCCGCGCCGACGCGTCCTCCGCGACGGCCTGCGGCGTGCTCCTCCGGCATGCGGTCGACAGCGAGAGCGCGACGAGCGTCGCGACTCCGGCCGTGATCCGCAGACGGCCGCCCGTGATCACTCGGTCTTCTCGCCCGATCCCTCGCGGAGCCCGAGCTCCTTCATCTTGAGCTGGAGGCCCTTGCGCGAGATCTTGAGGAGACGCGCGGCGTGCGTGACGTTGCCGTTCGTCTGCTTGAGGGCGCGGCTGACGATGTCGCGCTCGAGGCGCGTCATCGCGACCTTGACGTGCTCCTTCAGCCCGCCCTCGGAGGGGAGAGGCACGTCCTGCGCGTTCGGGTCCGCCGGCGGCATCATCGAAGGCGTGACGCCGCGGAGCTCGGCGGGGAGGTCCTCGACGCGGAGTTTCTGCGCGTCGCAGAAGAGGACCGCGCGCTCCATCACGTTCTCGAGCTCACGGATGTTGCCGGGCCAGGCGTAGGCGCAGAGCAGGTCGAGCGCTTCGTTCTCCACGCCGACGACGTGCTTCTTCAGCCGATCGTTGAACTTCGCGAGGAAGTGATCGACGAGGAGCGGGATGTCGGTCGACCGCTCGCGCAGCGCGGGCAGCCGGATCGAGACGACGTTCAGGCGGTAGAAGAGGTCCTCGCGGAAGACGCTCGCGGCGATGAGCTTCTTGAGGTCGCGGTTCGTCGCGGCGACGAGGCGGACGTCGACGCGGATCGTCTTGATCCCGCCGACGCGCTCGAACTCGCTCTCCTGGAGGGCGCGGAGCAGCTTCACCTGCATCTCGACGGGGATCTCGCCGATCTCGTCGAGGAAGAGCGTGCCGCCGTTCGCGAGCTCGAAGCGCCCCGGCTTGCTCGTCACGGCGCCGGTGAAGGCGCCGCGCTCGTAGCCGAAGAGCTCGCTCTCGATGAGCTCCTTCGGGATCGCCGCGCAGTTCACCTTGATGAACGGCTTGCCGCGACGCGACGAGTGATCGTGGAGCGCGCGCGCGACGAGCTCCTTGCCGGTGCCGCTCTCGCCCGTGATGAGGACGGTCGTCGGGCTGTCGGCGACGCGCTCGAGCACGGTGTAGAGCTCGGTCAGGCCGGGCGACTGCCCGACGATTCCGAACCGCGCGCCGGGGACGTCCTTGATCTCCTGCGTCGCCTCCTCGTTCGCGAGCTGGCGCGTGCGGAGCGCCTTCGCGACGACCTGACGAACCTCGTCCTTGTCGAACGGCTTGGTCAGGTAGTCGAACGCGCCTAGCTTGAGCGCCTCGACCGCCGTGTCGACGGTGCCGTGCGCCGTGATCATCACGATGGGGAGGTCGGGTGCCTCGCGGAGCGCCTCGCGGAGCAGCGTCATGCCGTCGACCTTCGGCATCTTGAGGTCGGTGACGACCAGGTCGATGTGGTGCTCGCGGAGCACCGACAGCCCTTGTTCGCCGTCCTCGGCGAGCAGCACGTCGTAGCCGTCGCGAGACAGCTGCGCAGCGAGGATTTTCCGCAGGTTCGGCTCGTCGTCGACGATCAGGACCTGCTTCTTCTCGGGAAGCATGGCGGCCCGCAGCTTAGCAAACGAGGGGCCCCGAGGCGCGTGATTCAGGGTCAGCGCTGCTCGACCGCGATCTTGTGGATCTTCACGTCGCAGACCGACGACGCCGAGTACCCGTCCGCGCCGATGCGCACCGCGACGAAGTCGAGCGCCTTCATGTCGAGGACGTGGGGCGGTCCGAGCGGCTTGCCGTCGACGAACGTCGCGCCGGTCGAGGTCGCCGCGTCGTAGCGCATCTCGACGAGGAGGCGCTTCGGCAGCTCGATCGTGCCGCCGCCGTCGAAGCTGAGACCGCCGGTGCCGGTCCAGGCGCCGCCGCCGAACACTTCAGCGGGCTTGCCCCCCTTCTTCGCGACGCCGACGTCGAAGACGCGGTTCGCCGGCGTCCACGCGCTCGCGCCCATGAGCCCGAAGAAGACGGCCGCTTCGTCGAGCCGCTCGATCGTGACGTCGGCGGTGATCTTCGCGGTGCGGAGCGGGAACGGCGTCGTCCGCAGCATGAAGAGAGGCACGTGCTCGGCGACGATGGCGGTCGAGCGCGCGTGCATGAGGAGCCCGCCGCCCTTCGCCATCCGCATGTCGAGCGTGCCGAGGTCCGGATCGGGGAAGTGGACGCCGTACCGCTGCGGATCGACGAACTCGCCGGAGAAGGCGTCCTCGAAGCTCGGAAGCGTCCAGTCGAGCGTGCGAAGCGCGACCGACTCGATCTCGGCGCGGAGATCCGGCACGTCCGCGCGGAGACGCACGCCGAAGACGATCCGCGCCGGCGTCGCCTGGAGCCATCCGCTGTGGGCGCTCGTGACGGGGAGGCCGTCGACGAGCGCCGCCGCATGACCGAACATCGGGGTGAACTGGAGCGCGATCGTGTGGGAGGGGGCTCCTTTCGTGATCTCGGCGCCCGCGTCGCCGCCGAAGCCGGCGAGCTTCACGTCCTCCGCCGCCCGCATCTCGCGGTACGGCCCCGACGTGTCGCCGCCGAAGTGGAGGATCGGCTCGGGTCCGGACACCCAGCCCGTCGTCAACGCGCGCGGCGGCTCGCCGAGCTGCGCGACGCCGACGAAGTACTCGATCCCGGCTTGCGGAGGCGTCCGGAAGGCGAGGCTCACGACCGAGTCCTCGAAGCGGCGCGGCGGGAGGTCGATCAGGATCTCGTCGCCCGCCTTGCCGCTCCCCTCGACGCGGAGCACGCCGCCGCTCACCTTCGCGACGAGGTTCCCCTTCGCGTGCACGTTCCACCCGTCCGGCAGCGTGTCGCGCGTGCCGAAGCCTTCGCGGAAGTCCTTCACGTCGTCGACCTTGCGCCGCTGCGACGCGAGGACGTGCACGTAGCCGACGTAGACGACGGCGAGCGCGCTGATCGCGGCCGTCACGAAGAAGAGAATGCGTTTCCAGTCACGCATGGGCGGGGTCCGGGCGCATCGCGCCTCGCACGACGGGCAGGAGGTAGGCGAGCGCCCAGACGCATGCAACGAGGATCAGCGAGGACAGCGGAGAGAGGCCGAGGAGCGTGCCCAGGTTGAAGGAGGCGTCGGCGCGTCCGAACGGGACGAAGGCGTCCTGCGTGTTCATCGCGACGACGCCGTGGCCGAGCTTCGGAACGACGATGTCGTAGAAGGGGTTCATCGCGAAGACGTCGCCCTGCGGCTGCTGCACGAGGACCGCGACGTTCGCGAGCATGATCCCGGCGCTCACGATCGTGAGCCCGAGCGTCACGAGGAACGCGGCGCGCGAGCGGTCGGCGAAGAACGCGATCCCGACGACGAAGAGCGGCAGCGCCGGCAGCACGTGCCGCGGTCCCGTACTCCCGCCGCCGTCCCACGCGTAATAGGAGCAGAGGAAGAGCAGGTAGATCGCGAGGGTCGGCACCGCGACCCGGAGCGCCGGCTTTCCCTTGCCCGAGACGATCCACGCGCCGAGGCCGACCGCGGAGAGCGCGAGGACGGGGCAGAGGAACAGGATCCCGCGATAGGGCGAGACGAGCGTACCGACGGTGGCGATCCGCTTCGGGAGGCCGATCCCGAGGAGTCCGCCGCTCATGTGCGCGCGGAAGTACGGCTCGCTGACGTAGACGTACGGGAGCGCGAACTTGCCATAGGCCCAGAACGAGAACACGACGTGGACGGCGAGAACGGGGATCCCGCCAGCCGCGATCCAGCCGAGGGAGCGCGCGAGGCGCGTGAGGAGGAGTCGCTTGTCGCGCCGCTCTTCCTCCGACACCGTCCACGCGAGCGTCGCGATCCCGGCCGGCGCGATCGCGAACGCCGTCGGGTACTCGACGATCAGCGCGAGCGACCAGAGCGCGCCGAGCGCCGCGAGGACGGAAGGACGCGTGAGGGTGCCGGCGGCGCGTCGCTCGAGCGCGAGCACGAGCGCGCCGAGGAGGACGAAGGCCGCGAGCTGGTGGCCGAAGAGGACGGTCGAGAACGGGAACGCGATCGTCCCGAACGCGTAGGCGAACGCGACGAGCTCCGCCGAGCGCTCGCTCGCGCCGAGGAAGATCGCGAGACGCCGGAGGAGGACCGCGGCGCCGATCCCGGCGCCGCCCGCGAAGATCAGCGTCAGGAAGTAGAGCTTCGCGAGCTGCGCCTCACGGCTGTCCGGGTCCGTCCCCGTCACGCGATCCGTGGCCCGGAAGAGCGCGTACGGCGCGGTCGCGAGGAACGAGAGGCCCGGCGCCTTGTCGGCGAAGAACTTGTAGTTCTTGTAGCCCTTGTCGATCGTCCGCCAGTGCACCGGCGTGATGTCCGGCGCGTGGCGGACGACGAGCGCCTCGGTCAGCGAGTAACGCGTGGCTCCGTTCGGATCTCCTCCCGAGAAGAAGAACGCGTACGTGAACGCCGCCACGATCCAGAGGCGCGCGCGGCGGAGCCACGAGGACCAAGCCATCAAGGGCCGCACGATGCTACAAAGCGCCCCGTGCTGCAATCGAAGGGAGCGCGACCGGAAGGCGGGCTTCGCCGTTCGCGAGCGCGCCGCGCGCTGCTCCTCGCGGCGCTGCAGCTCGTCACGTCCGTCGTCTTCCTCGGTCCGTTCCTGTTCGGGAGCAGGCTCCGCGGCTTCCCGCTCGACGACGCGTGGATTCATCAGGTCGTCGCCCGCACGTTCGCCGAGACGGGGACCCTCGGTTATCTCCCCGGCGCGTACGGCGCGGGAGCGACGAGCTATCTCTGGGCCGCCCTCCTCGCCCTCGGGCAGAAGGTGCATGCCGAGCCGGTCGTGTTCACCACGATCCTCGGTCTCGCCGGCGCGCTCGGGACCGGGCAGGCGCTGCTTGCGATCCTCGCGGACGAGCGCGGCCGTGCGGACGAGGACTTCGTCGCGATCGCGCTCGCCTGCGCGGGCGGTGACCTCACGTGGTTCGCGGTCTCGGGGATGGAAGCGTCGTTCGTCGCCGCTGCCGCGCTCGGTGCGATCGCCCTCGCAACGTCGAAGTCGCTCGCCGAGGCCGCGGAGGAGAGCGTCGCCCGGCGTGCTTCGCTCCTCGCCGGCGTCCTCGCCGGCGTGGCCGCCCTGACGCGCCCGGACTTCGTCCCGCTCGGCCTCGTCATCGCGGGCGTCGTGTTCCTGCGTCGCCGACGCGCGGCGGAGGCGGCGATCGCGCTCGCGCCGTGGGCCCTGGCGTGCGTCCTCTACTTCGGGTCGAACGCGCTCCTCGCCGGCACGCCGATGCCCGCGACGATGCGCGGACGGCGCTGGCTCTGGATCGACTCCGTGCTCGGGAAGACGAGCGCGGCGTCGCTCGCGGTCGACTTCGTCTTCGCGTGGGCATACCGGCTCCGCCAGTTCACCCTCGGGCTCGAGTCGAACCTCGCGTTCTGGATCGCGTCCGGCTTCGCGCTCGCGGGCCTCGCGGCGAGCGCGTGGCGGCGGCGCCTCGGTCTCCTCCTCGCGGCAGGGTTCGCGCTCTTCCACGCCGCCGTCTTCGTCGCGGTGCTGCCGGTGCCCGGTCACGGCGGCCGTTACCAACCGCTCGTCCCCGTCCTCTTCGTGCTCTTCGCCGTCCTCGGCACCTTCGAGCTCGCGCGTGCGCTCGGCGACCGGATCGGGAAGCCCGCGCCGCTCCGGATCGGGGCGACCGCGCTCTGGCTCGTCTGTCTCGGCAACGCGTTCTGGGAGTGGCACCTCGCCCATCGCGACGCGGTCGAGCACGTGCGGAGGACGGAGGTCGCCGCCGGCCTCGCAATCGCGGAGCTCCCGGCCGACGCGGTCGTCGCGAGCTTCGATGTCGGCGGGATCGGCTATTTCTCGAAGCGGAAGCTCCTCGACCTCGGCGCGCTCACGACGCCGAAGGTGATGGAGGCGCTCGATCACGACGACGTCGTCGACCTGCTCCGCCGCGAGCACGTCACGCATCTCGTGCTCCCCGCCGGCGAGGACGCCGACTACCCGGACCTCTCGAACTTCGGCTTCCGGCTCCGCGTCGTGGATCACCCGGAGGTCGCGCTCGAGACGCTCGCCGACTTCACCTCCGATCACGACACCTGGCTCCGTGGCGTCTGGTACGTGCAGAACGCAACCTTTCGCCAGCGACTCTCGCGCGTGACATACCAGTCGTGCTCGGGCCCGGGGACGATGCCGGCCGTCTCCGGCGAAGGGATCGGGGACGGCGTCGTCGCGAAGGACCGGACGCGGTACGCGCGTGCCTACGCCGCGGCGGCGCAGCGGGGCGTCTGCGTTCGGATCGGAGCGAGCGAGGCCGGAGACGACTGCTTCCACGTGGCGATCGGGATGGGCACCGAGACCCCCGCCCCCGGCTTCCGCACGAGCGCGGTCGTGACGGTCGCGAACGTGCCCGCGCGGGCCCCCGTCGATCCCGAGCGCGTGAAGCGGGAGCTCGCGAAGTGGACCGGCCCCTACGCCGCGACGGGCGACGCGTCCGGCGCGGTCGGCGCCGCGCTCCACGGCATCGTCTCTGCCGTCCGCGCCGAGAGGCCGTGCTTCTGGACGCCGCTGCCCGCGATCGAGAAGGCGCTCCCGCCCGGCTTCACGCCGCCGCCCGAGCCCCGCGACACGGCGGGCTGGGGCGTGCTCGTGACGGCGCTCGTCGCCGCCGCGGTCGTGCTCGCCGCCCGCGCGCAGGCTCCACGGGAGGCGGCGTGACCGACAAGCGCGCGCGCCTCGTCGTCGTCCTCTCCGCCATCGCGTCGGTGATCGCGGCGCGGCTCATTCATCACGTCGCGCTCGACGACCTCCCGCACGTGATGGACGAGATCGCCTACGTCTTCCAGGCGAAGCTCTTCGCGGCAGGAAAGCTGCGTGCGCCCGAGGAGCTCCCGCGCGCGGCGTTCACGATGTGGTTCCTCGAGGACCGCGGCTCGCGCTACGGGATCTTCCCCCCCGGATGGCCGGCGGTGCTCGCGATCGGCGTGAAGCTCGGGCTCACGTCGTGGGTGAACCCGCTCCTCCACGGCGCGACCGTGATGCTCCTCGGGCGCGCCGGGACACGCACGGGGGGACCGACCGTCGGCGCCGCGAGCGCGCTCCTCTACGCGGCGAGCCCGCAGGCGGTGCTCCTCGCCGCGAGCTTGATGTCCCATACGCTCGTCGCGTTCGCCGCGAGCGTCGTCCTCGTCTTCGCGACGGACCTCTCGCTCGCGTGGGCCGGGTTCGCAGGGCTCTCGCTCGGCATCGCCGCCGCGACGCGGCCGCTCTGCGGCACGATCCTGGGCGCGTTCCTCGCGCTCGTCCTCGTCGTGCGGCTCGTCGCGAGCACGCGCGCCGGCGAAAGGTTCGCCACGGCGTGCACCACGTTCGCGAAGCGCGCGGGCGTGCTCGCCGCCTCCGCTCTCCCGCCCGTCGCCGGCCTCCTCGCGTTCAACCACGCGCTCACCGGGTCGGCGGGACGGTTCCCGCAGATGGCGTACTTCGACGAGCACCTCGCGCCGGCCGACCTGCCCTTCTTCCAGTACCGGAAAGGCTGCAACGACCTCGGGCTCGGCCCCGGTCACGGCTGCGACCTCACCGTCCACGACGCGAAGCACACGCTCGCCAACGCGCTGTCGAACCTCGGCGACAACATGACGGCGTGGCTCTTGCTCGCGTGCGGCCCGCTCCTCGTCCTCGGCGTCGTCGCGGCCGTCGCGCGGAAGGAGACGCGCGCACGCGCAGCGCTACTCCTCTCGATCCCGCTCTTCTCGATCCTGCTCTACGCGCTCTACTGGCACGGCGGGACGTGCTTCGGCGCGCGCTTCTACCAGAGCGCGCTGCCGGCGGTGATGATCGTCGTCGCGCTCGGCATCACCGAGCTCGCGCGTCTCGCGCGGCAGGAGCGCTGGCGGGAGCGCGTCGCGGTGGGCCTCCTCGCGATCACGATGGCGTGGAACGCGTTCGCCTATCGCCGCACGTGGTCGGAGATCGCCGACCCGGTCTGGGGATACTGGGCGGTCGACGATCGCTACGCCGAGCTCGCGAAGAGCTGGAAGAACGGCAAGGCCCTCGTGATGGTCGCCTTCGGTCCCGACGATCTCTACAACCCGCGCCTCGGATGGACCGCGATCGTCCCCGACGGCGCGATGTGGATGCTCAACATCCGCGCGATGGCGCCCCTCGCGCAGAACCCGGTCGATCTCGCAGAAGCGGGCGACGTCCTCTTCGCGAAATTCCATCCCGCGCTCGTGTCGGAGCTCCGCCGAAGGTTTCCGGACCGGAGCCTCTGGCTCTACGTCGACTGGGGCCGGCGCGAGAAGGACACCGTCGCGCCCTACGACCCGGCCCCGTTCGCCTCGCGTGCGGACGAGCCGCCGCCGGACAACTTCGACGGGTTCCGGATCAAGGAGCCGCTCCTCCCGCAGCCCGAGTCGCTCGCGCCGCCGCGACCGTACTGGCCCTGAGCGCCTGACGTCGTTCTGGCCGCGCCGAAGAGACCTTGATAGGAGAGGCCCGCAGTGCGCGCGCTCCGGATCCTCGTGCTCCTCTTGGGTGCCGCCCACGTCGGGCTCTTCCTGTACGTGGTCGGGGCGCGCTTCGCGTACCCCGTCGACGCGGAGTGGATGACGGGCTCCGTCCGCGACACGGTCGATCGCGTCAAAGAGGGGCTGCCGATCTACGCGCCGCCGTCGGCCGAGTTCGTCTCGTTCCTCTATCCACCGCTCTACTACTGGCTCGCTTCGGTCGTGGCGCGCTTCACGTCGACGTTCGTCGCGTGCAAGGTCGTGTCGCTCGCGTCGACCGCCACCGCCGGGCTCGCGGTCGCGAAGCTCGCGCGGAGCTTCGGTGCGGACCGGTTCTGGACCGCGGTCGCGGTCCTCCTCCATGTCGCCGCGTTCTCCCTCACGCTCTTCTTCTACGACCTCGAGCGCGTCGATCCGCTCGGGAGCGCGCTCGTCGTGTCCGGCATCGCGGTGCTCCTCGGCGGCACGAAGGAGTCGTTCGCGCGGACCGCGGCGGCCGGCGTCCTCCTCGGCCTTTCCTTCTTCGCGAAGCAGCCCGGCCTGTTCGCCTTCGCCGCCGCGCTCGCCGGGCTGTTCGTCGCAGGGCAGCGAAAGCGCGCGCTCGTCTTCGCGGCCGCCGGCGGTCTCGTCCTCCTCGGCATCGGCGGCTACCTCGAGGCGACGACGCACGGGTGGTGGCGCTACTACTGCCTGAAGCTCCCCGGGTCGCACGGAATCGAGCCGGCGCTGGTGTCCGTGTTCTTCATCACGGACCTGCCGAAGGCGTTCGTCCTCGCCGGCGGGAGCATCGCGCTCGTCGCGTGGGAGGCGCGTGCGTTCCTCGCGCGCCGTCGCGGTGAAGAGGGCGCGGCCTCCGCCTGGCAGACGACGACGCTGGCAGTCGTCCTCCTCGCGCTCCTCGCGGCGTCGTTCTCGCTCCGCGCTCATCGCGGCGGATGGCAGAACGTCCTCCTCGCGTGGACGCCGCTCGGCTGCGCGGCGGCCGCGATCGCCGCGACGCGGATGCAGACCGTCGCTCGCGAGGGAGACGCGAAGAGCAAGAAGCTCGTCGAGGCCGGGCTCCTCGTCGTCGTTCTCCTCCAGCTGCTCGGCCTCGTCTTCGATCCGAACGACCTCGCGCCCGGACCGTCCGACGTGCGCGACAAACAGAAGCTCGAGGCGATCGTCCGGGAGCTCGAGCAGCAGGGCGACGTCGTCGTCACGCCCGTCGGCAACCTCACGAAGCACATGCACTTCCACTCCGCGGCGCTCTTCGACGTGCTCCGGGCAGGGGACCCCGCGCCGCCCGACCACCTCGCGAATCTCCGCGGGCGGAAGTACGCCGCGATCTTCGTCGACGCGCCGTTCGAAGTGCACTGCAAGCAGAAGGGATGTCGCGACATCGACGAGGCGATGGCGCGGAACTACTTCGTCGCGTCGCGCCTCGAGGAGAAGGAGCACACCGGGATGGCCGGCTTCGACGCCCGCCCCCGGTGGATCCTGCGCCCTCGCAAGCAGCCGCTCGAAGGCGGGGACTGGGCCTTCCTCGACCACCGTCGTCGCGTCGAGATGGGCCTCGCGGCGATGCGCGAGCAGGGCCGCGGGGAAGGCGCCCCGCCCGCGGTCGATGACCAGATCGAGACGATCGCCGCGCAGCCGGATCCGCGCTGGTCCGAGCCCCGCTGACCCGGCTCGCCTCGGCGACCGGGATCACCCCTCCGCAGGAGCGCGGCCGGACGCGATTCCGGAGGGTTGGCTCCGGCGTCGGTCGCCTGCTGCGTGGGAACAGCAGGTGCACTCCTCCCACCCATCATGGACTTCCGCTTCGCCGTCCTCGCCGCGACCCTCGCCCTCGCGGCGCTCACGCCCGCCTGCGCCACCGAGACGGAGGAGGGCGCCGACGTCGGCGACTCGGAGGACGAGATCGTCGCGACGTTCGATCGGGCCGGCCGGATCGACATCACGAAGCCGTCGCGCATCCTCCTCGTCGGCAACTCCGACAAGCTCGTCGACCTCCCGCTCCAGGCCGCCACGACGAAGGCCCGCCGGTACGCGCAGCTCTACCCGAACGACCAGATCGTCGTCTTCATCACCCAGCAGGCGAACGACGCGCAGCTCGCGAAGAGCGGCGTGACCCTCGTGACGAACGAGCCCTTCTCGCGCGCCGGCGTCGCCGTCGCGGACCTGACGCGGCTCTCCGGCGCGAAGCTGATCGCCGCCCTCCGCCGCTTCCCGCGCATCGCGAGCCTCGACTTCTTCGGTCACTCGTCGCCGTTCGGCGCGCTGCTCGAGGCGGACGGTCCGGATCGCGTCCTCTCGCCCGACTCGCCGTCGCTCGCTTCGCTCGCCGCGAACTTCGCGCGCGACGCGAATCCCTACGTCACGCTGAACGGCTGCAACGGCGGCGTCTACACTGCGCCGGGGCTCTCGCGCGCGTGGCGCGTGCCGGTCGCGGGCGCGCTCACCGCGACGAACTTCGAAGTCCTGATGAGCGACGGCCGCTGGTACCCGAACGAGCCGGGGACGGCACCGCCCGGCGTCACCGAGGTCGCGGTCAACGATCGCTCGTTCGGGCCCGCTGCGCGTGCCTCCTGCGCGACCGGCGCGTGCGTGCGGATGAAGCCGCAGAACTCGCCCTACTACGGGATCTGGTCGAACCAGGACACCGGGTTCCAGTACGGCCTCAACTACTTCAAGTTCTTCTGCGACTACGCCGACCCGAACCAGACCTGCGCGCGCGGGATGGCGGCGAGCCTCTACGCGTTCCCCTCGGTCCGCCCGATCGATCGCCGCTCCGCCGACGCCGAGGTCGGCGAAGTCCTCGCCGACTTCTTCTGCAACGCGAACAAGGACCCCGCCTGGTTCGACACCTGTCGCGCGAACCTCGCCGCGGCGGTCACGAACGAGACGCCGTTCTCACCGATGAAGGGCGCGAACGACTACTCGCTCGAGTGCTCGTTCCGCACCTGCGAGACCGACCAGCTGAAGTTCCGCTGCGACGTGCTGGAGGGCGTCCCGCAGCAGAAGACGTGCGCCTGGGTCTCGACGACGTGCGCCCCGGATGCGCGACCGGACAAGTGCCGGCCGCGCAACCCCGTGAAGCAGACGACGCGAAACGAGGTGCTCGCGTATTTCACGGGGCATCAGCTGCTGCGGGGCCACTGACTGAAGACCGAAAACTGGCGTCTCAGCCGAGCACCACGCTCACGTCCTTGCGCGCCTGGAAGAGGTCCCAGAACTTCGAGGCGACCGTGTCGGCTTCGAGCGTGGCGTTGCCACGGTCGAACGCGGTGCCCTTCACGAGGGCGGTGACGATGACCTCGCCGACGTAGATGCTCTTCTCCGCGAGCTTGGCGGAGAGGAGGCCCACCGTCTTGTGCTGGGCGGCCTTCGCGATCGCGAGTCCGGTCGCGCCCCACTGGACCGCCATCTGGTTCGTGCCGGGGTTGTCGATGCCGAGGCCGCCGCCCGTGACGAGGATGGCACCCTTCTGCGCCTCGAGATCCGGGAGGGTCGCCTGGACGGCGGCGATCATCCCGAACAGCGCGACGTCGAGCACCGTGCGGAGCTCGGCGTCGGGCGCGGCGGTGATGTCACCGGCGCCACCGGCGTAGGCGTTCCAGTGGAGGACCGCGATCGGTCCGAGCTTCTCCCGGACGTCGGCCGCGAGCTTGCCGACGGCGTTCGTGTCGCCGAGGTCGCACGGGAAGGCCTTCGCGTCGATCCCCGCGCTCTTCAGCTCTGCCTCGGCCTTCGCGAGCCGGTCGGCGTTCCGCGCGACGATCGCGACGGCGTAGCCTTCCTTGCCGAACTTGCGCGCGACGGCATCCGAGATGCCCGGTCCGTGTCCACAGACGAGAATGGTTCGCTTCATGGTCGTTCTCCGATGCCCTTCACCGGGCGTCAGTTTCGCCCGTCCGTGCCCGTGCCCGTGAACGTGCCCGTGCCCGATCCGCGATCATCGCCTGACCGCCGGGCACGTCCCCGTCCCGTCCTCTCGCTCTTCACCCGCACGCGCACCCGCACCCGAACGGGCTTCGACCCCGGAGATGGAGACACGGACCGTGCCCAACCGGCCTGCCCCCACGCCCGACCGCCGGGCACGGGCACGGGCACGGGCACGGGCACGTTCGAGAGAGAGAGAGAGAGAGAGAGAGAGAGAGAGAGACCGAGAGACGAGATGTCAGAGAGACAGCTCGTACAGCTTCACCATGTCGTCCCGCGTGCACGGACGCGGATTCGAACGATGGCACGCATCCTCCATCGCCTTGTCGGCGAGCTTCGCGATGTCGCCCTTCGTCACGCCCTCGGCGGCGAGCCCGGTCGGAAGGCCCACCTTCTCGCGGAGCGCGCGGATCGCGTTGGAGAGGCTCGTCGCCGTCACGTCGAGCGCACGACGCACCCGCTCGACGCGATCCGGCACCGCCACGTTGTTGAAGTCCATCACCGCCGGGAGGCAGAGCGCATTCGCGAGCCCGTGGTGCATGTCCTTCTCGCTCGAGAGCGGATGCGCGAGCGAGTGACACACGCCGAGCCCCTTCTGGAAGGCGACTGCGCCCATCATCGCGGCCTTCATCATGCCGCCGCGCGCTTCGAGGTCCGCGCCGTTCGCGACGGCGGTGGCGAGGTACTTCGCGCAGAGCTCGATCCCGGCGAGCGCGATCCCGTCGGCCATCGGATGGTCGCCGACCGAGAGATACGCCTCGATGTTGTGCGTGAGCGCGTCGAAGCCGGTCGCGGCGGTGACGCGGGGAGGCATGCTCGCCGTCAGCTCGGGGTCGAGGATCGCGGCCTTCGCGAGGAGGTAGGGGCTGAAGATGACGGTCTTGCGACCGGTCGCCTTCAGCGTCACGACACCGGAGCGCCCGACCTCGCTGCCCGTTCCGGCCGTCGTCGGAACGGTGAGGATCGGCGGGACGTTCGAGGTGATGTGGGCGTCGCCGCCGATCGCGTCGTCGTACTCGTGGAGCGGGCGCTCGTGCGTCGTCTTGAGCGCGATGAGCTTCCCGGTGTCGAGCGGCGCGCCGCCGCCGACCGAGACGATCACGTCGGCGCCGTGCTCCTTGAAGGCAGAGACGCCGTCGAACACGTTCTGCTCGACCGGGTTCGGCGCGACCCGATCGAAGACGGCGCACGCGACGCCGGCGCCCTCGAGCACGCGCTTCACGCGCTCCGCGATCCCGGCGCGCACGACGCCCGGATCACAGACCACGAGCGCGCGCGTTCCGGAGACGCGCTTCACGTGGTCGGGCAGCTTGGTGATGCTGCCGTTGCCGAAGACGATGGTGGTCGGGAAGCTCCAGGTCGAGATGGTCATGCGACGAGCGAGGCTAGCTCGTGTTCTCCTGCCGAGAAAGACACCCCGCCGCCTCCACGAGGGATCGCGCTAGAGTCGCTTCGTCGGTGAACGCACACGCGCCCCCGCCACCTCCGTCGCCGGAGCGACCCAGCCTGCGAGGGCCGGTCGTCGTCGCCGTCGTCTGCGCCGCCGCCGTCGCGCTCGCGTTCGTGCTCCCGCCGTCGGCCGGCGAAGAGCGCGGGATGACGCAGTTCCTCGGTCGCTTCCACATCCTCGCGCTGCACCTCCCGATCGGCGCGCTCGTGGTGACGCTCGTGATCGAGGGCCTCGGCATCGTCTCGGGGGAGCGCGCGCGCGAGCGCGCGTCCGTCGCGCTCGACGTCCTCGTGCCGTTCCTCTTCGCCTCCGCGACGCTCGCGTTCGTGCTCGGGGTCCTGCTCGCGTACGGGGGCGGGCACCCGCCGCATCTCCTCGCCCTCCACCGCGGTACGACGCTGGCCGGGCTCGTCGCGTGTGCGGCGACCGCGATCGCCTTCCGGCGCGCGAGTCGGAACGTCTTCCGCGCGCTCCTCGCGCTCACGGCCGCGCTCTTGTCCATCGGAGCGCACTTCGGGGGCTCGCTCACGCACGGCGAGGACTACCTCGTGCGGTTCGCGCCCGGGCTCGGCGGCGAGAAGGCGGCGCGCGAGGCCACCAAGGTCGAGCCTCCGGACGCGGGCGTCGCCTCGGACCCCACCGTCTTCGCCGACGTCGTCATGCCGGTCCTGCGCGAGCACTGCGTCGAATGCCACGGCCCCGAGAAGTCGAAGGGACGGCTCCGCCTCGACTCCCTCGAGGCGATCCGGGCCGGCGGCAAGAACGGCCCCGTCGTCGTCGCGCGCGACAGCGCGAAGAGCCCGCTCGTCACGCGGATGCGCCTGCCGATCGGAGACGACGAGCGCATGCCGCCGGAGGACAAGAAGGCGCCGACGAAGGATCAGATCGACCTCGTCGCCTTCTGGATCGATCGCGGCGCCGACCCGGACCTCCGCGTCCGCGACCTGCTCGTGCCCGAAGGACCACGGAAGCTCCTCGAGCAGACGAAGACGTCGGGCGTGCAAGCCCCAGCATCCGCACCCGCACCCGCACCCGCACCCGCACCGACGAAGCCCGAGCCGACGACGACGACGGCGACGACCGTCGCAGGGGACACGGCGGTGTTCGCGTCTCTCGTCCGGCCCGTGCTCGACGCGAAGTGCGGCTCGTGTCACGGCCGCAGCAAGACCAAGGGCGGGCTCCGCACCGACTCGCTCGCGGCGCTCGCGGCCGGAGGGGAGAGCGGGCCGGCCGTCGTGCCCGGGAAGCCGAACGCGGGCACGCTCCTCACGCGGCTCCGGCTGCCGCTCGAGAAGAAGGAGCACATGCCGCCACGCGCGCAGCCACAGCTCTCGCCGGGAGAGCTCGCGCTCCTCACGTGGTGGATCGGGAAAGGCGCGCCCGAGCGCGCTTCGTCCGTCCCCGCCTTCTCGCTCGCGGCGCGTGCGCCCACGACGAAGACGACGGAAGCGCCGCCGCCGCCCGTCCCCGAGAACGTGCAAGGAGCACCGTTCCAGTCCGACCTCCGCGGCGCGCGTCTGTTCCGCGAGGTCGTCGCCCCGATCCTCGCGTCGAAGTGCGGCGAGTGTCACGCGGGGCCCGATCCTTCGTCAGGTGCGCGGTTCGACGACCCGGCGCGTCTCCTCTCGAAGCACCACGTCGTGCCCGGCAAGCCGGCGGAGAGCCCGCTCCTCGCACGGATGAAGCTCCCGCTGCGCGATCCGGATCACATGCCGCCGCCGGAGGCGAAGCAGCCGACACGCGCCGAGATCGAGGCGATCGCCTCGTGGATCGAAGGCGGCGCGCAGATCGAAGAAGCGCCGGCGGCGAAGGCCCCGGAGCCGACCGCCGTCGCGGAGCAGGCGAAGGCCGCCGCGCGCGTCGAGCCGCGCGCCGGCGGATGCGGCGCGTGCACGACGACGGGGGCGACGGCGTCGGGCGACGGCGTCCTCGCCGGGGCGCTCGTCGTCCTCGGCGCGTTCGTTCGCCTCAGATCGACTCGAAGTACCGCGCGAGCTCCCAGTCGGTGACGACGCGGCGGAACTGGCGAGCCTCCCACTCGCGCGTCCGCACGTAGTGA
Source organism: Polyangiaceae bacterium (assembly GCA_039809485.1). GTDB lineage: Bacteria > Myxococcota_A > Polyangia > Polyangiales > Polyangiaceae > Labilithrix. The sequence continues at coordinate 27,629 of JBDHVE010000029.1, read as the reverse complement.
TCGACGAACGGCTCGCCGAGGATGGCGCGGGCCGCCTTGCTCTTCGCGAGCAGCGCCGTCGCGTCCTCGAGCGTGCGCGGGAGCGGCGCGAGGCCCTTCCGCTCGGAGGCGTCGCCCTTCGCGGCGGGCGGCGGCGTCAGCTTCTTCTCGATCCCGTAGAGGCCGGAGGCGAGGCAGGTCGCCATCGCGATGTAGGGGTTCAGATCGGCGGCGGTCTGTCGGTACTCGATCCGGGTCGAGCTCGGCCCGCCGGGGATCGTGCGGATCGCGCACGTGCGGTTCTCGATGCCCCACGATGCCGTGAGCGGCGCCCAGACGCCGGGGACGTAGCGCCGATAGCTGTTCACGGTCGGCGAGTAGAGCGCGGTGAGCTCCGGCATGAGCGCGACCTGCCCGCCGAGGTACTGCTTCGCCGTCGTCGAGAGCTTCCCTTCGCCCTTCGCGTCGAAGAAGACGTTCGTCGACTCGCCCTTCGCCGCAGCGCCCTTGCCCTTCTTGGCGCCGGTCGTCCAGAGCGACTGGTGGATGTGACCGCTCGATCCGGGCAGGTCCTCGTTCCACTTCGCCATGAAGGTGGCGGAGAGCCCGCGCCGCGTCGCGAGGCTCTTCATCGCGGTCTTGAAGAGGGCGGCCTTGTCGGCGGCGCGCAGCACGTCGTCGTAGCGGATCGCGACCTCGTAGACGCCGGGGCCGGTCTCGGTGTGGAGGCCTTCGATCGAGATGTCGAACGCTTCCATCTCGTCGAGGATCGCGTGACAGAGCTCGCGGTTCTGCTCTTCGCGGAGCCACGAGTAACCGAACATCCCGGGCGAGATCGGCGTCAGATCCTTGAAGCGCTTCTGATGGAGCGTCTCCGGGGTCTCCTTGAAGATCCAGAACTCGAGCTCGCAGGCGAAGGTCGCGCGGTAGCCCATCGCGGCGGCGCGCGCGATCGTCGTCTTGAGGAGCGAGCGGGGACACGACGGATGGGGCGTGCCGTCCTCGTTCACGAAGTCGACGAGGAAGGCGGCCGTGTCGGGCTCACCAGGGAGGACGCGGAACGAGTCGAGATCGATCGTCGCGTGCGCGTCGGGATAGCCCGTCTCCCAGCCCGTCACCTTGGCGTTGTCGTAGAGGACGTCGCCGATGTCCCAGCCGAAGATGACGTCGCAGAAGCCCATCCCGCTGGAGACGGCGCTCCAGAACTTGTCGGGCGAGACGTATTTCCCGCGGAGGACGCCGTCGATGTCGAACCCGCCGATCTTGACCTTCTTGATGCCCCGCTTCTCGAACTCGCCCCGGATCGCTTTCGCATCCATCTCCGCGAAGCTACCCGAAGTCGGGCATCGCGTGGCAGATCACCCCCTGATCTTCCTCCGGGGCGCCCAAACCCCGCTGCGCGCCCGTGTTCCACCGAGGTGCGATCCGCTTTCCGCCTCGTCACGCTCGGCGCGTTCGGCCTCGCCATCGGGTGCGCAGCTCGCGCGCGGCCCGTCGTTCCCGCCGCCCCCGACGTGGTCGTCGTCGCCGAGTCGGCGGCACCCGCTCCTCCCGTGAGCGAGGCGCCCGCCGCACCCGCGCCGCCGCCTGCACCGGAAGACCTCCCGCCGATCTGGACGGAGCGCAGGACCGCGGACGTGCGCTTCGCCGATCAGCTCGCCGTCGCACGTGCGCTCCGCGCGCGCTTCGCGACGATGCCCGCACGCGGCGCCGACGCCGGCGCCCAGGGGCGCACCACGTTCGAAGCGACGCAGGCCGTCGTCGATCAGACGAGCACCGCCTACGCGCGCGCGGCACGCGCGCAGGACGCCGACGACGACGGACGCGTCACCGCGATGAGCGAGGCGGCGGAGGTGATGCTCGCGTGGGCGCAGAGCCTCGATGCGCTCGGCCTCGCGACGCTACCTCCGGCGTGGCGGACCGACGGCGCGCTCCGCGTGTCGTTCGAGGACATCGCGTACGGACCGGCGAAGCGGTGGCGGGCCGAGGGCGCTGCCCTCGCGCGGCAGTGCGCGCGCGTCGCCTCGAATGCGGGCGTGGACTCCGCCGCGGCCGCGGAGTGTCGTCGGCTCGATGCGCGCATGGCCCGTCTGGTGAAACCCGCGCGTTCCGATGCCGGCACGGCATGCGCGTGTGACCCGCTCGATCCGCTCTGCAGCAGCTCGCTCGGCCCGTGGTGTGCGCGCTCGCCCTGAACCGTTCGATCCATGATCTGCGCGACGAGCTGTGATCCCGCTCTCCGCGCACGATTCCGACACGAAAGGTCGCCGTTGCGCAGCACGCACGACCGTGTCACTTCATGAGTGGGGAGCGATGGAGGCGGCCTGTGAACCGACTTCGCATCGCATGCGTGCTCGCTTTCGTTTCGGCTCTCGTGTCGGCATGCACCGCCGCGCCCGAGGGCATCGATGAACAGGTGGAGTCGGACGAAGACGCGCTCCGGGTGACGAAGACCTTCGTCGCGCGCGGCACCGCCTACTATCCGGACAACTCGCCCCTCGAGGGCGGCTTCAAGGACCGGAAGGGCAAGCCGCTCCGGACGCTCCAGCAGTTCCTCGCCGGGAAGGCCGAGTACGTGTCGGTCGCGATGGATACGAAGGCGTTCCCGTACGGGCAGCGGCTCCGGATCAAGGAGCTCGAGAAGAAGTACGGCAAGAAGATCGTCTTCCGCGTCGTCGACACCGGCGGCGCGTTCCGCGGGAAGGGAACGTCGCGGATCGACGTCTGCGTCGCGAACCTGAGCGCGAGCCGGGACGCGACGATCAACGGCACGCTCCACATCGACGCGCTCGACGGCAGCGGCGACGACGAGGCAGCGCCGCAGCCGTCTCCGCCTCCGGCGGACCACCCGGGCGCCGCGACCGACGCGGACGAGGCGCCGACGGAGGGAGCCGCGTGCTCGTCCGACGGCGCGTGCAACCCGGGAAACGACGGCTCCGGCAAGATCTGCTCGGGTGGGCGCTGCGTCCCGGGATGTCGCTCCGACGCGCAGTGTCCGGGCTCGACCCGGTGCCGATCGGGGCAGTGCTCGTGAACGGGGACGACATCCGGCGAGACGCGCCGACGGTCCGCCTAATGCGCGCGGAGCGCCGCGCCGACGACCTCGATCAGGATGAGGACGACGACCGTCACCTCGAGCCATTGGCTCCGCGAGACCTCGACCTCTCCCTTGAGCAGCTCGTAGGCGCGCCCGACGAGCCCGAGCTTCGCTTCCACGCTCTCGCGCCACTGATCGACGCGAAAGCGCCGGATCGCAGCGAGGTACACGCGGGCGAGGTAGAAGTCGCCGACGGACTTGATCGCGTTGTCGACGCGCTCGGTGAACTCGGTCAGCTCCATGAAGCGCCGTAGCACTTCGCGGGTGAGCGCGCGGTAGGGGCTGAAGAGGAGCCGCGGCCTCCGCTTCTCGACGAGGTCGTAGACGCGCGCGAGCTCGGCATCGAGGAGGCCGTCGAAGTAGCGGAACTCGAGGAGCTGGCACGTCGCGAGCTCGAGGACGCTCACGACCACGCGTGAGCCGCTCGGCTCGACGACGATGGCGCTGTTCCAGTCGAGCACGACGAGGTCGTCGGCGAGGTACGAAAACGCGTTCTCGAGGACGTCCTCCCGCGTCGCGTTGCTCAGCGGGCGCGGACTGCCCTCGCCGAGGAGAAGCTTCGCGGTGACCTCGGAGCCGCGGAGATCTTCGAGCGTGCCCCCCGACAGCTCCTGGACGAAGACGACGGCGTACGTCTCGGCCTCGGTCCATCCGTGCGGCTTCTCGACGGCGTCGTCGAGCAGGTCGACGATCCCGGCGCGGTGCCGCGCGCCCACCTCGTCGAGCTCCGGCGCGTCGTAGAGCGCGTCGCAGAGCGGGGTGAGGTCCTCGAGCGGCGTCGAGGGCTCGATCGCGATCTCGTACTGGATCGAGACCGCACCGAAGTCGAAGACGTGCGCGCAGACGCACGCGACGAGAGGCTTCTCGAAACGCGCGAGGCGGATCTCGACCTCTCCGAGATCGAGCTCGAGTGGCCGTGCGGGGATGACGAGGCCCTCCGCGAGCGGGCCGCCGAGATCGACGCGCTTCGCCTCGGGGACCTTCTTCTCCGCCGCGACGAGATCGATCGTGTCGCCCGCGTCGAACACCCGGAACGCGAGGAGCGCTCCACGTTCGACTCTCGGCCGTGCAGGCGCATCCGCCATCACGGCCCAGGATAGTCGGGATCGGTCAGAGCAGATGCTTCATGTCGCGCCAGACCTGCTGCGGCCGCGGCCGCGAGATCGGGCCGTCGCTGCTCAACCAGCGACCGACGACGACGACGGCGTCACCCTGGGAGAGATCGGTCGTCACACCGTCCGCGAGCTCCTTCGCCGGACCGGCGGGCCGCGCGCTCTCCCAGTTCGGCTCGTCGATCACGAAGGAGTCCGTCGACGTGAGCTTCTTCGCGCGATGGGCACAGGAGCCGTCGAACGTCTCGACGATCGGCTGCGCGAGCGCGCCGCGCGGGGACGGCATCGAGCGCGCGAGGGTGCAGGGCGCGGGAGCCTCGAGCCGCGTGACTTCGTAGAGGTCGCCGTCGGTGCTCGCGCGCGCGACGTTCTCGTAGACACGCGAAGCGAGGAGGCGGAGCGTCTTCGTGCGCTCCTCGCCCTGGCCGGTCGTGCGCACGTAGGCGCGACCGAGCACCATCACGCCGTCTTCCTGGGCGAGCGTCGCGATCCGCGCGCGCGCCTCGTCACCGGCCTCGATCCCGGCGCGCTTCACGTCGACGAAGGCGACCTGGCAGCGCGCGGCGGCCTCGCCGTTCGCGCACGTCATCGTGCCGCCCGCGACCGGCTCGAGCGCGAGCGCGCCTTCCTCGTTCCGCACGCGGTACCACGCCGGCGTGACGCCCGTGGCCTCGCTCTCGCTCTGCTCGAGCGAGGCTTCGGCGCCGTCGTCCGAAGACGGAGCCGCGCACGCGCCGAGGAGGACCGCCGCGACGAGACCAGAGAGCCAGGTGATGCGAGGAGACATTTGTGCTCCGACCGGAACTACATGTAGCAGACGAACGTACCCGCGCCAGTCGAGCTGCGGACGCCCGGGATCTACGGCCTGGACGGAAACTTCCTCCCCTGGAATTTCCCGAGGCAATCACGGGACTTCGGCCGCTGAACGGGCGCTCCCCTGCGGTCAGGGAACGGGCAGGTCGGAGACCTCGATCGGCCCCTTCGACGTGACGATCCGGCGCACGAGCTGCGTCGCGATCGGGTCGTCGGGCGCGAACGTCCGGAGGTGGTCGATCGCGCGCGAGAGCTGCTCGCGATCCCCCGTCCCGGCGACGCCGAGCGCACGCGCGCGCAGCAGCGTCGCCGTGAGCGAGACGAGCTCCGGATCTCGACGCTCGAGGATCGCGCGCGAGAGCGCATCACGCACGGCCGTCGTCGCGTCGAAGGCGCGCCTCCGGTCGACGACGCCGCGAGGCTCCGCGTCGAAGCGCCCGAAGAGACCGACCGGCGTGAGATGACGCGCGAGCGAGCGATCCCACGTCTTCTCGTACGAGACGAGCACGGGCCGCGTGCCGGCGAGCTGCGTCAGCGACAGCTCCTCCGGTGGGCTGCCGAGGACGAGGTCGCGATAGAGCGGCGCGAGCTTCGGCTCCGTCGCGAGCGCCCGGGTCGCCACGCGTGAGCGCGGGTCGCCGGACGGGACGACGAGGATGTCACCACGCATCTCTCCGGTCGCGCGCGCGGCCGCGATCCGCCGGGAGAGCGACGGATGGCTCACGAGGAGCACCGCCGCGGGCGGCGCCGGCCCGAGCGCGAGCGTCGTCCACGTCGAGGTCGCGTCGTGCGGGATGCGGTCACGCTGCGCGAGCGCTTCGTCCGCGGAGCGCACGGGGAGCACCATCTCGAGCACCACGACGAGCGCGGCGCTCGCACGCGCGAACGGCACCGGCGCCCGCGCGAGCGCGAGCGCGAGCGCCGCGAGCGCGACGGCGGCCTCGGCGTGCAGCGCACCGAGGGCGGCGAGCGCGATCGCGGAGGACCGCGCCTCCGATGGTCCGACCAAGAGCGAGACGCCGGCGGCGAGCACGATGCCCCCGATCGCGAGCTGCACGTCGAGGAGCGATCGCGCGTCCTTGCCGAGCCGCTTCAGCGCGAGCGCGACGAGCACGGCGGCGGCTCCGGCGCAGACGACGACGACGGGACCGACGTTCGTCGCGACGAACGGCCCGAACGCCGCGAGCCCGCGGCGCCCCGTGCCGAGGGGGACGGGGAGGAATCCGCTCGACGCCGTCACGTCGAGCGCGATCTCCGGCGCACGTGCACGGGTCGCGAGGCTCGTCACGAGCGGGGCGAGGCCGACGAGGAACGCGACGGCCGCGTGCTTCGCCTCCTCGCGCTCGGCGCGGAGGCGCCTGACGAAGCGCACGAGACGCGGCGCGAACGCGAGCACCACGGCGGCGAGCACGAAGACATCGCAGGTCACGGCGAGCCCCAGGAGGAGCGCACACGCCGGGATGCGTGGCGCGCGAGGAAGGGGCCCGAGCGCGAGGCTCGCTTCCCGGAGCGCCGCGAGCACGACGAGCGCGGGGAGGAGGGCACTCGAGACGGACGATGCCTCCCGCACGAATGCCGGGCCGAGCGCGGCCGAGAGCGCGGCAGCCCCGGCGACGGCGAGGACGAGCCGCGGTGCGCGAGGAAACAGCGGTCCGAGCGTCGCGCGTGCGAAACGCGCTCCGACGTCGAAGAGCACCCAAGCCGACGCTCCGCAGACGAGGCTCCCGAAGAGCGCGGCCCTGAGCGCACGCGTACCGATCGGGACGAGGAGAGCGAGCGCTGCCGCGAGGCGCGGAAGCGCGCCGGAGAGGCCGGTCCAGCCGAGCCCCACGATGCCGACGACGTCCGCGTCGTTCGTCGCGGGCGAGGACGCGGCCGCGCCGCACGACGAGAGGACGACGGCGGCGAGCACGACGAGCGCCGAGATCCCAGCCCGGAATGCCGGCGCGTCGTCCTCGGAGTCGGGCCTCTTCATAGGCAGACCCATTTGCTCTAACGTGAACGCGCCTTTCCGTAGAGGAGCAAATTACCGTGGCACGATTCATCGACGAGCTGAAGCGCACCCATCGTTGCGGCGACCTCCGGGCCGCGGACGAGGGCCAGGAAGTGGTCCTTTTCGGCTGGGTGGCGAGCTATCGCGACCACGGCGGGTGCGTCTTCGTCGACCTGCGCGATCGCGAGGGCATCACGCAGATCGTGTTCGATCCCGACCTGAAGGGCTACGAAGGGCTTCCGAAAGACGCCTACGAGCGCTCGCAGGCGCTCCGCTCGGAGTGGGTCATCGGCATCCGCGGCAAGGTCTTCAGCCGCGGCGGCAACAAGAACCCGAAGCTCCCGACGGGCGAGATCGAGGTCCACGCGATCGAGCTCGTCGTCTTCAACAAGGCCGACACCCCGCCGTTCGAGATCCTCGACGAGATCGACACCGGCGAGGAGAAGCGCCTCCAGTACCGCTACCTCGACCTCCGCCGGGCGCCGCTCCAGAAGACGCTCCGCGTCCGCCACCGGATCAACCAGACGGTGCGCCGCTACTTCGACAGTCAGGGCTTCCTCGAGCTCGAGACGCCCTTCATGGTGAAGTACACGCCGGGCGGCGCCCGGAACTTCCTCGTCCCGAGCCGGATGAGCGCCGGGAAGTTCTACGCGCTCGCGGAGAGCCCGCAGCTCTTCAAGCAGCTCTACATGGTCGCGGGCTTCGACCGGTACTTCCAGATCGTGAAGTGCTTCCGCGACGAGGCGCTCCGCGTCGACCGTCAGCCGGAGTTCACCCAGATCGACGTCGAGATGTCGTTCGTGAACCAGGACGACATCTTCAAGACGATGGAGGGCCTGATCTTCGCGGTGTGGAAGGAGGTCCTCGGGATCGACCTCACGGAGAAGTACCCGTCCGGGCGCTTCCCGCAGATGCCGTTCGCCGAGTCGATGGGCAAGTACGGCAACGACAAGCCGGACATGCGCTTCGCGATGCCGCACACGGACATCACCGGCCTCGTCATCGATCACACCGGCGGCGGGATCCCGTTCTGGAAGGACATCGCCGAGAAGTTCGCGTCCGGGAAGTACCGCCGCGATCTCCCGACCGAGATCGTGAAGGCGATGCGGATCCCGGCCGAGCACGCCTCGAAGCTGTCGCGCACCGAAGTCGACAAGCTCGAGGAGTTCGTCAAAGGCATGGGCGCGAAGGGCCTCGCGCGCGCGAAGGTCGATGCGGAAGGCAACTGGCAGCAGTCGCCGCTCGCGAAGACGATCACGCCCGAGCTCCGCGCCGCGATCAACAAGGAGACCGGCGCCGCCAACGGCGACCTCCTCTTCTTCCAGTTCGGCAAGGAAGCGGTCGTCCAGACCGTGATGGCGAACCTCCGCGTCCACCTCGCGAAGCGCCTCGGCCTCATCCCCGACGTCGGTCACGGCGGGAAGTTCGAGTTCCTCTGGGTCGTGAACCCGCCGCTCTTCGAGTACGACGAGGAGACGAACAAGTGGGCCGCCGCGCACCACGCGTTCACGCGTCCGCACGACGAGTGCGTCGACCTCGTCGAAAAGGATCCGGGCAAGGTCCTCTGCTACCGCTACGACCTCGTGCTGAACGGCTTCGAGATCGGCGGCGGCTCGATCCGTCTCCACGACCCCGAGGTCCAGGCGAAGGTCTTCCGCGCGCTCGGCATCTCGGACGAGGAAGCGCGCCAGAAGTTCGGCTTCCTCCTCGACGCCCTCCGCTTCGGCGCGCCGCCGCACGGCGGCATCGCGGTCGGCATGGACCGTCTCGCGATGCTCCTCTCCGGCGCGCAGAGCCTCCGCGACGTCATCCCGTTCCCGAAGACGCAGAAGGGGCAGGACCTCATGACGGACGCGCCGAACCTCGTCGAGCCCGAGCAGCTCCGCGAGCTGCACGTCCGCGTCGTCGAGCCGCCGAAGGAGTGAGGGTGCGGCGCTCCCGGCTCGTCGCGTGCGCGGCAGGCGCGCTGACACTTGCGTGCATGCTGCAGGCGACGAGCTGCGGGGACCCGACCTACATCCTCGAGGGCCGCTTCTACCTCGCGAGCCGCGACTGCCTCGGGACGACGTCGACGATCGACGTCGTGTCCGGGGAGGAGCCCGGCACGTGCCCGCCGACCTGCCTCGTGCAGAAGTCGTACGACGGCGGCCGTGCCACCTACGTGACGACGATGTGCGGGCCGTACCCGTTCGACCTCGAGGCATCGGGCGCGGACCCTACGTGCGCGGCCGCCATCGCCGCGTTCCAGCGCAACGACACCTGCCAGACGGACGGCGGCTCGACCGCACCGGCGCCCCGGGACGCGGGCGCCGCGCGCGACTGATGTCGTTCGCGAGATGTCGCGCTGTGACGGCAGCGTGGACGTGAACGTTGACGTTGACGTGAACGTTGACGTGAACGTGAACGTGGACCTGGACGTGCAGACGTTGACGACACAGCGTCGTCGACGGCGCGTGCCGCGCCTCGAGCACGTCGACGTGTGACGACCCCGTCCACGTTCAGGTTCACGTCAAGGTCCACGACCACGACCACGTCAACGTCAACGTCAACGATCACGTCAACGACCACGTCGACGTCGACGTCGACCACCACGACGTCGTTGCCGCGTCGCTCGCGACCAGGACTTCGCACACGTGCAGGACGAGTCCTGGGATGACCTCACGCATCGCGTCGGCGTAACTTGCAGGGATGCCGACCCCGATCGACGCCTACATCGCTGGCCAGCCCGCGCCCGTTCGCAAGTTCCTCCAGCAGGTGAGGAAGGCGATCCGCGCGGAGATACCCGGCGCCGTCGAGACGATCAGCTACGGGATCCCGACGTTCGATCTCGAGGGCAAGCACGTCGTGCACTTCGCCGCCTTCGCTCGGCACGTCGGCTTCTATCCGGGTCGCACGATCGAAGGCTTCGAGAAGGACCTCGAGGGCTACGAGGTGGGCCGCGGATCGGTGAAGCTCCCCATCGATCGACCGATGCCCCTCGACCTCGTGCGGCGCATCACGCGCGTGAGGGTCGCCGAGACGCTCGCCAAGCGGCCGAAGAAGAAGGTCGCGGCGAAGAAGTCGACCGCGAAGAAGAAGGCGGCGACCCGCGCGTCGAAGGCGTAGCCGGCTCAGCGCCGGAGCAGCGCACGCAGCGCTTCGAGCGGGTCGAAGCCGAGCATCGTCGACACGTCGCGATCGCCGGCGACCTTGCCGAGCGTCTCGCGTGCCTGCGCCAGGTACGGGTCGAGCTTGCGGAGGCGCTCGCTCCGCCCGACCACGGTGCGGAAGCTCTCGAACGCGAAGCGGGCGCCGTCGGCGCCGAGGGCGAGACGGATCCCGACCGGCATCGGCGCGAGGATGATGTCGCGCACGACCGCCGCGCGGCCCCACGCGCCAGGGCGAGGATCGACCTGGAGCTCGCGGAAGCGATCGAGCTCGGCGAAGCAGCCCATCGCGAGCGGCGCGTATTGCTCCTCCACCGCGCGCGCGAGGTGGCGGTAGTCGCGGCGCCAGTCGCCGGAGAGGAGACCCATCCGCGCGCGGAGCTCCTCCGGTCCGCCGAGCACGTCGAAGCCGGGTCCGCGCCTTCGGGCGGCGGCCGCGGTCCAGAGCTCGCCCTGGCGGAAGAGCCCGAGCACCATCGCGTGGCCGTCCGGGCAGAGCGCGTCGAGCGAGCGGCGGACGACGGCCTCCGTCGGCGGCGGCACGCCCTGGAGACGGCGTGGCCAGCGCTCGATCGCGCCTTCCGCGATCATCTCGCGCACGATCGCGACGACGAGCAGTGACTGCGCGACGAGGTCGTCGCTCCGCCGGAGACGCGCGCCGAAGCGCTCCATGATCTCCTCGAGCGCGCCCGTATGCGCGGCGAGGGCCCAGCTCGCAGCGTGGGTCTCGGCGAGGTCCGCGAGCGGCACCGGCCACTCGATCCGCGGGTCGAGCCGGCCCGTCCGCGTGTGGAGGAGCTTGCGGACCTTGCCGGCTTCGTGGACGACGATGATGCCGCCGCGCGGACGCGTCGCTTCCCGATCGGGCGTCGCGCGCGGCTTCCAGAGATGCAGGAAGCGCGTCCACGTCTCCGTGGTCCAGCCTTCGAACCGCACGTCCGGCGTGAGCACGCTCCCAAGCTACTCGATGGGAGCTTCGATTGTCGAAGGCCCCGCGTGCGTGGTCTACTTCCGCGGCTCGGGACGGCAGCGCTAGGCGGAGATCCAAATGCAGGGCGGATGGCAGGGCGGACCTCCGGGTCCGGGAGGCGGCTACGGAGGGTACGGACCTCCTGGAGGCGGACCTCCGGCGGGAACGCCTCCACCAGGCTACGTGCCACCCGGGATCGCGCCGGGCGGCTTCGGGCAGGGCTACGGCAGCTACGAGTTCAACGAGCTCGAGAACGCCGTCCTCGCGAAGACCGCAGCGCGGGCGAAGCAGTGGGGGGTCATCTCCGCCGTGCTCGGCGCGGTCCAGATGGTGTCGAGCTGCGGCATGATCGAGAGTGCGTCGCTCGGCCTTCTCCTGCCGATCGGGATCGTCGCGCTCATCGTCGGCGTGACGTTCATCGGCGCCGGCAACTCGCTCGATGCGGCCGTCCGTACCCGCGGCAACGACCTGCCGCACCTCATGGCGGCGATGCAGAAGCTCGGGACGGCGTTCACGGTACAGATCATCTGCAACATCATCGGCGTCGTCCTCTTCGCCGTGATGATGGTGATCCTCTTCTTCGCCGCGATCGCCGCGGCGGCGAGCAAGTGAGCATGACGACCGCCGAAGAGCTGTTCCGCACGTTCTTCCTCCCGCTCTATCCGGAGGACGCCGCGAAGGACCTCGCCCGCGCGCGCACGACCGACGCGAACCCGGCGCGGAACCCGAACGTGCTCGCGCATCTCGGCGAGGCGGCCGAGGTGTTCGTCGCGAACGCGCCGCTCGCGCTCGGCCTCTCGAGCGACGAGGCGAGCTCGCTCGCGCTCGACTACTCCGACGCGAGCGTCCACCGGCTCGGCGCGCTCCTCACGCCGGCGCGCGTCGAGCGCCTGCGCGGCCTCGGCACGCCGGGCACCGCGGAGAGCGCCGTGTTCAACGTCGCGGTCCACGGCGCGGCGTACCTCGGGGCGTGCATCGTCCGGAACCACGGCGGGCAGTGGGCGGTGCGCCGGCCGCTCTGGGAGAGCCTCGTCCACCTCGTCTCGCGTGCGGGCGAAGCGGACCTGCCCGTGTTCCACTGGTGGCTCAAGGTCCTCGCGGCACCGGAGGAGGGCGGTTCGCTCGGCGATCGCTACCGCGCGCACGTCGAGGTGCCCTGCGCGAAGCCCGAGGAGCTCCCCGTCATCGCACCGGTCGATCGGAAGCTGCCGAAGCTCGCCAAGGTCCGTTACGATGCATTCTACAAGTACCTCCGCGCGAACCTCCCGGAGCTCCGCGACGTCGGAGAGCACTTCCCTTCGCCGGAGCGTTTCGAGGAGCTCGGCTTCAAGTCGCTCTCGTTCCTCCTCGCCGGCGGCGGACGCATGCTCGTCGTCTGGGGGCCGAGCGCGTCGGGGCTCCACGCCTACTGGCTGACGAAGGAAGGTTTCGAGAAAGGCGCGTTCTGGCCCGCGGACGCGTTCCCGGAGCCGCTCCTCCGCGCGAAGGACGACAAGCTCGAGGTCGTCCTCTCACGGGACGGCGCGGTCCAGTCGTTCGAGCTCCTCTGGTGGGGGCCGTGAGAGAAGAGCCGCGCGAGAAGAGCCAGAGCGCCTGGTCGCGCGGGCTCGATCGGCTCGCGCGGCAGACGATCCAGCGCGTCCTGCCGGGCAAGACCGAGCGGCGCCTCGCGATCGTGATCCTCCTCACGTCGATGGCTCCGCTCGCCGCCGCGCTCTACCTCGCGACGTCGATGTTCCGGCAGGCTTCGGCGATCTGGTTCAACCCGGAGATCGGCGAGCAGCTCGATCGCGGCGTCGACGTCTACAAGGACTACGTCAAGGCGATCAAGGACGACCTCAAGCACCAGACCGTCGCGATCGCGGCGGACCCGGTCCTTCGCGAGTCGGCGAAGAAGCGGAACGTCGAGACGCTCGAGGCGGAGATGGACACCGTCTTCGCTAGCTTCCCCGAGCTCGTCTCCGTCGTCGTCGAGGACGGCAGCGGCAACACGCTCGCACGGCGGGATCGCGGCCGGCCAGTCGACGAAGCGCGCGAGCGGAGCCTCGAAGTGCGGCGCGCGCTCTCCGACGAAGGCGATGCGCCGATGGTCGTCGCGACCTTCGCGGTCCCACGCAAGCGCCTCGACGAGCTCGAGAGCGCGGGCTCCGTCGTCGCGCGCTACCACCAGCTCGAGGCCTCGCGCTCCCAGCTCTACGACGGGTACCTGAACGCCTTCGCCGCCCTCCTCGGCGTGACGCTGCTCGTGACCGTCGTGCTCGGCATCCTCCTCGCGCGCGGCGTGACGCGTCGTATCCACCGCCTCGGCGCCGCGATCGACGTCGTCGCGAAAGGCGACCTCTCCGTCCGCGTCCCGGTGACGGGCTCCGACGAGCTCACCGAGCTCGCGCGCACGTTCAACCGGATGATCGCCGAGATGGCGCAGTCGCGAACGCGCATCGAGTTCCTCCAGCGCATGGGCGCGTGGCAGGACATGGCGCAGCGGCTCGCGCACGAGATCAAGAATCCGCTCACGCCGATCCAGCTCGCGGTCCAGGAAGCGCACAAGAAGTACCCCGGCGACGACCCGCGCTACCGCCACCTCCTCGACACGACGCTCGAGATCGTCGAGGAGGAGGTCGGGACGCTCCGCCGGCTCGTCGGGAACTTCTCGAACTTCGCGCGCCTGCCGAACGCGGAGCTCACGCTCGAGAACCTGTCCGACTTCCTGAAGGACTGCGAGACGCAGCTCGGTCACCTCGAGGACACGTCCCTCGGCGAGACGTCGGCGGACGCGGAGCCGATCGCCGCGCCGAACGTGGAGATCCGCTGGGAGCTCCCCGACCGTCCCGTCCCCGTCGCGATCGATCGCCAGATGCTCCGGCGCGTGATCGTGAACCTCGTCCGCAACGCGGTGCAGGCGATCCGTGACGCGCGGCTCCGGCAGTCGAGCCCCGGGAACCTGCTCGGCGGCGAGCCCGCGGCGGGCGTCGTGATCGGACGCGTCGTCGTGACCGCGCGCGCGGAAAGCGACGGCGCCGTGATCGAAGTGCACGACGACGGCCCCGGCGTCCCCGAGTCGATGCGGAAGCGGATCTTCGACCCGTACTTCACGACGAAGGCGGACGGGACCGGCCTCGGGCTCGCGATCGTGAAGAAGATCGTCGTCGAGCACGGCGGCGAGATCGACGTCGACTCGAGCACGCGCCTCGGCGGCGCGCGCTTCGTGCTCCACCTGCCGGGCCTCCGCATCCTCGACATCGCGAAGGCGGCGCGCGAAGCGCGCGAGCAAGCGCTCCTGCAAGGCGTCGAGACGGTGGACGAGAGCGCCTCGTGAGGAGGGCTCGTCCTCGTTCGCGCCGAAGCGAGCCGAAACAGGAAACCGGAAGCAGGGAGCCGGCAACCGGCAATTCTCGGGACCATTCCCCATTGCCGGTTGCCTGTTCCCTGTTTCCTGTTCTCTTCTCTCTCCGTCGATGCGCACGATGAGCTCCAGGAACGCGCTGGCCCTCCTCTCCCTCACGGTCGCCGTCCTGGCGGGATGCCAGAGGCCGCGCACGTTCGCGATCCGCGCATACCCGTTGTCGTCGGACGTCGTCCTCACGCATCCGATCGACGGCGTCCAGGCCGTCTGGGCGTGTCCGCAGCCGATGCACGAAGACAGCGTCTTCAAGCGGATGGGGCCGGGGAACGGCGTCGCGGCGACGATGCACCGCGACGTGGACCTCGACTGCGCGATCGACGTCACCGCGCCGGGCTATCTCCCGGTCCACCTGCCGGTCCGCAGGACGTGCAGCGATCCGCACGCGAAGTCGTGCGGCGAGATCAACGCCGTCGTCCTCCTCCTCCCGCAGCCCGGCGGGACCGCCGCCGGCGGCGCGCCCGCGGCGATCCCGCTCGATGCGCCGAGGCCGGGCGCTGGCAGCGACGTCCAGACGGTGCTGAGCGTCGTCCTCGGCGCGGACGAGAGCGTGTCGGTCGACGGGACGAAGCTCGCGAACGACGAGGCGATCCTCCCCGCCGCGTCGAAGGCACGCGAGGCGACCGGTCCCGACCTCCGCGCCGTGATCAAAGCGGACTCCGCCGTCCCGCACGGCCGCGTGATCCACGTCCTCGACCTGCTCAAGCAGGCGCAGGTCGGGAAGATCGCCTTCGGCGTGCAGCCGGCGAAACCGCTCTGATCAGAGCTCGATCTGCGTCCCGAGCTCGACGACGCGGTTCGACGGGATCTGGAAGAACGCGTTCGCCGGACGCGCGTTGCGGCTCATGAACGCGAAGAGCGTCTTCCGCCAGCGCGCGAAGCCGGTCTTCCGCTCGCTGATCACGAGCGTCTCGCGGCCGAGGAAGAAGCTCGTCTTCGCCTTGTTCGTCACGAGCCCCTGCGCCCGGCAGAGCTCGAGGACCTCGAGGACGTTCGGCGTCTGCATGAACCCGTAGACGGCGACCACCTGGAAGATGCCCTGTCCGAGGTCGACGATCTTCTCGATCCGCGCCGACTCGGCGATCTCCGGGACGTGGCGCGTCTGGATCGCGAGGATGACCACCTGCTCGTGGACCACCTCGGTGTGCTTGAAGTGGTGGAGGAGCGCCGGCGGGACGCCGTCGGGGTTGCCGCTCATGAAGATCGCGGTGCCGCGGACGCGGTGCGGCTTCTCGATCTTCAAGGAGTCGAGGAAGCCGGAGAGCGGCTGCATCGTCTTCTTGATCTCCTCGTAGAGACGCGCGCGTCCGGTGTGCCACGTCGTCATCAGCGCGAAGATGAACGCGCCGGCGACGAGCGGGAACCACGCCCCCGGCCCCTCCGCGAGCTTGTGGACGTTCGCGCCGAAGAACGCGAGGTCGATCAGGAGGAAGACCACGACGAGGCTGCCCGCCGTCAGCTTGCTCCACCCCCACTTCCGGACGACGCCGAAGAAAAGGATGCTCGTGATGCTCATCGTGCCGGTCACGGCGAGGCCGTACGCGGCGGCGAGCTTCGAGGACTCCTCGAACGCGAGCACGAGCGCGATGCACCCGACCATGAGCGCGCCGTTGATCTCGGGGATGTAAATCTGGCCCTCGGCCTTGCCCGACGTGTGCTTGATCGTGACGCGCGGCCAGTAGCCGAGCTGCACCGCCTGCTGGGTGAGCGAGTACGCGCCGGAAATGAGGGCCTGCGATGCGACGATCGTCGCGAACGTCGCGATCGCGATGAGCGGGTAGCGCCACATCCCGGAGGTGAGCGCGTAGAACGGGTTCTCCGCGACGGCCGCGAGCGCCTCGGGCCCCTCCGAGAGCGCCGCGAGGAGCCGCGCGCCCTGCCCGAAGTAGCAGAGGAGGAGGGCGGGGAAGACGAGGAAGAACCACGCCGCGCGGATCGGCTTCTTCCCGAAGTGGCCCATGTCGGCGTAGAGCGCCTCGCCGCCGGTGATGCAGAGGACGACGGCGCCGAGCACGAAGAAGCCGTGCGCCTTGTGGTGCGAGAAGAACCCGAGGGCGTGCGCCGGGTTCACCGCCGCGAGCACTTCGGGGCGGCGCACGAGCCAGCTCGCGCCGAGGCCGCCGATCACGAGGAACCAGACGAGCATCGCCGGCCCGAAGACGAGGCCGACGCCGGCGGTCCCGCGCTTCTGGGCGAGGAAGAGGACGACGAGGATCGCGATCGTGATCGCGACGATCTCGGGCTTGTTGATGACGCTCGTCCCGACGCCGAGTCCCTCGACCGCCGAGAGCACCGAGATCGCCGGCGTGATGACGCCGTCGCCGTAGAGGAGCGCGGCGCCGAACAAGCCGAGCATGATGTAGACGAAGATCTTCTTGCCGCCACCTTCCCCCGCGCGCGGCTTGAGGAGCGCGAGGAGCGCGAGGATGCCGCCTTCGCCGTGGTTGTCGGCGCGCATGATGAACGTCATGTACTTCACGACGATCACGAGCGTGAGCGACCAGAAGAAGAGCGAGACGATGCCGAGCACGTTCTCGGGCGTCACGTCGACGCCGTGCGGCTTCGTGAAACACTCCTTGATCGCGTAGAGAGGCGACGTGCCGATGTCGCCGTAGACGACGCCGAGCGCGGCGAGCGACAGCTTCGCGAGATCTCCTGCGCCGCGAATCTCGGGCGCGTGATTGACGTCCCCAGCGTGAACCGAACTTGGGCTCGTGGCCGTGTTCATGGGATGCGGCGCAGCCTAGGACCGCCGTTGCGAACTGCAACGGCCTCCCGACGACGCAACGGATGTGCCAGCGACGGCCCTCAGAGCTCGATCTGGGTCCCGAGCTCGACGACACGGTTCGGCGGGATGCTGAAAAAGGCGTTCGCGGGCCGAGCGTTACGGCTCATGTACGTGAAGAGCATCTTGCGCCAGCGCGCCATCCCCTTCCCGTCCGTGATGAGCAGCGTCTCGCGGCCGAGGAAGAAGCTCGTGTCGGTCGTCCGCGTCTCGAGCCCGTTCTCCGCGAGGAGGTCCATCAGCTCGAGGACGTTCGGGGTCTGCATGAAGCCGTAGGCAGCGCGCACTTGGTAGAAGCCCTGGCCGAGGTCGACGAGGCTGAGGATGCGCCCCGCGCGCGGCACCTCCGGGACGTGCTCGGTCGCGATCGAGAGCAGGAGGACCTGCTCGTGCAGCGTCTTGTTGTGCTTGAAGTGGTGGAGGAGGACGGGCGGCGCGCCCTTCGGGTTCGACGTCATGAAGACCGCCGTTCCCTTCACGCGGTGGGGCTTCGTGATTTCGAGGTCCGCCATGAAGGCGTCGAGGGGGAGCGTCTGGTCCATGAACCGCTGCGCGAGGAGCCCGCGCCCGCGGCGCCACGTCGTCATCACGGTGAAGACGATCGACCCGATGACGAGCGGCACCCATCCGCCGCTCGTGATCTTGTGGACGTTCGCCGAGAAGAACGTGAGGTCGACGCTGAGGAACAGCGCGACGAGCGCGCCGGCGGGGAGGATCCCCCAGTTCCAGCGCGAGCGCGCGACGGAGAAGAAGAGGATCGACGTGATGCTCATCGTCCCCGTCACCGCGATGCCGTACGCGGCCGCGAGATGCGAGGACGAGCGGAAGCCCGCGACGAGCGCGACGCACGCGGTGAGGAGCCCCCAGTTGATCTCCGGGACGTAGATCTGGCCTTCGCTCGTGCCCGACGTGTGCTTGATCGACACGCGCGGGAAGAACCCGAGCTGCACCGCCGCGCGCGCGAGCGAGAACGAGCCGGAGATGAGCGCCTGCGACGCGATCACGGCCGCGACCGTCGCGAGCCCGACGAGGGGAAAGCGCCAGAACCCCTCGACGAGGCCGAAGAACGGGTGCTTCACCCCCGACCCCTGCTCGAGGAGGAGCGCGCCCTGGCCGAAGTAGTTGAGGAGGAGCGCCGGGAAGACGACCGCGTACCAGGCGATCCGGATCGGGGCCTTCCCGAAGTGGCCCATGTCGGCGTAGAGCGCCTCGCCGCCGGTGATGCAGAGCACGACCGAGCCGAGCACGAGGAAGCCGTGCAGCTTGTGCTCGACGAAGAACGCGACGGCGTGCGCGGGGTTCACCGCCGCGAGGACGTCGGGTCGCCGCACGATCCAACGCACGCCGATGAAGGCGATCGTCGCGAACCAGAGGAGCATCGCCGGACCGAACACGGCGCCGACGCCGCCCGTCCCGCGCTTCTGGATGACGAAGAGCCCGACGATGATCGCGATCGCGATCCACGGGACGTACTCGTCGAGCGCATGGGTCGCCTCCCCGAGGCCTTCGACCGCGCCGAGGACGGAGATCGCTGGCGTGATGATTCCTTCGCCCGCGAGGAGCGAAGCGCCGAAGAGGCCGAGCAGGACGAGGAGCACGCCCGAGCGCGTCTTCTCCACCTTCTTCGGATCGAGCAGCGCGATGAGGGCGAAGGTCCCGCCCTCACCCTCGTTGTCCGCCCGCATCACGAACGTGAGGTACTTCACGACGATGACGAGGGTGAGCGCCCAGAAGAAGAGCGACAGGATCCCGAGCACGCTGGTCGTCGAGATCGCGGTCGCGTGCTCGCCGATGAAGCACTCCTTCACGGCGTAGAGCGGCGAGGTGCCGATGTCGCCGTAGACGATGCCGAGCGCTGCGACCGAGAGCTTCGCCAGGTCCGAGGGCGTCTTGGGATGCGCGTGCTCGCTCATGCGGTCGTTCGGGCCGAACGTACTACGGATCCGGCCCGGAGCCGCGGTTTCCAGCGTCGCCCGGCGGCCCGGGCCAGGGAGTGCTATCTAGGCGGGGCATGTCCGAAGGCACGACGTCGAGCAGCAGCGCGGAGCCGGATCGCGGGACCGAGGGCGGCGGGCGCATGGTCCTCGTCGTCCTCGCGCTGGCGGCAGGCTTCGCGCTGATCCCGCGGCTCACGCACGGGTGCGAGCAGAGCCTCGCGACGTCGGAGGTCGCGCCGGACTTCGCCGCGCGCATCGTCGCGAACGCGGAGACGCCGGAGCAGACGCAGCTCTCGCTCGCGTCACTGAAGGGCAAGCCCGTGCTCCTCGACTTCTGGGCGACGTGGTGTGGTCCGTGTCAGGCCGAGCTCCCCGTCGTGAACGGGATCGCGCACCGGTTCAAGGACCGCGGCCTCGTCGTCGTCGGCGTGAACACGAGCGACGAGCCCGGGCTCGCCGAGGTCTACGCGCGGAAGAAGCGCCTCGAGTTCCCGATCGTCTACGACGAGGGCAACGGCGTCGCGCGCAAGTACCGTGTCGACAACCTCCCGACCCTCGTCGTCGTGTCGAAGGACGGGAAGATCACCGCCGTGAGGCACGGCATCACGAGCGACGCGGATCTCGATCAGCTCGTTCGTCAGGTGCTCTGAGCGTCGACCCGCCGACGCATCGGCAGGAAGAAGCGCGCGCCCGTGAGCTCGTTGACACCGACGTAGAGGTCGGCGTCGAACGTCTCCTTGAGCGCACGCCACGTCATCACTTCTTCGACGGGGCCGACCGCGACGAGGCGGCCCGCCTTCACGAGCGCGACGCGATCGGCGAACTGCGCCGCGACGTTGAGATCGTGCATCACCACGAGACACGCGAGCCCGCGCTCCTTCACCTCCGTCGCGAGGAGCTCGTAGAGGTCGAGCGCGTGGCGCACGTCGAGGAACGCGCCGGGCTCGTCGAGGAGGAGGACCCGCGGCTCCTGCGCGAGCGCACGCGCGATCGCGACGCGCTTCTGCTCGCCGCCGGAGAGCGCGTTGGCCGGTCGCGAGGCGAGCGCGACGAGGTCGCACCGGGTCAGAGCGCGCTCGACCGCTTCCTCGTCCGCGGCCCCGGCCCTCATCCACGCGCCCTGGTGCGGCGCGCGGCCCATCGCGACGACCTCGCGTACGGTGAAGCCCATCGCGAGCTCCTGGGTCTGCTCGACGACGGCGAGGACGCGCGCGACGTCGTCCCGCGGCATCGACGCAAGGCTCTTGCCGAGGAGCTTCACCTCGCCTTCGGCGGGCGGGAGAAGACCCGAGGCGACGCGGACGAGCGTGCTCTTCCCCGCGCCGTTCGGGCCGAGGACGCACACGAGCTCGCCCGCGTGAACCGTGAGATCCACACCAGAAAGCCGCAGCTCCGCCGTGCCCGCCGACCGACGGGACGAGTAACGAGCGCTGACGTTCGCGAGGACGAGCTGCACGGGCTTCCGGTCGAGTCGGGCAGACATCCGCAGACAGACGGCTTTCCACCTCGACTCGGCGCGTTGGTGTATCCTTTGGATCTCCTAGGAGCTCCCGTGGATAGCAAGCCCCAAGTCGACGAAAGCGCTGCTGCGACCGCCTCGGAAGACAGGCCGCGTCGCGTCATCAAGCGCTACTCGAACCGCAAGCTGTACGACACGAAGGACAGCCGGTACGTGACGCTCCTCCAGATCGCGGAGATGGTCCGCGGCGGCGAAGAGGTCCAGATCATCGACAACAACAGCAAGGAGGACCTCACCGAGGTCACCCTCGCGCAGATCATCTACGAGGAGCAGAAGCAGAAGGCGTCCACCCGGAACGTCCCTCTCCAGACCCTCAAGGACCTGATCCACCAGCGCACCGAGAAGGTGCTGAGCGATCTGCGCGAAGGCCCGATCGGCCGACTCATCCCGGGCACGACGGGCAAGCCGGGCTCGGAGACGCCGCCTGCACCGGAGGCGGCCGCGGCGCCGCCCGCCGTACCGCAGCCCGATGCGAGCAAGCCGAGCCTCGTCGATCAGGCGAAGGAGACGCTCGAGGACTGGCAGCACAAGATCGACGAGCGCGTGAAGGCCGTCGTCCCGAACCTGCTCCCCTGGCAGCAGCTCCAGACCGAAGTGAAGCGTCTCAACACGCGGATCGAAGAGCTAGAGGCGAAGCTCGCCGAGCTCTCCTCGAAGGGCGACAAGAACTGAGGCACACCTGGGGGCGACTCCCCCCAGTCCACGGGATTCGCGCAGCTTGGCAGGGCGGCCGGGAATGCGGTGATTAGGTTCGAGGTTGTGTCGCGTGAAAGGCCTTCGGACCCGCCCATGACCTTGCTTGCCCCCCCGCCGAAAAAGCCTGGCAAAACCGATACGTTTGCCGAGGAAGCGGCCGGCCACCTCGACGCCCTGTTCTCCGTCGCCTGCAAGCTGACGCGGAACCCGTCCGAGGCCGAGGACCTGGTCCAGGACACGCTCGTGAAGGCGATGCGCGCCAAGGATCAGTTCCAGGCGGGCACGAACCTGAAGGCGTGGCTGTTCCGCATCCTGACGAACACGTTCATCAACAAGTACCGCCGCGGCGGTCTCGAGAAGAGCGTGCTCGAGGGGCCGGACGCCGATCCGCTCGTCGACGGCTGGGTGAGCGCTGCCACGATGCGTCAGCTCCGGGATCCGGAGCAGCTCGCGCTCCTGCCGATCGTCGAAGGCGAAGTGCAGCGTGCGCTCGACGAGCTGCCGACCGACTTCCGGCTCGCCGTCATCCTCTGTGACGTCGAGGAGCTCAGCTACGAGGAGATCGCGCAGGTCATGGGCTGCCCGATCGGCACCGTGATGAGCCGGCTCCACCGCGGCCGGAAGCTCCTCCAACGTTCTCTCTACAACCACGCGCTGGAGCTGGGTATCGTGAAACCCGAGCCCGCTCCGGCGACCAAATCGAACGACAAGAAGGACGAGACGCCCGCTGATCTCACGGCCTACCGCGCCGCGCGAAAGAGGGCGTCCGCTTGACCATGACCACCCCGCTGCCGAAAGAGAATCCGAACGACGCACCCGGATGCGGTGCGTCGGCGAGGCTGCTCGGCGCACACCTCGACGGGCAGCTCGATGCCGTCAAGACGGTGGAGATCGAGGAGCACCTCTCCGATTGCGAGCCATGTCGAGAGCGCATCGCCTTCGAGCGCGCTGTGCGCGGGTCGCTGAAGAAGGCCGTCCGCACCGAGATGAGCGGCGATGCACGCGCCCGGATGCTCGCCGCGATGGCCGCCGCGAACGAGGCGCCCGCGAACGACGACGAGGCCGCGCTCGAGGATGGCGAGCCGAACCCGCTGCCCACCCTGCGCCGTGAGCGCGGCGCCCTCCGTCACTGGCGCACGATGCTCCCGCTCGCGAGCGCAGCGGCGATCGCGGTCGGCTGGGGCTTCGCGGGCAAGCAGCCGATCGCCCCGCTCCTCCACGGCGCGGGGGACGACGTCCGCTCGACCGCCACCTTCGGGAGCGACGATCTCCTCCGCGAGCTCGTCGCGGTCCACTCGCGCCCGCTCTCGCCGGAGCGCACCGACCCGAAGGACGTCCGCGCTCTCGAGCGCGACGTCGGCGTGCCCGTGCGCCTCCCGCGCCTCGGCAACGCGCGCTTCGTCGGTGGTCGCGTCCTGCCGGTCCACCAGGGCAGCGAGCGCGCGGCGATGCTCCAGTACGAGATCGTGAAGGACAACCACGTCCAGCGCGTCAGCGTCTTCGTCTACGACCCGCGCCGCGTGCACGTCGTCGGCCCCGGCCTCGCGCCGCGCGCGGTCGGCACCGCGCAGGTGCGCGTCGGGCAGGCCGCCGGGTACTCCGTCGCGGTCACGCAGCGCGGCGACATCGGCTACGCATTCGCGAGCGACATGGATCCGGACACGAGCGCGAAGTTCGCGGCCGACGCGCCGGAGTGAGCCGCCCCTAACGCGCTGCCGCGAAGCCGCCCTTCCGCGGGTCGCTCGCGGCGAGCAGGACGGGCTTCGGGCCCTTCGTCCACGCGATCATCTGCACGGCCGAGCCCCCGAACGGCTCGTCCTTCACGTTCTCGCCGCGCGCCATGAGCGACATGCGGACGTCCGGCGCGAGCTCGCGGTCGACGAGGAGGTCCACGCCCTGGACGTGCATCCGGGGGTGCGAAACGCACGCGTTCGGATCGAGGTCGAAGAGGAGCCGCGCGAGCGCCGCTTGCGTCACGCCGGTGGCGATCCGTGTTCCTCCCGATCCGCCGAGCGCCATGATCGGCTTGCCCCCTTCGAGGACGATCGTGGGCGTCATGCTCGAGACGGGACGCGCCTTCGGCCGCGGGCGGTTCGGGCCGCCGCCCTCGACGCCGAACGCTTTCACGTCCTCCGGTGCGCTGAAGTCGTCGAGCTCGTTGTTGAGGAGGATGCCGGTGTCACCGGCGACGATGCTCGCGCCGAAGGGACCGTTCACCGTCGTCGTGAGCGAGACGACGTTCCCCTCCGCATCCGCGACGACGAGATGGCTCGTGCCCTGCTCGCGCGTCTTGAAGTCGGTCGGAGGGTGCGTCTTCGTCGCGTCGATCCGCGCTCGTCGCGCCGAGAGCTGCGCCGGGTCGAGAGCGGCCTGGTAGGCGGCGTCGACGCTCGGATCCAGATCGGGATCGCCCGCGAGACGAGCGCGATCGGCGACGGCGCCTCGCATCGCCTCCGCGAGCACGTGGAGGTACGCGCTCGAGCCGAAGCCGTACTGCGCGAGCGGCGAGGACGACGACGCGCCGAACATCCCGAGCGTCTCGAGGAGCATGAGACCGCCGGCAGAAGGCGCCGGCATCGTCACGATCGTGCGCCCGTCGATCGTGCGCGAGAGCGGGGCGCGCTCCTTCACGTCGTAGGCCGCGAGGTCGGCGCGCGACAGCGTCCCACCGGCCTTCACGACGGCCGCCTCGATCTTCTGTGCGGTCGCGCCTTCGTAGATGGACTTCTTCCCCTCCGCACCGAAGCGGAGGAGCGTCGCCGCGAGCTCCGGCCGGCGGACGCGCGCGCCGAGCGAAGCGGGCACACCGCCGGGGAGGAACGCCTGCGCGAGCGACGGCGCCGCTTCGATCCGGGTGCGGAACGCGGCAGCGGCCTCCGCGCCGTGACGTCCGAGGTAGAAGCCGTTCTGCGCGAGCGAGGCGGCCGGAGCCGCGTCCTCGGCGAGCGTCTTCCGACCGAAGCGGCGCACGAGCGTCTCGAGCCCCGCCGGCTCGCCGGGGACACCGACCGACGCGCCACGCGGGCCGGTCCAGGCCCAGCGATCCTTCGGCGGCTCGCCCGGCTTCTTCGGCGGGAAGAGCATCTCGGCGCGATAGACCGCAGGCGCGGTCTCGCGGAAGTCGAGCACGGTCGCCTTCTGGTCCTTCGCCGACCAGACGAGCGCGAAGCCGCCACCCCCGATCCCGCTCGCGGAGGGGCTGACGACGCCGAGAGCGAGCGCGGCGGCGACCGCTCCGTCCGCCGCGTTGCCGCCGCGCGCCATGACGTCGAGCGCGGCGCGCGTCGCGTCCGCGTTGTCCGTCGCCACTGCCGTGGTCCGCCCTTCGGCGCTGGGCGGATAGGCCGCGGTGCTCGGACGCGGGAGCGCGAAGGCGAGTAGGGCCGCCGCCCCCGCGAGGGCCGTTGCTGCTAGGCTGCGTGCCGAGGAGAGTCTCATGCGCTTCGTCTACGTGATGGACCCGATGGATCGTGTTCTGCCGGACAAGGATACGACCTTCGCCTTCCAACGCGCCGCGCAGAAGCGGGGACACGTGGCGCTCCACTGCGAACCGCGCGATGTCTATGTGAAGGACGGCGACGTCTACGCCCGCGTGCGGCATCTTACCGTCCAGGACGCGGCGCCGTACATCTCGTGGGGCGAGACCGAAGAGGTGAGGCTCGCCGACGCCGAGGCGGTCTTCATCCGGAAGGATCCGCCCTTCGATGCAATGTACATGTATGCGACGCAGCTCCTCGAGAAGGCGCGCGGCCGCACGATCATCCTGAACGACCCGCGCGGCCTCCGCGACGCCAACGAGAAGCTCTACGCGCTCCACTTCCCGCAGCACATGCCGCGGACGCTCGTGACGTCGCACGAGGACCGGATCTTCGCATTCCTGAAGGAGATCGGCGGGCGCGCCGTGATCAAGCCGCTCGACCTCGCCGGCGGCTCGGGCGTCATGATCCTCGCCCACGACGACAAGAACGCGCGCTCAATCATCCAGCTCCTCACCGACGAAGGCCGGCGCCTCGCGATGGTGCAGGAGTTCCTCCCCGCGGTGGAGAAGGGCGACAAGCGCATCCTCCTCCTCGACGGGCAGGTGCTCGGCGCGATCAACCGTGTCCCGCGCGAGGACGAGTTCCGCTCGAACATCCACGTCGGCGGCCGGGTCGATCCGACGGACGTGACGGAGCAGGAGCGGAAGCTCGTCGCCGACATCGCTCCGCGGCTCCTGAAGGACGGGTTGATCTTCGTCGGGCTCGACGTCATCGGCGGCAAGCTGACGGAGGTGAACGTCACATCGCCGACGGGCATCCAGCAGCTCTCGCACCACGTCGGCCGCGACATGGCCGCGGAGGTCATCATGTGGGCCGAGCGTCAGGCCCACGGGATGCGCCCGCAGCTGAAGAGCATCCCGTCTCTCTAGCGCCATGCCCGTCACCGTCGTCGTCCGCTCGGCGAGCCCTTCGGTGTCGTCGGAACATGCCGCGTCCGAGGCCGCGCCGTCGCTCACCTTCGACGGCGACCGCGTCGTCGTCGGCCGCGGGGCGGGAAGCGACGTCCGCTTGCCCGATCCGAGCGTGAGCACACGTCACGCGACGATCCGCGCCACGGGGTCGGAGTACGCGATCGTCGACGAGGGCAGCACGAACGGCACGTGGGTCGGCGGCGTGAAGCTCCCCCCGCACACCCCGCGGCTCCTCCGCACCGGCGACCTCGTCCGCCTGGGGCGCGTCTGGCTCGAGATTGCGGTCGGTCAGCGCCCGGCGACGCCGGACCTCGGGCTCGCGACGCGCGACCTCGCCCTCGCTCTCGTGCGTCGGGCGATGGACGCGGTCGGCGAGGACACCGTCCCGCGCGTCGTCGTCGTCGAGGGGCCCGACGTCGGCGCCGATCTTCGGCTCCTCGACGACGGCCGCGCCTACGTGATCGGCCGGGCCGAGGGCTGCGATCTCCCGCTCGCGGACGCAGACGCCTCGCGCGAGCACGCGATCGTCGTGAGGCGGGGAGGCCAGGTGCTCCTCCGCGACAACCACGCGAAGAACGGCGTCTACCTCGGCGATCAGCGGCTCTCGCCCGATCGCGACGTCCCGTGGCGGCCGCCGCTCATGGTGCGGCTCGGGCTCTCGGTCCTGGCGCTCGAGGAGCCGGTCAGCGCCGTCCTCGCGGACCTCGAGGCGGCCGACGACGAGCGCATCCGCGAAGAGGACGCGCCGGACGCGCCCGAGCCGCTGTCGATCCCGAGCGCGCGGCCTGGGTCTTCGCCGGAGCCGGAACCGGCGCCGCCGTCTCGGGCCGATCCGAGCGCGGCGGCGCCGATCGCCGATGTGGTCGCCGCGCCCGCGCGTCCCGTCGCGAAGAAGAAACGCGCGTGGACCGCGACGGACATCCTCGTCGTGTTCGTCGCGCTCGCCGTGATCGGCGCGAGCCTCGTCGGGCTCGTCTGGATCGTCCGCGGGAGCTGATCAGGCGTCCGGCGGATCGAGCGGCGGCGGCGGCTCGCTGCTCATCGCCGGGACGGTCGCCGAGTCGTCGTGCGACGCCACCGGCCGCCGCCCGCGCGCATAGCTCGTCGGGAGGCCGGCGAGCGGGATGCGGGTGAGCATCGCCTCGAGCTCCTCGGCGCTCTTCGGGCGTTCGTGGATCCGCTTCTTGAGGCACTTCATCACCACCTCGTCGAGCGCTTCGGGCAGCTCGAGATCGGGGCGACGCTGGCGCATCGGGACCGGGATCTGACGCTGGTGGAGGTCGAGGAGCTCGCGGCGGCTCTGGGCGGTGATCGGCAGCTCGCCGGTGAGCGCTTCGTACATGAGCACGCCGAACGCGTAGATGTCCGTCTGCGCGACGACGTTCGCGCCGATGCACTGCTCCGGCGCCATGTACTCGGGCGTACCGAGCGTGTAGCCCGCCTGCGTGAGCGACTCGGCGGACGTGAGCTTGCTCATCCCGAAGTCGAGGACCTTCGGCGTGCCGTCGTCGCACAGGAAGATGTTGCCGGGCTTGAGGTCGCGATGGACGACGCCCTTCTTGTGCGCCGCCGCGAGCGCGCGGCACACGCCGATGAAGACCGGGATCGCGAAGCCGGGCGCGACGACGTGCTCGCGCGAGAGCTTGTCGGCCAGCGAGCGACCGTGGAGGCGCTCCATGACGACATACATCGAGCCGTCCGGCATCTGATCGAGGTCGTGCACACGACAGAC
>JBDHVE010000028.1:0-70508 GCA_039809485.1 Polyangiaceae bacterium | reverse complement strand
AGCTCCGGGCGGACCGGCGGTGCCGATCCCGGACAAGCCCGCGATGGACGGCGCGACGTACAGCGTGCGCCTCCGTGACCTCGAAGCGCGCGTCGACGAGCTGAAGGATCAGATCCGGCGCAGCCACACGCGCCTCGCGCTCCTCAGCGACACGATCCTCTCGGGCGGCGCGGCCGGCTCGCGGAGCGAGGTCATCTTCAAGAACGAGATGTCGAGCGCGTTCCGCCTGACCAAGGCGCTCGTCGTGATCGACGGAGCGGTGCAGTACAACCGCCAGGACGACTCGGGCGCGCTCGCGGATCAGAAGGAGATCCCGATCTTCAACGGCTCGATCCAGCCGGGTGACCACACCGTGCAGGTCGTCCTGAACTTCCAGGGCAACGGCTTCGGCGTGTTCACCTACCTCCGCGGCTACAAGTTCGAGGTGAAGAGCGCACACTCCTTCACCGCGGTCGAGGGCAAGACCGTCTCGCTCACCGCGACGGCGCTCGAGAAGGGCGGCGTGACCACCCCGCTCGAGCAGCGCCCGACGATCGAGTGGAACGAGAAGGTGAACAGCCTCGGCGGCGGCTCGGCGCCGTCCTCGGGCGGCAACACGGGTCCGGCGGTGAAGGCCGGCGGCTCGACGTCCCCCGGCTCCGCCTCGGGCAACATCTCCATCGGGGGAGGGAAGTAGCCTTGAACGCCCTCGTCTCGAGAGCGCCTGCATACGCAAGGCGCAGCGGGCGACTGCGTTTTCTCCCGGCCGCGCTCGCTTCGGTGATCGCGGTGGCGGCGGTCTCGCCGCGTGAGGCGCGCGCCGCCGACGCGGACGCGGACGCCGCGCGCGCGCAGACGGAGGTCTCCGCCGTCGATCGCGACAGCGCGAGCGTGCAGGCGGCGGTCGAGCGCGCGAAGGCGGCGCGCTACACCGTCGAGCAGCGCATCGCCAACGGCGAGCTCCTCTACCGGAGCAAGGACTACGCGCGCGCGATCGTCGTCTTCAGCGAGATCCTGGAGGAGTTCCCGGACACCCCGGCCTACCCCGACGCGCTCTGGCTGCGCGGTGAGACGTTCTACTCCTCGAAGGAGTACCTCTCCGCGCGACGCGACTACCGCCAGATCGTCGACCGGAGCACGGAGCCGCGGTTCAATCCGTACTTCGGTCGTGCGCTCGCGCGTCTCGTCGACGTGTGCCTCCGGATCAACGACATCAAGGGCCTCGACGAGGTCTTCGCGAAGCTGAACCAGGTTCCGCCTTCGCAGGTCGACGCCGGCCTCCTCTACGCGAAGGGCAAGGCCTACTACTTCAAGCAGGACTACGGGAACGCGCAGAGCGCGCTCACGTCGGTTCCGAACAACAGCCCCTACACGCACCAGGCCCGGTACTTCCTCGGCATGGTCGCGATGCGCCAGGCCCGCCCGAGCGCGCCGGCGCCGGGCGTCACCCCGCAGATCCAGGCGGACGGCACCGTCCGTGTGCCGCCGACGAACTACAAGCAGGCGATCGAAGCGTTCCGCTCGGTCACCGATCTGCCGCCGGACTCGGACGAGCACCGGCACGTCATCGACCTCTCGTGGATGGCCGTCGGCCGTCTCCACTACGAGATGGAGAACTACACGATGGCGGCGGAGGCCTACTCGAAGGTGGGCCGCGACTCGCCCGAGTTCGGCACGATGCTCTACGAGCTCGCGTGGGTGTACGTCCGCCTCGGCGACGTGCAGCGCGCCGAGCGCGCGCTCGAAGTGCTCCAGATCGCCGACCCGAGCTCGCCGATGGTGGGCGACGGCACGCTCCTCCGCGCCGACCTGCTCCTCCGCGCCGGTGCGTTCGACAAGGCGCTGCAGCTCTACACGGGCGTCCGTGAGGAGTACGAGCCGATGCGCGCCAAGCTCGAGGCGTTCATCGACGCGACCCAGGACCCGGCGGTCTACTACGAGAAGCTCTCGATGCAGCAGCTCGATCTGCTGGATCAGAACGAGCAGATCCCGCCCGTCGCCGTGCGGTGGGCGCGCGAGGCCGAGGACGGCCCGCTCGCCTTCGCCGTCATCGACGACATCAACCAGTGCAAGACGCTCCTCCGTCAGAGCTACCAGCTGATCGAGAAGCTCAACATCATCCTCAACGCGTCGAACCGCGTTCGCGCGTTCCCCGAGCTCGCGGCGGGCGAAGAGCGCGCGCTCTCGCTCCTGAACCGCCTCTCGAAGATGCGCCTCGCCGTCGCGAAGGGGATGGACGACGAGGAGCCCGAGCAGCTGACCGGCGACATCGCCGCCGTGCGCGAGCAGCGTCGTCAGGCGCAGGGCGTCATCTCCGGCCTTCCCGTCGCGCCGGCGGACTTCGCCGATCGCGACTACCAGGGCATGCGCCAGTGGAACACGGTCTCCCAGGAGCTCTCGCGCCGCGCGATCGAGATCGACTACCTGAACGCGACGATCAACGGCCTCCGCCGCTGGTTGAAGGACGACGCGCAGCGTGGTGTCGCGCGTGAGCCCGCGACGGTGAAGCGCTTCAACGACGAGCTCGACGAGAACGAGCGCCTCCTGAAGCAGCGCCAGACCGAGGTCGTCGAGCTGCGCCGCCAGCTCGAGGTCGGTCGCGCGCAGATCGGCATCGGCGACGCGCGCTACCAGAACGACGCGGTGGCACGCGTGCAGTTCCGCGACGCGCTCGAGCGCGAGGTGCAGCTCGCCTCGCAGGGCTCGGCGGGCGGTGACGCGCAGAAGTACGCGTCGAAGGTGCGCGCCGCGCTCGAGCAGTCGCGCGCGGTCGAGGACCGGCTCGTGCAGCAGTTCGCCCAGCTCGAGCAGCAGGTCGCCGCTCGAATCGGCGAGGTGCAGGCGAAGGTCGAGGCCGAGCGCCTCAAGATCAACGGCTTCAACATGACGCTCGGTCAGTACGACGGCGAAGCGCACGACCTCGTCGGACAGGTGGCGAAGCGCAACTTCGGCATCGTCCGCGACAAGCTTCGCAACATCGTGCTCCGCGCCGACGTCGGCATCACCGAGCAGGCGTGGGAAGTGCGCGAAGAGGAGCTCGAGCGCGTGCACAACCTCCAGACGGAGCGTGCGCGCGAGGAGCAGCTGCTCGACGAGGAGCTCCGCGAGGTCCTCGACGACGCGGGCGACGCGAAGCCCGCCGGCAGCAAGTGAAGGCTTTGAAGCGCTTACGAGAAGAAAGCACGCTCATGAATACGCGGACGCTCAAGAGGACGCCAAACAGGACGGTGGTCTTCGGATCGACGCTCGCGATCCTCGCAGGCATGTCGATCGCTGCGCCCACTCCGAGCGCAGCACAGGCTGCGAAGGACGCGGGAGCTCCCGGCGCCGCGAGCGGCGCGGCGGCGGCGAAGCCGGTCGCCGCGACGACGGATGCGGGGCTCGCGACCGGCAACACCGCGACGGTCGGCGCGCAGCCGACGGGGAGCGGAGACGCCGGCGTCGCTCCGCAGGGCACCGCCGGTCCGTCTGCGACGGGCCCCGCGCCCGCGACGAGCCCCACCGCGCGCAAGATGTACCCGCCGCCTCCGCCGCCGAGCGCCGCGCAGATCGCCGCGCTCGACGCGCTGAAGCAGGAAGTCGACGCGTACGAGAAGGGCGCGAAGGAGTATCGCGACACCGTCACCGGCGTCATCCGGCTCCACTACGAGATCAAGAAGAAGGAAGTCCTCTCCGGTCTCGATCGCGAGATCGCGATCGAGAAGGCCGAGCTGAAGAAGGCACGCGACATCGCGATCCGCCGGCTCGAGGAGTTCATCGCGACCTACAGCGGGCCGCGCTCGCAGCCGGAGGCGACGCCGGACGCGATGTACCGCCTCGCTGCGCTCTACGAGGAGCGCGCGCGTTCGGAAGACGCCACCGTCCCGGTCGAAGAGGGGCTGAAGGACGCGATTGCACTCTACAAGCGCGTCATCAACGAGTACCCGAAGTACCGTGAGATCGCCGGCATCTACTACTTCCTCGGCCACGCGCTGAACGACTCGGGGCGGATCCCCGAGGCGCAGCAGGTGTGGCGCTCGCTCGTCTGCCACAACAAGTACGACTACCCGACGCCGCCCGATCCGAAGGATCCGACGAAGGACACCGTGAAGCCGATGCCCCAGGACGCCGACGAGGCGCACTGGACGCAGTGGCGTCACAAGTACAACGACCCGAAGCAGGTGAGCCGCCGGAACCCGGAGACCGTCTACACCGACGTCTATCCGGACGAGTGCCAGCCGCTCACGCAGCCGGGGCTCCGTCAGGGCGAGGAGCCGAAGTACGTCGCCGAAGTCTGGTGGCAGATCGGAAACTGGGAGTTCGACCAGCTCGACTTCGGCAGCGGCGTGACGAAGGAAGACCCCGCCAGCGTGTGGGGCTACAACCGCGCGGCGCGCGCCTACGTGCAGGCGATGAAGTGGAAGCGCCCGCCGCTCTACGGCGTCTCGCTCTACAAGTACGCCTGGACGCTCTTCAAGCAGCAGCGGTACGAGGCCGCGACGAAGTCGTTCGTCACGCTCCTCAACTACACCGACGAGGAGCAGAAGCGCACCGGTGACACCGGCGCGGACTTCCGGAGCGAAGCCTATACGTACATCGCCGGCTCGCTCACGAACGTCGACTTCAAGGGCCCGGACGAGTGGGAGCCGTTCATCTCGCGGCCGGACATCCTCGACACGGAGCCGAATCCCGAGCGCGCGGAGAAGAAGCTCCACGTCGCCGTCGATCGCGTGAAGGATCCGCAGCTGATCCCTCAGGACAAGCCCTGGACGATCGAGATCTACAAGGCGCTCGCCCTCGAGTACCGCTCGCTGAACCAGTTCACGAACGCGGTCGAGGTCTACGAGACGATGCTCCAGAAGTGGCCGATGGATCCGTCGGCCCCGGAGACGCAGAACGCGATCGCGGAGACGTACGACCAGCTGAACATCACGAAGCGCCCGGGCACGCCCGAGCACGACGCGATCAGCCAGAAGGCGCTCGAAGCGCGCACGAAGCTCGCGAACTACATCGGCAACACGCCGTGGGTCGACGCGAACAAGGACAACCCCGCCGCGATCCAGAACGCCGAGCGCCTCGTCCGCGGCGGTCTCCGTCAGGCGGCGGCGCAGCACACGAACTTCGGCAAGGCGGCCCTCGTCGCGGCGAGCGAGACCAACGATCCGGCGCGGCAGCTCGAGCTGCTCTCGCGCGCCGGCAGCGAGTACAAGCTCGCCGGCATCGGCTGGTACGGCTACCTGAAGCAGGACGAGAACGCGCCCGACGCGTACGAGTCCCGCTACTGGCTCGCCGACGCGCGTCGCCAGTACGTCCGGATCCAGGTCGTCCTCCACAAGCTCGCGGCGAACAAGTTCCCCGAGCCGTCGAAGAAGGACATCGACGACGCGCTCGTCGCGGCGATCGATGTCCGTGACTCGAACGAGGACGACAAGTACCTCGACAACGCCGCCTTCTTCGTCGTCGACGTGAGCGACGTCGATCGCGACCTCGCCTACCAGCGCTTCGAGGAGACGCGCGGCACGAGCGGCGTCGCGAAGCGCGAAGAGGTGAAGTTCGACAGCGAGGATCCGGCGACCCGCAAGGTGCTCCGCGATCCGATCCCGCCGGTCGTCGCGCAGAGCATCCAAGCGCGTGACGAGTACGTCCAGCGCGTCCCGCCGAACCTCGACGCGCAGAAGAACGGCATCCAGTACCAGTACTACGCCGGCGAGACGTACTTCCTCTACGGCCACTTCGATCTCGCGCGTCAGCGCTTCGAGCCGATGTGGAAGGAGCACTGCGGGAAGGACGAGTTCGGCTACAAGGCCTGGGAGAAGCTCATCACGATGAGCAACCTGGAGCGGAACGCCGACCTCTCCACCCAGCTCGCCGAAGCCGAGCGCCAGAAGTCCTGCGCCGTCAGCGCCGAGCAGACGGCGAAGGCCGGTCTGATCGTCAACCCGACGCTCCAGGAAGCCGCGTTCGTCAACGCGCGCAAGAAGTTCGAGGAGGCGAAGAAGGCGCCGCCGGGCCCGGAGAAGAACCGTCTCTGGCGCGAAGCGGCCGCTCTCTACGAGTCCGCGCTCCAGGCCGCGCCCGCGCGCGACGAAGCGCCCGAAGCCGCGATGAACGCCGCCTACGCCTACAAGCAGGTCGGCGAGTACAACAAGGCGATCGAGCTCTACAACAAGTTCATCACCGAGTACGGCTCCGACGCGCGCCTGACGGCGCTGCAGAAGGGCGACCCGAAGACGAAGGCCGCGCCCGATCCGAAGAAGTACCAGGAGCGGCTCGGGTACCTCGGCGACGCGTACGACGCGCTCGGCACGACGTACTACTCGTTCTTCAACTACCAGCGCGCGGCGGAGACCTACGAGAAGGTCGCCGGCAACGAGCGCTTCCAGGAAGCGAAGCGCCGCGAGGCCGCGCGCAACGCGATGATCCTCTACGCGAACCTCGGCCAGCGCGACAAGATGATGGCCGAGTACCGGATCATGGCGAAGCTCAATCCGACGGCGGACGACAAGGCGAACGCCGACTACCTCGTCGCGAGCTACGACTACAAGCAGTGGGTGCCGTCGGCGCCCGACAGCGGCCAGAACCGGAACACGCGCGGCGCCGCCGAAGGCGCGCTGATGCAGTACTACAACGCGAACCGGAACGCGCCGGGCGCCGCGAAGTACGTCGTCGAGGCCGCTTACCAAGTCGGGCGCATGAAGCGCGTCGGCAACGAAGGCGACTGGCGGACGTGGTTCAAGAACACGGTCGCCGCCTGGGAGAACTACCGCACGAAGGCGCCGGTCAAGGACGGGCGCAGCGAGGCGCAGCTCCCGCCGTACGTCGACTACGCCGCCGAGGCGGAGTTCACGCTCCTCGACGAGGAGATCACGGCCCGCTTCGACGTGCCCGAGAAGCACAAGTACACGGGCTCGGTCACCGACATCCTCGGCGCGACCGACGCGAACGGGAAGATCACGAAGAAGGGCAAGTACCTCACGAACGCCGAAGAAGCGGACAAGTGGGACAAGGCCCTCGAGACGATCGTGAAGAAGTACGAGTCGCTCGAGTGGGTCCCGACGGCGACCGCCCGCCAGGGCACGGTCTGGGACACGCTCCGCTCGGGCCTCTACGCGGTCGTCAAGGTGGAGCTCTTCAACGCGCAGGAGAAGCAGCTCCTCAACACGATGCGGAACAGCGGTCGCCCCGACCTCGAGGAGAAGGCCGACGCGCTCGAGGACGCGAAGAAGGACTTCTGGCGCAAGAAGAAGGAGCAGGAGCTCGCGGGCGCGGACGAGATCATGGTCCGTCGCTACGCGACCGCGGTGGCGCTCGGACGCAAGTACAACGTCCGCAACGCGCTCATCACGAAGGCGATCGCGCGGCTCGCGTACTACACGGACATCATCGGTGACGCGAACATGTCCAAGTACGTGACCAACACGCCGGACCCGACGAACAAGGGCGCGACCAAGCTCACCTACTCGCAGAACCAGTACGTCCAGACGCGGCCGGGCCTCGCGGTCCTCCCGCCGCCGCAGGGCAACTCGAAGCCGCTCCCGGCGGCGCCGTGACGAACGGGACGAAGAACACGAACATGGGCATCTCTCTTCGTTGGGCGAGTGGTGGTGTGTTGGCGATGCTCGTCGCCACGGGCGCGCTCGTGGGCGCGCCCGCGTGCGGCGGCGACAAGCCGGTCAACTACCCGCAGAAGGACGCCGCCGCGGGCACCGCGGTGACGGACGAACAGGGCGCGCAGGTCGGCGTCGTCGAAGGGGCGGGGACGTCGGGTCTCACCGGCTCGGCGAAGTCGGCCTACGACCGCGGGTGGCAGGCGTGGCTCGCCGGCGATCTCGCCGGCGCGAAGAAGGGCTTCCAGGAGGCGATGAGCCTCGACTCGAAGTCACCCGCGCCGCCGTACTCGCTCGGCGTCGTGCAGGAGCGCCTCGGCGACCTCGCCGGCGCGCAGCAGTCGTACCGCACGGCCTTCTCGAACAACCCCGACCACGAGCTCTCGATGTGCGCCTACGCGCTGTCGCTCGCGAACAGCGGGCATGCCGGCGAGGCAGACACGTTCCTCTCCGACAAACGCGCGAAGAAGCCGAACAATCCGCGCCTCACGACGTGCCTCGCCGAGGTGAAGAGCATCGCGAAGGACCACGGCACCGCCCAGCAGATGGCGCAGGACGCGCTCCGGATGGATCCGGACTTCAAGGACGCGATGGTCACCATCGCGCGCGACCACTACCGCGCGCGGAAGATGGACCTCGCGAAGTACGCGCTCCAGGCGATCCTGGAGGGCTTCGGCGACGCGAGCCCCGCCCGCGACAAGGAGAACGCCGAAGCGCACTTGATCCGCGGCCTCATCTTCCGCGAGTCCGGCTCGCGCGCCGTCGCGCTCCAGGACTTCGAGGCGGCGGTGAAGAAGCGCCCCGACATGGTCGAGGCGCTCGTGAACCTCGGCTCGATGCGGCTCGAGGCCGGCAACGCCCAGGAGGCGCAGCCCGTCCTCGAGAGCGCGACGCGGTTCCAGCCGAACAGCGCCGTCGCGCACCTGAACCTCGGCGACTGCTACCGCCTCCTCGGCAAGTACGCCGAGGCGAACAAGGAGTTCGACCAGGCGCTCGCCCTCGACTCCACGCTCGCGGCGGCGCACTACGACCGCGGGCTCATGTACCTGACCGCGCCGAGCATCCCCGGCACGAATTCCGACAGCCAGGTCTCGACCGCGATCAAGGAGCTCGAGACGTACCGCACGATGCGAGGACCGAAGCCGGCGCCCGGCGTGCAGGACGACATCGACGATTTGCTCGCCCGCGCGAAGGCGAAGCAGGCCGAGCTGAAGAACGCGGCGGCGACGCCGGCCGCCGCCGCCCCCGCGGCGGGCGGCAAGGACGGAGGAAAGTGATGAAGACCATCGTGAAGGCTCTTGCGTCCGCCGCCGCTGCTCTCGCCGTCCTCCTCCTCGGAGGTGAAGCGTCCGCGCAGCAGAAGGGCGGCGTCATCACGATCAACGAGGTCACGATCGTCGGGCGCATCCAGAAGCCGGTCGCCTCCGTCGACGTGAGCAAGATCCAGCCGAAGCTCACGCTCGCGGAGCTCCGGCAGCCCTTCCTCGATCGGATCGAGGAAGCGGCGAAGAAAGATCCGTTCTGAGCGCCGTGTGATCGCGTTCGTCTCGTTCCTCGTCGCATTCGCGTGCGCAGGGGCGAGCGCGCGACGTGTCTGGCTGGCGATCCACGCGACCGCGATCGATCCCGAAGAGGCGTTCGCCATGCTCGGTCGCCGGCACGCGCAGGGGCTCGACGTGCTGCGCTCGGTCGCGGCGAAGGACCCCCACGCGGAGTGGGAGCGCGATCTGATCGAGGCGCTCGCCGAGCGTGACGAGGAGAAGCGCGCGGCGCTCGTGAACGAGCAGATGACCGAGCTCGGGCACCGGCTCGATCGTTGGGCGGCGGTCCCGCGCGTCTGCGCGCGCGTGTCGACGAGCACAGCGTTCCTCCTCGCCGCCCTCGTCCTCCGCCGAGGGCTCACCGAGGACGCCGAGCTGCCCTCCGATCTCGGGCAGCTCCTCTTCGGCGGCCTCATCGGCCAGGCGTTCACCGTCGCGGCGCTCGGGCTCGTCGGCACCGCCGTGTGCGTCGCCGCGCACACGCAGGCGCGCCGGATCAAGAGCGAGAAGGCGGCCGCCGCGGACAAGCTCGTCGAGCGGCTCGAGTCGCTCGCCGCCGAGCGCGATCCCGGCTGAGGTACGGCGACCGCGGAGCTCGGCCGCGGGGTGGGCGAGGGCTCCCACCCGCCCGTAGCTCGTTGCCCCCAGGACTCCCGTGCGAGCCGCGCCCACGGCCAAGCTCGCATCCGAGAAAACCGCGCTGTACACCCGCGAGGTCGTTCCGATATCCTCCTCGCGTGGCGTGTGCCGGGAACTTTTCAGCTCACGCGACGTCTGACGACCCCAAGGGGCGGCCCGTGCGCCGCGCCCGCGAGAATCGAAAGCTTCCTAGGAGCACACGATGAACGTTGGACCGGGGCAGCAACCGGGAGGAGCACCGGGCGGACGACCGGGTCAGATGACCGCGGTGATGCGGGCCATGTCGGTGCAGACAGGCCCGAAGGTCCTCCGCATCGGCTTGGTGCAGGGCGGCCGCGTCATCGAAGAGCGCATCATCAAGCAGCGCACGAGCGTGACGATCGGCTCGAACGAGAAGTCGATGTTCGTCATCCCGTCGCAGGCGGTGCCTCCGACCTTCAAGCTCTTCGAGCTCGTCGGGAACGACTACTACTTGAACTTCCTCGACGGGATGACCGGCCGTGTCGCGCTCGCGAGCGGCATCACGGACATCCAGGCGCTCCGCGGTCAGGCGAAGAAGGTCGGCAACGCGTACCAGATCAAGCTGACGGAAGAAGCGCGCGGCAAGGTCGTCGTCGGGGACACGACGTTCCTCTTCCAGTTCGTCGCGCCGCCGCCGGTGCAGCCGCGTCCGCAGCTGCCGCTCGCGGTGAAGGGCGGTCTCGCCTCGCAGATCGACTGGACGCTCACGATCATCGCGGCGTTCAGCTTCCTCCTCCACTTCGGCATCGTCGGAGCGATGTACTCGGACTGGATGGATCCGGTCGTCGGTGACGAGTTCAACGTCGCCGGCCTCGTCGACATGATGAAGAACATCCCTGCGCCTCCGGTGCAGGAAGTGACGGACACGACGACGCCGACCACGACGTCGACCGCGACCGCAGCGGCGACGACGGCGAAGCCGGCGGGCGGCGGTGCGGGTGGCAAGGCGGGCGGCTCCGGCCGCAGCGCCGGCGCCGGCAACGTCAGCGACGCCAAGGCCGCGGCGCTCTCCGCGCAAGCCGAAGCGATGCAGATGCAGATGCTCGCGGCGCTCGGCGGCGGCTCGGCCGTGCAAGGCGCGCTGAACCGCTCGGACATTCCGCCCGTCGACCTCTCCGGCGCGGCCGCGTCCGGTGCGGGTGTCGCGCACGGCACCGGCGACCTCAAGGTCGGCGGCGGCGGCGGCGCGGTGCAGGGCGGCGGCAAGGGCGGCGGTCTCGGCGGCATCGGCGGCGGCACGAAGGGCGAGGGGACCGGCGGCACCGCGGGCGCCGAGCGCGTCGTGAAGGGCCCGACCGGTGACGCGCAGATCGGCGGCACGACCGCGTCGGTGCCGGTCTCCGGTGCGGACCGCGTCATCGCGGGCCTCCGCCCGAAGTTCAAGCGCTGCTACGAAGCCGGCCTCGCGCAGGACCCGGGCATGAGCGGCAAGGTCGTCATCAGCGCGAAGATCGGTCCGAACGGCGAGGTCTCGAGCGCCGACGTCGCGTCGAACAGCGGTCTGTCGCCGACGGTGGCGAGCTGCATCGCGGGCCACATCAAGCGCGCCACGTTCGACGCGCCGGGCGGCTCGGGATCGACCCTGAACATCCCGGTCACGTTCGTGCAGCAGAAGTGAGCTGAGCTGACCCGCCCCGCGCGGTCGGCTGGACGGCCCGTGTGCCTCGAGGCACGCGGGCCGTCGTCCGTTCGGGCGGGGGGCCGGGTCGCGAGAGGCGGGATCACTGCTCGCGGTGATTGCTGAACGCGGCTGACCCGCCGCGCATCGTAAGTGGTGCCCTGTCCACGAGACGACGAGACCACATCCCGGCGCGTTCTGACGCAACACACGGAAATAACAGCGTAATACGGCGTGGCTTGGTCGTTGACACCCCAACAGTGACACAGTAGAGTACTCGGGCACGGGAGGCTTGATGCGCGTCCGCTCCTCATTGAAGTGGCTCTTCGCTGTCGGCATGCTCGCCTACCTGGCGACGCCTGCAGGCGCGCAGACCGGTGGTGCGCCCGCGGGTGGCACCGCGACCGGTGGCGCCAGCACGGCCAACGCCAGCGGGACTGCCGGCGGCTCGTCCGACGCGCAGGTCGGCTTCCAGCGGAAGACGACGCTGTCGCCGCAGGAGCAGCTCACCGAGTCGGCGAAGCACATCGGCCGCATGGAGGCCGCCGCGACGGGCGTGCGCAAGCAGCTCGAGGAAGCGCGCCGTCAGCGTGACGTCGTGAAGACGCTCTGCCTGAACGACAAGCTCTCGCAGATCGACGTCGCGATCCGCTCCGCGCGTGATCGCCGCCAGCAGCTCCAGTCCGCGGTCACGCGCAACGACACGGAGCTCTCGAACCACGAGTTCACGATCCTCACCGTCCTCCGTCAGCGCTCCGAGCAGCTCGTCGCGGAAGCGAACCAGTGCATCGGGGAAGAGGCGGCGTTCGTCGGCGACACGCGCGTGACGACGACGGTCGATCCGGCGATTCCGCCGGACGAGACCCCGTACCCGCCGGTGACGGACCCCGGCACCGTCGTCCAGCCTCCGCAGTGCACGAGCTGCACGCTCTGAAAATCTGACCGGCGCGGTTCCGTCAACGGGGCAGTCGACCGAAGAGAGCGAACCGAGCCGGTGATCCACCGGCTCGTTGCGCGATCGTGTCTCGACTGGTTCCTCAAACCCGTTTGCCCTGCGAATAGACATTGCAGTAGAGCTTCTGACCAGGTACTCCCGACTCGGTTCGCGAACATGATGGCCGCTTGCGAGATCGCTGGTCTTCTCCCTCTTCCAACATGACGAACCGCCAAATCCCTGGGCAGCTCTCGCTACGTCGCCCGAACTCGAGCGGCCGTGCACGTGCTCTCCGCATCGTCCTCGCGCTCGCCGCGACGGTGCCGGCCACCGCGCTCGTGACCCGCGAAGCAGCCGCGCAGGAGTGGATGAAGGATCGCCGCTACCAGGAAGGCGCCGGCATCCGGACGGGCAACGTCGAGCTCCACCCCGGCGTCGGCGGCGAAGCCGGCTACGACTCGAACTGGTTCCTCCGCACGGACAAGGCGGGGTACGCGAACAGCAACCCGAAGGGCGCGGGCGTCTTCCGCCTCACGCCTTCGTTCTCGCTCTCGACGATCGGCCCGCAGCGTCTCGAGAACGGCGGCGTCCCGAGCCAGCCTCCGCCGCTCGCGTTCCGCGCGGGCGTCGCGGCCACGTTCCGTCAGTTCATCGGCGACCAGGAGGTCCGCGACCAGGGCACGATCCCGTCGGGGAACGTCTCGATCAATGCGTTCGCCCGCATGGACTACAACCAGGGGCGTCCGGTCGGCTTCAACCTGAACGCGGGCTACAACCGCGTCATCCAGCCGAACAACGCGGTCTCCGACCCGAACCTCTCGTTCAACCGCAGCACGGTGAACGGCGGCGGCGAGCTCGTCTTCCTGCCCGGTGGCGGCACGCTCGACCTCCGCGGCGGGTACCAGCTCTACGCGAACCTTTTCGAGGAGTCGAACGGCGTCCCGTTCTCGAACCTCCAGCACGAGTTCGCGGTCCGGAACCGCTGGCGCTTCCGCCCGCGCACGGCCCTGTTCCACGACACGAACCTGCGCGTCGTGAACTACGTGAACTCGCAGCGGTCGATCAACTACCTGAACGACGGCACGCCGGTTCGCACGCGCTTCGGCCTCACGGGCCTCGTGACGGATCGCTTCGGCCTCCTCGCGGCCGCCGGCTACGGCGCGACGTTCTTCCAGAACCCGAACCTGCCGTCGTCGCTCCAGTACGACAGCGTCATCGGCCAGCTCGAAGGCACGTTCTACCTTTCGCAAGGCGCGGGCGCGGGCGAGCCGGGGCAGG
This sequence comes from Polyangiaceae bacterium, assembly GCA_039809485.1. Lineage (GTDB taxonomy): Bacteria > Myxococcota_A > Polyangia > Polyangiales > Polyangiaceae > Labilithrix. The sequence goes on along the minus strand of JBDHVE010000028.1, from coordinate 56,912 downwards.
CGACGCTGCTCCTGTCGGCGATCTCGCTCGGCTACAACCGTGACTTCCAGACGAGCCTGCTCGGCAACTTCTACGAGTCGGACAAGCTCTACACGCGCATCAACTACGCGTTCGGCGGCAAGGCGATCATCCAGCTCGACGGCTACGGCGAGCGCCAGGGCTACCCGCAGCCGTTCCTCAACGCCGGCGGCGGGATCGTCCCGGTCACCACGCCTGGAACTGCGACGCCGGTCGGTGACTTCGTGAACTACCGCGTCGGCGGCACGCTCTTCGGCGAGTACCGCCTCACCGACTCCTTCGGCATCAACGCGACGTTCGACTACGTCCACACGCTCAGCGACACCGCGGTGAACACCGACGGGACGACCACGGCGGGAGGCACCGGCCAGGGCTTCCACCTGCAGTGGCAGCGCTTCCAGGCGCTCGCCGGCGTTCGCTGGTTCCTCTGAGAAGCGGTATGAGTCCGAGCCGACCCATGGGCTCGCGTTTCTTCGCTCTCCTCTTCCTGCTCGCGGCGCTCTTCGGCGTCGCGGCGTGCGGCAAGAACTATCCGCCGCCGCACAACCTGCCGGCGCCGGTCGTCAACGCACGCGTCGGCCCGGGCGACGTCCTCGAGGTGACGGTCGTCGGCGAAGAGAAGCTGCCGAAGGAGTACGAGGTCCAGCCGGACGGGACGCTCGACTTCCCGTACGTCCAGGGCATGCCCGTCGCCGGGCTCGAGCCGAAGCAGATCGCGGCGCACCTGCGCGAGAAGCTCGTCGAGGCGAAGTACCTCGTCGACCCTCAGGTGCAGGTCAAGGTCAAGGCGTACAACTCGAAGAAGATCCAGGTGCTCGGTCAGGTCGCGAAGCCGGGACCGATCCCGTACCAGGACGGTATGACGCTCGTGCAGGCGATCTCCGCCGCCGGTTGGTTCACGCCGCTCGCGGACACGAACCACGTCCAGATCATCCGCCTCGTGTCGCCGACGCAGTCGGTGAACGCCGTCATCAGCGTGGATGCGATCACCGACAACGCGCGTGCCGACGTGAAGCTCCAGCAGGGCGACACGATCAAGGTCGACCAGCGCCTCTTCTGACCCACGCGAGCTGCCGTGCCGAAGCTCCTCCTCCTCCTGACCGGCGGCACGCTGCTGATGAACGAGGCGGTGCCGAACGGCGAGCGCCGCGGTGCCGTCACGCTCGACGAAGAGCGGACGAACCGTGACCTGATCGCCGAGGTGCCGAGCCTCGGCCGCGTCGCCGATCTCGAGACCAAGCTCCTCTTCCAGATGGACTCGGCGAACATGCAGCCGAGCGACTGGCTGCGGCTCGCACGCGAGGTGCACGCGCAGATCCCGAGCTACGACGGCATCGTCGTCGTGCACGGGACCGACACGATGGCGTACACGGCGAGCGCGCTCGCGATGATCCTCGGGCCGCTGCCGAAGCCGGTCGTCCTGACGGGCTCGCAGCGTCCGCTCTCCGACGTCCGCACCGACGCGCGTCAGAACCTCATCGACGCGGCGCTCACGGCGACGCTGGCGGTCCCGGAGGTCTCGATCGCGTTCGGCTCGCGTATCTTCCGCGGCGCGCGCGCGACCAAGCGCGACGCCTGGGGGTTCGACGCGTTCGACTCGCCGAACCTCGCGCCGCTCGTCGAGCTCGGTCTCGGGGTCGAGCTCGCGCCCCACGTGCGCGCGCCGTCGCGGCTCGGCGCGTTCGACGACCGGCTCGAGCCGCGCGTGCTCGCGGTGCGCGTGTTCCCGGGGCTCGACGCCTCGCTCGTCCGCGGCGCCATCCAGGCCGGGGTCCGCGGCCTCGTGCTGGAGGGCTACGGGACAGGCAACGTCCCGACGACGCTGATCCCGGCGATCGAGGAGGCCCGCGCGCACGACGTGCCCGTCGTCGTCGTCTCGCAGTGCGTGCGTGGCTACGTCGAGCTGGGGCGCTACGAAGGCGGCGCCGAAGCGGAGGGCGCCGGCGCGATCTCGGCGGGCGACATGACGGTCGAAGCCGCGCTCGCGAAGCTCATGATCGGCCTTGCGCGCCACGGCACGGGCGAGGCCCTCCGCGCCTACTTCGAAGCGAGCGTCGTGGGCGAGCGAGACTGACTCGCTGCTCCTCCGACTTGCGACGTCCCACGTCGCATTCGACCAGCGACGTTCGTCTACCGTCTTCCGCGCACTACGGCACGTAGGCCATGGCGTGCGCCGAACGGCCCGGCGGCGCGCCGGGAAAGGAGGCCGTGCTCCAAGCTCGTGTCGTCTTGGAGAACGCCCACGCGTCGAGCACGAGGCCGCCGTCCACGGGCGTGAGGTTCTCGAAGAGGAGGAGCTTGCCTCCCACTTCGAACATCGGATGGTCGCAGCCCCATGGCGCCGCTCCCTGGACCTGGAAGCGGAGCGAGATCCAATTGCTGTTGTCGAAGAAAGACGTGACGGGATCCAGCTGCCCCTCGCCGCAGCCGGACGTCACGACGAGCCAGTCCTGCAGAGGGCCGATCGCCCCTCCGATCGTCCCGCCGTCGAGCCCCGCGGCGAGCTTCGTCCACACGTTGCCGTCGAACGTCCAGGCATCTCCGAGCCAGAACGGTCCCGGCCCGTTCGTGTTCGCGCCGCCGACGGCGACGACGCGGTCCCCCCAGGTTCCCATCGTGGGGTTGCTACGCGCCGGCGAGGGGCTCGAGATCGGGAGCCGCGTCCAGTCGACTCCATCGAACGTCCACGTGGCGCTGCCGTCGTAGAACACGACCTTGTTCCCGAGCGACGCCATCCCGCCGGCGAGCGGGTCGTCAGGCGTGTGAACGGTCGGGACCTGGCGCCACGTTGCGCCATCGAAGATCCACGTGTCGTGGAGCGGCCCGGCCGCGTCCTGCCCGCCGAAGAGGACCACGTTCCTGCCCAGCGCGCTCATCCTGCTGCCGAATCGCGGAAGAGGAGACGTCGGCGCCGCAACGCGCATCCACTTCGTACCGTCGAACGTCCACGTGTCGCGGAGCAGGTCGTGTCCGTCCGCCGTCGACGTCCCGCCGAAGAGCACGATCGTCCCGCGCGCGACGCCGGCGGAGCCCGAATCGGGGGTGGCTCTCGGGACCCCGCCTGCGTCCTCGCCGACCGACCTCACACCACCTTCGACGTCGGAGTCCGCGCGGGGGTGCGCATCGTCGAAGTCGACGCCGAAGAGCGCGCCGCACGCGAGGAGGCCGCCCGACGCCACGAGAGCGACGACGAGAAAGGCAGCCGGCACTCCGCGCTTCACCATTGCGACCATGATAGCGCTCATCGGCAGGGGAGCCGCTCCGGACAGGACACGTGGCCCCGCCGCGCGTCGCACGAAAATTTCCGCAGGTCGACCGACGGTAGACGGAAGACGCCCGTCCGCGACGGAGACAGGGCGCCTGCCGGACGCGAACGAGAGGAGGCCCCTACGAGTCCTTCGCCGCTCGCACCGGGGTGGGGCCGCCCGGGCCCGTCGCGCCCGTCGTTCCGCCCGCGGTCGGCGGGGCCGGCGTGGCTCGCGTCGTGACGAGCGGCGTCGGCGCCGCGATCGTGATCGGCGAGACCGACGACGCATTCGACGGCAGCGCGAGGGAAGGGACCTGCACGAGGGCAGGGGTCCGGGCCGGTGCGCGGTTGTAGAACTCCGACGCGAGGTACGCCTTCACCGCGCGCTGGACGAGGATCTTCACGACCGCGCCGAGCGGAACGGCGAGGAGCACGCCGAGGAAGCCGAGGAGCGAGCCCGCCGCCATCATCGTGAGGATGACCTCGAGCGGCGCGAGGCCGACGGAGCGGCCGACGATGCGCGGCGTGATCACCATCGCGTCGATCAGCTGCACGCCGCCCATCACGGTGATGACGCCGACGATCGTGCCGGCGCCCTGCCAGTCGAGGACGGCCATCGTCAGCGCGAACAGCATGCCCATCGTGAAGCCGAAATAGGGCACGAAGGCGAGCATGCCGGTCATCACACCGATCGGGACCGCGAGGTGGATGTCGACGATCCGGAGCCCCGTCGCGTAGAGCGCCGCGAGGACGATGTTCGCGGTGAGCTGACCGCGCACGTAGCCGGAGAGGGTCTTGTGGATCTGGCGCGCGACGTCGGCGATCGGGTCGACCCACCGGCGCGGCACGAGCTGCTCGACGCGGGTGACGATGCGGTCGAAGTCGATGAGGAGGTAGAGCGCGAAGACCGGGACGATCAACGCCGACAGCGCGACGCCGACGTAGCCGAGCGTGCCGAAGAGCGCCATGCGCGCCGTCTCGAGCGCGTTGTCGCCCTGGAAGCGATTCGTGACCTCCTTCGAGAGGTCGTTCATCGTGTGCGGCAGCTTGATGTGGAGCTTCGTCATGAACCACGGCTCGAGCCGTGATTGCAGGCCGGTCAGCTTCTCCGGCAACGTCTGCGACGCGTCGCTGAGCTCGTCGACGAAGAGCGGGACCGTGTAGACGACCACGACGCTGACGAGGCCGACGATGCCGAGCATGACGGCGATCGCGCCGAGCGGCCTCGGGACGCGCAGCCCCTCGAGCCGATCGACGAACGGGTCGAGCGCGTAGGCGAGGAGGAACGCGAGGAAGAGCGGGACGAGGACGCCGCGGAGCAGGTACGCGAGCCCGATGACGAGCACCACTCCGAGGAGCACCATTTTCCGGCGGAAGCTCGTTCCAGGCTCTTTCCCCGCGCTCATCCGTGGCTCCGCTCGGAAGGATAACACCCCGTCTCCACGATCCCGGCGCATTTCCGGGCCGTGCTTGGGGAGCGCCCTCCCTCGTGGTAAGCCGCCGCCCATGCCCGAGATGCCGCAGGCCGCAGACGAGCTCGCACGGTTCGACGAGGACCTTCCGCGGCCGGTCCCCGAGCTCCGCCGCCAGGACGGCTCGACGTTGACGCGCCTCGTCGCGGTCATGCGCCGGCTCCTCGCGCCCGACGGCTGCCCGTGGGACCGCGAGCAGACGTTCGAGTCGATGCGGAAGTACGTGCTCGAGGAAGCGTGCGAGGTGATCGACGCGATCGAGGGCGGTGAACGCGCCCAGCTCCGCGAGGAGCTCGGGGACCTCCTCCTCCAGGTCGTGTTCCTGGCCGAGCTCGGGCGGAACGAGGGCTCCTTCGGCATCGACGACGCGATCGCGGGAATCGTCGAGAAGCTCGTCTCCCGCCATCCCCACGTCTTCGGCGACATGGACGCCAAGGACGCGGACGAGGTCCTCCGCAACTGGGAGAAGATCAAGGCGCAGGAGAAGGCCAACCGCGGCCTCCTCGCCGGCGTACCGAAGAGCCTGCCCGCCCTCGTGCGCGCCACGCGCATCGGCGAGAAGGTCCAGCGCGTCGGCTTCGACTGGGAGGACGCGAAGGGGTCGCGCGCGAAGGTCCACGAGGAGATGGACGAGCTCGACCGTGCGATCGCCGCCGGGGACGCGGACGCGGTCGAGGAGGAGCTCGGTGACGTGCTCTTCGCGCTCGTGAACCTCTCCCGCCACGTGAAGGTGGACGCCGAGGGCGCGCTCCGGCGCACGATCGACAAGTTCACGAAGCGCTTCGCGCACGTCGAGGCGCGGGTGAAGGAAGAGCACGGCGGGTGGGGCAACGCCGGCGAGCACTCGCCGCTGCCGCTCGACGTGCTGGATCGTTACTGGGAAGAGGCCAAGGCCCAGAGCAAACAGGGCAAGTAAAGCCCCGCGACCGAGGTAGACTCACACCGTGGCCGTCACGCGCGACAAGCCCATCCCGCCGCTCGCCCGCTTCCCCGAGGAGTGGGCCGAGGAAGCGGTGCGTCTCGGCGGCCGGACCTTCCACGGCAAGCAGGTCTTCCGCTGGGTGCAGGCGCGCGGCGTGACCGACGCGCAGCAGATGACCGATCTGCCGGCCGCGCTCCGGACGCGCCTCACCGAGGAAGGCCTCGGAGGCGTGCTCTCCGTCGTCCAGGAGCGGCGCGCGACGGACGACACGCGCAAGCTCCTCGTCGGGCTCGCCGACGGCGCGAACGTCGAGACCGTGCTCATCCCCCGCGTCGCGGGCTTCAAGGGTGGGCTCCCTTCGCCGGTTCCGTCGCAGCCGGAAGGCGAGGAGCCGCTCGAGGACGCCGACGCCGCGGCCGCGGTGGAGGACGAGGAAGAAGCACCCGAAGCCGAGGGCGCGCCCGTCCCCGTCACCCAGTGCATCAGCACGCAGGTCGGCTGCGCGATGGGCTGCGTGTTCTGCGCGAGCGGCGTCGCCGGTCTCAAGCGGCACATGGGCCCCGACGAGATCGTCGCCCAGGTGCTCGCGGGGCGGTCGCGGCTCGACGCGGACGAGCAGCTCCGGAACGTCGTCCTCATGGGGATGGGGGAGCCGCTCCACAACTACGAGGCGACCGTGCGCGCGCTCCGCCTCCTCACGCATCCGGACGGGATCGGTCTCTCCACGCGCAAGGTGACGGTCTCGACGAGCGGTCTCGTCCCCGAGATCGCGCGCCTCGGGCAGGACTTCAACGGGCAGATCGGGCTCGCGATCTCGCTCCACGCCGCCGACGACGAGACGCGCTCGCGTCTCATGCCGATCAACAAGAAGTACCCGCTCCCGGAGCTGATGAAGGCGCTCCGCGACTACCCGCTCCCGCGCCGGCGGCGGATCACGATCGAGTACACCCTCGTCGCGGGCAAGAACGACAACGTGGAGGAGGCGAAGAAGCTCGCGAAGCTGCTCCGCGGGCTCCCGGTGAAGGTGAACCTCATCCCGATGAATCCGATCGAGGCCTCGACCCTCGGTCCGCCGAACCTCTCGGGTGTCCTCGCGTTCCAGCGCGTGCTCTGCGATGCCGGCTACTCCTGCTTCATCCGGCGCCGCCGCGGCGACGACGTGAGCGCCGCGTGCGGACAGCTCGCGCTGCTCGGCGCAAAACCCAAGGTGCGCGTCAACCGGACCTGATGCACGCGAGGCGAGCGGCGTTCCTGACGTTGTTCCTCGCGTTCGTCGCGCCAGCGTCCGCGCGCGCAGAAGGTCCGGAAGACGTCCGCGTCGATCCGTTCGCGACGAAGCCCGGCTACGTCCAGCTCTTCGCCACCGCGCTCGCGGGGACCGGCCTCCGCTTCAACAATCCGTTCCGCCTCGCGACGCCGCTCGGGAGCGACGCGGAGAGCGTTTCGCGCACGGCGGCCTTCACCGATCTCGGCTTCGCCGCGACGTTCGGCAACCCGCTCCGGATCCAGCACGGGATGGCGTTCCGGACGTCGATCGCGCTCGAGGGCGTCGGCCAGGTCGTGATGACGCCCTCGTACCTCGCCTACCGTCGCGTCGGCGCGCTCGCGTACTGGGGGAGGGGAGGGGTCCCCCTCGTGCTCTCGCCGGAGGTGACGTGGGGGCTCGAGGCGGCCGCCGGCGGCGCGTGGTTCGTTCGCGGGGGCGTCGGGCTCGCCGCCGAGATCGTCGGCGATGTGTTCTACGGCGCCGGCACCGCCGACGTGCGCGTCGCCACCTATCCGGTGCTGAGCGGCCAGCTCGGCGTCGTGGTCGCGTACGAGGTGCTCCCGTGAGCGCGCGACCGAGCCTGCTCCTCCGCGTCGTCGTCGCGTGCCTCGGGGTGCTCGCGATGGCGCCCACGGTCGGGGACGTCGGCGGGTGCGGGAGCGAGGCGCAGCTCCTCGACGCCGCCTCGTTCTCGAACGCGCGAAAGGCCCAGGACTGCAATCGCTGCCAGGAGTGTGGCGTCCCCACCGAGCGCTGCGCGCGCGCGTGCGATCCCGCGAAGCCGCCCGACATCACGGTCCCCGACTCGTGCCGACCGCTCCTCCGCGACGGGCAGGTGTGCCTCCGCGCGCTCGCGGCGGCGTCGTGCGACACGTTCGCATCCTACGTCGACGACGTCGCGCCGCGGTCGCCGAGCGAGTGCCAGTTCTGTCGGGAGAGCGCACCGTGAGGCGCGCCCTCGTCCTCGCCTTCGTCCTCGTGTCGAGCGCGTGCGCGACCTTCAAGCCGATGCTCGCGAGCTCGTCGGAGCTCGAGGTCTATCGTGCGTTCCGCGTTTCGGCCGCGCCGGGGACGCGCCTCGCGTACGCGCAGCGCTACCTCGCGGAGCACCCGCAGGGCACGTTCGCGGACGAAGTGCGGGCGGCCTTCGAGGAGGAGGAGCCGCGCTTCTTCGAGGCCTGTCAGCGCTCGCGTGCCGGCGTGCTCCGCTACCTCGTCGATCTGCCCGCGGGACCCCACGCCCGCGCGGCGCAGGCGATGATCGTGACGTTCGACGTCGACCAGACCGAGGCGGAGCTCCGCGACGTCGCCTCGAAGGCGCGCGCCGACGAGGCCCGGCTCGAGTCGGCCGCGGTCCAGCGGCGCGCGGTCGCGGAGACGATCCTCGGAACCGTGGGCGCGCTCCTCGAGGACGGCGTCTACGGCGTGCCGCGCGCGGAGATCGCTCCCGCCGCCCGGAGCGTCCTCACGGGGCGCGCCGCGTCGACGTGGGGCGGGACGCCGAGCACGCACGAGGAGGACCTCTTCTTCGTCCTCCCGACGCGGCCCGTCCGCGAGTCACGGCTGCTCACGCTCGAAGTCTCGCTGGTGGAGGACGCGGAGGGGCTCGTGGCGTCGTCGCGCGTCGAGGGCGCGGACCTCTTCGTGAAGTGGGCCGAGGCCGACCGCATCGTGGTGCTCGATCCGGCGGATCCGGGCGACCGTACCGAAGCCCACGTCCACGTCACGGAGCGCCTCGAGGGGGCGCTCGAGCGGCGCTTCCCGCAGGCGAAGTGCAAGCGCGAGGCTCCTGCCGACGTGAACGGCCGGGTCCTCGTCCACCGCGCCTGCGCGGGATGGGAGGTCCTCGTCACCGCGGGCGCCCGCCCCGGCGAGAAGGACACGATCCTCGTGACCGGGCCACGTGCTAGAAAGGCGACCCAGCGATGATCCCGTTCATCCACGCTCCGGACCTCCCGATCGGGCCTCTCACCCTGCATCCGTTCGGGCTCCTCGTCGCGACGGGCGTGATCATCGGGACGTGGCTCGCGACGAAGCGAGCGCGTCAGCGCGGGCTCGACCTCGAGAAGCTCAACTCGTTCATCACGTGGATGCTCGTCGCCGGCTTCACCGGCGGCCACATGCTCGACGAGATCTTCTATCACCCGGCCGATCTCGTGAAGCGGCCGTGGTCGATCTTCTTCCTCTGGGAGGGGCTCAGCTCGTTCGGCGGCTTCACCGGGGCGCTCATCGGCATCGTGCTCTGGAAGTACTTCGAGGCGGTTCCGCTCCTGCGAACCCCGTTCTTCACGATCCCGCGCTTCAAGCGCCGCGCGGCGACGATGCCCATCCTGCCCTTCGCCGACCTCATCCTGAGCGTGTTCCCGGTCGCCTGGATCTTCGGGCGGAGCGGCTGCTCGGTGGTGCACGACCACCTCGGCGCGCGCGCCCCGCTCGGCACACCGCTCACCGTCGCGGCGGGCGTCCCCGACCCGGCGAAGACCATCGTGATCGCAGAGTGGTTCCGTGCGCCCGACGCGAAAGACGCAGGCAAGATCGACAAGGTCCGTCACGCGCTCGAGCTCACGTTCGGCAACACGCCCCAGTTCGATCTCGGGCTGCTCGAGATGATGTTCACGGTCGTGCTCGCGCTCCTCCTCGCGCTCACGTGGCGTCGCAAGCTGACGACCGGGAGCTACGTCGCCGCGACCGCGCTCGCCTACGCGCCGGTGCGCTTCGCGATGGACTTCCTCCGCGCGACGGAGGGGAACACGAGCGACCCGCGCTACGGCGGCTTCACGCCGGCGCAGTGGGCGTGCGTCGCGCTCTTCGTGTTCGGCCTCGCGATGGTCGCGCGCGTCCGTCAGATCCGGCGGAGCGGCAAGGACCCGATCGAGCTCGTGAGCCTGCCGGCGGCGCGCAAGCTGCTTGCCCCGGCCCCCACGCCGGTCACGGCGCCCGCAGCACCCGAGCAGACGTGACGTTCGCCTCGTCGCCGTCGGCCTCCTCGCCGGCGGAGACCGGCACAGGCCCCTGCGAGTCCTCGTCCTCCGGCGTGTAGACGTAAGCGCCTCGGATGCGCTGATCCGTGTCGAGCGAGGCGTGGACGCACACGTCGGCGCCCGGCGCGAGGAGGACTTCGAAGGCGACCGGCGCGGCGGGAACGAGGTCCCACTTCCCACGGTCGAGCTCGATGCTGCCTCCGTGATTGGCGTCTCCCGCCACGTACGAAACGACGCGGCCACAGACGGTCATCGTCAGACCTGGCGGGTTCGAGCCGCGCGCGATCGCGGCGTCGATGCGGCGTGTCTCGCTCTCCGCCTTTCCTCCGCATGCGACGAGGGGCAGCGTGAGGGCGATGATGGCGACGGGGGCGGACGAGACGGCGAGGGCAGACAGCGCGGTGGCGAGGGTGCGGAGCATGACGCTCCGACGAGGTTGCACCGCGCGTGCCGCCTGGATCGTGGGCGGCCCACATCGCGCGATGTGGCCCCGCGCCTCGCGACGTCAGACCGCGTTCGCCTCGAGGACGCGTCGGCAGTCGGCCGGCAGCGGCAGCTTCGTCACGGTGATGAGGTCGGAGCAGACGACGACGTGCTCGATCGTCGCGACGAGCGCGCCGTCGTGCACGCGGGTCATCACGTACTTCAAGGTCGCCGAGGTGGTGCCGACCTTCGGCGCGGTGACCTCGATCCGGACGACGTCGCCGTAGCGGAGCGGCGCCTTGTACTCGGCGGTGACCTTCACGGCCGGGAAGCCGATCTTGCGCTTCGTGATGAGGTCGACGTACCCCCCGTCGGCGCCCGCGAAGAGCACTTCCATCGCCTCGTGGCAGTAGCCGAGGAACTTGCCGAAGAAGACGATCCCCGCCGTGTCGACGTCCTCGAACCGAACCGGGCGCTCGTAGACCACCATCGTCAGGCCAGGTCTTCGGCGATGCTGAGGACGGTCTCGGGCGCGAGCGCGGAGCGCGCCCGGAACGCGGGATGGTCGGCGACGAGCTCGACGCGCACGTCGGCGGCCTTCCGCTTCCGCTCGAGCACGTCGCGGAGCGCGCGCTCGGCGCGCTCGGTGAGCGGGAACTTCACGTAGTGCACCGCCGTCGTGCGATCGGCGGATTCCCGCGACGGATCGTGCCGCGCCGGGCACTTCTCGCCGTCGACCTCGATCGCGAACGCGCGCTCGAGCCCCTTCGCCTCGAAGAGGAACTTCTCGCGCTCGGCCTTGTCGTCGATCTCGAGGAAGATCGTCGCCGACAGCTCGTGGTCGCCGGGGACGAGCTCGTTGTACGTGTCGATCTCGTGCTGGACCGCGGCCTCGCGCGTGATGCGCTCGGTGCGGAGCATCTCCTGGATCTGGAGGAGGACGGTGTCCTTGTTCTCGAAGATGCAGGAGGCGCGGTCGCCGAGCTTCACGCGGCGCCGCTTCTTCTCCTCGATCACGCGGACGCGGAAGGGCTCGCGGATGCGCTCGTACTCCGCGAGACCGAGGACCTCGGAACGCTCGACCTTCTTCATCACAGCCTCCTCACGCGAGCTCGGTCGTCAGATCGTAACCACGCGCGAGCGCCTCCATCGGGTGGAGGGGCTCCGTGCCGTTCTCCTGCCGGATGCGCTGCGCGGAGAGCATGCAGTCGGTGACCACGAGCGCAGGCTCGGCGTCCTCGATCCCGCGCTTCAGCCGCTGCGCGTAGTGCCGCCCCATCTCGTAGTGCTGGGCCTTCATCCCCCAGGTGCCGTCGACCGCCGAGCACTTGTCGACGATCTTCACCTCGGTCTCGGGGAGGAGGCCGAGGATGCGCGCGCCGGGCGTCCCGATCTTCTGCGCGCGGAGGTGACACGCGGCGTGGTACGCGACCTTGCCGAGGCCGTTCTTGAACTCGCGGGAGAGCTTCTTCTCGCGACGGAGCTTCTCCATGAACTCCATCGCCTCGAACGTGGCGGCGGCGACCCTCTTCGCCTCCGGTGTGCCGAGGAGCTCGGGCCACTCCTTCTTGATCGTCATCGAGCAGGTCGGGCCCGGCGCGACGATCGGGTAGCCCTTCTCGACGAAGGGGAGCAGCTGCGCGACGTTGAAGCGCGCCTTCGCCTTCGCCGCCTCGACGTCCCCGCCGTCGAGGTTCGGCATCCCGCAGCACTCCTGCGCCGGCCGGACGACCGCGAAGCCGTTCTGCTCGAGGACGCGCACGGTCGCAGCCGCGACGCGCGGGAAGTTGTAGTCGCCGAGGCACGTCGCGAAGAGGGCGACGGTGCCGGCGGACCCCGCCGACGCGAGCGGCGTGTGCTTCTTCATCCACGACTCGAACGGCTGCGCGGCGAACGGCGGGACGGGGAAGTCGGCGGAGATCCCGAGCGCCTTCTCGTTCACCTTGCGGAGCAGGCGGTTCGCGTTGACGAACTTGGAGACCGGTGCGAACGCGCCCGTCATCATCTGGCCGAGCCGCCCCGGCTCGCCGAGCGCCTTGTCCTGCAGCGTGATGCCCTCGCGGCGCGCGCGCTGCGCCTTCTCGCGGAGGAGCTGGCGCGGAAAATCGACCATCCACGCGTGGCCCTCGTCGGGCGTGTACGGACACTCGATGTAACAGAGCTTGCACTGCCAGCAGAGCTCGGTGACGGCGGCGAAGTCGGCCGCGTCGAGCTGCTCGGCGCCTTCCGCCCCGCGCTTCTCGATGTCGCGATCGACGCGCGCGAAGAGGTCGGGGAACGACCCGCAGAAGTTCACGCACATCCGGCACGAGTGGCAGATCTCGAAGACGCGACGGAGCTCCTGCTCGAGGTCGCGCTCGTCCCAGTACCGCGGGTCGTTGACGTCGGTCGCGGGGGGACGCGGAGGCTTCGGATCGATCTTGCTCATGGCGGCTCGGAAAGGGCGTCGCGGGCCGGGGCCTCTCCGGCCCCGGCGACACGACGGCTCGGCTCAGGACAGGGTCTCGAGCATCTTCTGGAAGCGACCCGCGTGGCTCTTCTCCGCCTTCGCGAGGGTCTCGAACCAGTCGGCGATGTCGTCGAAGCCCTCCTCGCGGGCGGTCTTCGCCATCGAGGGGTACATCGTCTCGTACTCGTGGGTCTCGCCCGCGATCGACGCCTTCAGGTTCTTCTCGGTGTTGCCGATCGGGAGGCCCGTCGCCGGGTCGCCGACCTGCTCGAGGTACTTGAGGTGGCCGTGGGCGTGGCCGGTCTCGCCGTCCGCCGTCTCCTTGAAGTTGCCGGCGACCTCGGGGAGGCCCTCGATGTCCGCGACGCGTGCGAAGTACAGGTAACGGCGATTCGCCTGGGACTCGCCCGCGAACGCATCCTTGAGGTTCTGGTGGGTCTTCGTTCCCGCGAGAGACTTGGCCATGTCGGCTCTCCTTTTCGTGGTGCCTCGGTCTGGAACTTCGGTGATGCGAGAAGGCGCCGCCCGGGAGCGGCGCCGGGAATTCAGGCGGAGGGCGCCGTCGCGCAACGCGCGCAGAGGCCGCGGTAGGTCCGCTCCTCGCGCTGGACGTGGAAGCCGAGGACGCGTCCGAGCTTCTTCGCCGTAGCGGGCTCGAGCGGCTCGGCGGGTAGATCGAAGACGGCCTCGCAGCGCTCGCAGACCGCGTGGTGGTGGGCCGACGTGTTCGGGTCGAAGCGTACCGCCGCGCCGAGGCGGAGCGAGCCGAGCAGGCCGTGCGCCGCGAGGGTGTCGAGCGTGTTGTAGACCGTCGCGAAGCTCATCGTCGGAAACGCTTCGCGGAGGCGATCGAAGAGGTCCTGCGCGGTCGGATGCGAGCTGTCGCCGGCGAGCTCGCGCACGATCGCGATCCGCTGCGGGGTGAGCTTCAGCCCCGCTCGCTTCAGCTCGGCGAGCATCGCCCGCGCCTTGTCCTCACGCATGGAACGAGACCTTAATGAGAATCATTCCAGATCACAACCCTGACCGGTGCCGATGCCGCAGCCGGCCCGCGCGTTGCGCCCGCTACTTCTTCTTGTTGCCGCCGAGGACGGCGAGCTTGAAGTAGGAGAGCTGGCTCTTCGCGGCTTCCTTGAGGAGCCCCAGGCGGTCCGCGTCGCGCGTGCCCTTCCGCCCGAGGAGGTCGCCGGACTCGTACAGCTCCCGCGTCTTCGCGCGCTGGAGCTTGCCGCTCGACGTCTTCGGCAGCACGCCCGGCGCGAGCGGGATCACGTCGTCGAGCGTGAGCCCCATGCCCTCCTGAACGGCCTTCCGAACCGCCTGTGCGACGGGCGCCTTCTCCTTCACGAGCTGCTCCGCCGGCATGTCCTTCGGCGCTTCCTGCACCTCGAAGGCGACGACGACGCGCTCGCGGTCGCGCTCGACGCCCGACGGATCCCGCGCGCCGAACGCGATGACGTTGCCCTTCCGCACGCCTTCGACGTGCCCGGCCTCCCACTCGATGTCCTGCGGGTAGTAGTTCCGGCCGTTGACGATGATGAGCTCCTTCGAGCGGCCGCAGATGAAGACGTGACCTTCGTGGACGAACCCGAGGTCGCCGGTCTTGAGCCAGCCGCCGGCGAACGTCTCCTTCGTGCGCTCGACGTCCTCCCAGTAGCCGCGCATCACGCTCGGCCCTTTGATCCGGAGCTCGCCGACGCGGTCGTCGGGGAGGGGGTTCTCGCTCGCCCCGTCGTCCGGCGCGAACACGCCGATGTCGTGCTCGGGGAACTTCGACCCGCACGAGACGAGGCGGACCGCGCCGGGCGCGTCCTCCGGGACGTGCTTGGCGCTGTTCTCGCCCCAGAGCGTGTCGCCGTCGACGGAGATCGTCTTCATCCCCTCGAAGAGCTCGGTGAACGAGATCGCGAGCGACGACTCCGCCATGCCGTAGGACGGCAGGAGCGCTTCCTTCCGGAAGCCGACCTTGCCGAACGCGTTCGCGAACGCTTCGAGCGTCTCGGGACGGATCGGCTCGGCTCCGCACCCCGCGACGCGCCACGACGAGAGGTCGATCCCCTCGAGGTCGCGCTCGCGGATCCGCTTCACGCAGAGCGCGTACGCGAAGTTCGGCGCATACGCGATGCTGCCCTTGTGGCGCGTGAACGCCTGGAGCCACGTCACCGGCCGCTTCAGGAAGAGGAGCGGCGGGAGGAAGACGATCGGCGTGCGGTAGACGAGGGGAGCCAGCACGAAGCCGATGAGCCCCATGTCGTGGTAGAGCGGCAGCCACGAGATGCCGACGTCCGACGGCCCCATCTGGAGGCCGTCGGTCATGATGCACTTGATGTTCGCCATCAAGTTCGCGTGCGTGAGCGTCACGCCCTTCGGCCGCGAGGTCGAGCCGCTCGTGAACTGGAGGAACGCGACGTCCTCGGGCCCGATCTTCACCGGCTTCAGCGGCTCGAGCGACTCGCGGATCGCCTCGACGGCGACGACCTGCTCGAGCGCGGGTGCGGCCTCCTGCACCGTGCCGAGGAGCCGCTTGATCTGACTCGTCGTGACGAGCGCGCGTGCGCCGCTCTTGGCGACGATGTGCCGCGTGTTGTCGAGGTAGCTCTGGAGCTGGCCGAGGCCGAGCGGCGGGTAGATCGGGACCGGGATGATGCCGGCGCGGATCGCGCCGAAGAAGCAGAGGACGAAGTCCTCGTTCGCCGGGAGGATCAGCGCGACGCGGTCGCCCTTCTCGAGGCCGAGCGCCTGGAGCGCGCCGCCGTAGCGTGCGCTCGCGCGCTCGATCGCCGTGTACGAATACGACGCTTCGCTCGTCTGCTGCCCGCCGAATCCGGGCACCCCCTCCTCGGACACGAAGCGGAAGCCGAGCGTGGGATCGGCCTTGGCCGCGTCTTCGATGGCAGCGACGAGGGTGGGAAAGCGGGGGTGCGACATGGGCCCGATCTTCTTACCAGAACAGCGGCGCGACGGATCCGTCGTGATGGGCCGCGCTGATCGCCCCGAGAGTCCTCCTTTGACAGCGCCGCGCCGATCTCGCGATACTTCCCGCCGAGCCCCGGAGGACCCCGCCGATGCCGCTGATCGAGACCGAAGAAGCCGCGCGCCGCCTCGCCCGCGCGATCGCGAGCGATCTGAGCCTCTACAACGAGGAGAAGATCGTGAACGGCATCACGAACGACAACCTCTTCGAGTCCCTCGCGGAGGAGATCGAAGAGGGCCGCGCTCTCTACAAGCGGCGCGTCGCCCCCGAGCTCTATCCGAAGAACTATTACGACCGCGCCCTGGTCGACATCCTGATCAAGGCGAAGGGTCACATCAAGTCGAAGATCTGGTAGCGGCGGGAGCTCCGGACATGCGCCCGATCGTCCTCGTGGTGCCGCGCGAGGCGGCGGGCGCACGGCTCGATCGGTTCCTCGCGTCGACGCTCTCGGCGATGGAGCAGGGCCCCTCTCGGTCGGAGCTCCAGCGCTGGATCGAGCACGGCGGTGTGACCGTCGACGGCGCGGTGAAGAAGGCTTCGGAGAAGCTCCGTGAGGGAGCGAAGATCACCGTCGAGCCCGAACCGCCGCCGCCGACCGAGGCGATCGCCCAGGAAGGGATCGACTTCGAGATCGTCTACATGGACGACGCGGTGCTCGTCATCAACAAGCCCGCCGGCCTCGTCGTCCATCCCGCGCGCGGACACGCGAGCGGGACGCTCGTGAACGGCCTCCTCGCGCGCGGCGTGTTCGATCCGCCCGACGGCGACGACGACGTCGACGAGCGACCGAGCGTGACGACGAAGACGTCCCGCAAGAGCGCCCCGGACGCTGTTCCTCCGAGCGGACCGCCGGATCTCGATCGTGCGCGGCCGGGGATCGTCCACCGCCTCGACAAGGGCACGAGCGGGCTGATGGTCGTCGCGCGCCACCCGCGTGCGCGCGAGCACCTGAAGGCGCAGTTCCAGGTCCACAGCATCGAGCGCGAGTACGTCGCGATCTGCGTCGGTGACATCCGCGAGGCCGTCACGCACGCGACGCTCCACGGACGACATCCGAAGGACCGCCTCAAGTTCTCGTCGAAGGTGAAGACCGGCAAGCGCGCCGTGACCCACGTCCGGCCCGTCGAGCGCTTCGGCAGCGAGCGGCTCGCGACCCTCGTGTCGTGCCACCTCGAGACCGGGCGGACGCACCAGATCCGCGTCCACCTCGCCGACGCGAAGACGCCGATCCTCGGCGACGCCCTCTACGGCAAGCCTGCCAAGCACCCGATCCTGCGCGAGGCCGAGACCGCGCTCCACGGCCACCCCGCGCTCCACGCGCGCGTGCTCGGCTTCGTGCACCCGATGACCGGAGAGCCGGTGCGGTTCGAGGCCGAGCCGCCCGCGTCGTTCCAGCTCGCGCTCACGATCCTGCGGGCGATTCCGTAGCGGTGCTCGCCGGCTTGCCGCCCTCGGCGAGGAGGCCGGGGTAGCGGCGCTTCATCACCGAGAGCGCGAGGAAGCCGACGACGACGGCGAACCAGAGCGTCGCGAAGCGGACGAGGATCATCGCGCCGGTCGCATGGCTCTCCTGGACGTGGCCGAGCTGCGTCATCTGCGCCATCAGCGAGCTCTCGGTGACGCCGAGACCGCCCGGCACCGGGACGATCGCGCCGACGAGCGTGCTCGTCGCGTAGAAGAACGTGCAGAGCGGGATGCTCGTCGTCTCGCCGAACCCGCCGAGGATGACCCAGAGCGAGAGGCACTCGAGCATCCACGCCCCCGCGGAGAGGAGGCTCGGCAGGACGAGGTTCTGCGGCTTCAGCATCGTCGCGAGGCTCTCGTAGGCCTGCTCGAGCTTCGGCTTCATCTGCCCGAAGCGGCCCGGGAGGCGGCCGACGAGCTCGATCAGCGCCAACGAGAGCTTGCGGTTCGCGACGACGACGAGGAGCGCGAGGACGAGGCCCGCTCCGATCCCGGCCCAGACGAGGCCGCCCTTGAATCCGAGCGAGCCGAGCACGATCAGCGCGACGATGCCGATCACGTCCGTCGCGCGCTCGGCGACGACGATCGGCGCCGTCGTCGTCATCGGGACGCCGTGCGTCTCGAAGAGGAGGAGCGACTTGAACACTTCGCCGACCTTGCCGGGCGTGACGGTGAGCACGAAGCCGGAGAGGAACGTGAAGAAGCTGTCGGCCTTGCCGACGCCCTTCACGCCGAGGCGCGCGAGGTAGAACTCCCACTTGAAGAAGCGGAGGATGTAGTTGCCGAACGCGAGCCCGCACGCGAGCGCGAACGCGCTGAAGTGGAAGGTCGCGAGCGCTTCGCCGATCTTGCCGAGGCCGCTGTAGACGGCGAAGCCGCCGTAGACGCAGACACCGAGGAGCATCGCCACGAGGATGCGGCGGAGATTCGTCTTCATGCCTTGGGTCCTCGCGCAGGTCGCCGGAGGACGCCTGCACGGTTCAACGCGTAGAGGGTTGCGGCGGCGACGACGAGCACGAGCGCCGCCCAGAACGCCCACGGCGGCGCCTCCCAGACGCCGCGCGCCAGGCCGGGGTCGGGACGCCTCACGACCTCGGTCGCGGTCGACGAGGCCGGCGAGGACGCTGCGGCGCTCGGAGCTCCGGAGGCGCCGGCGGCACCGGCTGCTCCGACGGGCTGAGACGACGCAATCATCGCGGGGAAGCCTCTACACGGGCGCGCGCGTCGCGGCAACGCGAGAGCAGGCCCAGCCGCACGGCGCCTTTGACAGGGCAGGGCGATCCGGGGGAAAAGGAGGTCCCGCCGTGCAGAGCCCGAGCGCCCAGGGCGCGCCCCCCAGGACCGCATCCGACGCCGAGCTCCTCGCCCGGGCCGCTCGGGCGAGGACCGCGCTGCACGAAGCGATCGGCGCGCGCGTCGTCGGCCAGGCCGAAGTGGTCGACCTCATGCTCGTCGCGCTGCTCGCGCGAGGGCACGCGCTCCTCGTCGGCGTGCCCGGGCTCGCCAAGACGCTCCTCGTCGCTTCGCTCGCCGAAGCGCTCGATCTCTCGTTCGGCCGCGTGCAGTTCACCCCCGACCTCCTGCCGGCCGACATCACGGGCACGGACGTGCTCCAGGAGGACGAGGACGGGCAGGGCGGCGTCCACCGCCGGGTGCGGTTCCTCGCCGGCCCGATCTTCCACAACCTGATCCTCGCGGACGAGATCAACCGCACGCCTCCGAAGACGCAGGCGGCGCTCCTCCAGGCGATGCAGGAGCGGCGCGTCACGGTCGGCACGACGACCCATGCGCTCCCCGACCCGTTCCAGGTGTTCGCAACGCGAAACCCAATCGAGCAGGAGGGCACCTATCCGCTGCCCGAGGCGCAGCTCGACCGCTTCTTGCTCGAGATCCACGTCGACTATCCGTCGGAGGCCGAGGAGCGCGAGATCGCGCGGCGCACGACGAGCGCCGACACGGGCACCGTTCCGCGTGTCCTCTCCGCGGACGACGTCCGCGCGATGCAGGCGCTCGTTCCGCGCGTTCCGGTGACCGAGGCCGCGGTCTCGCTCGCCGTCGCGCTCGGACGCGCGACGCGTCCGCGTGGCTCGCGTGAAGGTCGCGGTCGTGAAGTGCGCGAGGTCGACGAGTACGTGCGCTTCGGCGCCGGTCCGCGCGGCTCCCAGGCGCTCGTCCTCGCGGCGAAGGCGCGGGCCGCGCTCCGCGGCGAAGCGGCGGCCGACGTCGAGGACGTGAAGGCGCTCGTCGTCCCCGTGCTCCGGCACCGTCTCGTCATGAGCTATCGCGCGGAGGCGGAAGGCGTCCGCGACACCGACGTGCTCGCGAAGATCGTCGCCGCCGTCTCGACGTCCTAGTCGAGGTACTCGACCGCGTCGCCGACCGCGATGACGGCGTCTTCCGGCAGCGCCTCGGGGACGAGGTTCTGCGCGAAGAACACATTCGTCCCTTCGCGGCGGTAGCTCGCGAGCGTGCGGAGCGGCTCCTTGCTCGGGACCGTGCCGGTGTCCTGGTCCACCGTCGTGACCTGACACCGCGCACACCGTTTCGGCATCCGGAACACGAGGCGACCGACGCGCACGCGGCTCGCGCGCTCCTCCGCGAACGGCTCGCCGCCGGTCACGACGAGGTTCGCGCGGAAGCGCGGGATCGGCACCGGCGCCTCGCCCGCGGCCGCGATGCGCTCGTTGACGTCGGCGAGCGACGCCTCGCTCGCGAGGAGCACGGGGAAGCCGTCGGCGAAGCTCACATGGTCTCCGGCGCGGGCGTACGTCGGGTCGACGGGGCGGAGCACTTCGGGCGGCATCACGACGAGATGCGCTTCGAACCCGAGGACGTGCGAGAAGAACGCGCTCGCGTCGCCGCCCACCACGGCCGCGCTGACGTCGTCGTTCCAGACGCGCACCGTGAGCCGAGCTCGGCCGGCAGCGGCCGTCGCCGGGTCGAGCGGGAGCTCGACGTGCTCTTCTGTGCCGGCCTTCTGCAGGCGGAGGATGCCGGCGCTTGCATCGACGGCGGTGCGGACCGTCGCGAGCCGCGGGTGCTCGCGCTGCGTGACGAAGATCCCGCGACCGTCCTCGCCGATCCGCACGATCATGAAGTTGCGATCGTGCTCGAGGCCGCGCGGAAAAACACGTGCACGTTGCACGGAGACCGCCCCGCACGACTTCACCGGGTGGACGGCGATCGCGGCGACCGTGACGGCGGAAGAGGCAGAGGACGAGGACACCGCCGGGAAGAAAAGCGGTTCTTCGCGCAAAATGCTGGATAAAGAGCGGCCCGGAGTGACAAAATACGTCTCGAATGGGCGAACGTACGTCCTCGGGGGACGATGCCCGGCGCAAGGGCAAGGATGAGTCCGCGAAGGACGAGACGAAGCCCGAGCGCAACGGCCGCGCGAGCCTTCCGCCTCCGTCGGAAGCCGCGGAGCGGCCTTCGACGCGCGACGTCGGCAAGGAGCCGAAGGAGGCGAAGGAGACGAAGAAGGCCGCCAGCCTTCCGCCGGCGCCCGCCGACGAGGAGCCGCTGCACCCTTCCATCCCGCCGCTCCCGGCCGCCGGACCGTGGCGGAGCTACAAGGAGATCGTCGCCGGGATTGCGACGCGCATCGTCGACGCGCAGCGTCCGATCCGCGTGCTCCAGGCACTCCGCTGGGACAACTCGGTCGAGGAGCAGTTCAAGAAGTCACGCTACCGCGAGCTCCCGAAGATCGACGCAGCGTACTGGGACACGGTAGAGCTCGGCTTCGATCCGCGCGCGCAGGCGGCCATCTTCGAGGAGATCGCGCGCGACGTCGATCGCGAGCTGGGCGAGGAGGACGCCATCGGCAGCATCCTCTCGCGCACCGCGCTCGAGTACCGCGACGTCGCCCGCATGCTCGCCGCGCGCGGGACGCCGGTGTTCTACGCGTACTCGCGGAAGCTCTACGGCTCGCCGAAGGACAAGTTCCCCGACGGCGTCTCGACCCTCCGTGACCTCGGTCACGTGATGTACGAGATCCTCACGAACATCGACGAGACCCTGCTCGGCCGGAGCTACGAGCGCACGATCCCCGCCGAGCAGGCCGCCGCCGAGCTGAACTCGCGCCTCTCGGCCTACTTCCACGACTCCGCCGTGCGCGTCGAGGTCGACGACTCGATCCTCTCCGACGCCGCCGCCGGCAGCGACTACGTGAAGGTCCGGTCGGGCGCGATGTTCTCGGAGCGCGACATCGACATCCTCGAGGTCCACGAGGGTTGGGTCCACGTCGCGACGTCGCTGAACGGCCAGCAACAGACGGTCGCGAAGTGGCTCGCGAAGGGGCCGCCGCGGACGACGACGGTGCAGGAGGGGCTCGCCGCGCTCTGCGAGATCTTCACGTTCCGCACGTATCCGCGCCGCGCGCGGCGGCTGAACGACCGCGTCCTCGCCGTCGACAAGGCGGAGGACGGCGCGAGCTTCGTCGACGTCTTCGAGTGGTTCCGCACCGAGGGCTACGACGAGGACGAGTGCTTTCACAACACGCGCCGAATCTTCCGCGGCGGCGTCGTGGAAGGCGGTGCGCCGTTCACGAAGGACGCCTGCTACTGCAAGGGCATCGTCCTCAACTACGCGTTCATCCGCAGCGCGATCCAGCACAACCGCGTCGACCTGATCCCGTTCCTGTTCGTCGGAAAGGTCGCGCACGAGGACGTCCCCGTCCTCGCGCGCCGCGTCGCCGACGGCGTGATCAAGCCGCCGCGCTACCTCCCGCCGATGTTCCGCGACCTGAACGGCCTCGCGATCTGGATGGCGTACTCGACGTTCTTCACGCGCCTCGGCGGCGAAGCGATCAGCGACTACTACGCGAAGCTGTTCGCGAGAGCGGGCTGACGGGGCCATCCGCGCCCGATCCCTTCGCGACCGCGGCTGACCCCGTCAGCGCGTGCATCTGTGCCGAGAGGCGAGCGGGTCGTCTCGGTCGCGGTCCGCGATGGAGACGAGGCGTCAGCGGCCTCGGAACACCGGCTTGCGCTTCGCGCCGTACGCGGCGAGGCCTTCCTTCGCGTCGTTGCTCGCGAAGAGCTCGGCCTGGAGCTCGCGCTCGAGCGCGAGGCCCTGCTCGAGGCCCATCTCCATCCCGCTCTGGACGGCGCGCTTGATGCGCCCCGCGGCCATCGCGGCGCCGTTCGGCGGGCAGAAGCCGCGCGCGTAGTCGATCACCTTCGCGCGGAACTCCTCGACGGACCCGGACTCCCACACCTTGTTGACGAGGCCGAGCTCCGCGGCGCGCGCGACGTTCATCTTCGCGCCTTCGACCATCATCTCGATCGCGCGCGACTTGCCGACGAGGCGGCCGAGGCGCTGCGTGCCGCCCGTGCCGGGGAGGACACCGAGCGCGATCTCGGGCAGGCCGACCTGGAAGTCTCCGGCGCGCGCGATGCGGATGTCGCAGGCGAGCGCGATCTCGAGCCCGCCGCCGACCGTGTGACCGTTCAGCGCCGCGATGCACAGCTTCGGCGTGTGCTCGAGACGCGTGATCGTCTCGTTCGCGTGCAGGCAGAAGTAGTATTTGAACGTCTGATCCGCCTCGCGGAGCATGTTGATGTTGGCGCCGGCGCAGAAGAACTTCTCGCCGTGGCCGGTGATCACCAGCACGTGGACGTCGTTGTCGAAGCGCGCCTCGAGGATGGCCGCATCGAGCTCCTTCAGCATCTCGTAGCTGTAGGCGTTGACGGGCGGGTCGTTGAGCGTCAGGACCGCGACCCCCTTCTCGGTCATGTAGTTCACGAGGGTGCCCATGGTCCCGCTGTCCTATCACCGGTCGGGTTTGGCGGAAACCGGTCATCGTGGTAGGAACTCCGGCCTTGTCGGGCTGATGCACTTCTTCCGAGGCTCTCGGCCCGGCGCTTCAAAGGCATGCAATCTTCGACTTCCAGCGGCTCGGACCTTCGGGAGAAGCTCAAGGAGCTCCTCGTCTCCGAGCTCAACCTCGTCGGGCGCGATCCCGCCTCCATCGCGGACGACGCGCCGCTCTTCACGCGTGAGCGCGGCGGGCTCGGGCTCGACTCGCTCGACGCGCTCCAGATCGCGATGCTCGTCGAGGAGCGCTTCTCCGTGCGCGTCCCCGAGGGAGACGAGGCGCGTCCCATCTTCGCGTCGATCGCGACGCTCGCGGATTTCATCGCCGGCGCTGCGGGGAGCGGCGGCGAGCGCGGGTGAGCGCCGTGTCCGGCGGCCGCGGGACCATCGCCGTCACCGGCGTGGGGGCCGTGACCTCGCTGGGAGGCACGGCGCGCGAGACCTTCGAGCGGCTCGTCCGGGGTGAACGCGGGCTGCGTCCGCTGACCGTCTTCGACGGCGCCGGATACCGAACGACGATCGTGGCCGAGGTCGCCGGGCTCGAGGTGCCGGCCGAGGTCGAGAGCGGCCGCCGGCGCGATGCGTCGCGCACCAGCACGCTCGCGCTGATGGCCGCACGCGAAGCGCTCGATGAATCGGAGCTTCCGCGCGAAGGGCTCCGCGTGGGGCTCGTCGTCGGTGGGACGACCGCCGGCATGCTCGAGACCGAGTCGCTCCTCAGCGTGCTCGTGTCGCCGGCCGGTGAGGTCGACGAGGCCGCGCGCAAGGAAGCGCTCGCGCGGATGCTCAGCCATCCGCTCAGCGCGCCGACGGACAAGGTCGCCCGCGAGCTCGCGCCGTTCACGCGGATCCGCTCGCTCTCGAGCGCGTGCTCGAGCGGCGCGAACGCGCTCGTCGTCGGTGCGACGTGGCTCGCGCTCGACCTCGTCGACGCCGTCGTGTGCGGCGCCGCCGACGCGCTCTGCCGGGTGACGCTCGGCGGCTTCGGCGCGCTCGGCGCGCTCGACCCGGAGGGGGCGCGCCCGTTCGACCGCCGCCGGAAGGGCCTCACCCTCGGCGAGGGGGCGGGCTTCGTCGTCCTCGAGCGCGCCCGCGACGCGCGCGCTCGGCGAAAGGCTGCACTCTGCACGCTCCTCGGGTGGTCGAGCCGCTCGGAAGCGCACCACATCACGAACCCGGAGCCGACCGGCGAAGCGCCGGCGCGGGCGATGATGACGGCGATGCGTCGTGCGGGGCTCGGTCCCGCCGACATCGACTACGTGAACGCGCACGGCACCGGCACGCCGCTGAACGACCCGATGGAGTCGAACGCGATCGCGCGTGCGCTCGGACGCGACGTCGAGCGCGTGCCGGTCTCGAGCCAGAAGGGGCAGATCGGTCACACGCTCGCGGCCGCCGGCGCGATCGAGACGACGATCTCGGCGCTCGCGCTCGTGCGCGGCATCATCCCGCCGACGGGTGGGCTCGAGGAGCCCGACCCGGCCTGCGCGCTCGTGCACGTGATCGGCGCGCCGCGCGACCAGCCGCTCCGCGCCGTCCTCTCGAGCTCGTTCGGGTTCGGAGGGATGGACACCGTGCTCTGCTTCGGCAGCGCGACGGCGGAAGCGCCCGAGCACCCTCGCGCCGGCCGTGTCGTCGTGACCGGCTCCGCCGCGCTCACGCCCGCCGGCGTCGCGACCGGCGATGGGCTCGCCGCGCTCCCCTCGGTACCGGCGGCGCAGGCTTCGGTGCCCGCCGAGATCCTCGCGCTCGACCCCGACCGCGCGCGTCGTCTCGATCGGAGCTCGCGCCTCGCGGCGGTCGTGCTCGAGGCGGCGCTCGCGCCGTCGCTCCGCGGCGAGGAGCCGGCGGCGGACCCCACCGGTCACGAGCTCGGTCTCGTCCTCGGCTCCGCCTTCGGCGCCGTCGACGCGACGGCGCTCTTCATGCGGCGTCTCCGGGAGAAGGGCCCGCGTCTCGTGAGCCCCGCCGACTTCCCGAGCCTCGTCCCGAGCTCGCCCGCCGGGCACGTCTCGATCTACCACCACCTCCGGGGCGCTTCCGTCGTCGTCGCCGACCTCGCGACGTCGGGCGAGGCTGCGTTCGCGCAGTCGCACGAGCTCGTCGCGGCAGGCGAGGCGGACGCGCTCGTCGCCGTCGCGGTCGAGGAGCGGAGCACGATCGTCGAGCAGGTGCTCGCCGTCGTCTTCGCCGAAGCGCGCGCGCAGGCCGCCTCGCCGCGCACCGAGCCGCGCGCCGAGGGCGCGTCGGCGATCGTCCTCGCCTCCGAGGAGCATGCGCGCGCGAAGGGCCTCATGCCGCTCGCGGCGGTCCACCAGGTCCTCGTCTTCGACGAGCACGCGGAGGCGCTCTCCGAGCTCACCCGTCCCGAGGGTCGTGCCGTCGTCGTGTCGTGCGACCCGACGTCGCGCGCACGCGATCTCGTTCGAGGCTCGCGCTGGGCCGACGCAGCACAGCTCCCGTGGCCCGCGCAGCAGGGCTCGCACGAAGCGATGGGCGGGATCGCGCTCGCCGTCGCGACGGCAGTGCTCGCGCGCGGTGATGCGGACACGACGCTGTGTGTGGGCACGGCGCGAGGGCGCGGCTACGCTGTGGTGCTGGTGAAGGGCTCGGAAGGCACCGCGCGATGTCCGTGAAGGCGGCCGCAGCGCTCGTCGCGCTGCTGGCGCTGCCGGCGTGCACGCGTCCCGCGCCGACGCGATCGATCCTCGACGAGGTCACGCAGGAGGAGTGGACGCTCTCGCGCTCACGTCTCGCGGCGCTCCGCGAGCGGCAGCCGACGAAGCCCTACGCAGAGCGCATCCGCGTCGCGATGACGGAGCCGCGCACGGGCAAGCGGTACGAATCGCGTGGTGCGGTCGCGGTCGATCCGAACAACGCCGTCCGCATGATCCTCCTCGGCCCGGGCGGGACGACGGCGCTCGACGTCTGGGTCACGCGCGATCGGTTCCGCTTCTCCGTCCCTTCGATCCATTACGAGCGCCGCGGTGGCGTCGACCCGGAGGAGGCGAAGGGGCTGCCCGTCGGGATGCTCCGCTGGTGGTTCCTCGCGCCGCTCTCGGGCCGGCTCCTCGTCGCGCGCTCGAACCCGAAGGAGAGCACGTGGCTCTTGCGCGACGGCGACGCGACGGTGCTCCTCCGCACCGACGGCCGCCGCTTCCTCGCCGTCCGCAGCCACGATGGGCACGACGAAGGAATCGAGTGGCTCGCCCCGGGGCTCGGAAGAGCGCCCGGGACGCGCGGCCGCTACGTCGACGGTGCGCACGGGCTCCGCGTCGAAGTGCTCGTCGAGGATGTGTCCGACGAGGAGCCGGATCCCGCCGCGTTCGCCGATCCAGGAGATCCGCCTCCCGCAGGAGGGACGTCACTGTGAGCGTCGCCGTCGTCGCGTTCGGGGCCGTGAGCGCGCTCGGGGAGGGGGAGGCGGCCGTCGCGCCGAGCCTCGTCGGGGAGGCCGCGCCCGTCGGCGTGCGCCGCGATCCGGAGCTCGCCGCCGCAGGTCTCCTCCGTCCGTTCTGCGCGCGTGTCGACGTCGAGGGCGAGGACCGCGCGACGATGGTTCTCCTCCGTGCCCTCGACGCATGCGCACGCGATCTCGACGACGTCCTCCCTGGGTGGCGGACGCGTCGGGTCGGGCTCGCGATCGGCACGTCGAGCGGTGCGATGCGCTCGTTCGAGCGCGCATGGCCGGAAGATCCGGCGGTGAACGGCGCGACGTATCTCGCGCCCGTCCTCGCCGCCGAGGTCGCCACGCGGCTCGGTCTCGCCGAGATCGCGCCGTTCACGCTGGTGCTCGGCGCGTGTGCGTCGAGCTCGCTCGCGCTCGGCGTCGCGCGCTCGTGGCTCGCGAGCGACGCGTGCGACGTCGCGCTCGCCGGTGGCTTCGACGCCGTCTCCGTCTTCGTCGCGTCGGGCTTCGAGGCGCTGCGTGCGACGGCGGGCGAACGCGGCCCGCTTCCGTTCCGGCGCGAGAGGCAGGGGCTCGCGCTCGGAGAAGGTGCAGCCGTCGCCGCGCTCGTCCGCGAGGAGCTGGTGCGCGGGCGCGTCCATGGGTGGATCGCGGGGTTCGGCGCGTCGTGCGACGCCGCCCATCTCACCGCGCCCGATCGGCGCGGTGCCGGCCTCGCGCGCGCCGCGCGGGCCGCGCTCGACGAAGCGGGGCTCGCGCGCGTCGATCTCGTCAGCGCGCACGGGACCGCGACGGAGGCGAACGACGCGGCCGAAGCGCTCGCGATCGGGGCGCTGCCCGAAGCGCGCGACGCGACGGTGCATGCCTTCAAGGGGAGCGTCGGCCACACGCTCGGGGCTGCCGGCGCGCTCGAGACGCTCTCCGCGCTCGTCGCGATCGAGCGCGGCGTGCTCCCGGCTTCGGTCGGAAGCGGTCCCGTCGTCGAGGGCGTGCGCGTGCTCGACCGCACCGAGAGCGGGACGCCGGAGAGCGTGCTCAAGCTGTCGGCTGCGTTCGGCGGCTCGAATGCGGCGCTCGTCGTCGGCCGCTCGCGCCCGCGCGCGACAGCGTGCGTCCGGCCCGTCTACGTCTCGCGTGCGGTCGCGGTGACCGGCGAGGACGTCGCGACGTCGACGACCCCCTCCGCGCTCGCGGTGGCGACCGGGCAGCCGGAGGATCGCGTCGCACGCGGCGATCTCCTCGTCCGCGTCGCGCTCGCGGCGACGGGCCGCCTCGCGGGCGAGCTCGGTCCGCTCCACGGCGCCGGGATCGTGGTCGGCGAGGGCCTCTGCACCCTCGAGACGAACGTGGTCTACCTCGAGCGCTCGAGGTCCGCCGGGGCGGCCCGGGTCGAGCCGCGTCGTTTCCCGTTCACGACCCCCAACGCCGCGGCCGGGGAATGCGCGGTCGCGTTCGGTCTCGAGGGGCCCGCGTTCGCGGTGGGCGGAGGCGCGCATGGCGGGATCGAAGCGCTCGCGGTCGCGGCCGACCTCGTCCGCGCGGGGCACGCCGAGCGCATCGTCGTGGTCGCCGCGGACGAGGGTGGGCCCGCATCACGACGCGCGTTCGCCGGCTCGACGCCGGGCGCGGTCGCGTGCCTCGTCGGCGCCGCACCTCTGTCCGGAACGCCTTCGGCAAGGCTCGAAGAAGCGCGGATCGTGCTCGGGAAGAGCGGCTCCTCGCCGGTCGCGGATGCGCTCCCGGGTGACGCGCACCGCGGTCTCCTCCCGCTCGCGACGGGGCGCCCCGCGTCGCTCGAGGTCGGCACCCATGTTGGAATCGTTGCCAAGGCGCGGTTTCTCTGGCTCTAATTCCAGCGGATTCCTCCGGAATCATCCCGACCTCTGCCGTGTTGGAGCCCTCGATGCGCATCCTCGTCTCGGCCGCCCTCCTCAGCACCTTCGCCTTCGGCTGCTCGAAGTCCTACATCCCCAACACCGACGTGGAGGACACGAGCGACAACCGCAAGGTGATCGCGTTCTGCGAGGAGTACCGGCACGCGGTCGAGGACAAGGACGTCGGCCGCCTCCTCAAGATGGCGAGCCCCCGCTACTACGAGGACGGCGGCAACACGAACGCCGACGACGACATCGACTTCGACGGCCTCAAGGACTACCTGACCGCGACGTTCACGAAGACGCAGACGATCCGTTACGAGATCCGCTATCGCCGCGTCTCCGTCGCCGAGAACAAGAAGGTCTTCGTCGAGTACAGCTATTCCGCGAGCTACCGGATCCCCGGCCTGAAGGGCGAGGAGTGGAAGCACACGGTGGCGGACAACCGTCTCGAGCTGGTCCCCGAGGGCGACACGTTCAAGATCACCGCCGGCATGTGAAGCCGTGGGACTGGTCGTCGCCCACGCATCGGACCTGCACGTCTCCGAGTTCGGCGACACCTTCCACGACCGCCTCCGGGTGGTGAAGCGCAGCACGAATCCGGCGAACGCGGACGAGGCGCGCTGGGAGATCGCGTGGGAGGAGGCGGGCTGGCGCGTCCTCCACGAGCGCGGCAAGCGCCGCGGCAAGATCGCGGTGCTCGACCCGCAGGGCTACGCGCATCCGGTGCCGTCGCTCGGCAAGAGTGGCGGCATCCTCGACCCGGTCGAGCGCGCCGCCGCGATGGCGTGTCGGCTCGAGGCCCGTCGCGCCGCGACGCTCGCGAAGCACCTCCCGCGTGCGGGCGCGCTCCGCACGCTCTTCGAGGCGAGCCCGCGGAACTCGAACCTGCGCCTGCTCCGCGCGGCCGTGGCGATCGAGGAAGCGCAGCCCGACATCGTCGTCCTCACCGGAGACCTGACCGACGACGGCGCGGGTTACGAGCTCGTCGAGGCGGCGTTCTCGAAGTGGAAGGAGAAGGGGCGCCTCTTCGCCGTGCCCGGCAACCACGACCTCTACCTCTTCCCGATGCGCGGCAGCGGCCGTCCGCGTCCGACCCATGCGTCGAAGCGCGAGGCCTGGCGCGCGTTCGCCGGGCGGCTCGGCCTCGAGCTCCACGAGACGGGCGCATGGTGGAAGCTCGTTCCGGAGGGGGACCTGGTCGTCGTCGGGCTCGACTCGTGTGCGCGTCCGCAGCGCCGGTTCTACCGACACAACGGCGCGGTCGGCGGAGCTCAGCTCGAGTTCCTGCGCGAGCTCGGGAAGCGGCCCGACTTCGCGAACGCGCGTCACAAGCTGGTGCTCCTCCATCACCATGTCGTGCCGCTCCCGCACGGCATCGGTCGTCGCGCGCCGAGCGAGATCGGAATGCGCCTCGACGACGCGCGGAGCGCTGCCGAGGTGTTCGACGAGGTCGGCATCACCGCCGTCCTCCACGGCCATCGTCACGTGAGCGAGCAGCGTCAGCCGGCGGGGAGCAACTTCACGATCTTCGCGTCGCCGTCGCTGACGCTCGGCTGCCGGAGCGGGGACGACCCGTCGTTCTGGCGGATCGAGCTCGACACGCACCTCTTCGCGTCGCGCGTGCGCGTGCCCGTCGAAGCGATCGAGCAGGACGAGGACCCGACCGAATCGGCGGCGCTGTCCGTCGTCGAGTCGGTCGGGGACCTCTTGTCCGGCGACAGCACGCGAGACCTCGGCGACGAGTGATCAGCCGCCGTCGGCGGAGGCGTCGGTCGCTCCCGCGTCGGTGGCCGGCACGACGACCGGCTCGGGGGCGGGGATCAGGAACGAGCACTCCTTCGCCGTCTCCGGCGCACGCACGACGTCGCACGAGCCGGTCTCGATCACGCGGACGCACTCGTCGACCGCGACGGAGCCGGGCTCGATGTTCGATGCGAGCCCATGGAGGCACGCGTCGTCGTAGTAGCGGATGCACGCGCCGACGTCGTCGGACGGGGATGTCCCGCGGTGCACCGGGCGGGTGAGGTCGATCCCGCACGCGGCTGCGCTCTCGCAGCGGACGCGCTCGATGCGCTTGCACGCGTCGACGCCCTTCGCCTCGGTCCCGCACGCGAGGGCGGAGCCGAGCACCGCCACGATCGCGGCCACGACGGCAACGGCGCGCGCCTGCGTTCCGAGCATGTAGAACCGTCTACTACGAGCGCCGGAAGCGTCCAAAAAAAGGGGAGGGCGCAGGCCGCGTGGTACATCCGGAGCACGATGCACGCCGCGATGATCCTCTGCGCCGGCCTCGGCACGCGG
The DNA here is from genome assembly GCA_039809485.1 of Polyangiaceae bacterium. GTDB lineage: Bacteria > Myxococcota_A > Polyangia > Polyangiales > Polyangiaceae > Labilithrix. The sequence goes on along the minus strand of JBDHVE010000028.1, from coordinate 26,291 downwards.
CTCCGGCCCCTCACCGAGGAGCTGCCGAAGCCGCTCGTGCCGGTGGGCGATCGGCCGGCCGTCGCGCACGTCGTGGAGCGGATTCGCGCGGGTGTCCCCGGCATCGGGCTCGTGGTGAACGCGCATCACCGCGCCGCCGAGATCCGCGCGTGGGCGTCGGGGGAAGGGATTGCGGTCTCGGAGGAGGGCGAGCTGCTCGGCACCGCCGGAGGTCTCGCCGCAGCGGGCCCGCTCCTCTCCGAGGGCGACGTCCTCGTCTGGAATGGCGACATCCTGAGCGACCTCGACGTCGGCGTCCTCGCCGGGTTCCGTCGCGAGCGTCGAGGTGACGCATCGCTCGCCGTCGCGCCTCTCCCGAAGGGGGAGGGCAACGTCGGGCTCGACCCGGAAGGACGCATCGTGCGGCTGCGTCGAGAGTCGTTCGGGGAGGAGACAAAGGGCGGCGCGTTCCTGGGCATCCACGTCGTCTCGGCGCGGCTCCGGGCGTCGCTTCCGCGCACGGGTTGCCTCGTCGGTGACGTGTATCTCCCCGCCCTCCGCGCAGGGCGTCCGCTCCATGCGCTCGAGACCGGAGCGACGTTCCTCGACGTCGGCACGCTCGCCGCCTACCTCGAAGCGAATCGGCGCTGGCTCGCCGGGCGCCCGTCCTACGCGCATCCGGAAGCGCTCGTCGAAGCAGAACTCGAAGGGAGCGTCGTCGGCCGCGGCGCGCGCGTGCGTGCGCCGGCGATCCGATCCGTCGTCTGGCCGGGCGCGGTCGTGGAGAGGCCGGTCACGGACGCGATCGTGACGCCGCAGCGGATCGTGCAGGTCGGCTGACTCGTCTCCGGAGAAGAGAGAAACAGGGAACGGGGAACAGGCAACCGGCAATGAGCAACGACTGGGGCGCGACGCCATCATTGCCGGTTGCCTGTTGCCGGTTCCCTGTTTCCTGTTCGTCTCTCTCCCAGGAACGCGGCCAGGGGCGCTACTCGAGGTACTGCTCGATCCCCGCGCCGCCGCCGACCACGACCGCCGCGCCCGTCGGGCTCGCGACGAGCTTCGCGCCGCGACGCGGGATGCGCGTCGGGATCTCGCGCGTCTCGGTCGCGGTCACCCGGACGACGTGCGAAGCACCGGCCGCGTCGTCTCCGACGAAGAGCGCCGCATTCGCGCCGAGACCGAAGCCCTGCGCGCGGACGAGCGGCACGTCACCGGGCCATTCGCGCGCCGTGCACCCGCCCGCGCACGCGAGGTCGATCTCGCGTGTCTTCGCCCCTCCGCCGGCGACGACGACACGGTTCGCGTCGAGCGTCGCGAGCCCGCAGCCCGCGGTCGCGTCGGCCGGATGGGCGAGGGCGGCCGACCCGGTCGCGCCCGCGGCGAGCAACTCGCCGCCCGGACCCGTGCTGCTCCCGCCCCACACGACGAGACCGCGCCCCTCGATCCACGACGCGCACGCACCGAGACGCGGCGTGCCGAGCGCGGCGAAGGACAGGTTGCCGTCCGCCGCGAGGCGGAGGATGCGCGCGGTGGGGCCGCCGTCCCTTCTCGTCGCGCCGACGACGAATTGCGAGCCGTCGTTTGCGAAGACGGTGAGCCCGCCGGCGACTTCGGCGAAGGTCCCGCCCTGCGGTGCGGAGAGCTCGGCGGTCGCGCCGGTGTTCAGGTCGAGCGACGTCGCGCCGGTGTCGTCGACGACGAGGACCGTCGACCCGTACGTCACGAGCGACTTCGGCGTCCGCGGCAGCTGGGGGAGCGACGTGATCGTCCGGAGCTGGAGGAGGTCGTAGATCGTCGCGGTCGTGCCCTGCGTCGTCAGCACGTAACGGCCGGCCGACGTCGTCGCGAGCGACACGTCGCCGGAGGGCGCGCGAGGCATGCGGGCGAGCTCGCCGGTGCGCTGGACGAACACGGGCAGCTCTGCGACCTCGAGCGCGCCGAGCTGCACGTAGAGCGACTCGCCTCTCAGGACGGTGCTGCCGTCGGGGAGGAGCCCCGTGATCCGGATCGCGCCGACATCCGTCTTCGGCTGATCGCCGAGGTCGATTCGGGAGGCAGGGAGCGGACTTCGCGCGAGCTCCTTCACGTTGCGGTCGAGGTCGACGGACGCGACGACGAGCGTGGTCGGCGTCGGCGCACGGGAGAGCGCGTCCGCTTCTTCACCCAGCTCGACACGGATCGTGCCGCTTGCCTTGTCGCTGCACGCGAATCCAGCGGCGGAGACGACGAGAGCGACCGGGAGGAGGCGCTCGAGCAGGACCATCGCGCCCCGGATTACCACACGGGGCAGGGAGCCGCCGGAAACTTGGCCCCGTACCCGGGCCGGCGTTAGCCCGGTAAGGAGCCGAGGCAAACCATGATGGAGCAGGGCAGCGTGAGAAACCTCGAGCAGATCCAGGAGAGCGACGACGAAGCGCGGACCCCGCGCGGGGTCACCATCCTCTTGGTCGCGCTCGGCGGTGCGTGCGTCGTGTTCGCGGGCCTCGCGCTCGGTGGAAGGCGTTCCACGACGGCGATCCCGAAGGCGGATCCCCTCGGCGAGCTCGTGAGCCAGCAGGGCAAGCCCGGCGGCTCTCCGCTCGCGAACGCAGCGATCGCCGCCGCGCCGAAGGCGACCGACCTCGCCGCGAAGGACGTGACGTTCCCCGGCATCCTCAGCGACGAGAGCTCGCCGACGACCGCGCTCGCCGCGGTCAAGGCTGCGCCTGGTGCGAAGCCCGCACCGAGCGCCATCGCGCGGGCCGCGGGTACGGACGAGGCCGTCGCGCTCAACGTCCGCCCCTCGACCACCGATCCGCTCGTCCGCGAGGACGGCGCAGGTGCACCTCCGCCGGCGTCCGATCGGCTGCCGGTGGTGCCGCTGCCCGCACAGCACGTCCTCGAAGCGTCTCCCGTCGTGACGCGTCCGCGCGATGCGCTCACGCGCGCCGCGACCGACGCCGCGCAGATGGGCGCAGCCGCGCAGCCGGCGGCTCCGGCGGGGCGTGAAGGTGGTTATCAGCTGCAGGTGAGCTCGTTCCGCACGCAAGGCGAAGCCGATCAGTTCGCGGCTCAGCTGCGTGCACGCGGTCACAAGGCGTACGTCACGGAGGCGCGCGTACCCGGGCGGGGCACGTGGTTCCGCGTCCGGATCGGTCCGTTCCCCTCGCAGCACGCCGCTGCTGCGTACCGCACGGGCTTCGAAGGGCGCGAGCACGTGGTCCCGTTCATCGTGCCGCCCGCGAGCAAGACGACGCCCTGAAGCTCGGCTGGAGTCCGCGCGACGCGCAGCCTCAGGTGTCACACGTCGGTCACGTCGCGGGTTCGCGAACGCGGGTCCGTGCACGCTGAGGCGGGTTGTGCCAGACTGAACCTGTCGATGACGTTCGGTGCGATGCCTCTCCCGCCTTGGGCCATCGCGCTCGTCGTGGCAGCGCTCGCACCGATGCTGGTGCGCACTCTCGCGAACGTGCTCGTGCAGCACGCGCGTTCGCGGTCGGCGGAAGCGCTGCGCGACGCAGAGCGTTCGCTCGCGACGTCCGAGGCGCAGACGCCCTGATGATGCGCGCGCCCGCTACCCATCTCGTCTCGATCGGTCTACGTTCGTATCGAGGGCACACGAGCCCAGGAGATCTCGCATGGCACGCCTCTTCAGCCTGATCGGTAATCGCTCCGACCTCGCCGGGCGGGTGCTGTCGTCCGAGCCCGAAGCGCTCCGCGTCCAGTCGCGCGGGACGCCGCTCGGCTGGGGCCTCGGCTTCTACCAGGGGGGCGAGGTGCTGATGCGCCGCCGCCCGATCGACGACCAGGGCAGCATCGACATCGCGAAGGTCGCGGGCGACATCCGCGCCGACGTCCTCGTCGGCCACGTCCGCAACGCGACCGTCGGCGCGCTCCGGACCGAGAACACGCATCCGTTCCGCTACCGTCAGTGGCTCTTCGCGCAGACGGGGACGCTCCCGGCGTTCGACACGATCCGCGAGCGCCTCGTCCAGAGCGTTCCGGCGTTCTTGCGGTCGTCGATTCGCGGCGAGACCGACGCCGAGATCCTCTTCTACGTCTTCCTCTCGTTCCTCCACGACGCGGGGCGCCTGAACGACGCCGTCGTCGAGGCCGCGCACGTGCGCGACGCGCTCCGTTCGTCGGTCGCCGTCGTCGACGGGATGGCGGCGGAGGTCGGCGCCGAGGCCTCGCGCGTCAACGTGATGGTCGCCGACGGCGAGAGCGTCCACGCCCTCGCCCGCGGCGCGCAGATGGGCTACCGGCTGTTCTCCGGCAAGGAGGACGCCGATGCGCTGATCGGCGACGATCTCGCGCTCCGCCGCCGTACGCCCGAGCTCGGGCAGATGCACTTCGTCCTGCTCGCGTCCGACTTCGACGACGAGTGGTCGATCGCCGGCTCGTCGCCGACGGGTCACTCGCGCTGGCACGTGCTCCCGGATCGTGCGACCGTGTCGCTCGAGCGTGGCAAGGATCCGTTCGTCGACCAGGCCTGAGCCGATGACGTCCGCGGTTCCGAAGAGGACCGCGGGCCTCGCGCTCGCGTGCGCGCTCGTCGCGTGCGGCAGCGGAACGCTCGAGACCGCGACCGAGATGCCGAAGACGCCGCGGCGTCCGGATGGCGTCGTCCTCGAGCCGCCGCCGGCGCTCCCGCCGGCGCAGGAGCGCGCGGCCGCGTCGGCCGTCCTCTCGCTCCGCGAGCCGCCGTTCGATCAGGACGTCGAGGAGGTCGTGCGCGCGTACCTGCGTGCGTTCGAGCGCGAGGACCTCGACGGCCTCGTGCAGCTGCTCGCCCAGGAGGCGACGCCGATCGGGCGCGGCGGAGGCCGGACCCAGCTCGTCGACCTCTGGCGTGCGCGCATGAAGAGCTTCGAGTACCAGAAGCTCGCGGGCGCCGAAGTCGCCAAGCTGGGCCAACTCGAGCGGAAGACCTACGACGGTTTCACCACCCCCGCCGCCGGCACGCGTCCGCCGGAGATGCGGCCGGGCGACGTGCTCGTACGCGTGCCGATCGCAACGCCGCGCATCGCAGGGGAGCAGCTCTTCGGCGACGTGCTCGTGCTGCTGCTCCGTCGCGAGGACGGCAAGCTCCGCATCGCGGGCCAAGCGGACGAGTCGGCGGCGCCGTAGACGGAACGAGGCGTGCACGAAGGCGTGCATGGCCCTCCGCGTCACGCTCCGCGCTCTCCACGAGCGCACGCCCACCGCCTCCGAAGATCTCGCCATCCGGCGCGTGTCCGAGGAGCTCCGTCCCTTCGGCAAACACGTCGTCCGCGCGCAGGTGCGTCTCGAGCCCGCCGGTCGCGCGCGATCGACCGACGCCTACTGCGTCCTCGAGATCGCGATCGACGACGGTGACGCGATCGTGGCGGAGGAGCACGGTCGAGGCGCCGTGGAGGCGATCGACCGTGCGACGTCGACCGCCGTGGCGCTGCTCCGCGCGCGCTTCGGAGAAGGGCCGCGTCGGCGCGGCCGGCCGGCGGTCGCCGACAAGACGCAGGGACGCGGAAGTCCGGTCGGCCGCCGTGGTGGTTCGGTATCCACCGCCTCGCGCAACACGAAGGGGAAGGACAAGGCGATGTCCTATGCGCTCGAGGACTCCGCGACCGGCAAGCCGTCGCGCAAGTCTTCGCGCAAGAGCGTCAACCGCGCGAAGCCCGACTCGAACCTCCGTCGCCGCGAGATGCGTCGTGCTCGTTCGCCGAAGACGCGCGCGATGAAGGGCAAGGCGAGCGGCGAGCGCGCGACGAAGTAGTCAGTCGCTCCGGTATTGCGACAGGTCGATGTTGTACCGCTTCAGCCAGCGGTGGATCTGCATGCGCTCTTTTCCGAGCTCACGGCCCACCGCGGCGACGTTGCCGCGATGGCGTTCGAGGAGGGCGCGGAGCTCGTCCTCCGTCGGCGGGCCACGTCGGATCGGAGACGGCGGGAGCGGTCCGCCGTCGGGCGCCACGTAGGGCTGCGCGGGTGGCATCGTCGCATGCTCGCCCGGCGCAGGAGCCGGGGGCGGCACGAACGCGTAGGCGGGCGGCACGATCATCGCCGGTGGCGGGAGCACGCTCGGGTGCTGCACGCGCTGCCGGTCGCCGTAGCCCTTCATGTGCTCGGTGATCGCGTCGGGGAGGTGCACGGTGTCGAGGTGCGTGCCGTCGGTGAGGGCGACCCCGCGTTTGATGCAGCTCTCGAGCTCGCGCACGTTGAACGGCCAGTCGTAGTGGAGGAGCGCGACGAGGAACGAGAACGTGAAGGTCACGTCCGGTCGCCCGAACCGCGCCGCGAACGCCTTTGCGAGCTGGTAGATGTCCTCCTTCCGCTCGCGGAGCGGAGGGAGGCGCACCGCGTGCTCGTTCAAGCGGGCGAGGAGGTCGCCGCGGAACTTCCCCTCCTTGACGTACTGGTACAGGTCACGGTGCGTCGCGCAGACGACGCGGATGTCGACGCGCTCGGGCGTCGTCGCGCCGAGCGGGAACACCTCGCGCGACTGGAGGACGCGGAGGAGCTTCGCCTGCGCGTCGAGCGGCATGTCGCCGATCTCGTCGAGGAAGAGCGTGCCTCCGTCCGCGAGCTTGATGAGGCCCGGCTTGTCGCGGTCGGCGCCCGAGAACGCGCCGCGGCGGTAGCCGAAGAGCTCGCTCTCGAGGAGGTTGTGCGGGATCGCCGCGCAGTTGATGGCCTGGAGCGACCCCTTCCGACCCGAGAGCCGATGGATGCCGCGTGCGACGACCTCCTTGCCGGTGCCCGTCTCGCCGAGCACGACGGACGACAGCTCCGTCGGCGCGATCCGCTCCACTTCGGCGGCGATCTGGTCCATCTGCGCGCCGCCGACGAGCTCGGTCATGAGCTTCGCCCTGCGCTCGCCGGCGACCTTCCCGTCGATGCGATAGGCGACGTACTTGTCCGCGCCCGTCTCGAGGAACTTGAAGATGGCGTCGCCGACCCGGATCTCGTGGCCCTGCTCGAGCTCGACCTCGGTGATGTACTGGCCGTCGACCATCGTGCCGTTGCGGCTCCCGAGGTCCTGGAGGACCCAGCGGTTCCCGTTCTGGACGATCCGCGCGTGCTGCCGGCTCACCGCCTGCTCGGGGACGCAGATGAGGGCGGAGGGATCGCGACCGATCGTCAGCTCCGGCGAGACGAAGACGTACGCGGGGCTCAGCTGGTCGAAGTTCGGGGCGTAGAGCAGGACGAGACCGGCGCGCTCACGCGACGTCGGCAACGCTTCCTTGGCGTCGTCGTAGCTCGACGAGACGCCCGTCCGATACCTGCTCATCCCGCGTCGAGCTTACCAGAAGGGGGCAGCGGATAACGCTCCACGTCGACGCCGATCCGGCGGCAGATCGCAGCGAGGGCCTCGTCCGTGCGCGCCTCGAGGTCGGCGAGCGACCCGTCGTTCTGGATCACGAAATCGGCGGCCGCGACTTTCGCGGCGAGCGGCATCTGCGCGCGGATGCGCGCGCGGACGGCCTCCGCGTCGGCGCCGTCGCGCACGGCGGCGCGGGCGACCTGGACCGACTCCGGCGCGGCGACGACGACGAGCGGCCGGAACGCGTCGGCGATCCCGTTCTCGACGAGGAGCGCCGCTTCGTAGCAGGCGAGGGGCTCGCCCTTCTCGGCGAGCTCCGCGGCGCGACGCATCGTCAGCGCGCTGATGCGCGGGTGGGTGATCGCCTCGAGCTGCTTCCGTTTCGCGGGATCGGAGAACACGACCGCCGCGAGCTTCGCGCGGTCGAGCGTGCCTTCCGGCGTGAGCACGTCGGGCCCGAACGCGACGACGACGGCCTCCAGCCCGTCGGACCCTTTCTCGACGACCTCGCGCGCGAGGAGGTCTGCGTCGAGGACCGGGACGCCGCGCGCGCGGAGGCGGCGGGCGACGGCGCTCTTTCCCGAGGCGATTCCACCGGTGAGCCCGAAGAGGTGCACCTGGCGAGGATACCAGCTCGAGGGACTTGCGCGGCGCGGGCGATCGGCGTCCCATGGTCACGCGCGCCACGGCCTGTGTGGCGGGCGAGAGATTCCGGAGGAGCCCAGATGAGGAACGTGGCGTTGCCCCTCGTGTTCGCGCTCGTCGCGCTCGGTTCGACGACGGCCTGCAAGGGAAAGGTCGAGCAGTGCAACGCGTTCATCGAACGCGCGAACCAGTCGCAGACGACGATCGGCGCGATGAAGTTCGAGTCGGAGGACTCCGCGCAGCTCGAGTCCGACGCGTCGAAGATCGAGGCGGAGGCGAAGGCGGTCGAGGGCGTGAAGCTGAAGGACGACAAGCTCGTCGCGCTCCAGAAGTCCTACGGGAAGAACCTGAACGACCTCGCAAAGAACGTCCGCGACCTCGCGAAGCTCCACGCCTCGCTGAAGGCGGGCAAGACCGACGTCGAGGCGCAGGCGAAGAAGCTCGAAGCCGACGCCGACAAGGTCGGGAAGGATTCGGACAAGCTGATCGACGACATCAACAAGTACTGCAGCGGCAGCTGACGCGCCTCTGCGCTGAAACGAAAGCGCCGGCTCCTCGCGAGAGGAGGCCGGCGCTTCGACGTTTCCGCGGGCGCGCGGGTCAGCTCACTGCGTGCCGCCGTCGGCCTTGCACGGGTCGGGCTCCGCCGCGCCGGTGTCCTGGTAGATCTCGGTCGGGTTCGCGACGCGCTTCGCGGTGAAGCCGATGCCGACCGAGATGCCGTCGCAGGCGACGCCCGCGCGGTTCGTGCCGTCCTTCAGCATGTCGCTCGCCTGGCGGATCGTGCTCTTGATCGACTCGAACGCGGTGCCGCCGCAGAACGTCGGCGAGAGGCGGCCCGCGACCTTCTCGAGGCTCCCGATCAGCTCCTCGGTGCCGATGACGCCCGCGATCGTGCCCTCGTTCACGTCGTTCGGCGGCGCGTGCTTGAAGGTGATCGTCGGCTTGTTGATCTTGAGCGAGAGCGCCTGACCCGAGAGGTAGAGGCTGATCTCGATCGACGAGCTGCTCTGGCCGTTCACGAACACGCCGCTCGTGATGTACGAGCCGGTGATCGGGATCTGCGGCTCCTGGCGGTACGGCCACTGGAACGTCGGGCTGAAGTCCGGCTTCTTCCCGAGGTCGCCGCCGATGAGGAGGGTGCCGCTGAGACCGGTGTTGGTCTGGGCCGCGTCGTCCGTGAGGCCCTTGATCTTCATGAGGATGGTGAAGGCGCCTTCACCCTGGATCGAGTCGTTCAGCTGCTTCGACGGACCCGTGATCGGCAGGAGCGGGAGGATGACCTTGCCGAAGGCGTTGTCGATGCCCTCGTCGCCGTCTTCCTGGTTCGCCTTCGTCGCGCCGGCCGCCTGCGTGCAGACGTCCTTCGAGTCACGCGTGGTGGTGAGGCCGTCGAGGTTGTAGCCGTACTTCTTCCACGCATCGCGGTTGACCGCGCCGGTGCGGTCCGTCTCGCCGAGCTGGAGCGAGAACACGGCGAACGTGCGCTCGTCCGTGCCCGTCGTCGGGCCACCGGAAGGCGAGGGCGGCACGCGCCCCGCGCCCGTGGTCGTCGGCGACGACTCGTCGCTTCCGCCACAACCGATCGCGACGATCGAAGCGGCCCCGAGGCCGAGACCCAACACGCAGAGCGCAGGAACAAGCTTCATGGTCGATGCCTCCCTCGAAAGCGGCGGCGCATGCTACGCAGGATGCGCGAAGCGGCGCAAGCAGGGATGATCATCCCCCTCCTTGCGGGCGAATGCGAACGATGGTCCGCGCCGGGCGTTGACGCGGTGCGCGGAGACGAGCCGGGCAGTCCGGGTGGGGGGGCGCCTCTGGTCGCGACCCGAGGAACTTGCTAGGCCTTTCGGCTGAACATGGCCGAGTTCGTCCACCTCCACGTGCACTCGCAGTACTCGATGCTCGACGGGGCGGTGAAGGTGAAGAACCTCGTCAAGAAGGTCGCCGAGCGCGGCATGAAGGCCGTGGCCCTGACCGACCACGGCAACATGTTCGGGTCGATCTCCTTCTACAAGGCGGCGAAGGACGCGAACGTCCAGGCCATCATCGGCTCCGAGCTCGAAGTGGTCCACGCCGGGCACGGCCACCACCTGCCGCTCCTCGCGTCGACGGAGGAGGGCTACAAGAACCTCGTCGCGCTGGTCTCGCGCGGCTACGTCGCACCGGATCCGGGCGGGACGCCCGGCGTGCCGTGCATCCCGTTCGACGCGCTCGAGGGCAAGACGAAGGGCGTCGTCGGTCTCACCGGCTGCATGGGGGGCATGCTCGCGCAGCGCGTGCTCGAAGAAGGGCCCACCGCCGGCGACAAGATGCTCGGCCGCCTGAAGGACCTCTTCGAGCCGGGGAACCTCTACGTCGAGCTGCAGGACCACGGCCTGCCCGAGCAGCCGGTCCTGAACGGCATCCTCGTCGACCTCGCGAAGCGTCACGGGCTGCCGCTCGTCGCGACGAACGACGTCCACTACGCGTCGAAGGACGACGCCGAGGCGCAGCTCTACCTCGCGTGCATCAAGAGCGGGCGCTCGTTCGAGGAGGCGAAGGAGCGCCACCACGGCTCGAGCGAGATGTACCTGAAGACGCCCGACGAGATGGTCGAGCTCTTCAAGCACCATCCCGAAGCCGTGGCGAGCACGCTCGAGATCGCCGAGAAGACCAAGCTGAAGCTGAAGCTCGGCAACCCGATGCTCCCGCGCTTCGGCGTCCCGGACGGGATGGACGAGCCGACCTACTTCAAGAAGGTCGCCGAGGAGGGCCTCGAAGCGCGGTTCGCCGAGTTCGAGGCGGTCGGGAAGAAGGTCGACAAGGACGCGTACCGGAAGCGTCTTGCCCTCGAGATCGACGTCATCATCAAGATGAAGTTCCCGGGATACTTCCTCATCGTCTGGGACTTCATCCGGTACGGGAAGGAGAACGGCGTCCCCGTCGGTCCGGGCCGCGGCTCCGGCGCGGGGTCGATCGTCGCGTACGCGATGCGGATCACGGACCTCGATCCGATCCCGTTCAACCTGCTCTTCGAGCGCTTCCTCAATCCGGAGCGCGTGAGCATGCCCGACTTCGACGTCGACTTCTGCATGGACAAGCGCGATCGCGTGATCGCGTACGTCCAGAAGAAGTACGGCGAGACCAGCGTCGGACAGATCGCGACCTTCGCCGAGCTCAAGGCGAAGAGCGTCATCAAGGACGTCGCCCGCGCCCTCCAGTTCCCGCCGATCGAGGCGCAGCAGATTGCGAGCCTGATCCCGAACAAGACGCCGGCCGAGACGTACACGATCACCGAATCGCTGACGATCGAGCCGAAGCTGAAGGCGCGCTTCGACACCGAGCCGAAGGTGAAGGAGCTGCTCTCGCAGGCGATCAAGCTCGAAGGCCTGACGCGGCACGCCGGCAAGCACGCCGCCGGCATCGTCATCAGCGAAGGCCCGCTCTGGGATCACGTCCCGGTCTTCACCGACGGCAAGAGCGAAGGCTACATCACGCAGTACTACAAGGACGACGTCGAGCAGGCCGGCCTCGTCAAGTTCGACTTCCTCGGCCTGAAGACGCTCACCGTCATCGACATCGCGACGCGTCTCATCCACGCGCGGCCCGATCAGCAGAAGCTTCCGCCTTCGCTGCGCTTCGACGCGAACAAGCTACGCCTCGACGACAAGGCGACCTACCAGCTGATGTCCTCGGGCGAGACGAAGGGCGTCTTCCAGCTCGAGTCGAGCGGCATGCAGCAGCTCTTCAAGGACCTGCATCCCGACAACTTCGAGGACATCGTCGCGGCCGTCGCGCTCTACCGCCCGGGCCCGCTCGGCACCGGCATGGTGAAGGACTTCGTCGACTGCAAGCACGGTCGGAAGCCCGTCGCGAAGATGCACGACAAGGTCGACCACCTGCTCGAGCCGACGTACGGCGTCATCGTCTACCAGGAGCAGGTCATGCAGATCGCGCAGGCGCTCGCGGGGTACTCCCTCGGCGGCGCAGACCTGCTCCGGCGCGCGATGGGCAAGAAGAAGCCCGAGGAGATGCAGAAGCAGAAGAGCATTTTCATCGAGGGCTCGCTGAAGAACGGCGTCGAGGAAGCCGATGCCGATCGCATCTTCGGTCTCCTCGAGTACTTCGCGGGTTACGGCTTCAACAAGAGCCACTCGGCCGCGTACGCGCTCATCACGTACCAGACCGGCTATCTGAAGGCGCATTACCCGGTCGAGCTGCTCTGCGGCATCATGACGAGCGACAAGGAGCGCATCGACAAGGTCGTGCGCACCATCGCCGACGCTCGTGCGATGGGCGTCACCGTCCTTCCGCCCGACGTCAACGAGAGCGACATCGACTTCAAGGTCGTCTACCAGTACCCGGAAGGGAACAAGAAGGTGACGCGCGCGGACCGCTCGGCGGTGGCGCGTGACCCGCTCGGCCCGCAGATCCGGTTCGGCCTCGGCGCGGTCCGCGGTCTCGGCGGCGCAGCGCTCGAAGCGCTGCTCGAAGCGCGGAACGAGGGTGGCCCCTTCGCCGACCTCTTCGACTTCGCCTCGCGGGTCGACGCGAAGCGCGTGAACAAGGGCGTGTTCGAAGCGCTCGTGCAGTGCGGAGCCTTCGACTCGACGCTCTTCCCGCGCGGCATCTCGCGCGCGCAGGCGTTCGCGTCGATCGAGACCGCGCTCGAGCGCTCGCGCGCGGCGAGCCGCGATCGCGAGCGCGGGCAGACGAACCTCTTCGGCCTCTTCGACGCGGCGCCGGCCCCGGCGAGCGGTGGCGGCGCGAAGCCGGGCGGGACGAGCCAGGGCGACTACGCGAAAGACGTCGAGCACTGGGACCGGAAGGAGCAGCTCGTGCGGGAGCGGCAGGCCCTCGGGTTCTACGTCTCGGGCCACCCGCTCGAACGCTACCTGAAAGGCGGCGGCGCGCTCTCGAAGCTCGAAGCGGTGCCCGCGAGCTCGCTCGCGAGCATGGATGCGTGGGCGGTCGTGAAGGTCGCCGGGATGGTCGAGGGATATCGCGAGCGCATCTTCAAGGACGGCGGCGGCAAGGTCGCGTTCTTCGATCTCGAGGACCTCTCCGGCCGCGTGACGTGCAAGGTCCGGCAGAACCACATCGACACCTACGCGCCGATCCTGACGAGCGGCGAGCCCGTGCTCGTGAGCGGGAAGGTGAGCTTCCCGTTCCGCGGCGACGACGCGCCGGAGGAAGAGGAGGGCCCGCGCGAGCCGACTCTCTTCCTCAACGAGGCGGTCCGCCTGTCCGACGCCGTGAAGGCGGACACGACGCAGCTCGCGATCAAGCTCCGCGAGTCGAAGGTGGACGACGTCGTCCTCCGGAAGATGGCCGACGTTCTCGCGAAGGCGAGCGGCAACTGCCCCGTCACGCTGACGCTCCTCCTCGAGAGCGGCGCCGAAGCGGTGCTCGGCCTCGGGAAGAAGTATCGCGTCGAGATCGGCGACGAGGTCCTCGGCGGCCTCGAGCGCGTGTTCGGCGAGCAGGTCGCCGAGCTGCGCTGACGCTCTACTCGCCGCGGTCGCACGCGAGCTCGCCGGCGTCGGCAGCCGAGCCGCCCCAGCTGCCGTCGCCGCCGGCGACGAGGCGCGACGTGACCGTGTAGGACGTGGTGACGTGCTGGCGCCGGACGCGGGTCCAGTCGAACGCGAGGGTGAGGGAGCGGCCGTCGGACCAGTCGCGTCGCGCGACGATGCGGTCGCCCTGGACCTCGAGGTCGAACGTGACCATCTTGCGTAGCTCGAGGAGCTCGAACCGCGAAGTGACCATCGTGGCGCCGGCTCCCGCCATGACGAGGTCGACGTCGTCCGAGCCGGGGCACCGGTAGCCGACGCGGCGGCGGAACACCCGCTCGGCGCCCGCCCGCGTCCGCAGCACGACGTGCTCCTTCGAGGTCTCGATCACGTCGAAGCCGGGAGATCCGGCGCGCCCCTCGAGCCTCGGACCGGCCGCGCGTTTCGTGCCGCCGACGCGGGACCCGTCGCCGAGCACGCCTTCCCACGTTCCGTCGTCGTGCACGAACGCCGTCGCGAGCGCATCGGGCGCAGGCGCATCCTCGTCGGCCACGAGCAGGCCAGAGACGGCGAACCTCGCTTCGGGGCGAGGGGACGCCTCTTCTTGTTCGACCCGCCCACCACACGCGGCGAGCACGACGAGGCAGCCGATCCAGGCAGGGCGCATGAGCGACCTCGACGCAAGGAGTCTGCCGCGCCTGCCTCGCCCAGCGAGCGAAGAATGCGCGACGGCACCGGCAGGTGTCGGGCCTCGCGGAGGGTGGGGCGGATCGCCGACGGGCCGGCGCGTCTCGCGCCGGTGACACCGACGGTGGGTCAGGGCGCGAGGAGCTTCGACGCCTGCGCTTCGACCTTCTGCCGATCCTCTTCGTGCTTCAGGAGAACGCCGAGCGTGCTCGTGACGAGCTCGCGGTCGAGCGCGCTCGCGCCGAGGAGGAGGAGGGCTCGGGCCCAGTCGATCGTCTCGGAGATCGACGGCGCCTTCCGGAGGTCCATCTTCCGCACCGCATCGACGAAGCCGACGAGCTGCTCGGAGAGCGCGCGCGCGATGCCGGGGATCCGGAGCTCGAGGATCGCGATCTCGCGCGACGGCGGGGGATAGTCCAGGAACGCATGGAGGCAGCGGCGGCGGAGCGCGTCGGTCATGTCGCGCGTCGCGTTCGTGGTGAGGAGGACGAGCGGCGGGTGCTTCGCGCGGACCGTGCCGAGCTCGGGGATCGTGACCTGCTGCTCGGCGAGGATCTCGAGGAGGAACGCCTCGAACTCCGGATCGGCGCGGTCGACCTCGTCCACGAGCAGCACGACCGGCACGTCGCTCTCGAGCGCGCGGAGGAGCGGGCGCGCGATGAGGAAGGCCTTGCCCCAGAACGCCGTCTCGACGCCGGCCAAGCGCGACGCCGCGTCCGTCACGGACGTGCTCGGTGCGACGTGGGCGGCGACGTTCTCGCGGAGCAGCTGCGTGTAGAGCATCTGCTTGCCGTAGTCCCACTCGTAGAGGGCCTTCGCCTCGTCGAGCCCCTCGTAGCACTGGAGTCGGACGAGCGGCCGGCCGAGGGTCTCCGCGAGCGCGCGTGCGAGGTCGGTCTTGCCGACGCCGGCCGGGCCCTCGAGCAGGAGCGGACGGTCCAGTCGTAGGGCGAGCCAGGCGGCGAGCGCCGTCCGCGGGTCGGCGATGTACGTCCGCGCGAGCGCCTTCTCGAGGGCCTCCGGAGTGGCCGGGATCGGGGCAGGGGCGGCAGAGGTGGGGGGCGCGTTCATGCTCGATGGCCGAGCCCTCCGCGGAGAGCTCTTCTTGTTCTATGCCGACCGGAGGCATGGCGGCAAACTGCGCCGCGGTTTGCGCCGTCTGTTAGGGTAGGAGAGGGATGTCGGATCGCGACGACCTCTTGCGCATCGACTCGACGGGCACTGTCCATCCCGTCGGCCGGATCGCGAGCCAGCAGCTACGCCCGCGCGCCGGGGAATGGCGTCTGATCCCGAGCCCACGGGACCTCGTCTTCGCGCGCAGCACGTCCGCGGGCGATGCCGTGCTCAAGCTGGCGGGCGAGATCCGGACGCCGGGCGCCCTCTCGGACATCGTCGCGCTCGCCGCCCAGTCGGGTTGGAAGGGCGAGCTCGTCGTGCTCGCCGACGCCGGCGCGCGGACGTTCTACTTCGACAAGGGAACGATCGTCGGCGCGTCGACGACGGTGGCGGACGAGCGTCTCGGCGAGACGCTCTACCGGTTCGGAGTCATCACGCGCGAGCAGCTCGAAGCGATCGTGAAGGCGACGACGGGCACGGGAAAGCGGCTCGGAGAAGCGGCCGTCGAGCTCGGGATCGTCCCTGCCGAGACGCTCTTCGAGATGATGGAGCGGCAGGTCGAGGAAGTGTTCTTCGCGGCCGTCCAGATCAGCGAGGGCGCGTTCTACTTCTTCGATCGCTTCGACGAGAAGGTCCTCCTCCGCCGCCACAGCCTCAACGCGAGCGGGCTGCTCATGGAAGCCGCACGTCGGATGGACGAAATGCGGTTCTTCCGGGAGAAGGTGCCGAGCGACGCCTACATCCCGACGCAAGTCCCCGGAAAGAAACCCCCCGAGGACCTCGCCCAGACCTTCGCCCTCTGCGACGGAAAACGGAGCATCACGGACATCGCACGCTCGACCGGACAGCTCGATTTCGACGTCACGCGCGCGGTATTCCAGCTGATTTCGAGTGGCGCCGTGTTCGTGGTGGCCCCTCGTCCGAGGGGGCCGGAGGCCATCATCGAGACGTACAACCTCGCCCTTGCGGTGATCCACGAGCGCTCGGATGCCGCAGGGCGGGGGGGTGAAATGCGTGACGGTCTCTCTCGATTTGCGACCGGGGGCGGCGTATACGATCCCTTGTTCATGGGGGCTGGTCCCCTCGCAGACGGAACTCTCAAGCCAAACAGGATTGCTCAGAACATCGCTGCGCTCGCCGGAGAAGACCCGGACGCGTGGCTCATCGGCCTGATGAACGACTACGTCGGCTTCGCGCTCTTCCAGGCGGAGTCACTCCTCGCTCGTGAGGCCCAGGCGAAGCTCCTCGCCGATGTGATGGAGCTTCTAAAGCCCGTCGCCGCTTCAAGTGACGCAACACCAATGTCCCGGGGGGGACCATGACCATCACGAGTCAGCCACGCGAAACCACCGTTCACAGCGACATCATCGATACCGATGACGACCTCGGCGTCCCCCGCAGCAAGCGCAAGAAGCTGCGGAAGGAAGAGATCGTCGCCGAGGCCACCCGGCTCTTCGCAGAGCGCGGCTACGAAGGCGCGAGCATGGGAGACCTGGCGGAGCGCGTAGGGCTCCGCAAGGCATCCCTGTTCCACCACTTTCCGAGCAAGGACGTCCTCTACGCGACCGTCCTCGGTCAGCTGCTCGAGACCGTCCGGGACGCGATCCAGAATGCGCTCGCCACGCAGGGATCGTTTCCGGAGCGTCTCGACGCGCTGAGTGATGCGCTCACCACGGCGCTCGGCGAGCAGCCCCACGCTGCCCGCCTCCTCGTTCGCGAGTCGATGGATTGGGGGCCCGTGATGCGCGACCGTCTCGGTCGGAGCATCAACGACGTCCTCGCTGCGTCGCTCGAATTCGCACGGGCCGGACAGCGGGAAGGCGTCTTCGACGCCGAGATCGATCCCATCCAGCTCGTCGTGACGCTCATCGGTCTGCACTTCATGCCGTTCGCGATCGGCGACATCGTCGAGCGCTTCACGGGCAACTCGCCGTTTTCGCCGTCCTTCGTCGAAGAGCGCAAGCGGGCTGTCCGCGACCAGATCCGCCGACTCGTGCTGGTCAAGCACCGCACGAACGGCGTCAACGGCGCCTAGCCTCCGTTCAGGAGAAGGAACCGCTCCGCCCCTTGCCGCCGGCGAACGCGCTCGCACCCGCGAGCGCTTCGCCGGTCTCGAGAGCGCTCATCCCGAGCGTGAACTCGTGTGCGAGCGCGTCGGCGAGCGGCATCGCGAGCGAGTCGATCGCGCTCCGGCGATCGGCGCGCATCGTGGCTTGCGGGAAGCGCGCGATCTCGGCCGCGAGCGCTTCGGCCTCCTCGCGCGCGCGTCCCTTCGGGACGACACGGTTCGCGAGCCCGATCGCGAGCGCTTCCTCCGCGGTGACGGGACGGCCGGTGAGGATCAGGTCGAGCGCGCGCGAGAGACCGATCAAGCGCGGGAGGCGCACGGTCCCGCCGTCGATCAAGGGCACGCCGAAGCGCCGGCAGAAGACGCCGAAGACCGCGTCCTCCTCGACGACGCGGAGGTCACACCACGCCGCGAGCTCGAGCCCGCCCGCCACGGCGTGACCGGCGACGGCGGCGATGACGGGCTTGCCGAGCGAGAAGCGCGAAGGGCCCATCGGGCCGTCCCCTGTCTTCGACAGCTCGTTCGGTTCGCCGCGGGCGAGTGCCTGGAGATCGGCTCCGGCGCAGAAGGTCCCGCCCTCACCCCAGAGGACGGCGACGTGCGCTTCGTCGTCGGCTTCGAATGCGCGGAACGCGTCGGCGAGCGCGCCTGCCGTCTTCCGGTCGACCGCGTTGCGCACTTCGGGGCGCGAGAGGACGACGGTGGTGACGTGACCGTTCTTCTCGATGCGGACGCTCATGCGCGCGAGCGTACCGCGAACGCACCGCTCACGCGCGCGATCGAAGCAGCTCGTAGAGCGCGATCCCGGCGGCGACCGAAGCGTTGAGCGAGTCGAGGGTGCCCTTCATCGGGAGCTTCGCGAGCGTCGTGCACACGCGCTTCACCGTCTTGCGGAGCCCCTTGCCCTCGGCGCCGACGACGAGGACGACCGACGCCTTCGGATCGACCGGCACGTCGGACAGCCGCACGTCCGCGTTCGCGTCGAGACCGACGACGGCCGCGCCCGCGCGCTTCAAGTCCTCGAGCGCGGTCGGGAGCCCGCCCACGCGACAGAGCATCGCGTGCTCGATCGCGCCGGCCGACGCCCGGAACGTCGCCGGCGAGAGCGGTGCGGAGTGGTGCTCGGGCCACACGATCGCCGTCGCGCCGAGCGCGACGGCCGACCGGATGACGGCGCCGAAGTTCTGCGGATCCTCGAGCTCGTCGAGCGCGACGACGACGGCGCCGCCCGCCTCGACCGCCTCGAGCACCTTCTCGAGCGGCGTGATCGCGAGGTCGGGCGCGTACGCAATTGCGCCCTGGTGACGTGCGCCCTTCGCGGCCCGATCGAGCTCGGCGCGCGGCACACGCGACACCTTCGCGCCGCGGTCCTCCGCGAAGCGACCGACCGCGTCGATCTGCGGTCCACCGTTCGCTTCCACGAGCACGCGCTCGAGGTCCTTGCCGTGCACGCGGATCGCCTCGCGCACCGCCTGCAGCCCCGTGACGAGCCTCATCGTCCGATCTCCTTCGCGCGCGCCGCGAGGCCACGCGCGAGCTCCTCGCCGATCGCGCGCGCCGCGGCGACGCGGTCCTTCGCGTCGCGGATCGGTCGCCCGACGACGACCCAGTCGGCGCCGTCCCGCGCGGCCTCCTCCGGCGTCGCGACGCGCTTCTGATCGCCTGCCGCCGCGCCGGCCGGCCTCACGCCCGGCGTGACGAGCACGGCATCGGGCCCCGTCGCAGCGCGGACGTGGCGCACTTCCGCCGCCGAGCAAACGAACCAGCGCACGCCCTCCTCGTAGGCCATCCGCGCGAGGCGCTCGGCCCAGAGGCTCGCGACGCTGCGGCCGGCGGCGGAGGGGAGGGTGACGCCGAGATCGGCGACGTCGGCGTCGTCGAGCGACGTCAGCGCCGTCACCGCGCAGACGGCGAGGCCTGCTTTCTCGGCCTCCGCCCGCGCGACGGCGCGGCGGAGCATCGTGCGTCCACCGCTCGCATGCACCGTGACGAGCCGCGCGCCGAGCTGCGAGCACTGCGCGACCGCGCGCTCGACGGTCTCGGGGATGTCGTGGAGCTTCAGGTCGAGGAAGACCGGGAGCCCGACGTCCCGTCCGATCGCCACGATCGGCGGACCGGCGTTCACGAAGAGCTCGAGCCCGACCTTCACCATGCCGACCGCAGCCCTCAGATCACGAGCGGCCGACGAAGCTTCGTCGGCCGTCGCGAAATCGAGCGCGAATGCGATGGGGGGCGAGGACGACGCGTTCAGAGACACGAGCAGAGCGGGTCACCCGCCTGGCACGTGCACGCGGGCTTGGGCGTACCGCCGCCGCTCGACGGGCGCGCCCCGCCGCCGGAGCGGACCGCCGCGATGTTCGCCTGCGTCCGCTTCTGCTGCTCCTGCGCCGCCGCGAGGCGCGCCTGGGCCGCAGCACGATCCGCCTCGCTCTTCGCGCTGGCGACTTCGTTCTTCGCAGCTTCCATCGCGTCCTGCTGCGCCTTGAGGTCGCCCATCAGCTTCGTGAGCTGGGCTTCCTTCTCGGCGATCTCCTTCGCCTGCTGCGCCTGGATGGCCGCCTGCTTGTCCGCGCTCGACTTCCACGCGAGACCGCCGCCGATGCCGCCGAACACGAGCAGGGCCGCGATGCCCGCGACCATGTACGTGAGCTGCTTCTTCTTCTTGTCCTGGCCGAGGGCGGCGAGCTGGCGCTCGTGCTCCTGCTGCTGCTGCATCGCGCGGAGGCGAGCCTGGTTCTCGGCCTCGTGACGAGCCTTCTCGACCTCGGCCTGACGGATGGCCTCGAGGCGCGCCTGCTCTTCACGCTGGCGCTGCTCGTCGCTGCGACGGCGCTCTTCCTCGGCGCGCATCCGTGCCTCTTCGGCTTCGCGCTGCCGACGCTCCGCGTCCTGCCGAGCCTGCATCTCTGCCTGCTCCTTGCGACGACGCTCGTCCTCTTCCTGCTTGATGCGATCCTCTTCGAGGTTCATCAGCTCTTTGAGAGAGAAGAGAACGGAGGACTCTTTCTGTTCCGCCATGTTCGGGTCTCGGCTGCTTCGGGGCCCCACGGGGCGTGGGGGCGGGAGTTCGAGGACGAAGAAACGTTACCCGGCTCACTGCCGGTTCGCAAACCCTATCCGTGGGATGGCGCGGTGCGCCGCGCCGGCGACGCCGAGCGCGCCCTCCACGCAGAGGCGGGCGACGCGTCGGACACCCATGACGGCCGCTTCTTTGGGTTTGTCGTGCTTGCGCTCGTCCGGCCGGCTGATGGACGATGCGCGGCCATGGCCACCAACGTAAACGCGCACATCACGGGAACCGTCTGGAAGATCGAGGTCAAGGAGGGGGAGGACGTCTCCGAGGGCCAGGTGTGCGTGATCCTCGAGTCGATGAAGATGGAGATGCCCGTCGAAGCGCCGGCGAGCGGAAAGGTCGAGAAGATCTCGTGCTCCGAAGGTCAGGCGGTCAACGAAGGGGACGTGCTGCTGACGATCGCGTAGTCTTCCTGTCGTGAAACGTCGCGCAGCGCGACTCGCGGTCGTCGTTGTCGTTCCCCTGGCGCTCGCGCTGGCGCTCGGGACGGTGGCCGGTCCCCTCCTCGGATGCAGCAAGGAGCGCGCCCTCGTCGGGGCGGGCCAGGACTGCGATCTCGCGGCCGACTGCCTGCCGGGTCTCGTCTGCATCGAGGAGGAGCGCGGGGGACGCCGCGTCTGCTCGAACGACCTCACCCGCGTCCAGGGCGAGCTTCCGCCCGAGGGCGGCGCGCCCGCGACCCCGGCCGAAGCGGGGACCGAGGGCGGTACGCCGCCGGCGCCGGACAGCGGCCAGCCGGTCCAGGACAGCGGGTCGAATCCGCCTCCGCAGGACGCGGCGACGAACGGCTGACGACGGGAGTCTCCAGACTTCGGTCTTCAGTCTTCAGCGCTGGAGCCTCGAGTCCGAAGACTCGAGTCTGCCGTCACTCTCGCCACAAGAACTTCCAGGGATTGTGCTTCAGGTCGCGCACCATCTCCTGGACGTCGTCGTAGACGGCTTCGTCCATGACGAGCGCGCCGACCGTGCCCTGGCCCTTCTTGACGTGCGCGACGATCGCCTGCGCGTCGGCCGCGGCGGCATTCGCGCGGGCGGCGAGGGTGGCGACGTCCTCGAGCGCCTTCTTCAGCTTCTGCTGCTCTTCTTCGCCGCCGACGACCTTGGAGGCGCGATTGATGTTCGCCATCGCCTCGCGCGCGTCCTTGAGGAGCGGGCCGCTGTCCTTCTGGATGTCGGTCGTGAGCCGATCGACGTGGTCGATCGTGCGTAGGATCTTCGGGTTGTCGACGTAGTTCTGGCGCGCGTGGACGGTGAGCGTGTTCGCTTCCGTCGACAGCGACTCCATGTTCGCGACGATGCGGTTGATGCGCTCCCGATTGTCGGTGAGCGTTCCGTTGAGGCCCTTCAGGAGGCCCGCGGTGTTCGTCGCGATGTCGCTGATGAGCTCGCGGTTGTTGCGGATGCCGTTGATCGTCGTGTCGAGCAGCTCGTACGCCTTCGCGAGAAAGAGGTCGAGGCGTGGCGGGTCGATCCCCTTCACGATCGAGCCCTCCGCGAGCACGGGACGCTGCGGCGTGCCCGGCTCGATCGCGAGGAACTGCTCGCCGAGGACGCCTTGGGTCGTGACGTAGAAGTCGGCGTCCTCGCGGACGGACTCCTTCACGCGCTGCTCGACGGCGAGCTTCGCGCGAACGAGCGTGCGGCGGTTCGTCTTCGGGTCGACCTTGCCGCCCATGAACGCCAGCTCGGAGACCTTCCCGACCTTCACGCCGGCGATCTTCACCGGCGCGCCGGACTGGAGGCCGCCCGGATTGTCGAAGTCGACGTAGAGCGTGTACGTCTTCTCGAACGAGAGCCCGCCCATGATGAGGACGAAGGCGGCGAGGATGCCGAGCGATACGAGGATGAGGACGCCGACCTTGACCTCGATCGATTTCTCCTGCGCCATGTCTGGACCTTATATCAGACTCCCGATGCGCACTTCACCGACCAGCTCATCGAGCAAGTGCTCGTCTTCGGGGTTCTGCTCGGCGCGCGGAGCGCGCTTCGCCGAAGGCGAGTGGGGGGGAGGCTCGAGGCCGGAGCGAGCTTGCGAGCGCAGGCCTCGAGGGGGACGAAGTCCCCACATGACCCGGAATTCTGGCGAGAGTTTCGGACGAAGGCGCGCAGCGCCGAAGGCCGAAACCGAGTCAGAGCTCGAAAGGGCCTTGGGCGCGGCCGTTGATGAACTGCTGGACGACGCCGTCGGGCGTGTTCTTGAAGTCCGCCTGGGTGCCGTAGAGACGGACCTTCCCGCGGTAGAGCATCACGATCTTGTCCGCGATCGAGAAGATGCTCACGAGGTCGTGGCTCACGACGATCGACGTCACGCCGAGCTTGTCCGACAGCTCGCGGATGAGCGCGTCGACGCGGCGCGCGCTGACGGGGTCGAGCGATGTCGTCGGCTCGTCGAAGAGGACGTAGGTCGGGTCGAGCGTGAGGGCGCGCGCGATCGCGACGCGCTTGCGCATGCCGTCGCCGAGCTCGGGCGGGTAGCGGTCCGCGAACTCGTGCATGCGGACGACCTCGAGGCGCTGGCGCGCTTCCGCGAGCGCCTCCTTCATCGAGAGGTCCTTGTGCTTGCGGAGCGGCAAGGCCACGTTCTCCGCGCACGTCATCGAGTCGAACAGTGTCGAGTGCTGGAAGACCATCGCGCACTTCTTCCGCACGGGGCCCATCCGGACCTCGTCGAAGCGGCTGATCTCTTCGCCGTCGAGCCAGATCTCCCCGCTGTCGGGATAGAGGAGGCCGACGAGGTGCTTGATGAGCACGCTCTTGCCGACACCCGACGCGCCGATGATGAAGAACACCGAGCCTTTCGGGACGTCGAACGAAACGTCGTCGAGCACGCGCTTCGGCCCGAACGACTTCACGATGTTCTTGAACTGGATCACGCGGCAGCGCGCGACTCTAGCAGAACGGGTCCGGCGACCGCGCCGCGAGGTGGATCGCCGGAGCCTTCGGTAGAGGCGCGAGGGCAGCAGTGAGGGGCGTGGAAGTGCACGCGTAGCAACGAGCCGGCGTCGGACGGCGCCGCTGGTCCCACCTTTGCCTACGCCCAACGCACCATGCGCTACCTCCTTCCCGCCTTGGTCTCCGCGCTCCTCTTCCCGGCGTGCGCCGCGACGCCTGCCGACGATGCCGATTCGGCCGAAGCCGCCCAGTCGAGGGCGTGGTCGCCGTATCCGGACGCCGTGAGGCCGATGCAGGTCCAGGAGCCGCTCCTCCCGCAGAACGTGACGCTCTCGTTCGGCGACATCGTCCGCGACCAGGGGCCGATCGCGTCGTGCGCGAGCCACGGCTTCCTCGCGCTCGTCGAGAACCAGCTGTTCCTGAAGCGCGGCGTCGCGATCGACCTGTCCGAGCGCTACCAGCTGTTCGCGAACTTCCTCGAGACCGGCAACATGGGCAACCAGCCCGCCGTCATCGCGCGCTACGCGTCGGTCGTCGAGCGGCTCGGCGTCCTGCCGGAGGAGAGCTACCCGTACGCGGCCATCGCGCCGAACGCGGTGCGCTTCGAGGCCGACGCCGCGCAGGGGCTCCACACGGACGCGAACGCCGTCACGATCGACAAGGCGATCGAGGGCACGAAGGACGCGACCAAGGCACGCGCCGACATCCTGACGCGCGCCGAGTACCTCGGCGTGCTCCCGTCCGGGAAGTACCCCGTCACGATCCCCGTCAAGGCGAAGCTCCTGCCGAACGCGCTCGTTCCGTCGGTCGAGTACGGGGGCAAGATCGCGGCGTGCTTCTCCGCGGACGGCGCCGCGTCGGCGGCGGCCGACCGGCGCCTCGCGCTCACCCCGCGCGAGTTCGCGCAGTTCTGCCTCGGGATCACGCCGAAGCCCTACTTCACGTGCCAGGCGCCTTCGATCGAGCAGACGGCGAATGCCGTGGAGGCGGAGGCGCCCGCACCGGCTCCCGGCGACTGCGCCGGCACGCGTGCGCTCGTGGACAAGATCGGCGCCGCAGACGCGGACGCGAAGGACCGCTTCCTCGCCCTCACGATGAGCCTCCTCGATCGCGGCCAGGCCGTCGTCGTCGGCGTGTCCTCGCCGGCGCAGGCGGGACACGCCGCCCTCTGGCCGGACGTCCTGCCGCTCGGCGCGGGCCACGCGGTCCTCGCGCTCGGCTACCTCACCGCCGAGGAGCTCGCCGACGTGCGCGAGCACGGCCGCGGAATGCTCGGCAACGGAACCTTCGACCGCATCGCGTCGAAGATCGAGCCCGAATACGCGGCGAAGCTCGCGGCGGGGCTCCCGAACGATCCGACGGCGCTCTACGACCTGCGACTCGCGTCGAAGCTCGGCAAGTTCACGGCGTCGGAGGGGGGCCTCCTCTTCTTCCGCAACAGCTGGGGCGAGAAGCTCGGCGACGTCGAGATCGGCGCGAACGGCTACCAGTCCATGACGTTCACGTACTTCGCGAAGTCGTTCATGTTGATGCAGTCGCGCACGAACCCCGCGATCGCGAACGTCGCGTGGTCGACGGAGCAGGGCGCGTGTCCGACCGCGATCGGCGTGGCCGGGCAGGACGCGTGGTTCTCGCGCCCGACGAAGGGCCGCGCCGTCGCCGACGCGCTCTGGTCGCAGGCGAAGCCCGCGACGTGCGCGCCGTGACGGAGCTCACCCCGGGAAGATGAGGAACCCGGCGCCGGAGATGAAGAAGTTCAGGATGATGATCGCGAGCGACGTGTTCACGACCGCGCGCGTCGTCGCCCAGCCGACGCCTTCGCTCCCGCCGAACGTCGACAGACCGCAGTAGCCGCTGACGATCGGGATCGCCGCGCCGTACGCGACGCACTTGGTGAGCCCGATCGTGAGGTCGCCGAAGTCGACCATTCGCGCATTGAAGAACGTCTGGAGCGGCACGTCGAAGGCGACGTAGGCGGTGAGGCCTCCGACCGTGAACGCGACGGTGCCGCCGATGACGATCAGGATCCCCGTCATGAGCAAGCTCGCGAGGAAGCGCGGCACGATCAGGAAATCGATCGGATCGGCCGCGCACATCCGGAGCGCGTCGACCTGCTCGGTCACGACCATCGAGCCGATCTCGGCCGCGATGCCGGCGCCGACGCGCGTCGCGAGCATCAGCGCGCCGAGCGACGCCGCGAAGTCGCGGACGAGGAGCTCGAGGTACGTCGCCCCGAGCATCGTGTAGTCGGGGACGACGCGCTTCGCCTGGAGCCCCGCCTGGTAGACGAGGATCATCCCCATGAAGCCCATCGTGATCGACAGGAAGAAGAGGGACTTGTTGCCGACCTCGTACATCTGCCGGAGCGTCGCGCCCTTCTCCCGGCGGCCACGGAACGTGTAGTAGAGCGCGCGGACGAAGACGGAGTAGAGCTCGCGGCCGCCGATGACGAGGTCGATCGCGCCGCCGCCGAGCGAGCCGACGAACCCGAGATCCTCCTCCGGCTCGACGTCCTCGGGCTGCGGCTGGTGGTGCGGATGGACCTGCGCCGTCATCTCAGCCGCCGAGCGCGAAGCTGACGAGGTAGTCGAGGACGAACACGCCCGCGGCGCTCGCGACGACGGTGGCGTTGACGGAGCGGCCGACGCCCGGCGCGCCGCCGGTCGTGGCGAGCCCGAAGTGGCAGCTCGCGAGCGCGATCACGAGACCGAACACCGTGCTCTTGAAGAGCCCGTTCGCGACGTCCCCGAAGCCGAGGAGGCCGGAGGTGAGGCCGTTGTAGAAGGTCTGCGGGCTCACCCCGAGGAGGCCCTGGCCCGTGTACGCCGCACCGAAGAGGGCGAGCGCATCGGCGAAGAGCGTCATCATGAAGAGCGTGCTGACGATCGACACGAAGCGCGGCGCGATGAGGAACGCGATCGGGTCGATCGCGAGCACGCGGAGCGCGTCGAGCTGCTCGGTGACGACCATCGTGCCGAGCTCGGCGGTGTTGTTCGCGCCGACGCGGCCCGAGATCATGAGCGCGGTGAGGAGGGGCGCGATCTCGCGCAG